>NZ_JABBJN010000011.1 GCF_012928505.1 Achromobacter sp. Bel | reverse complement strand
TTGCGTCCCGGCGCACGGGTCGCCATCGTGGCGCCGGCCTCCGCCGCGCCCGGTGCCGCGGACGATGCGGCCGAATGGCTGGAGGCCCGGGGCTTTGCTGCCCAGGTCATGCCGGCCAGCCGGACGCGCCTGGATTCCCCGTATGACTACCTGGCAGGCAGCGATGCCGACCGGCTGGCGGACTTGCATGCGGCGTTCGCCGCGCCGGACGTCGGGGCGGTGTGGTGCCTGCAAGGCGGCTTCGGATCGTGGCGCCTGCTGGACCAGCTGGATTACGCGCTGCTGCGCAGGCACCCCAAACCGTTTATCGGCTATAGCGACATCACCGCCTTGCATCTAGCCATGCAGCGTCACGCGGGTTTCGTCACGTTCCACGGCCCGATGCTGGGGCAGGACTTGCTGGCCGGCAAACGCGAGCCCACGGAATCCAATCTGCTGGCGATGATCACCGGCCAGATGGGCAGCGGATCCTGGATCGCGCCGCCGCCGGATGCACTGCCCACCGAACTGGTGCCGGGCGTGGCCAGCGGACGGCTCATCGGCGGCAACCTGGCGCTGATCGCGGCGCTGACCGGCACGCGCAACGACATCGACACGCGCGACGCCATCTTGTTCATTGAAGACGTCAACGAAGCCGTGCCGCGCGTCGACCGGTTGCTGGGGCAGTTGGCGGCCGCCGGCAAATTCGACGGGGTCAAGGGCTTGCTGGTAGGCAACTTCACCCGCCTGGGCGTGCAGATGGACGATGCACAGGCCCAAGGCCTGCTGTACCCGTTGATCCTGGACCAGTTCCGGTCGCGCGGGATTCCGGTGCTGGGCGGATGGCCCAGCGGCCATGGCGACCCGAACCTGACCCTGCCGCTGGGCGCGCGGGTCACGCTGGACACCGGCCGCGGCGCGCTGAGGCTGGATCAGGCGGTCGTGGTCTAGGCAGTCCATTCAATCGTCGATCGATTTCCACCGAATATCGGTTCAGCCATTTGAGTCATTAATCGATCTATATTATCGATTATGCTTCATTAATAGTTCATTGTTGATACAAGTTTTGCCTCATTAATCGTGCAAAACCGCCTTTCAAGCCCTATTATCAAGGCATGAAAAAGAAGATCGAACCCAGTTTCGATGCCGCGGACGCGCTGGCACGGCTTGGCGCGAACCTGCGCACGGCCCGTCTGCGCCGCGCCGAATCGGAAAGCGCGCTGGCCGGCCGCCTGGGCGTTTCGCGCGCCACCATTGCACGGCTGGAACGCGGCGACGGGGGCGTGTCGCTGGCGCTGGCGATGGAAGCCTTGATTCAATACGGGTTTGGCGACCAGTTGTTCACGCTGGCGGACCCGGACCAGGACGGCGTGGGCAAGCGGCTGGATGCCTTGCGACGGCCCAGCCGGGGCGGCGGGGCGCCGCAGCCCCATCGCATCGATCCCACCAAGCTGTAAGGCGGATCGGTCATGGCGCGCGCCAGGAAGCACAAGTCCGTCGAAAGCCAGCTGTTCGTCTATGTGGACATCCGCGGCGAAGCGGTCCTGGCCGGCGTGCTGACGCTGGACGATTCGGACGACAATCATTTTTTTGCCGAATTCACCTATGTGCAGTCTTATGTGAACGACCCGCGCGCCTTTGCGCTGGACCCGCTGAACCTGCCACTGATCGACGCCAAGACCACCTTCCGCACCGAAAGCCGCTACGAAACGCTGGGCGCGATCTTCGATGCCGCGCCTGACGCCTGGGGCCGCAATGTCATGCGCGTGGACAAGGCCGGCGCCCGCGTCCCGGAAGACGAAGTGCTGTTGCGGGGGCGGGGCATGGGTGTGGGCGCGCTGTTCTTCAGTGCCCGCCCATTGACGCCCAACATGCGCAAGACCTACCGCCTGCCCGAAATCAGCCAGCTGGAATCGTTGGCGGATTTGTTGACCGACATCGACCAGGGCGTCAAGCCCAAGGGCCTGTACCGGGATATTCTGGGCAGCTCGTGGGATATCGGCGGCGCACGGCCCAAGACGATCGTGCGTGACGAGCAGGGCGAGATGTGGATCGCCAAGTTTCCGCGCCATGGCGATTCTTACGACCGGCAACGCGTCGAATTCGCCAACCTGGAAATGGCCCGGGAGATCGGCCTGACCGTGCCCGAGATCCACCTGAGGCAAACCCATCTGGGTGCCGTGTTGTTGACTCGCCGCTTCGATCGCGAACGATTGCCGGCCGAGCGTGGCGGAGAACCTGTCGTGGCGCGCCGCCATTTCCTCAGCGGCGCGTCGTTGATCAGCCCATCGGCGCAGATCGGCAAGCGCGAACTGGACGGCGCGCGCGGCAAGGCCACGTATTCGTACGCGCGCTTGGCGGACGTGCTGCGGCGCGTCTCGTCGGATCCGGTTCACGACTTGAAGGAACTGTACGCCCGCATGATCCTGAACGTGGCGGTGCACAACACGGATGACCATCTGAAGAACGTGGGGTTCGTGAAGGACGAGGGCGGGGGCATGTACCGATTGTCGCCGCTGTTCGACGTGGTGACGCAGGAGGGGTCTGCCAAGCACTACCTGCACATCGGCGCGGCCGGGCGCGACAGCACGTTCGAGAATTGCCTGACGGAATACCGGCGCTTCGGCTTGCGGTCAGAGGCGGCGGCGCAATCGATACTCGACCGGGTCCGGGAAGTGGTGGCCGAACGCGCCGGCTTTTATGAACGGGCGGGCATGACCCGAGCCGAAATCACACAGGTCGAAGCGACGTTGACGGCGTGGCGGCACGGTATATTGCCGGTATGAAAAAGCTGGATATTCCTGCCCTGGAAATCTTCGTCGCGGCCGTCGAAGAAAAGAGCCTGTCGAAAGCGGCCGAACGGGAAAACCTGGTGACCTCGGCCGCCAGCAAGCGGGTGGCCGAGCTGGAGCGCCACCTGGGCCGTACGCTGCTGCACCGCCATGGCCGCGGTGTCGAACCGACGTCGGCGGGTGCGTTGCTTTATCAACGCGCCAAAGCCATCCTGCGCAGCGTCCAACTGACGGAACAGGCGATCAACGGCTACTCGCTTAACGGGCAGGCGAAGATCCGGCTGGCTTCCAACCCGTCGACCATCCTGCAATTCCTGCCTGGCGTGATGGGGCGGTTCCTGGCGGGCCGCAGTGATGTCAGCGTAGATTTGCTGGAAGGCCACAGCTACGACATTCCGCGCCTGGTGGCCGAGTCCTCGGTCGATATCGGCATCTACCATGCCGATCACCCCGTGCCCGGCGTGGCCTCGTTTCCGTTCCGGCGCGATCGCGTCGGGCTGGTGGTGCCCGTCGGGCACCCCCTGGCGGACCGGACGGCACTGTTCCTGGAAGAGGCGCTGGACTATGACTTGCTGGGCTACTTTCCCCGGCATTCGCTCGACCAGTTTCTGGCGTACGCGGGGCAGACGCTGTCGCGGCCGCCCAACGTCAAGTTGCAGGTGTCCAATTTCGAGACCCGGTGCTGGATGATCCGCGAAGGCCTGGGCATCGGCGTGGTGCCGGAAGGCATCGCGCGCCATTACCTGGCGTCGATGGGGCTTGTGCTGCTGCGGTTGCGCGATGACTGGGCCGAACGGCAGTTCTATGTCTGCGTGCGCGACATGGCGCAACTGGCGCGCCCCGTGGATGAATTGCTGAAGGCGCTGACGGCGTCCGAGCCGGCACGGTAGCCGCGCCGGCTCGGACGTGGCGGCGCTATTCGTCCTGGCGCGCCTCGGCCGCCTGCGCCAGCACCGGACGCAGATAGGCCAGGAACCGGTCGGGGTCTTCGCTCATGGGAAAGTGGCCCATGCCTTCCATGATCTGCCAATGAGATCCCGCGATGCGTCCGGCCAGGAACTCGGTGTCTTGCGGCGTGCAGGAATAGTCGTATTCACCGGTCAACAGCCACAGCGGGCAACGGCGCGTATCGATCCGGGCCACGCGATCGCGGATATCGCCGTCGGCCGTGTAGAAATGCAGGTCGCCCTTGAACACGCCCGGGCCGCTCTGCATGTAATGCCACAACGTTTCCCAGCGGTGATTGTCGGGGCTGCCTGGGCCGACCAGGCCCGATACGATGCCGGCGCAGACTTCGCCGCCATGCACGTCGGGCCGGTTCAACCATTCCAGGTCGTAATAGGGATCCACATGGGCGCCCGATTGCAGCCCGATCGCGCCGCCGAAGCGGTGCGCGTGCTCCAGCGCCAGATGCAGCACGATGCGGCCGCCGATCGAGCATCCCATCACCAGCGGCCTGTCCAGCGCCATCGCATCGGCCACGGCGATGATGGCTTGCGCGTAGTCCTCGGACGTCAGCCGATAGGTTTCCTGCTGCCAGCCTTCGGGGGGCGACGATTTTCCGTGCCAAGGCAGGTCGAATGCGATGACCCGAAAGGATTCGAGTATCCGCGGGTCGTTCATCACCGCGCGGTACTGGCGGGTATCGGCCCCGGCGGTATGCAGGCACAGCAGCGGAATGCCGCTGCCGGCTTCCTCGACATAGACACGGTGCGCGCGGCCGCCCAGCGTCAAATGTAGGTAGCGTCCGATGATGGGTTCGAAGACGGCAGGGTGCGGATTCGCGGGTTGCGGATTCACGAGGGCGCTCCTTCGGCGCGCGGGCAGGCCAGCACGTCCTTGAAATACAGCAGATTGGACATCAGGGGATACAGGTCGCCTTCCGCGCGCAGGCGCCGGAATTTCACCAGCGCCATCAGGTCGTGATAGCCCGGCGGGGGCAGCGGGCGCCAGAATTGCGCCCAGTCCTCGGCCGAGGCCCGCAGCGCGAACTGCCAGCGCGGCATCACAAAGGGCCCCCGCCGCACCGTCTGGATGCGGCCCGCCGCAACGGTGATCAGGTAGGCGTCGGCGCCGCGCTCCAGCAGGAATACCGTGTTCAGATGGCGGCCGCGCCACACCAGGCGCTCTTGACGGTTCACGGCGTCGGCCAGCCGGTTCAGGATGAAGTCGTCTTCTTGCATCGGGTTTTCCTTGTCACAAAGGGGGCGTATCCAGCCGGTAGATGCCTGCTTCGGCATCGGCGCGCGGATACTGCCGGGCGACGGCCGGGTCGTGGCCCGGCACGATATGCGCGTCGGATTCCACCAGCGTACGAATTCGCCGATAGCCTTCCAGCATGTCACCCAGGTGAAAGATAGCGGGAAACGGGTTGTCGTCGGTGAGGTTGCGTGAATAGTGCAGGGCATCCGAGGCCAGCACGATCCAGCCGCGCGCGGTATGCACCCGCACCACCTGCAAGCCCTGCGTGTGGCCGCCTACGTGATGCAGTTCCAGTCCGGGCGCCAGCACGGCATTGCCGTCGTGAAAGTGGACGCGCCCCGCGTATACCTGACGGACCACTGCCTGCACGTCGTCGACCGAAAAGAAATGCCGCATGGCCGCAAAACACATGTACCGACCCGTGGCGTAGTGCATTTCGGTGTCCTGCAAATGGACCTGCGCGCGGGGATAGGCTTCGACGTTGCCGGCGTGGTCATAGTGCAGGTGCGTCAGGATCAGGTGATCGATGTCGGCCGGCGCCAGGCCCAACCGGGCCAGCGCCGCTTCGGGATGCAGCGTGAACGCCCGGTCCCGCGCGCGCGCCGAACAGGCGCTAAAACCGGTATCGACCAGCACATTGCCCGCCGGTCCTCGTAGCAGCCAGCAGTAGAAATCCATCGGCATGGGGCCGTCGTGTACATCGGTGCGCGACAGGAAGTTGTCGACGGCCCGCCGGGTCACGCTGGCATAGCGGATGGCGTAGGCCTCGTAGACCGGCGGGGTGGCGCCGGCGGCCGGCGGTGCGGTCATTTCTTGGCGAGCTTGCATTGGCTTTCGGCCAAGGGCATGAACGCCTGATCGCCTGGCACCGTCTTGACGATCTTGTAGTAGTCCCACGCGGCCTTGGATTCCTTGGGCGCTTTCACCTCGACGACGTAGGTGTCGTGGATCAGCTTTCCGTCTTCGCGCAGGCGGGCGTTGCGGGCAAAGGCGTCATGGATCGGCATGCCGCGCAGCGTTCGCATCACGGCGTCCACGTTGTCCGTGCCGGACTTTTCCACGGCGCGCAGGTAGTTCAGCACGGCGGAATACTGTCCGGCCTGCAGCGCGGTGGGCATCTTGTTGGACGCCTTGAAGAAGCGCTGGGCGAACGCGCGCGTTTCGTCGTCCATGTCCCAGTAAAAGGTCTCGGCGAACGTCATGCCCTGGGCGGCTTCCAGGCCTACGCCATGCACGTCCGTGATGCTCATCAACATGGCGACGAGCTTCTGGCGGTCGGCCAGCCCGAATTCCCGCGCCTGCTTGATCTCGTTCTGCAGGTCCGCGCCCGCGCTGGCGAACCCTACCGCATCGGCCTTGCTGGCTTGCGCCGACAGTAGGAAGGAGGCGAAATCCGTGCCCGGGAAGGGATAGCGTACGGCGCCCGCGACCGTGCCGCCGCCTTCCTTCACGAAGCGCATGCCATCGCTTTCCAGCGAGTGGCCGAAGGCGTAGTCGGCCGTGACGAAATACCACTTCTTCGCTCCGGCCTCAACCAGCGGCAGGGTGCCCACCTTGGCCAGCGCATAGGTGTCATAGACCCACTGGACGTTGTTGGGCGAGCAGTCTTCGCCGGTGATGCGGGTGGCGCCGGCGCCGGTCACCATCGTCATGCGGCCTTTTTCACGGGCGATGTTCATGACGGCCAGCGCGACCGCGCTGTTGCCCAGTTCCGTCACCACGTCGACCTTTTCGCGGTCGATCCATTCCCGGGCCCGGCCGGCGGCAACGTCGGTCTTGTTCAGATGGTCGGCCGACAGCATTTCGACGGGCTTGCCCAGCACCTTGCCCCCGAAATCTTCGATGGCAAGCTTGGTGGCCAGCACCGAACCGGGGCCGACATTGCCCGAATAGGCGCCGGACATGTCGGTCAGCACGCCGATGCGCACGACGCCGTCGGAAATGCCCTCGGGCGCCTGCGCCTGGCCGTGGATGGGTGCCAAGCCGGTGCCTGCGGCCAAAGCGAGCAGGGCGGTGATTTTCTTGTTCATGGTCTTCTCCTTTGGATGCTGCGGCTACATCTGGCTGACGTACTTGACCTGCATGAATTCCTGCAGGCCTTCGACGCCGCCTTCCTTGCCCAGCCCGCTGTCCTTGAATCCGCCAAAGGGCGTCTCCGGCAGGGATGCCTGGCAATGGTTGCTACACACGACGCCGCTTTCGATGCGCTCCGACGCCAGCCGCGCGGTCGCCGCGTCGCGCGTAAACACATACGACGCCAAACCGAACGGCAGGCGGTTGGCCAGCGCCAGCGCTTCGTCCATATCGTGGAAAGGTCGCACAAGCGCCAGTGGCCCGAAGGGCTCCGTGTTGGCGGCCAGGCAATCGGGGCCGACATCGCGCAGCACGGTCGGCGCCCAGAACCAGCCCGGCAGGTCCAGCCGGGTGCCGCCTGCGGCCAACTGCGCGCCGTGCGTGACGGCATCGGCCACCATGGATTCCATGGCCGCCAACCGGCGGGGGTTCGCCATCGGCCCCATTTGCACGCCGGCATCCAGGCCGTTGCCCACGCGCCAGCTGCGGGCCCGGTCGGCCAGGCGTTGCACAAAGCGCTCATAGACGCCTTGCTGCACGTACATGCGGGTGGGCGACGTGCAGATCTGGCCGCTATTGCGCAGCTTGGCGGCCAGCAGTGCATCGGCGGCGGCTTCCGGATCGGCGTCGCCGAAGACCAGCACCGGGGCATGCCCCCCCAGCTCCAGCGTGGCGCGCTTCAGACCGCTGGCGGCCATTACCGCCAGATCGCGGCCGATGGATGTGGATCCGGTGAAGGTCACCATGCGGATCACGGGCGAGGAGATCAACCGCCGGGAGATCTCGCCCGGGTCGCCAAACAGCATGCTCAGCACCCCGGCGGGCAGGCCGGCATCCGCCAGCGCGCGGCCGATTTCCAGCGCGATTGCAGGCGTCTCCTCGGACGGCTTGATCACGATCGAGCAGCCGGCGGCCAACGCGCCTGCGATCTTGCGCGACGGCGTGATCGCAGGCGCGTTCCAGCCCGAGAACGCAGCGACCGGGCCGACGGGCTCCGGGATGGCCATTTGCCGGATGCCGCCGACGCGCCCGGGGATCAGGCGGCCATACGTGCGGCGGGCCTCTTCGGCGGCCCATTCGAACATCTCGGCCGCGGTCGCCACTTCCTTTTCGGATTCGGCCAGCGGTTTGCCAAGTTCGCGGGTGATCAGCCACGCCAGGAGGGGAGTGCGTTCCCGCATGAGGGCGGCGGCGCGGCGCAGGATGACCGCCCGCTCCAGCGCAGGCGTATCGCGCCATGCGGCAAAGCTGCGCCGCGCCGCGTCCAGCGCTTCGTCGATGTCTTCGGCCGTCGCCACCGGCACGCGCCCCAGTACGGCCAGCGTGGCCGGGTCGACCACTTCCAGGCCCGGGCGGTTGCCGGCGGGCACCGCCCGGCCGCCGATCAGCAGGTTCAGTTCGGGATAGTGCATTCAGTCCGCCTTTGCGATGTGGCTGGTCTGCATGACTTGCGCCCAGCGGTCGGTTTGCGCGCCAATGTGCCGCGCGAAGTCTTCGGGCGTGCCGGTCATGGGGTATTGGCCCAGCTTGAGCAGCGCGTCGCGCGAGGCCTCGGTGCCCATCACCTTGTTGATCGCGGCGTTCAACCGCTGCGTCACGGCGGGTGGCACGCCGGCCGGCGCCAGCACCCCGTTCCACGGTTCGGCGGTGAATCCCGCAATGCCGGCCGATTCCGCCACGGTGGGCACGCCTGGCGCCACGGACGACGGCTGGGCCGCGGCGATGCCAAGCGCGCGCATCTTGCCCGCCTGCACTTGAGGCATCGCGGCGATCGCGCTCAAGAACGCCATGTCCACCCGCCCGGCCACCAGATCGGCGATCGCCGCCGAGTCGCCCTTGTAGGGAATATGGGTAATGTCGACGTTGGATGCGCTCTTGAACCATTCGCCGGCCAGGTGATTCACGGCGCCGCTGCCGGCGGACGCGAAGGTCAGCGCGCCGGGCTTCTGGCGCGCGCCGGCGATCAGTTCCTGCACTGTCTTGAAGGGGGAATCCGCAGGCACGACCAGCAGGTACGGGTAGCTGGCGACCAGGGCGACGGGCTGGAAGTCCTTCAGCACCTGGTAGTCGACCTTCTGCTTATAGACGGGTTCGATGGACAGCGTGCCGCTGCTGCCGAGCATCAGCGTGTAGCCGTCGGCGGCGGCGCGCTTGACCGCCTGCAATGCCACGACGCCGTTGGCGCCCGGACGGTTTTCCACCACGATGGTCTGGCCGAGTTCGGCCTCCAGGCCGCGGGCCAGATAGCGTCCGACGGCGTCCGTCGGGCCGCCGGCGGTGAATCCGATCACCAGCGTGATCGGTTTGACGGGGTAGTCCGCGGCCGCGGCATTGAAGCCGAGCGCGGTGGCGAGCACGGGCAGCGCCCACCTGCGAAGCATGGATGTCATGATTGTCTCGAAAGGGGAAGGCCGTGGCGCGGCGGGCGCCGCAGCAGTACGGGGGAATCAGGCGTAGCCGCGTTCGATCAGCTTGACCATCACCGGGTAGTACTCCTTGACGTAACCCGCGGCGCGCGTGCGCTCAAGCAGGTCATGCGTCAGCTTGGCGGCACGGGCGTCGACATCGCCCTGGTTGGCCAGTTCCAGCGCCAGCAGGATGTCCTTGATGGCGTACTCGGTCGGAAAGGTCTTTTCAGGGAAGGTTTCGGCGGCAAGCGCCTTCTGGCCCGGGTTGCGCAGCACGAAACTGTCGGCCGATCCCTTGCTCAGCGCATCCAGCAACAGGGTGCCGTCGACGCCCGCGCTGCGCCCGATCGTGATGGCCTCGGCCAATGCGTGGACGGTCATGAACACCACCATGTTGTTCATGATCTTCACCACCTGGCCATTGCCGACGCCGCCGCAAAGCAGCACGTCCGTGCCCATGCACGACAGGTAGGGCAAGACCGCCTCGTAATCCTCGCGGGTGGCGCCCACGGTGATCATCAGCGTGCCCAATCGGGCGGCTTCGCGCATCCGGGCTACCGGCGCGTCGATCAGCAGAATGCCGTGGCCGCGCAGGACTTCGGCCAGGCGGCGGGTGCGGCCGACGTCGCTGGTGCTCATGTCGACCACGATGCGCACGCGGCCGGCGGCTTGCACCAGGCCGCCCGGTCCGGTGCACACCTGTTCCACCTGCACGATGCTGGGCAAAGACAGGAACACGATTTCGGCGTTCTGCGCCACTTCGACGATCGACGCGCAGGCGTGGCCCCCCAGTGCGCCGATCCGGGCGACCGGCTCCGGGCTGATATCGGTCACATACACCGGGTGCCCGGATTTGCGGACCAGATTGGCGCACATGGGTTCCCCCATCACGCCCAGGCCGATGAAGCCCAGCGGGGTCTTTGTCTCACTCATTACTTCCTCCTTGGTATGGCGTCTGTTTTTCTGTCTGTTGCCATGCAGCTTACGGAAGGCCCCGGCGCGGCGGTATGAAAAATTGGCAAAGCAACTATCTCCAAATCCGCCCCCCCCGGATCAAGAACGCTCGTTTTCCTTTTTATCAATCCTGAACCGGGACCGGCCGCCTAGAGTGGACGGCAGATATCGGCGACGCCTTTGCCGCGCCGCAACAACCAAGGGAGACACAAGGATGCTGCTGGACACGATCGCCGCCTATGGCGCGCAAGACACGCTGGCGCGGCTGCCGGACGAGGTCGTCCACCACGCCAAGCGCGCGTTCCTGGACTGGTTGTCCGCGCTATATCCGGGCACGCGCACCGCGCCTTGCCTGCAATTGCTGGGCGCGCACGGGGCGGAGCTGGGCTCGGGCGCGTCCAGCTTGCCCGGATGCGCCACCACCGCTTTCGCGGCCACGGCGGCGTGGATCAACGGCAGCGTGTCGCACGCCGTGGAGTTCGACGACATCTTCCGCGACGCGATCTACCACCCGGGATGTCCGACCATCGCCGCCGCGCTGGCCCTGGCCGAAGAGGGCGACGCCAGCGGCCAGGCGCTGCTGAACGCCATCGTCGTGGGTTACGAAATATCGACGCGCATCGGCGCCGCGGTGCAGCCGTCCCATTACCGCTACTTCCATACGACGGGCACCGTGGGCTGCTTCGGCAGCGCAGCGGCGGCCGCCGCCTTGTGCGCCCCGGGCGACGCGCAAACGATGCTGCATGCGCTGGCCACCGCCGGCACGTTGGCCAGTGGCCTGCAGCAGGCCTTTCGGTCCGACGCGATGAGCAAGGCGCTGCACGCTGGCCATGCCGCCGAAGTGGGGGTGCGGGCCGGGCAGGGCGCGGCGCACGGCATTACCGGCGTGCCCGACATCCTGGAAGGCCAGGTCGGCTTCGGCGCGGCCTTGGCAGAAGATCCGGACTGGGCCGTGGCCGTGGACGGCCTGGGCCAGCGCTACAACATCCTGTCGATCACGCAGAAAAACCACGGCTGCTGCGGCCATACCTTCGCCGCCATCGATGCCGCGCTGGCGTTGCGCCAGCAGGGGCTGCGCGCGGACGACGTCGTGTCCTTGCGCGTGGACGCCTATCAGACCGCCCTGGACGTCACGGGCAACTTCGCGCCCGCCACCGCCTTCGAAGCCAAGTTCAGCCTGCCGTACGTGGTGGCGCACGCGCTGGTCCACGGTTCGGTCCGGTTGGACGCCTTCGGCGCCGAACGCTTGCGGGATGCGCACGTTCGCCAGCTGATGCAACGGCTGGAGCTGCGTGCCGACCCGGCGTTCACTGCGGGCTTTCCGACGATGCGCGCCGCCCGCTTGTCGGTCACGACCCGTGAGGGGAAAGTGTTTGAACACCATTCCCCCTACCGCAAGGGCGACCCCGAGTCGCCCCTGTCCGATGCCGATCTCAACGACAAATTCGATGAATTGGCCGGCCCCGTCCTGGGCCGCACGCGCGTCCGCGCGCTACGCGAGGCCATCTGGCGCCTGGACGCGATGCCCGTGCGCGCGTTGCGCCTGGCGGCCGACATGCCCCGGCCTTGATACCCCCCATCCCTTTCGGAACCTATGACTTCAGCCGCATCCATGTCCTCTTCCTCCTTATCGCCGTCCTTTGCCGACGCGCTGCTGTCCCCCCGCGCCATTGCCCTGGTGGGGGCCTCGGGCGACGTGCGCAAGAACACTGCGCGCCCCTTGCGATTCATGCGCAAGCACGGCTATACCGGCGCCGTCTATCCCATCAACGCCGCCCGCGCCGACATCCTGGGCGAACAGGCCTATCCCTCACTGGCCGGCCTGCCCGGGCCGGTGGACCACGTCTTCGTGATGATTCCCGGCAGTGAGGTGGCCGCGCTGCTGCCGGCATGCGCCGACGCGGGCGCGCAGGTCGTGACCGTTTATTCAGACGGGTTCGGTGAGACCGGGCCGGACGGCCAGGCGCGCCAGGCCGCGCTGGTGGCGCAAGCGCGCGGACTGGGCCTGCGCCTGCTGGGGCCGAACAGCATCGGCCTGGCCGACCTGCATACCGGCGGCATCCTTTCTGTGAACGCCGCCTTCGAAGCCGATACCTTACTGCCCGGCGACATCAGCCTGGTGTCGCAGAGCGGATCGATGATGGGGTCGCTGCTGTCGCGGGCCGCCGCCCGCGGGTTCGGCTTCGCCAAGTCGGTGTCGGTTGGCAATGAAAGCGATATCTCGGTCGGCGAGGTGGTTGACGCGCTGGTGGACGATCCGCACAGCAAGGTCATCCTGCTGTTCCTGGAAACCTTGCGCGATGCGCCGGCGCTGGCCCGGGCGCTGACGCGCGCGCGGGCCCAGGGCAAACCGGTGATCGCCTACAAGCTGGGCCGGTCCGAGCAGGGCGACGCGCTGGCGCAGTCGCATACCGGCGCCATGGCGGGCAACGACGCGGCGGTCGACGCCTTCTTGAAGGCGCATGGGGTCATGCGGGTCCAGCACCTGGAAACGCTATTCGAGATCGCGCCGCTGGCCTCGCGCCATGCCCGCCCGCCGCGCCCATCGGCCGCCGTGCCGCCTGCAGCCACCCGAGTGGCCGTGATCACGACAACGGGCGGCGGCGCCGCGACCGTGGTCGACAACCTGGGGCGGTACGGCCTGGCCGCCGTGGCGCCACCGCCCGATTTCGTCCGGATGATCGCGCAAGCCGGCCTGAACATTCGTGAAACGCCCGTCATCGACCTGACGCTGGCCGCAACCAGCGCGCAATACAAGATGCTGCTTGAACACTTGCTGCGGGCCGATTGGTGCGACGCGGTCCTGAGCGTGGTGGGGTCGTCGGCGCAATTCCATCCTGGCCTGGCGGTCAAGCCTTTGCTGGAGGCCGACAAGCCCGACGGCAAACCGCTGGCGGTCTTCCTGGCGCCCGAGGCCCCGGAATCGCTGGCCTTGCTGCGGGCGGGCGGCATCGCCGCCTTTCGCACGCCGGAAGCCTGCGCCGACGCGCTCTCGGTGTTCTTCGCCGACGCCGGCCAACCGCCTGCCCAGGGCGACCCCGTGGCCTGGCCGCAAGACCTGCCGCGGCGCGGCATGCTCAGCGAACACCAGGCAGGGGCGCTTTTCCGCAGCCTGGGCGTGCCGGTCGCGGCCGGCCAACTGCTGGCGCCGGACGCGCTGCGACACGACGTGCCGTACCCGTTGGTCGCCAAGGTCTGCTCGCCTGACTTGGCGCACAAGACCGAACTCGGGGCCGTCCGGGTGGGCGTCGCGGATGCCGACGCACTGTCGAACGCCGTGCGCCAGATGCTGGAGGCGGTGCGCCGCCAGGCGCCGGACGCGCGGATCGACGGCATCCTGGTCCAACCCATGGAAAGCCGGCTGATCGAACTGATCCTGGGCTATCGCCACGACCCGTTGGTGGGCCCCACGGTGTTGCTGGGCGCGGGCGGCATCGCCGCCGAGCTGGCGCCGGACTTTGCGCTGCGCCTGGCGCCGGTGGATGAAGACGAAGCTCGCCGAATGATTCTGGAAGTGCGGCAGACCCGACTGATACGCGGGTTCCGCGGCTTGCCCGAAGGCGATTGCGACGCATTGGCCCGCGCCATCGCGGCGTTTTCGCGGCTGGCGTGCCTGTCGGGCGTGCGGGTCGAGGAAGCCGAAATCAACCCTTTGTTTGTCCGCGCCGATGGCGTGGTCGCCGTCGACGGGCTGGCGCGCCTGGTCTGACCCCTCAATTATTTTTCCAACTCTGCATCGGGAACACCCTAGATGGACTTCAAACTGACTCCGGAACAACAGGATTTCCAGACCGCCGTGCGCCGGTTCGCGGATCGCGAACTGCGCGACGGCGCCGTCGAACGCGCCCATTCCGACGACTACCCCTGGGACGTCGCCCGCAAGATGGCGGGACAGGGGTTGCTTGGCATCACTATTGCCGAGCAGGACGGCGGCGTCGGCGGCTCATTGATGGACGCCGTCATCGCCATCGAGACCGTCGCGTCCGTATGTCCGCGCAGCGCGGACGTGGTGCAGGCAGGTAACTTCGGCGCTATCCGCGTACTGGCCGAATACGGAAGCGCATTGCAAAAGCAAAAGTACCTGACGGCGCTGCTGGCTGGCGAAGGGCTGATTTCCGTCGGCATGACCGAGCCCGACGCCGGGTCGGCGGTGACCGAACTCAAGACCAGCGCCACGCGCGCCGAGGGCGGCTGGCGCATCAACGGCACCAAGATCTTCACGACCCACGGCCCGCACGCCAGCGTGATCCTGACCTACGTGCGCTTTGGCCCGGGTACGGGCGGCATCGGATCGGTGCTGATCGATACCAAGGCCCCCGGCGTGAAGCTGGGCAAACGCTCCGCCTTCATGTCCGGCGAGGAATGGGTCGAGATTTTCTTCGACAACGTATTCGTGGCCGACGACATGGTCGTCCTGGGCGAGGGCGGTTTCAAGAAGCAGATCGCCGGCTTCAACGTCGAGCGCATCGGCAACACGGCGCGCTCGCTGGCGCTTGGCCGCTACGCCTACGAAGAAGCGCGCAACTGGGCCATGCAGCGCAAGCAGTTCGGCCGCCTGTTGTGCGAGTTCCAGGGCTTGCAATGGAAATTCGCGGATATGCGGATCAAGCTGGATGCCGCCCAATTGCTGCTGTACCGGGCGGCCAGCGGGGCGGACACCGGCTTCCCGTCAGCCACGGATACCGCCATCGCCAAGGCCTACTGCAACCAGGTGGGCTTCGACGTGGCCAATGATGCCTTGCAGGTGCTGGGCGGTTTGGGCTACAGCCGGGAATCGCTGGTGGAGTATTGCGTGCGCCGGTGCCGCGGGTGGATGATCGCCGGCGGCTCTATCGAGATCCTGAAGAACCGCATCGCCGAGGGCATCTTCGAACGCAGTTTTCCCCAGCGTCCCCCGCGCTAGGCGTCATTCGGCGTGCGCCGTCGCCTCGCTGAACCCCCGGCCATGGCGCAGCATGCCGGCATGGAAATCCTTGCTGAGCGCGGCGAGCGTCACCCCGGCGAACCGCGCCATCAGCAGGGCTTCGGCGTCTTCGAAAGCGCCGTTCAGCGCCTTGTTGACGGCGGCTTCGACCAGGCAGCCGGGCGACTCGCTGCGGTTGCCCATGGCGAAGATCTCGGGCGAGCCCAGGGCTTCGTAGATGTCGCGCAGCGTCACGCGGTTGAAATCGCACGAAATTGTCCAGCCGCCGCCATGGCCCTTTTCGGAATGCACCAGCCCTTGGTCGCGCAATCCGGCCATGATGCGGCGGATGACGACGGGATTGGTCTGCATGACCCGTCCCAGGTCGTCGGACGTCATGGGGCCGGGCGCCTCGGCCATGTGCAACAGAACGTGGAGCACGCCCGAAAGTTTGCTGTCTCTTCTCATGCAACGCATGCTATTGCATGAGAAGCGGACCGGTCAAACGCGTCAACTGCGCCGGGCGGTCCAGCTGCCTTTGCCCGCCGCCGTCCCGCTCATGGTCTGGCCATTGACCTCACCGGTATAGCGCACGCCATTGGCGCTGAACGAGATCTCGTTGCCCTTCAGGCGGGCATCCGAAATGTCCGCTTTGCCGAGCTTGCCCGACAGCATCTGGTACTGCTGCGTCAGATGCAGCGTCTGGCCGTCCACCTCCCATTTGCCGTCGACCTTGGCAGGCACGATCCACAGCAATGCGGTGCAGTAGGTCGAACAATCCTGGGTAACGGTTTCGGACGCATCGGGTTCCCAGTCGCCCATCCGGAAGGTGTTGGACACTACCCGGGTGCCCGGCGGCAGCTGCAGCAGCGTGGGCCGCAGCTTTTCGTTGATGGTGGACAGCAGGAACATGGTAATCACGTCCGCCTTGGACAGATCGGTCTGGAACAGGTCGGCTGCCACGAACGTGGCGCGGTCCGCGACGCCGGCCCGTTGCGCGTTACGGCGCGACAACTCGACCAGATCGGGGTTGTATTCGATGCCTTGCGCGGTCAGGCCGCGCTGGGCGGCCGTGATCACGGTGCGGCCGTCGCCGGACCCCAGGTCCATCAGCCGGTCCTTCGGCGTGACTTTGGCCATGTCCAGCATCTTATCCACCAACGTTTGCGGCGTCGGCACCCAGATCACGTCCTTGCCTTCCTGGCCGACGTCCGGGACGTAGTCTTTGGAGGTTTCGGGCGTTGCACCCGGGGCGGTCGCCGACTGGGCGGCGGCCGTGGCGGCGAACGCCAGGGACAGCGCCATGGCCGTGGCCGCCGCAGCGGTTCGGGCGAGAGGCATGCGCAGGCGGCGGCCGGCGGCAAGGGGGGACGTGGAGGGTTGCATGATGGGCTCTCCTTGGGGGTTAGTCAGGCATCCGGGCAGGTTTGAGCAAGCGCAGCAGGGGCATGCCTGCCGCCAGCACCGCCAATCCGATCAGGGCGCCGGCGCCCGCGTAGACGGCGCTGGAATAGACCAGCCCCGCGCAGGTCAGGCCCAGCAGCAGCGGGGGCAGGGGATAGAGGGGCACGCGAAAGGGCCGGGGACGCTCTGGATCCCGTTGCCGCAAGCGCCACACCGAGGCCGCCACCAGCAGCATGAATAGCCAGAACACCGGCGCGGTGTAGGCCACCAGCGTCTGCACGCTGTTCTGACTGAAGGCGCCCAGGCCCACCAGCAGCAGGGTGATCGCGCCTTGCGCCAGCAGCGCGGCGACCGGCGTATCGTCGCGGGCGCTCCAGCCCGCCAGCGCGTGCAGCCGCGGCACGTCGCGGCCCAAGGCGTAGTACACGCGGGCACCGGTGATGATGGTGCCGTTGATGGTGCTAAGCGCGGTGGCGCAGACAGTCAGGCTGAGCAGGGCGGCGGCATAAGGGCCCGCAGCCAGCTGCATGACGTCGGCGCCCAACGCCGGCGTGTCGCGCAAGCCTTGCAAACCGAAGATCTCCAGCAGCGCCAGATTGGTCAACAGATAGGCGCCCGTCACGACCGCCGTGCCGATCAGCAGCATCCGGCTCATGTTGCGGCCCGGGTCGCGCAGTTCGCCGCTGAGATAGGCGGCTTCGTTCCATCCGCCGTAAGTCAGCAGCACGAACACCATGCCCATCCCCATCAGGCCCGCCGCATTGCCCGCCAGGGGCGCGGGCGTTGCGAAGGGGGCCGCCGTGTCGCCCATTGCCGTCAGGCTGGCGACGAGGACCGCCCCCAATGCCGCCAGGGTCAGCATGGTGAAGACCCATTGCAGGCGTTTGGAATAGCGCGTGCCGACCATGTTCAGCGCGGTCAGCGCCACCACCGAGATCGCGGCATGCACGGCCGGGCCGTGGGCGCCCAGCGGCAGCAGCCGATTCGCGTAATCACCGTAGATGTAGGCGACCACCGCGATCGCGCCGGTCTGGATCACGGTGCAGCGGGCCCAGGCGAACATCAAGCCTACGCGCGGCCCCCAGGCCCGGGTCAGGTACAGGTATTCGCCACCGGCGCCGGGGTAGGCCGAGCCCAGTTCCGCGTAGCACAGCGCGCCCACCAGCATCACCAGTCCACCCGCGCACCAAAGCGCCAGGTACATGGCCTCGGACCCGGCGTGCTGCGCGACCAGGGGCGGAAAACCGAAGATGCCGATGCCGATCACCACGCCCACCAGCACCACAGTGGCGTCCATCACCGATAACCCTGGTTTCTCCTCACGGGGCATACGGGTCGGTAACGCGGCGGCGCGCGGACGGATCAGTGTCATGGAGGCTCTCGCAGGGGGGCGGCGGGTCTCAGGCGCGGCGGATGCCGGAGAAAGCACCTGACGGAAACCTGAACAATTTGCGACCGATGCGAGCGCGGAAAAGTTTCTTCGGGTATTCCCGAAAAAAGCCATGCAGGCATCTCGCGGTGCCTGGTCTCACTATCGATTCAACTTTAACTAATCGCCTTAAGCCATTGATTATTATTTGATTTTAATCGGCACTTAAAGTGATTTAGTTAAAGTAAATTATCAAGATTAAAATCGATGGCGATCCACCACGCCGACGGAGCGCGCTCGCTCATCGGCCTGCGAAATGTCGGCTTATTCGAGGGGCCGCATACCGATAGCGTGCGTGATCAGCCGCCGGTCCGTGTCGATTTCGTCGGGTTGTAGCGCCCGAAGCAAGCCCGGAACAAGGTGGCAAGCACCGCCAGATTGCCTTTGAACGCGCTGATCTTGGTGGGCACTTCACCCTTGGGATACCTGCGCACGGTCGGAATTTCGACGCAGCGATACGCCAACTTCGGCGCCCGATACGACAAATAGGCCAGCAATTCATAGCTCATGAACACGTCGCGGAAGGGCGCCACGGCGGGATCGAGCAACAATTTTCGGCTGTAGGCGCGAAAACCCTGCGTGGTATCGGTCCAGCGAAAGCCCGAAAACAGACTCAGCATCGGAGCGTGAATGAACCGTATCGCCAGGTCTCGCGAGGCGGGCGTGTTTTCGGCCACACCGCCTTTTACGAAGCGTGAGGCTTGCACAAAATCAAAGCCGCGCGCGAGCATGTCAATGAAGCGGGGAATGGCCTCCGGATCATCCTTGTCATTCCCGTCGATCGTTACGATGCCTTCATAACCCTGGTCCAGGGCGTAGGCATAGGCGCATCGGAGTTGGGCGCTGAGTTTTCCCGGTCCGGTTTTGAGCAGCAGGTCTCGAACCCCCATCTGCTTAAGGAAGCTCAATTCCAACGAGCCATCCTTGCTGCCGCCGTCCACAATGATGATGTCGGCCAGGCCGTCGATGTTCAGTGCCGCCATCCGCGCAAGCAAGTTCCGGATTCGAGCACCCTCATTGATGACCGGAATCACCACGCACCAGGGATGCAGGCGGCCTTGCGAAAGTCGTGTCTCGAACGCCGGGACTTGCCAGGTGGCACGTGCCTCTGGAGCAAGCTGTGCAGGTTGGGTCATGGTCTGGTCAATTCACACGCGCGGTGATCAGGAGAACGCCGCCAATCACCATCAAGATGCCGAGCGCGGTCGTCCAATGAAAAGGTTCGCGAAACAGCACTACCGACAACAGCGCAACCGTGGCCACCGCGCCCGAGGTCAGAACCGGGTGAGCCACATTCAAAGGCAGGCGAGCCAGCGCCGCGGCATAAAGCAGGAAAGCCCCGCCATAGAGCGCCAATCCCAACCAGAAAGGCCAGTTGCTCAACGCGGCCTTGGGATCCCCCAGCGAGGGGAACTGACGCGGCGGCATCATGGCCATCTTGACCAGCACACTGGCCGACGCGTTGGACACGATGCCCAGAATGAGGATCAGCCATTTCATCGGATTGCGCCCGCCGTTTCCGGCCGATAGTTGGCGATGGCCGTCTTCAGGGCCCGCTCGATACTGGCCAGGTGCGGTTCGGCCGTCGTCGCGACCATCTCGATGCATACCGGATGACGAGGTAGCGTCGTGGCCAGCGCCGCATGCATGGCGGCATGATCGCACGCACCATCGCCCAGGGGCAGCAAACCCGGTTCGCTGGCATGCACGTGGCCAATCAGCGCGCCGAACCGATCCAGCACCTGAGCCGGATTTTCATCGTTGATCGTCAGCGCGCCGGTGTCGAACTGCATCCTGATCGCGGGATGCGCCACCGCCTCGACCACTTGCGCGGTCTCGGCGCTTGTCGTCATGAAATCGGCGCCGTAACAGGTCGGATTGGGCTCCAGGCATATCAGGACGCCATGCGCGTCCGCCACATCGCCCAGGCGCCGAAAGAAGGACAGGGCTACAGCCGTGGAGGCGTCGTCGCTCAGCCCGGCGCGAATCCGGTTCTTGGGTGAACCAAATACCACGCGCACTGCGCCCAGGCCGCAAGCGATGCGGCACACGGCGGCCAGGTGGTCCAGCAACGCGGTTTGAACGGCGGGCAGCCCGAACACGTTCAAGCCGGTGGTGCCGAACAACAACGCCTGCATTCCGGTGATTTCGATGCCCTGGTCCGCCCACCAGTGCTTGACCCGGGCAATCGCCTGATCGCTGGCTTGGCGCGGATCAGGAAAATACTTGCCCGGCGCCACATCGATCGCGTCGATGCCATGGCGCCCCAGCAACCGGGAAACGGCAGCGTCTTCCGCGACGTCCCAGGCGATATTGGAAATGGCCAGCCTCACGTTCATGCCCCCGGGTCCAGACTCACGGCTTCGGATTGAGCATAAGCGCGAATGGCTTGCAAGGTCTCTCTGGCCGTGTATTGATAGTCGCCCGCCGCCCCGAAGACGCCGGCGTGGCGCGAACGCATGTCATAGCGCGCCGGCGTACCGTCCAATTCCTGTTCGAATGCCTTGCCGAACCCTTGCGATGACACCTGGCTCACGCTGATGGGCTCCGCAGTCAGGTGCACCAGGTGCAGGCCGGCCTGCAAGGCAAGTTCGATGTCGTACCAGAGGTTGATCATGGGATAGAACTGGAACACGCCGCGGCTTTCGATGGAATGCAGGTTGTTTCCATTCAGAAAATCGAAGATGACGTTCTTGCGCAACCCGGGGCCGACCAGACCTGGCAGGCGGACGATCAGATGGCCAGGAAACGTCGTCTCGACGAATTGCTCCAGCTGACGACGGTGCAGGCCGTAGGCATGCAAGCCATCCATATCTACCGGCGTGAGCTCATCGACGCCGACAGGGTTCTTGAACACATCCACGGTGCTGATCAATATGAACCGTTTGCACTGGACCGTCTTCAAGTGGCCGATCAGTCCATCGATCTTTTCACGGTCGGCCGCGGGATCGCGGTTGGCCAGCCATTTCTGGGCAGGCGCGCCGGCGCAGACGATCGTATCGAAGGTCCTTCCTTCGATATCGCCGATATTGGTCGATCGGTACAGATGCTCGAAAGCCGTCTGCTTGAGCAGCGTACTGCCGACAAAGCCGGAAAAACCAATCAACGCATTCATGTCGTTCTACCGCGAGACAAGATCAGTACAAGATATAGCATCAGCGATACCGTGGCGATAAGGCATAGCCAATAGGCATAGCGAAAATCTCCGGCCGGGGTGATCGGAAGGAATCCGACCAGGTACGACACCCCCGACAGCGGCAACAGATAGTAGGGCGGGGAATGCCGCCTCAGCGAAACCTTCATCAGCCCGGCAAGCAGCAATGAAAGCGCGAGCCAGAAATACGGTTTGAAAAGCATCGGAAGCGCCTGGGCGGCACGGGCGACGTAGTCCTCGATCCAGGCGGCGCCGGGTGAAGGCGACTGCGTGTCGGCGCCGACAAGATACGGCGGTTTCGGCACCCGGAATTCGCTGATGTAGTAAGTCTCGCTGTTTGGCGATCTCAACAAGGTCATGAAGGCGCCTAGCCGATAGGCGAGGTACTTGCCGAGGTGGTTCGGCACGACCGACAGCCACTCCGCCTTCAATTCGGAATAGCGGTTGGCACGAAGGTCTTCGAACGTGTCGCCGATGCAGAACGCCGAACCCACTTCTCCCTTGTTCCAGAGATCGCAGGATGTCACGCGTGCCAGATCGTCCGCGGAGAGGATACTGGCATCGCCCGTCACACCCGCCAGGCGCAACGCCACCAGATCGTCAAACATGACATAGCTGGTCGGATGACGGGATTCGGCGGCTACCCATGTATTGAACATTTTGGGCAGGACCAGGAACGCCAGCACCACGCAGAGGGCATTGAGCCCATAGAACAGCAAGGATTTTCTTTTGAAAATGCAGGAGGCGAGAAACGGCAAGAAGAATATGGCGCCTGCGGGAGAGTTCGCCCGCACCAGAAATCCATACAGGAAGCACCCCAACACGGCGATAGCCGCCGCCAGCGGAAACCTTTCCCGGTCGGCGTAAAAGATCGCGATGGCAGCCGCGAGCAACCATGCGTATGCCATGCCCATATCCTTCCAGATCACAAACTCGAAGTTCACGACCCAGGGAAGAAGGGGAATCAGGGCGAACACCGCGCCAAAGCGCGCGCCCTGACGGATGCCCCACGCGCAAAGCAGAACGGACGCCAGGCACAGCATGGAGACGTGAAAGACCAGCATGACGCCCGGGCCATCCTGCAGCCACAGCAGATGGCGCCACAGATAGGCCATCGCCGGCGGCTGCCAGTCACTGTATTCGTTCACACGCGCCTGCCGCAGCTGGTCAAAGCTGTCCCAGGTCATGGCTCCCGGAAAATAGAGATAGCAGGCGACGGCGGCCAGGGCGGTGGCGACGACGACAAAAACGGCTTGAGCCATTTTATTCAACTGCAAACCTCTCAAGATCCAGCCTCTCCATGACGTCATAGATGTTGTCGATCTTTCCGCCCAGCACCGAATAGCAGCCGGGGTACTCCGCGTGCTTTTCGAACAGAATCGGGCGGCCATCGTCGCTCTCGTTCTTTATTAATACGGTCTTGACCTCGAACAACGACTCCACGTACTTTGCCTGCAGTATCGCCGGCAGGTAGCGCCCCGCGTCGCGGACCATTCGGTCTACGCGGCTATCCTGCTGATAACTGGCCAGTTTCTGGTATGGATCAAGGCCTTGTTCGTCCTTCCAGTGCAAATGCGGCGTATAGCGCACATGGGACAGGGTGTGCAGGCCTCTGGCCGGGAAGGGCATCATCGAAAAAAAAGGGCCGTCCATCACGGTAATGCCCAGGCCATTCAATGCGGCGGGCATCTGCATCAAGGCCATTTCGCTGATTTCCTGCTTCAATCCCGCCCGGCTCATCGGCGCGTCCCCCCGGAATTGGTTCAAACCGCTATAGGTGCAATTGAAAGCGTAGCGGCAGGAGATACGCTCAGAATCCCCATGCTGCGGCTCCAGCACCAGCTGCAAACGGTCCTCCGGCCCTTGGGCAATCTCCGTCACCCGGGTCTGCAAGCGCAGCTCCACGCCTGCAGCGCTCAGTTCGTCAATCGCCCATTGCGCCAGCTTGCCGGTGTCAAAGGCGTATTCGTCCACCAGAAATACCTCTTCGATCAGACGCGGATCGAACAAAGTGCGCAACCCCCGGTCGACAGGCTGAAGCCTTGCGCCGATTTCGCGGCAGAATCGCTCGAACTGCTTGGCCGTGACCTTGGAATTGCGCCGAGCGATCGCATACAGCTTGGTGAAATCCTGCTTGATGGCGGCGGGCCAATCGCGCACGAAGCGCGGTAGATTCACCCGGCTGCGATAGGCGGTCGTATAGCTGCGTGGATAGTGATAGCCATTGTGGACCCGGGCCTGGTTGTTGTAGGAGGCACGGGAAAGCAACGACGCCTCACGCTCGACCAGCAAAATGCGTTTCAGGCCTCGCTGTCTGGCCAGATAGACCGCGATGGCTACGCCATAAAACCCTCCGCCGATGATGACCGCGCTGTGCATGCCGACGCGCCCGCCTCAGATCGACGGGGGAGTATCAATGCCGCCGTCGTCCCGCTGAACACTGGCCGCCTCTTCGATATTCAGCTTCTGGTGGCGCGTCATCCGCGCACTGGTGAATTCCTGGCTGACGTAATAGAGCGGGCCTTCGTTGGAAAGGCTGGCCATATGAAGGATATATTCGCCCAGAACCAGCAAGACCAGCGAAATAAGAAAAAACATGCCCGATTGCTGCAAGGACAGGCTGATCCAGCCCGGCGCCACATCGGCCTTCACCAGACCGACGATGATCACATAGATGCAATACACCACGTTGGCCAGGGCACCGAACAGCGAAAGCGTCGTCACCAGGCGCATCGGCGCATGCGTGGTCGAGACCAGCAGGCGAAGCCCCCGTTCGACGCTCTCGCCCAACTGCTTCTTGCCGGCACTTTTGGGCGCCGCGCTGTAACTGAGGTTGACGCGCGCGAACCCCCCGGTTGCCGGCAAATGGCGATAGGTCACGGCGGGTTGAGAATGCTGAAGAATGAAATTGACCACGCGCTTGCTCAGCATGCGGTATTGCGGCGCCTCTTTGGACAGATGGATGCCCTTGAACCGGACATACAGGGCGCTGAACGCCGAAGCCGCCATCCGATAGGCCAGGCTTTGCGGAACCTTCTGGGCATTGTCGGCGAACACGACATCCGCACCGCAAACTGCGCTTTCCAGCATCGTCGGCAAAAATGCGATGTCGTCCGTCATCGGGTCAAGGGCAGCCACAAAATCGCCCAGCGCGTTTTCCAGGCCGACCCAGGTCGCGGTATCCGTGTCGACCTGCTTGGCTAGCGCATACACCTGCAGATTGGGCAAGCCATGCTCGCCCGCCAAGCGCTTCAGTTCGGCGATGCTGCTGTCGTCGGAGGCGTTATCGACCACGATCAACTCATAGTCGCTGACGCACGATGCCACATGAGCCTGGGCCTCGGCGAGCAGCGTCTCAAGCTGTGAGGCTTGATTACGCACCACCAGCACAACAGACAGAAAAACGGGGACAACCGCCATGCATCACCCTGAAAGTGTTCATAGGCGCAAGCACGATCCAGGACCCATTTTTCAGTGGGCTGACCGCTTGCGATGAATCGGGCCGAA
The DNA here is from genome assembly GCF_012928505.1 of Achromobacter sp. Bel. GTDB lineage: Bacteria > Pseudomonadota > Gammaproteobacteria > Burkholderiales > Burkholderiaceae_B > Achromobacter. Next base: position 112,515 of record NZ_JABBJN010000011.1, on the reverse strand, counting down.
TTGTATAGCCATTATTCACTAAATGAGCACCAGCAAACGCAGCGTGATGAGGGCTGTCAAGCCGCTTTTCCCAGAATGCGGAACGAAAAAAGGGTGCCCGGCCGCGTCATTGGCCGGGCACCCCATATTCCCGTCAGGCGCGCCCCCAGGGGGCGACTAGTCCGAGGCGCCTAGCCGGCCGCGCCCAGCTGCCTGCAGAGTTCGGCCGTGTATTCCTGGCCGCTGCGCATCCGCACGTAGTCGGCATAGCGGGTGCGGTAATCCAGGCCGAAGACGTCGGGTTCCAATTCGCCACGGTGCAGGTCGGCCAGGCCGGCCCGGGTCCAGAGCCTGAGGTCCGCGCGGACCTCGGCGCGGGTCTTGGACGACGGTTGGTAGACTTGCGGCGGACATCCGCACGCGCATTTCAGGGCGGATCACACCGATCTACGCCAGCAGGCGCTACGTCTTGCTTGGCATCTCGGCAGACGAAAAACATTAACATATCAATCAGTTAGCGAGATGTGGTGAACATTTTGGCGCCTATTTACTTGAAAATGGATCCTATTTATACTTCGGCCCGAAGTCGGCCCCTGATGGTCCGGCTTCGGTGTCATTGACTCTTGCAGCTCCAGGTCGCACTGAGGATGACCGCCAATCATGGTGACGCCTCAACAGGGCGCTTGGAGAAGAGCAAGATGGCTAAGGCCAGAATCGAAAACACGCGGGCCGGATTCCCGTTGAACCGCCGTGCGGCGGCCATCGCCGCCGCGTTGGCCGGCTTGTCCGGCATGGCGCACGGGCAGACGGCGCCTGCCGCCGCATCGGCGGAGGGCGGCGAATTGGCGGCCGTGACCGTGACCGGCGACTGGCTGGGCACACCCACCGAGGAAAAAGTGCTGTCGCATCCCGGCGCCCGTACGGTTGTCGAACAGCAACAGATCGAGGAAAGCGGTTCCAGCAACGTGCGCGACGTATTGCGCCAGATCCCCGGCGTCCAGGTGCAGGACAGCAACGGTACGGGCGGCAGCGACGTGTCGCTGAACGTGGGGGTGCGCGGCCTGACGTCGCGCCTGTCGCCCCGGTCCACCATCTTGATGGATGGCGTGCCGATGGCGTACGCGCCCTACGGTCAACCGCAGTTGTCGCTGGCGCCCGTGTCGCTGGGCAACCTGGAATCGGTCGACGTGGTACGCGGCGCGGGTTCGGTCCGGTACGGCCCGCAGAACGTGGGCGGCATCATCAACTTCGTGACGCGCCAGATCCCGCAGGCGTTCACGACCAGCCTGAATGTCGGCAGCGAAATCTACAGCCACGGTGGCAACGTGAAGACGACGCCCAGCCTGTTCGTGGGCGGCACGACCGACCGCGGGCTGGGCGGCGCGCTGCTATATTCCGGCACGCACGGCGACGGCTATCGTTCCAGCAACGATTCGACCGATATCGACGACGTGATCCTGAAGGGGGCCTACCGTTTTTCGGCGACCGACGACGTGGCCGTTTCGCTGCACCACTTTGAAGGCAAGGGCAGGATGCCCGGCGGCCTGACCACCGCGCAATACTCGGAAGATCCGTTCCAGTCCACCCGCCAGTACGACCAGTTCACCGGCCGCCGTACCGACGGCTCGTTGAAATACACGCATAATGACGGCCTCAATAATTTCGAAGTGCTGACGTACTACGTGGATTCTTTCCGAGGCAGCTATATCGAGCAGGGCGGCACCGGCGCCACGGCGAATCAATTCCGCCTGACGACCGCGCCTCGCAGCTACCACTATTTCGGCTTCGAGCCGCGCTACTCGCGCCTGTTCGATTCCGGCTCGTTTGTGCAGGAAGTCACCGTCGGCTACCGCTACCTGAAGGAAAGCAGCTCGGAAGTGGCGGGGCGCACGGCCTACTACAACCCGGCCGCCGGCGGCGACGCGTTCGACCTGAACATGCCGACTTACCAGACGAGCGAAGGCGGCACCACCGCCCATGCCTTCTATATCGACGACCGCATCGACATCGGCAAATGGACGATCACGCCCGGCGTGCGTTTCGAAAGCATCAGCACCTACAACAACGTCACCAACTTCAACACGGCGACCGGTGCCGTCACCAGCGCCTTGTCGCCGTCGATCGATTCGCGCGTGACCTTGCCGACGATGTCGGTGCTGTATCGCGTGGACGAAAAGTGGTCGCTGTTCGCCAACGCCGGGAAGTCGTTCGGCCCCCAGCAGTACAGCCAGTTGGCATCCACCACCGAAGGCCTGCACCCGGAAACCGCCAAGACCTACGAAATCGGCACGCACTTTGCGGGTGAGGCCTGGAGCGGCGAACTGACCTTGTTCAACATCGATTTCGACAAGGAATTGCAGCTGACCCGGTCGATCGTGGGCGAGGGGATGTGGACCAATCTGGGCGCCACCCGCCACCGCGGCGTGGAATCGGCGCTGCGTTACGACATGGGCGACCTCAGCGATGCCTTGCGCGGCCTGTCCGTCTACGCTTCCTATACGTATACACAAGCCATCGCCCGCGCCGGTGCCTTCGAAGGCCGCGACCTGCCGCTGTACTCGCGCCAGGTGGCTTCCGTCGGCGCCCGGTACGCCGTGCAGCGCTGGACCTTCAACGCCGACGTCTTCGCGCAGTCCAAGCAACATTCGCCGGGTTCGCCCGACGCGGGCGCGGGCTACGTCACCGAGGAAGACGCCAGCGGACGCCTGGGCGACATTCCCGGCTTTGCCACGGTGGCGTTGCGCGCGGGCTACGACTTCGGCCGCGACATGAACAACCTGAAGCTGGCCGTGGGCGTCAAGAACCTGTTCGATCGCCGCTACTACACGCGCTCCACCGACAACAACGGCGGCAAGTTCGTGGGCCAGCCGCGCACGATCTACATGCAGGCGTCGATGGCGTTCTGAACGTGGGCAGCACATCAACCGGATCGTCCTCGTGAAAGGCCTGCGCGGCGTGTGGCTGCGGGTCCACCGCTGGCTGGCGCTCAGCGCCGGATGGATCCTGATCTTTTCGGGCCTGTCCGGCGCGGGGCTTGTCGTCACGCCGGCACTGGACCGCTGGGCCAACCCCCAACTGTTCCAGGCCCGTTCCGATCTGGCGCCCGGCCAGGCGGGTGTCGCGCTGGAGTCAGTGCTGCAATCGGCCAGAAAAGAATTCGGCGACGGCGCGAATCTGGTGTTCCGGCCCGCCCGCGCCCCGGGCGAGACTTTTCAAGTCCGGGTACGCGGCGCGTGGCACGGCACGCTGTACCTGGACCCCGCCACTGGCGCCGAACAAGGCCGGCGCGGTGAATCCGACGGTGCGGCCAATGTGCTGTTCAAACTGCATAGCGCGTTGTACCTGGACGGTACCGGCAAGGCCATCCTGGCCTGGGTGGCGTTGGCCTACCTGTTCCTGCTGGTCACGGGGGGCGTCCTGTGGTGGCCGCGCCACTGGGCAAAGGGCTGGAACATCGCCCTGGACCGCGGCCTGCTGCGTTCGCTGTTCGACCTGCATCGGGTCGGCGGGGCCACGCTCGGCCTCTTGATCGCCGTATCAGTCGCCACCGGCGCCTACATGGCATGGCGCCCGCTGGGCGCGGCCGTGACGTGGGTAAGCGGCGCCACGCCGGTCAAGGCGCCAAAGTTGCCGCCGATGCCCGCCGGCGCGTCCGCGCAATCGACCGTCCCCGCAACGCCGCTGACGCTGGACCAACTGGCCGCGAAAGCCGTGGCGCAATTCCAGGAACCGGCACCCATCGGCTACATCGTGGTTCCGCCGCATGCCGCGACGCCTACGCGTTTCCGCATGATGCTGGCCGACGACCCGCATCCCAACGGCATGTCTTCCGTCTGGATCGACCCGCGCTCGGCCGAGGTGCTGGCCGTGCAACGCTGGAACACGCTGGACCCCGGCGCCCGGGCGACGGCGGTGATCTATCCGCTGCACACTGGCGAGTTGGGCGGCGTGGCGCTGGAAACCGCCGTGGCCATCGGTGGACTGACGTTGGGCGGCCTGGGAATCAGCGGCGTATGGTTGTGGTGGCGCAGGCGGGCCATCAAGCACGCGACCGCTAAGGCGCGCGCCCGCTGACGCCGCGTCCGGCGCGTGGCGTCAGGCAGGCTGAGCGTCCGCTGATCACGCCCGACGTGTGACATTCCCACGTCCGCGGGAATACTATTTGCTGATCACTTCCCGGTCTAGAGGAGCTGATCATGGCAACACGAACCATCTGGAAGGGGGCCATCTCCTTCGGCCTCGTCCATATTCCCGTCGGCTTGCATACCGCCACCACGGAGTCCGGGGTGGACTTCGACTGGCTGGACAAGCGCTCCATGGACCCGGTCGGGTACAAGCGCATCAACAAGCGCACCGGCAAGGAAATCGATAAGGACAACATCGTCAAGGGCGTGGAGTATGAAGACGGCCAGTACGTCATCATTTCCCCGGAAGAGATTGCCGACGCCTATCCGCGCACCACGCAAACCATTGAAATACAGCAATTCGTGGACGCGGCCGATGTTTCATTCGTCTATCTTGAACGGCCTTATTACGTGGCGCCGATCAACAAGGGCCAGAAGGTGTACGCCTTGCTGCGGGACACCTTGGCCAAGACCGGCAAGATCGGCATCGCCAAGGTCGTCATCCAGACCAAGCAGCATCTGGCGGCGTTGATTCCGTCGGGCGATGCGCTGGTGTTGGACTTGATGCGGTGGGGCGACGACGTCAAGCCGCAAGACGAACTGGATCTGCCCAAGTCCGGCGCCCGGGGCGTGACGCCCAGCGCCAGCGAGCTGAAGATGGCCAAGATGCTGGTCGAAGACATGTCCGGCAAGTGGGATCCCGCGCAATACAAGGACGAATTCAAGGCGGCGGTAATGGGCCTGGTCGCCAAGAAGGTCAAGGCGGGCAAGACCGAAACGGTCATCGAGCCGCAAGAGGAAACGCCCGCCTATGCGGACAACGTGATCGACCTGACCGAGTTGCTGCAGCGCAGCTTGAAGGGCAACAGGAAGGCGCCGGCGGCCGCCGCGAAGAAGGCCACGCCGGGCAAGGCGCCGGCCAGGAAGGCGGCCGCAAAGAAAGCGCCTGCGAAGGCGGCGAAGGCCGCCCCTAAGACGACGCGGGCCCGCAAGGCAGCGTGACATGGCCGATACCCTCAAGACTTACCGCAAGAAGCGGGACTTCACCGTCACGCCGGAGCCCGCCGAGGGCGGCGAAGCCAACGACCAGGCCCGGGCTTTCGTCATCCAGAAACACTGGGCAAGCCGGCTGCACTATGACTTCCGGCTAGAGCTGGACGGCGCGATGAAAAGCTGGGCGGTGCCCAAAGGCCCCAGCTACGATCCCGCCGTCAAACGCATGGCCGTGCAGGTCGAGGATCACCCGCTCGCGTACAACCAGTTCGAAGGCCAGATCCCGGCAGGCCAGTATGGCGCCGGCAAAGTCATCATCTGGGACGAGGGGCGCTGGGTGCCGGTTGGCGATGCGCGCAAAGGCTACCGGGAAGGACACCTGAAATTCGACCTGCAGGGCACGAAGATGCAAGGCCGGTGGGCGCTGGTGCGGATGAAGGCCAAGGCGTCCGACAAGCAGCCGGCCTGGCTGCTGATCAAGGACAAGGACGATTTTGCGCGGCCCGAGCGCGAGTTCAGCGTCGTGGATGAAATGCCCGACAGCGTGGTGCCGCTGCGCAAGAAGCAAGCCGCGAAGCGTGCGCCACCGGTCGCGGCCAAGCGGAAGGAACCGGCGCTGCCCGGGCAGGCCGCCGAACTGCCGGCGTCGCTGGCGCCCCAACTGGCCACCTTGGCCGACGGGATCCCGCAGGACGCCGCGGACTGGCTTTATGAATTGAAGTTCGACGGCTACCGGCTGCTGGCGCGGCTGGACGGCGACACGGTCACCCTCCATACGCGCAACGGACATGACTGGAGCGCCAAACTGCCGCACCTGGTCGAGGCCTTTGGCCGGCTGCCGGCGAAATGCGCGTGGGTGGACGGCGAGGCGGTCGTCCTGGACAAGCACGGCGTGCCGGATTTCCAGGCGTTGCAGAACGCCTTCGACGGCGACGCCACGGGCGGCATCGTGTTCTATGCCTTCGACCTGCCGTTCATCGGCGGCCGGGACCTGCGCCGCGAACCCCTGCGCGTGCGCCGGGCATTGCTGGCGCAACTGATGGCGACGGCCGACGACGATCATCTGCGCTTTAGCGACACGTTCGAGCAAGCGCCGGCCGATCTGGTGGCCTCCGCCTGCAAGATGGGGCTGGAAGGCATCATCGCCAAACGCCAGTCCGCGCCGTACGTGTCGCGCCGGTCCGATACCTGGCTGAAGATCAAATGCGGCCGTCGGCAGGAGTTCGTCATCGTGGGTTATACGGCGCCGCAAGGCAGCCGCGAGGGGTTGGGCGCGCTGCTGCTGGCCGTCCACGAAGACGACGGAACATTGCGGTACGCCGGCAAGGTGGGCACTGGATTCGATCGCCCCGGCCTGATCTCGCTTCAGCAAAAACTTGCCCGCATCGAGACCGCCGACAAGCCGGTGGCAGGCGGGCAGGGCCGGGGCGTCCACTGGGTGAAGCCCCGGCTCGTCGCCGAAGTGTCGTTCTCGGGCTGGACCAGCGGCGGCCATATCCGGCATTCGGTCTTCCAGGGCCTGCGGGCGGACAAGCCGGCGCGCGACATCACCCGCGAAAAGGCGGTGCAAGCTCCGCGCGCCCCGGCCCAACGCGCCAAGGCCGCGGCGCACCCGCCCGAAGCCGCCGCGCAACGCCCCAAGAGCGCTGGAAAAATCGGCAAGCTGACCCATCCCGAGCGCATCATCGACCCCTCGACCGGCCTGACCAAGCTGGACCTGGCGCGCTACTACGGCCTGATTGCGCCGTTGTTGCAGGAACACCTGACGGGCCGCCCGGTGTCGTTCCTGCGCGCGCCCAGCGGCATCCAGGGGCAACTGTTCTTCCAGAAACACCTGGAAGCCGCCATGCCCGGCGTCAAATCCTTGCCCGCCAGTCTGGACCCCGGCCATCCGCCCTTGCTGGAAGTGCCCACGCCCCAGGCCGTCATGTCCGCCGTGCAGATGAATGTGGTGGAGTTCCACACGTGGAACGCGGTCAAGACCGCCATCGGCAAACCGGACCGCATGCTGTTCGACCTGGACCCGGGGGAAGGCGTGGCGTGGCCGATGCTGCAGCAGGCGGCGCAGCTGGTGCAGACGCTGCTGGTGGAAATCGGCCTGACGGCCTGGTTGAAGACCAGCGGCGGCAAAGGGCTGCACGTGGTGGTCCCCCTGCGCAGGCAACACGGCTGGGATACCATCAAGGCGTTCTCGCAGGCAATCGTGGCGCATCTGGCGGCGACGCTGCCGCAGGTGTTCGTGGCCAAGAGCGGGCCAAAGAACCGGGTCGGAAAAGTGTTCGTGGATTATCTGCGCAACGGCTTCGGCGCCACCACCGTCGCGGCCTGGTCGGCCAGGGCGCGGCCGGGACTGGGGGTATCGGTGCCGGTGGCATGGGAAGAGCTGGCGACACTCAGCGGTGGCGCGCACTGGACCATTGCCAACATCCATTCCAGGCTGGATGCGGGCAACACGCCCTGGCAGGGATATGCGCCGCAGGCCGTGGGGCCGGCCATGGCGGCGATGGACTTCAAGCCGGGAAAGTGACCGCTTGCCCGGGGTGTGGACCCGTTTTGCCTGGTTCTGTATGCTGCATTGCAGGTCGATTGCGGGCGGAAATCCTTCACGATGAAAAGAAAGGTCAGCTTGTTCACGGTACTCATCGCCTTGGCAGTGCTAAGCGTGGCGATCGGCTTTTTCAATGCGCTCTACGCCGGTTATCAGGTGCAGAAGGCGCAAGTCGTCAAGAATTCGCTGGCCTCCAATGTGGCCTATGCGGAAAAGCTGTCTGAATTCATCAATCTGTATATCGATGCGCTGCATCGGCAACTGAAGACCAGCGCCAGCCGCCTGGGGGCTGCCGGGGGCACGCCGCAGGCGGTCGCCGCCGAGTTGTCCCGTGTCGCCGCGCAGGGGCAGGGGGTGTCCGCGGTGCTGCTTGCCGACGCTGGCGGCACCATCATCGCCCGGTCCGACTCGTCGCCCGCGCCGTTGTCCGCGGTCAGTACGCTTGCCGAACTGGGCATGCTGACACATCGCCCGGCGGATTGGGTTGTCCCATGCTGCCAGCATGACGGCCAGCGGGCTGCGCTGATGCTGGTGGAGCCGGTGCCCGGCAAGGACGGCGCGCCGGCAGGTTTCGTCGCGGCGGTCGTCGTCCTGGAGCGCGGCAGCCGCCTGGACCGCGTGATCGGCGAACACCCGTATGGCGACGGCGCGTCCGTCTATCTGGTCAATGTGGATGGCAGGGTGCTGTATAGCCGCGGCGGCGGGCCGGACGAAAACGTGCTCAGCCTGGTCAAGGCGGATGTGTCGCCCACGTCAGGACCGGGCTCCGCGCAGGTCCTGGACGCTGCGGGCGACCCGGTGCTGGCGGGCTACGCGCCGGTCACGAAAGGAAAATGGGCGGTCGTCATCCAGCGGCCGCTGGACCAGGTGCTGTCGCCGCTGAAGACGCTATTGGCCGAATCTTTGCGCTTCGCCATTCCCGCCGTCATTGTCACGTTGATTCTGGTGTGCGGGCTGGCCTACGCCATCGCCAGGCCGTTGGCCCGCCTGACCAGCGCGATGGGCAGCCCCGATGCGGTCGACCGGCAAGGCCCGCAGGCCAGCCTGCTGAAGACCTGGTACTTTGAAGCGGACAAGCTGCGCGAGGCCCTGATCGCCACATTGGCGCAGCATCGGCACGAGGTCGGGCGCCTGAACACGCAGACCATGACCGACCCGATGACCGGCCTGATGAACCGGCGCGCTCTTGAGCTGCGGTTCGAGGAACTGGTGGCGGCCGGTACGCCATTCGCGGTCATCGCGCTGGACCTGGACCATTTCAAGCGAGTCAACGACGTTTTCGGCCACCCGGTAGGCGACAAGGTCTTGATCTTGGTGGCAAAAACCCTGAGCGACAGCGTGCGACAGCAGGACAGGCCGTTCCGGGTGGGCGGCGAGGAATTCGTCGTGGTCGTCCCGGCCCCCACGCCCGACGTCGCGCTGCATACCGCCGAACGCATCCGCGCAGACATCGCCAGGAAAGCGATGCCGGACGGCGTCGGGCATGCGACAGTATCGGTTGGCGTCGCATTATGGCCACAGCATGGAAAAACCGCGCAAGCCGTTGTCAAATGCGCGGACGAGGCCCTGTATGCCTCCAAATCAGCCGGGCGTGACCGCGTCACGCTCTGGAAGGAGGATCTGTCGCCCTAAGCGACTTTCCGCTCTATTCGAATGTCTGTTCCGCTTTTCCAACGTGTCCGATCAACAAAGACCAGGCGTAGGGTGGCAATGTGAACTATTCATTTGTATTGACAGGCTCGGCGGTCGTCTTCTTTTTCCTGTTGCTGGGGGCCATCCGGTTTGGACGGCTGCTAGGCGGGCGTGGCGGTACGGAAGAGAAGGGCACCGCAGGGTCCGCTGCCATCGAAGCCTCTGTTTTCGCCTTGCTGGGCCTGTTGATCGCGTTCACGTTTTCGGGGGCCGCGCAACGCATGGCGGACCGCAGGAACCTGCTGGTCGCCGAGGTCAACGCCATCGGAACCGCCTGGTTGCGCATCGACCTGCTGAACGCGTCCGACCAGCCGCAACTGCGCGAACAGTTCCGCCGCTACGTGGATGAGCGCGTCAACTACTACAAGCACGTCGCCGACCTGAATCAGCGCGACGTGATCGCCACGAAAGTGGGCGCCATCCAGAATGAAATCTGGAAGACCTCCATCGCGGCAGGCAAGAATGCGGCGCCGCCGTTCGCCGCGTCGTACATCGCGTCGGTCAACGACATGTTCGACGTTTCGACCGCACAGACCGTCGCGCAGAAAGTCCACCCGCCCATCGTCACGTATGCGTTTCTGGGATTCCTGGCGCTGGTGTGCGCCTGCCTGATCGGTTTGAACCTGGTCGGCGCCAAACGCGACACGCTGTTCCATCAGATCATCTATGCGTTGGTGATGACGGTGGCGCTCTACATCATCGTCGACTTCGAATTCCCCCGCATCGGCGCCATACGGATTGACCAAAGCGACACGTTGCTGATGTCCCAGCGCCAGGCCATGGGGAGCGCCGCGGCGGCCGCAGTGAAATAGCGAAGCGGAGAACGGCATGGCGGACCATAAAACAGGGGCTTCGGGCAGGGCGGCCCGACGGCTATCGGCGTGGCTGATCGCGGCGCAGGCGTGCGTGGCCGGAGGAGCGGCGACCGCACAACCGACCGTCCGGCTGACGCAGGACGATTTGCAGAAGCGCGCCAACGGGGTCTTGGCGCTGATGTCGTTTTCGATCGTGCCGGACATCACGACCAGCGCCTTGTCCATCGGCGGCGGTGGCGGCACCACGGGCTCGACCGATTTCTACATGACGCAGCTGGGCGGCGGCGACACCATTTCGAAATCGGTGCCCATCTATCTGGAAGGCGTCCTGGCCGGCAGCCGCTACGATCCGACCTTCGTCGCCACGCAAGGCCTGGAAACCCGCAGGATCCCCACCAAGTGGAACAGCGTTTCCGCCACGGGCGGGATCGGTTGGGACTTCAAGCTGACCGACGAATTGAAGCTGCGCCCCATCTTCAACGTTGCGTTGGGCAACGTTACCAGCGACCTGCGGGCGGCCAGCTGGTACGTGGGCCGCCAGACCGGCCGGGACGTGACGTTCCTGGACAAGGGCTCGCTGAACGCCTATGGCCTGGGCGGTTCGCTGATGCTGGACTATGAGCACTACCGGCCCGGCTACGAGGTGGACGTGGAGCTGCGGTATTCCGACATCCGCTTGAAGAGCTTTGCCAGTTCCGCCGCCGTCCAGGGCAACGCCATCGCGCAATCCGCCAACCTGTGGGCGCGCTACCGGGCGCCCACGGGGTTGACGATGCTGCAGCGCCCGCTGCGCTACGTGCTGGAACTGACCCATTCCGAATTCCTGGGCGACCAGCGCGGCGTGCTGGGCTTTGACCGCCTGACCTCGGTGGGTGCGGGCCTGGAACTGGATTCCAGCGCCTACAACGTCGTCATCACCCGCACCCGGCTGGTCGGCCGCTATGTCTTTGGCAGGAACGTGTCGGGGTTTTCGGTCGGCCTGGCGGTCAGCTTTTGACGCTTTCCCGCGTCGACGTGTCGCCCAGCAGCCGGCTGATGGTGAGCGCTTCGCGGCGCAGGGCCAGCCCCACGCGGCCGTCGGGCGACGCGTCAAAGCCGCCGGTGGCTCCCAACGCGGTCAGCACGGCGCAAGGCCGGCCGGTGTAGCTGTAGATCGGCGCGGAGACGGCGCTGATGCCGCGCAGGTTCGTGTCCCGCACCACCGCGCAGCCCGCCGCCAGCACCGACCGCCGCAGGGCGCCGATCGGATCGTCGGCGTGCAGCATCGCGCGCTGTTCGGGCGTGGCCGCGTCCAGGTCGGCCTGGGCAAGCGCGCGCACCGCCTTTTCGTCCAGCGTCGCCAGCAGGACCTGCCCGGTAGCCGACCACAGCATGGGCAATACCGATCCCACGCGCACGTTCACCGTGACGGGCAGGCCCGGCTCTTCGAAACGGACGATAGTGGGCCCCTTGTTGCCCATCACCGCGACGAAGCAGGTCACTTCCAGTTCTTCGCGCAGGCGGGCGAGCGACGCTTCGGCCAAGCGGATCGGATCCGCCTGCCGCATGGCCGCCAGGCCCAGCAGCAAGGTTTCCAACGCCAGGAAGTAGTGCTGGGTGGCGGCGTCCTGGCCGACCAGTCCGCCCTCCATCAGGCTGACCAGGTAACGGTGCACCTTGGCGGGGCTTTCATCGATCTGCGCCGCAATCAGGCTCAACCCGGCGCGACCGCCTAGATGACCCAGCGCTTTCAGGACGGCCATGCTGGTTTCGGCAGCTTGCACGCGCTGGCGGCGTTCACGGGGACGCGGGGAATCGATGGCGATCATGGGGGCAGGCCGGGTAGGGGATAGCCGAAGGGTAAACCGGGTTTATCAAGTTACGCAATGCGTATATGATTTACGCATAAAACCGATAACACCCGGAGTGCAGACATGTCCCAACCCGCCCAAACCCCATCCGGCTGTCCGGTCCATGCCGCTGCGCGCGTGGACGGCTGTCCGATGCACGTCAGCGAGCGCGCCGCCGAGTTCGACCCCTTCGGCGACGGCTACCAGCAGGACCCGCCCGACTATGTGCGTTGGGCGCGCGAGCAGGAACCCGTCTTCTACAGCCCCAAACTGGGCTATTGGGTCGTGACCCGGTACGAAGACATCAAGGCCATCTTCCGCGACAACCTCACGTTCAGCCCGTCCATTGCGTTGGAGAAAATCACGCCGACCGGGCCGGAAGCCAATGCCGTGCTGGCGTCGTACGGGTACGCGATGAACCGCACGCTGGTCAACGAAGACGAGCCCGCCCACATGCCGCGACGGCGGGCGCTGATGGAACCATTCACGCCCGAAGCCCTGAAGCACCACGAACCGATGGTGCGGCGCCTGACCCGGGAATACGTCGACCGCTTCATCGACGACGGCAGCGCCGATCTGGTCGACCAGTTGCTTTGGGAAGTCCCGCTTACCGTGGCGCTGCATTTCCTGGGGGTTCCTGAGGAAGACATGGACCTGCTGCGCCGCTATTCCATCGCGCACACCGTCAATACCTGGGGCCGGCCCAAGCCCGAAGAGCAGGTGGCCGTGGCGCACGCGGTCGGCAATTTCTGGCAGTTGGCCGGCAATATCCTGGACAAAATGCGCCAGGACCCGGACCAGCCCGGCTGGATGCAGTACGGTATCCGCAAGCAGCGGGACTACCCGGACGTCGTGACCGACTCCTACCTGCATTCCATGATGATGGCGGGCATCGTCGCCGCGCACGAAACCACGGCCAACGCCTCGGCCAACGCGCTCAAGCTGCTGCTGCAGCACCCCGATGCGTGGCGCGACCTGTGCGAAGACCCGTCCCTGATCCCCAATGCGGTCGAAGAATGCCTGCGGCACAACGGTTCGGTGGCTGCCTGGCGGCGGCTGGCCACGCGCGACACCATGATCGCCGGCACGCCTATCCCGGCCGGCGCAAAGCTGCTGATCGTCAGTTCGTCCGCCAACCACGACGAGCGGCAGTTCGCGGACGCGGACCTGTTCGACATTCGGCGCGACAACGCCAGCGACCAGCTCACGTTCGGGTATGGCGCCCACCAATGCATGGGCAAGAACCTGGCGCGCATGGAGATGCAGATCTTCCTGGAAGAACTGACGCGCCGCCTGCCGCACCTGCGGCTGTCGGCGCAGCAGTTCACCTATGTGCCCAACACCTCGTTCCGCGGGCCGGAACACCTGTGGGTGCAATGGGATCCTGCCCGGAACCCCGAACGCACCCAGCCAGATCTGCTGGCGCAACGCCAGCCGGTGCGCATCGGCGAGCCCTCGGCCCATGCCAGCGCGCGCAACCTGGTGGTCGAGCGCGTGGAGCCGGCCGCACACGGCATTGTCATGCTGACGCTGGCTTCGCCGGACGGCAGGGCGCTTCCACGCTGGGCCCCGGGCGCGCATATCGATATTGAATGCGGCGACACCGGCCTGTCGCGCCAGTATTCGCTATGCGGCGACCCCTCGGATACCAAGCGCCTGCGCATCGCCGTGCTGCGCGAAGCTGACGGCCGCGGCGGCTCGGCCTGGGTCCATGACCAGGTCAAACCTGGCCAGCGCCTGCGCGTCCGCGGCCCGCGCAACCACTTCCGGCTGGATGAAGGCGCGTCGCGGGCGATCCTGATCGCCGGCGGCATCGGCATCACGCCGATCAGCGCCATGGCGCGACGCGCGCGGGAGCTCGGTATCGACTACGAACTGCATTACAGCGGCCGCACCCGCGCCGGCATGGCCCTGCTTGAGGAATTGGCTGCGCTGCATGGCGAACGGTTACACGTCCATGCCAGCGACGAAGGCAGGCGCAACGACTTCGCGGCGCTGCTGGCGCAGCCGGATCCCGACGCGCAGATCTACGCCTGCGGGCCGGAACGCCTGCTGACGGCCTTGCAACAGGCCAGCGCCCATTGGCCGCAGGACGCGTTGCGGGTAGAACATTTCCATTCCACGCTGGGCACGCTCGACCCCGACCGCGAACACGCCTTCGAGGCGGAACTGAAAGATTCGGGAATCGTGGTGACCGTGCGTGCCGACCAGACGCTGCTGGCCGCCCTGCGCGCCGCCAATATCGACGTGCAAAGTGATTGCGAAGAGGGCCTGTGCGGGTCTTGCGAGGTCAGCGTGCTGGCCGGCGATATCGACCATCGCGACGTGGTGCTGACCCGCGCCGAACGCGAGGCAAACAAAAAAATGATGAGTTGCTGTTCGCGCGCCTGCGGCCAGCGTATCGTGTTGGCGCTTTGACTGGCCAGGCAGGCGCTTAAGCCGGCGTGCTAGCGGGCGTCGGCAAGGGCGCGCTGCACCGCCGGCCGTTCGGCGACACGCGCCAGGTAGGCGGCCAGCTTCGGAAACTGCGCCATGTCCACGCCGTCGCCGTCAAGCCAGCTGCCGATGGTGAACAAGTACCCATCGGCCACGCTGTAATCGTTGCCCGCCACCCACGGGCCCGCGATCAGCCCTTCCAGATACGCGGCGCAAGCCGTCATCGTTTGCGGGACCTTGGCGCGCATGGCCTCGTGCGCGGCGGGGTCATCGGCCCATCGTGCGCCACGCCGCTTGTGCGCGTGCGCGACGTGGGCCGTCGCTGCCAGGTAACTGGTCAACTCCTGCATCCGCGCGAACGCAAAGGGATCGCCCAGCGGCGCCAATCCGGCCTCAGGAAAGCGCTGCGCCACGAAAGCGAGGAGGGCGGGGGTCTCGGTCAGCACGCCTTGCTCGGTCTTCAGCGCCGGGACCCGGCCTTTGGGGTTCACGCGCAGGTACTCGGGGCTTTGCTGCTGCCCCGCGCCGAAATCCAGCTTGACCAGGTCGAAGTCGGCCCCGGCTTCGTGCAACGCGATGTGGGTCGCCAGCGCGCAGGTGCCAGGGGCGGAGTAGAAAGTCCAACGGGGCATTGTCATCCTCTATCGTTTTGGGGCGGGAAGCGGCCGGGCCGTTTGCATCAGACCCGAGACCTGCTCACGATAGCAAACTCTTACTCGATTGGCGCATCGCTGGGCGCGGAGGCCAACAGCGCCCGGATGATCTGCAACCCTTGCTCAAGGTCCTTCAGGGCAGGGGACGAGAGCGCCAGGCGCACGGCGTTCGGCGCGTGGCCTGGGATGACGGCGAAGGCGCCAGCGGACGTGATGGCGACGCCTTGCTGGGCGGCGGCGGCGGTGAAAGCGTCGGCGCTCCAGGCTTGCGGCAGCTCCAGCCAGGTATGGAACGCATCGGTGTTGGCGCGGATCCGGTCGGCGCCCAGGAGCCGGGCCGCCAGCGCCTGGCGCGCGCGAGCGTCTTTGCGCTTCAGGCTGGCGACCTGCGCGGCCGTCCCGTCAGCGATCCAGGACATCACCAGGCGCATGGACAATGCCGGCGCCATCCAGCCGCCCGCGCGCATGATGGCGGCGATGGCGTCCTTGACCTGGCCCGGCGCGGCCACGAAGCCGACGCCAATGCCCGGCCCCAGGCGTTTTTGCATGCTGTTCACGTAAACCACCTGGTCGGGCGCGTAAGCCGCCAGCGGCGTTTCGTCGGACAGGAACGCGAACGCGGCGTCTTCAATGCCGTACAGACCCGTCGTCTTAAACCATTGCGCCAGCGCTTGCCTGCGTTCCGACGTCATCGATATGCCCAGCGGATTATGAAGGGTCGGCTGGAGGTAGAGGGCGGCAAGGGGCTTGGCGGCGTGCGCCCTGGCCAAGGCCGCAAGGTCGATCCCCTGGTGGTCGATCTCGAGGGGCACGAGTTGAAGCCCCAGCCGGGCGGCGATGCGGATGACCGAAGGATAGGTCAACGGTTCGACGCCCACCCGGTCCCCGGGCTTGCACAGCGCGGCCAAGGCGCAGGCGATAGCCTGACGCCCGCCGCCGGCGAAGAGAATGCCCGCCGGGTCCGGCGTCCAGCCCGAAGTGGCCAGGAAACGGGAGACGGCTGGGCCGGCGCCTTCGGGCCCGAACGGACCCGTTGCGCATAACGCCTCCCGAAGCGCCGCAGGGCCGGCCAGCGCTTGCAGGGCCGGCGCCATCAAAGCGGCCTGTTCAAGCGACGCCGAGATCGCCAACTGCAAGTCGATGGGCGCATCGGCAGCTTCGCTGACGCGGATGGCGCGCAAGGCTTCCGCTGCGCGAACGAAGGTGCCGCGCCCGACTTCACCCGTGACCAGGCCCCGGCGTGTCAGCTCGGCGTAGACGCGGCTTGCCGTCGAGGCCGCGATCCCCCAGTCGTCGGCGAAGCTTCTTTGCGGTGGCAGGCGAGAGCCGGCGGCGAGTTTGCCTGACACGATTTCCGCGGCGACAGCATCGGCAATGGCATGAAAATCCGGCATCAATATTGCTCCGAGTGCAATGTTTACATTGCATCGAGATAATCTCCGTGCAATGCTTTATCCAGAAGATAACACTGGACAGCCTATGTTGCGTACCGTTCCCCCCGACGCCGCCGTCGTCCCCATTCCGACCTTCGAGGACATCCAAGCGGCCCTGCGCCGCATCGGCCGCTATTGCACCGAGACGCCGTTGCTGGAATCGCCTTATCTCAACCAGAAATACGGCGGACGTCTCTTGGTCAAGGCAGAAAACCTGCAGGTGACGGGCTCGTTCAAACTGCGCGGCGCCGCCAATCGGGTGGGCGCGCTTACCGCCGATGAGCGGCG
Source organism: Achromobacter sp. Bel (assembly GCF_012928505.1). Classification (GTDB taxonomy): domain Bacteria; phylum Pseudomonadota; class Gammaproteobacteria; order Burkholderiales; family Burkholderiaceae_B; genus Achromobacter. The sequence goes on along the minus strand of NZ_JABBJN010000011.1, from coordinate 95,725 downwards.
GCGCGGCATTGTGGCGCGCTCTTCCGGCAACCACGGTCTGGCGGTCGCCTATTGCGCCCGCCTCATGGGCACGTCGGCGGTGGTCGTAGTGCCTGACACCGCGCCCGCGGCCAAGGCAGAGCGGATCGCCGCCTATGGTGCACGCGTCGTGACGGTGCCGATGAAAGACCTGGCCGCCGTCGCGGCGGACGTCACCGCACGTGAAGGCCGCGTGCTTGTCCCCCCGGCGGACGACTTCTGGGTCGTGGCGGGAGCCGGTACGGTCGCGCTGGAAATGGTCGCGCAAGCGGCCAAGCTGGATGCCGGCATCGATGTCCTGCTGACCTGCTGTTCCGGCGGCGGGTTGACGGCGGGATGCCTGCTGGGGCTGAGCGAAACGTCGCCGGCCACCCAGGTCTATGCCGTGGAGGCGACGGGTTTCGAAAAGATGGCGAATTCGCTCGCCGCAGGCGAGTGCGTCGATCTGGCGCCCGGCGGCCATTCCATTTGCGACGCGATCAGCGGGCTCTACATGGCCAAGCTTCCTTTCCAGATCATCAAGGGGCGTCTGGCGGGCACGTTCGCGGTGACCGACGGCGAGGCCCAAGCCGCCATGCGCGTCGCCTTCAGCGAGTTCGGCCTGGCGGTCGAACCCGGCGCGGCGGTCGCGCTGGCGGCCGTGCTGACTCGGAAAATACCGCTGGACGGCCGGACAGTCGCCGTCACGCTATCCGGCCGCAATGCCGATCTTGATCTGGCCGGCGCGGCGCTGCGCCAGGTCTGAATAAACCAGGAAACCACACACATGTTCAGCCACGTGACGGTGGGCAGCAGCGACCTGGGTCGTGCTGGCGCCTTCTATGATGCCGTCCTCCACCCCCTGGGCCTGGTACGGCGCCCGGTCGCGCCGGACGGCGGGCCTGCGGCGCTGTGCTGGATTGCCCCCGGGGCATCCTTGCCTCGCTTCTACGTCTACCTGCCGTTCGACCGCAAAGCGGCCAGCGCCGGCAACGGCAGCATGGTGGCGTTCCAGGCGCCGACGCCGGCCGCCGTGGATGCCGCGTACGCGGCGGGCCTGGCCGCGCATGGCGCCGACGGTGGCGCGCCTGGCCCCCGGCCGCAATACGGAGAAGGCTATTACGGCGCGTACCTGCGCGATCCCGACGGGAACAAAGTGCATCTGGTGTGCCGCGGCGACATCCCGCGCACCCGCGCAACGGACACCCTGAGGATGCTGGTTCGCTACAAGGCCTGGGCGAATGGACTGACGTTCAACAGCGTCATGCAGTTGCCGGACGGCGAGGCCCTGCGGCCCAGGCCCACGCGGTTTGGAAACATGGTCCATACCTTGAACCACGCCTATGTCATCGACGACATCTTCAGGCATCACTTGCTGGGAAAGCCGCACGGCTATACGTCCCGCAACACCGAACATACGCCCGCCGTCGCCGCGTTATGGGACGCGGTCCAGGAGATGGACCGCTGGTACATCGGGATTGTCGACGCCTGGCGGGACGAGGATTTGGTCAAACCGGTGCATTTCGAGTTTGTCGGCGGCGGGGCGGGCGTCATGACGCAAGAGGAAATCGTGCTGCATGTCGTCAACCATGGCACGTATCACCGCGGATTCGTGGGCGACATGATGTATCAGGTGCCGGTCACGCCGCCATCCAACGATCTTCCCGTATACCTCCGGGACCACCGCGGGCAAGGCATGTGATCCATCCGCCGGCAAGCCCGGCCGCGGCCGGCACCCAGGGAGCCGGCCCTCGCCGCGCTAGAACTTTTGCGGGATGCCCATGCGCGAATGGTCGGGCTCGCGGTAGCCTTGTGGCTTCTGGCGCTTCGGCAACTTGATCTTCGCGCGGGCAAGCCCCTTGTACGGGATGCTCTGGAGGATGTGGCTGATGATGTTCAGCCGCACGCGCTTCTTATTGTTCGAGTCGGCAACGAACCAGGGCGCGTACTCCGTATCCGTCGCCGCGAACATGTCATCGCGGGCGCGGGAATAGTCATACCAGTGGCTATAGGAATCCAGGTCCAGCTGGGAGAGCTTCCAGACCTTGCGCTCGTCGTGGATCCGCGCTTGAAGCCGGCGCGTCTGTTCTGCCTCGCTGACTTCAAGCCAGTATTTGAGCAGAATGACGCCTGACTCGATGATGGCCCGCTCGACCAGCGGCACCGCTTTCAAGAAGGACTTCACCTGATCCTTGGTGCAAAATTCCATGACGCGCTCGACGCCGGCGCGGTTATACCAGCTACGGTCGAAAATCACGATTTCGCCGGCAGCGGGCAAGTGGGGAAGGTAACGCTGCAAATACATCTGCGTCTTCTCACGATCCGTGGGCGACGGCAACGCGACGACGCGAAACACCCGCGGGCTGACACGCTCGGTAATGGCCTTGATCGTCCCCCCTTTACCAGCGCCGTCGCGGCCTTCGAACAGGATGCATACCTTGGCGCCGGTGTGCACGACCCACTGTTGGAGTTTGACCAGTTCGACATGCAGGCGCGCCAGCTCCTGTTCATACGCTTTCGCCGATAGCCGGTCCTTTGCCGGCGCGTCGCTTCCTTGCGCCGCTTCCGCGACTTCCGCTTCGCCTTTCTTTGCCATCATTGCGCTCCTTGATCTGCGTCTGCGAACCTAAGGGACCGTCGATGCCAGCCAGCGTTCGAGGCGGCCGCCTTGCGATTGTGAGCTGCGGCGCCATCGCAAGTCCATGATGATTCCGGCGAAAAGCCGTCAGCATGGATGCTCATGCCGACCCCGGCGGTGCCGCGTTTCGGATGGCGTTTCAAGGAACAGGGCCCGGTAGCGCGCCGCCGCATAGGTGGAATAGGGGTAGCCATGTTGCAGGAAGCAGTCGGCCACCGTGATCCGGCGGTCCGTGCCTTTTGACAGGTCCAGATAGACGCCGTGCAACCTGCGAAGGGAAAGGTAATGCCCCGGCGCCATGCCGAAACAGGCTTGCGAAAAATCCCTCAGCCTGCGCGCGCTGATCCTCAAGCCCTTGCACAGGCCGTTCACATCCACGGCGTGGCCTTGCTTGCGAAAGACCGTCAAGGCGGTCTCGCACAACCGCGGCATCGGCAAACCGGGGCGTCCCTTGCCGCCGCGGTTCGGCGTGCGGGAGGCGATCAGGTTGGACAAACGCTGTTCCAGCAATCGGCGGCCGATCGCCGGCGGGCATCCCGGCGCCATCGCCATGAGCGCGGCTTCCCGCAAGGCGGCCAACTGCAGAGGGTCTGTGTGGACGATGCCGGCCACGCACGCCCATTGCCGAAGCGTCTGGGCCACGGCGCCGCTGCCCGCGAACAATGGGGAGCAGACCGGCACCGCCAGGGTGATCCATTCGTTCGGCCCGGCTGCCCGGAAGACGAATCCCTTGCCGGGCGCAAGGATCCCCAAGGATTCCTGATTCAACGGGACGCCGTTCAGCCAGGTGGAGCTGGGCGACGGCTGAGACAACAGCAGTGTCAGGTGCGACGGCGGGCCAACGCCTTCGCACAAGTTCGGTACGGCCGCGATGCCATGCTGGACGTTGATGCCGTCCACATCCAGATGCCCGACCCCCCATCCGCCGTCTCTGGATCCCAGCAAGAACACCCGGGCGTCCACATCAAAAAGCGCGTCGGCATACGCATCGAACGACTCGAATCGGTGAAGGTCCATGGAGTACTCCGCTGGAGGGACCTGACGACATATTGCCGAAATTAGCATGGACTTACGGCTCGGTCACTAGTCAAAATGCAGTACACGCGCTGCTGCGCAGGCATTCCGAAGCGAGACCACCCCGACGACGTGCAGGATCACCGGCATCCCATTGGGAAGAGGGGGTTCGATATGTTTCTTGCCAATCCGCGACGTCGACTCGTCGTCATCTCGGCCATCGCGACCACGCTGCTGCCCATGACGGGCCGCGCGGCGGGCGGGCACCTGGAAGATGCCATCGCCGATGTGCTGGTCTGGGTCGTGCTGGTCCTGGTCCCCATCCTTGCCATCTGGCTCTTCTGGAAGCTGCACGTCTTGCCGGAAGTCATCGCCGAAAAGCGCCATCATCCCCAAGCCGAGGCGATCAAATCGCTGTGCCTGCTGTCGCTGGCATTCGGGGGAATGCTGTGGCCGTTCGCGTGGCTGTGGGCCCATACCAAACCGATCGGATACCGGCTGGCCTACGGCCGCGATATGCACGACAACTATTACCAGGAGATGAGCGCCAGGGACGAGGCGTCAGCGGCCGCAGCGGCCACGGGCACCGACAGCGGTGCCCCCGGGCCGGCCAGGCCCGACACTGACGCCGCGCGTTGACAAGGGGTCGCGATGCTAGAGCTCATTTGCGTCGTGTATGGGTTGCTGGTTTGGCTGGTCTTCATCAAGCTGAAACTGCTTCCCTGGAACATCCAGTCGCAGGTCGGCGTGGTTGCCGTCGGCGCGGCCGGATTGGCCGCGCTTGTCCTGACCATCAACGTCGTCACGCCGTCGTCGACGGAATTGCGGGTCATCAATTACGTCGTCGAGATCGTGCCCAGGGTGACCGGGCGCGTGGTGGAAATTGCCGTGGAGGGGAACCGCCCCATCAAAAAGGGCGATGTGCTGCTGCGCCTGGACGCCGAGCCCTATCAACTGAAGGTCAGGCAGCTGGAGGCCAAGCTGGTGGATGCCCAGGCCAGCCAGCAGTCCCTGGACCGCGATCTTGCCTCGGCGCAAGCGATGACGGCGGCCGCCCTGGCGCAAGTCGAACTGGCCCGCATGCGGCTACGCCAAAGCACCGCCTTGGCCGCTCGCGGGGCGGGCAGCCAATACGATGTGCAGAGCTTCCAAAGCGAATTGAAGGTCCGGCTTGCGAACTGGGAGGCGGCGCGGGAAGCCGAACGCAAAGTGCGCCTGAGCGTGGGCGCGGTGTTCGAAGGCGACCAGGTCGCCGTGGCGCAGGTCAAGGCCGAACTGGATACGGCGAAATGGGAACTGGCGCAGACGACGCTGTACGCGCCTGCGGATGGCTACGCGATCAACCTGCAAGCCCGCGTGGGATCCTATGCCGCCGCACTACCGATACGCCCGATCATGTCGTTCGTCGAGACCACGCAGCAGGTGATCGCGTTCTTCGACCAGAATCAATTGACGAAAGTAAAGCCTGGCAACGAGGTAGAAGTGTCGCTGCGCACGATTCCAGGGCACGTTTTCAAAGGCAAGGTGGATTCGATCGTCTGGGCGACTTCGCAGGGGCAATTTCAAGCGTCGGGGTTGCTGCCCGGCACGACCGCCGAGGGCGACCACGCCGAGGCACCCATGCAATATGCGGTACGGATCGACCTGGAAACACCGCAGGACATGGCGTTGGCGATGGGCGCGCGCGGCAAGGCGGCCATCTACACCGACAGCCTGGGAGCGCTGCACATGGTGCGCAAAGTGATATTCCGTGTTTCGGCCAAGCTTGATTACCTGGTTCTCAAGCTTCACTGACGGGGCCGACATGCCAGCGCGCAGCACGATCGCCCCCCGCGTCCTTGCCACGGTATGCAGCGCCACGGCCCTGATGGCCGGTTGCGCAAACCTGGATCCGCCCGCAAGCGACGCCCTGTATCAGCAGGCCATGGCGGGGACGCAGGTGCCGGCCCAGTGGGCGGCCAGCGCGGAGGCCGCCGCGTTCGCCCCCCAGTGGGCCGGCTTTCCCGAACACGGCACGCTGCAATCGCTGATCGACGAGGCGCTGGCCAATAACCTGGACCTGCGGGTCGCGGCCAGCCGAATGCAACAGGCGGCACACCAGGCCCGATTGGCGGGCGCGGACTTGTTGCCCACCATCGGCCTGGGTGCCAGGGCCGCGACGGACCCGACGCCGGGGAGCGCCTTCTCGGCCAACGGCTATGCGGTCCTGATGAATTGGGAGATCGACTTGTGGGGCAGGGCGCGGGCGGAGAAGAAAGCCGGCGAGGCCGGATTCCGTGCGTCGGAATCGGACTATGCCTATGCCCGCCAATCCATCGGGGCGTTGACGGCCCGAAGTTGGCTGGCGGCCCTGGAGGCCAGCGGGCAACTGGCTCTGGCGCAAGAATTGGAAAGCACCACCGGCGAACAACTCAAGCTGATCGAGTACCGCCGCCGCATCGGCAAAGTCAGCGAAATGGACGTCGCGCACTGGTCGGAGCAAGTCGCCGCCGCGTCCGACGTGGTCGTGCAGCGCGAACAGGCCCGGGCGCAAGCGTTGCGGGCGCTGGAGCTGATATTGGGCCGTTACCCCGCTGGCGCCGCGCAAGCCGACGAGCCGATTCCGGACGCGCCCGCGCCGTTGGCCCCAGGGCTGCCGCTGGACCTGCTGGACCGCAGGCCCGACCTGGTCGCGGCGCGCGAGCGGCTGGTGGCGGCGTATTTCGGCGCGGAAGAGGCGAAAGCGGCCCGTTTGCCGGCGATTGCGATATTCGCCGGAGCAGGGCGGTTCACGAAGGACTACTCCGGGTTGGCGACCAGCATGCAAAGCTGGGTCTTCCCGGTCGGGGCCTCCCTGGCGTGGCCGCTGTTCGACGCGGGACGCCGGCAGATCACGCTGGAACTGCGCACGGAGCAGCAACGGGAAGCGTTGGCGCAGTATGCACGGGCGATCCTCACCGCGATGACCGAGGTCGAGAACGGCCTGACGGGCGAGCAGCAGCTGGCGCTGCGCGAACGGGCGATCCAGCGCCAGTTTTCCGAAAGCCGCCGGGCTTTGGAACTGGCGCGGGTTCAACGGCAGATCGGCCAGTTCGACGATTTCGACGTCCTGCAGCGCAAGCGCGATCTCTTGCGCGTGCAGAGCGACCTGATGCACGTGCGTGCCGAGCGGCTGGTCCAGCGCGTGAACCTGCATCTTGCGCTGGGCGGCCGCTTCGCGCCGGAAACGCAGGCGGACCCGCAAGTGGCCGCCCCGTTTTCCGTCGGCAACGCGGCGGCGCCTTAGCGCTGAGGCGCCGCCTCCTTCACGCCGCACCATTGCGCAATGAAGAGCGCAATGGACTTGGTGATCAAGCGAAGCGACTCGAGGTGGACGCGTTCGTCGAATCCGTGGATATCCAGCGATTTGGGGCCATAGACCAGCGTGGGCATGTTGCCGTAGATCACGAACACGCGCGCATCCAGATAGCCGGGCGTGGTGAAACTCTCGAGGTCGCTGTGGAACGCCTGCTTGTGGCATTCGCGCAGCGTGTTCTCGGCGTCGCTGCCTTCTTCCAGTACATAGCCTTCGGCGTAGAAGCCGGTGTAGGTCGCCTGCGGCGGCGTGCCGCCGAACCTCGGGTCCGTAGCGGCATCCCGCAGACACGCATCGATCTGCTCGCGCGCCTCATCGGCCGTGGTGCCCGGGTAGATCGCCGCGCGCACATCGAATTCGCACCAGGGCGGAACCGTTGACGGCCAATCTCCGCCCTCGATCTTGCCGATGTTGAAGTTGATGGGGTGGTCCAGGTGTTCGAAGTGACGGTGGCAGTGATGCTGGCCGTTCCATTTGGCTTCCAGGCCGCGCAGCGCCTGGATCGCGGCATAGGCGGCGTCGATGGCGTTGAAGCCGTTGGCCATTTCGCGGGTGTGCGTGGGGTGGCCCTGCACCCGGACCTTGAACCAGAGCACGCCGACATTGGCGCGCACAAGCATGTTCTCTTCGGGTTCCGGAATGATGACGGCGTCGGCCTGGTAGCCGCGCAGCAGCGCCGCCAACGCGCCGTTGCCGGTGCATTCCTCTTCGACGACGGATTGGAAGTAGATCGGCGCGGCAGGCTCGTAGCCAGCGGCGCGCACCGCGTCGTAGGCATACAGGTTGGCCGCCAGGCCCGCTTTCATGTCCGCGGCCCCGCGGCCGTACATCCAGCCGTCGATGATCGCCGGATCCCACGGCGAGCGGCTCCACATGTCGACCGGGCCGGTGGGAACCACGTCGATATGCCCATTCAGGATCAGCGAACGGCCGGTTTGCTGTTCAGGCCGATAGGTGCCGACGACGTTGAAGGCGTTTTCATAGGAGACCGTCACGGGGCCGAAGCCGGGGTGGGACTCGATGTCCTTGACGTCGATGCGCCAGCGGTCCATCGCGAAGCCGCGTCCACGCATCGCTTCATACAGGAAGTCCTGGGCGGTATGTTCCTGCTCGCGCAGGGACGGAAAGCGGACCAGGTCCTGGGTGAACGCGAGCTGGGCGTCGAATTGCGCATCAACCGCCTGGAGGATGCGACGGGTCTGCGCCTCGGTCAGCGCGGGCGGCGTGGTGGGTTGCGTCATGCGGGTTCCTTCAGTGATGAGTGGATATCGGGGTCATGCGGCCGACGCGGCGGCGCGCGGCGCTTCCAGCGCCAGGCGGCGTTTATGACCGGCCAACGCCCACAGTGAAATCAGTGTGATCGCTGACAAGGTCGAATAGAAAATCGCCAAGGGCAGCCATTGGCCGGGATAGTGATAGGCCAGCCACGTGCCGATCAGCGGCGTCATCCCGCCCGCGACGGCGCCGCAGAGCTGATACGACAGCGAAATGCCGGAATAGCGCACGTGCGTGGCGAACGCCGAGCTGATGTATCCAGCCATCGCCGAATAGATCGCCGCCATGAAGACCAGTACGATGGAGATGCCGGCGATGATGCTGAACATCGTGCCCTGGCTGACCAGCATGAACATCGGGTAGGGCGCCAGCACCGAGCACGCCGCAGCGGTGATCAAGACGCGGCTGGGCCCGATCACGTCCGCCAGCCAGGCCGCCAGCGGTTGGACCAGGAACTGGATGATGGCGACGACGAACAGGCAGTCCAGGATCATCGCGCGGGACAGGCCCATCGTCTGCGTGGTGTACGACAGCATGAACGTGTTGGTGAAGTAGATGCCGCCGATCGCGACCGTGCACACGCCCATGCACAGCAGGACCGTGCGCCAGGCGGTGCGCAACACTTCCTTGGCTGGAATCTCTGCGCGCTCCTGGCGTTCGAGCACTTTCGCGAAGTCGGGCGATTCGTTGACGCCCACGCGGATGAAGTAGCCCACCAACAGCAGGACGGCGCTGATCAGGAACGGCACGCGCCACCCCCAACTGACGAAGTCGGCCTCGTCCAGAGTCGTCAGCAGGCGGAAGGCCAGCAGCGACAGGATCAATCCCGCCGGGCTGCCCAGCTGCGCGAACGATGCGGCGAACGTGCGCCGGCGCTGCGAAGCGTGTTCGCCCGCCATCAGCACCGCGCCGCCCCATTCGCCGCCCACCGCCAGGCCCTGCGCCAGACGCAGCAGCAAGAGGAGGGCGGGGGCCCACAGACCGGCGGTCGCGTAGCTGGGCAGCAGGCCGATGCCGACCGTGGCGACGCCCATGATGACCAGTGTCGCCATCAGCGCGTTCTTGCGGCCGACCCGATCGCCAAGGTGTCCGAAAATCACGCCGCCCAATGGCCGCGCCAGGAACCCGGCGGCGAAGGTGCCGAACGACGCCATGGTGCTGATGAACGGGTCCACGGTGGGAAAGAACACTTTGCCGAACACCAGGGCGGCGGCCGTGGCGTAGATGTAGAAGTCATACCATTCGATGGTCGTGCCGACGAACGCGGCGGTCGCGGCCCGGACGGGCTGACGCCCCGTGGAAGGACTGGCGGAAGCGGCCATGGTTTTCCCCTTGACTGAATATCGTTGTTCGAAGGCGCGTTTATCGCTCCGAGCTGGACATAACGTCAATTTATGCTTTTTAATAATCAACTTAATCTGCATTGATGTCCGGCGAAAACACGGGGTATCCCGCCTGTTTTTCGCGGGATAAGGCCAAACATCGCTCAACGGCGCACGCCCCTCATGACCCCTGCCACGCTTCTCGACACCCGCACCGGCGATCGGCTGGACTGGAATCTGCTCCGTACGTTTCTGGTCATTGTTCAGGAACGGAGCATCAGCGGCGCCGCCACCAAATTGCACCTGACCCAATCGGCGGTCAGCCAGGCGTTAAAGCGCCTGGAAGACCAGCTTGGGCGGCGGTTGATCGAGCGGCACAACACCGCATTCACGGTCACGAATGCGGGCGAGGAAGCCTGCCGGGCGGCCGAGGCCATCTACGGCAGCGTGTCCCAGCTGCTGACGGATGTCTCGCAAACGAAGGTAGAAGCCACAGGGCGGATCCATCTGCTTGTGGCAAGCCGGATCCACTCGACCGTGTATGACAACTTCTGGGCGGATTTCCATCGCGCGTTTCCGCGTATCGAGGTGCAGATGGACGTGATGCCAAGCAGCGAAATCGTGACGCTGATGCAGCAGCGGGCCGCCACGGCAGGCATCGCATTAAGCCGCCAGATGCCCAAGCGCCTGGAGAGCAAGGTGTTCCTGCAGCAGCGGTACGCATTGTTCTGCGGCCGCAACCATGCCTTGTTCGGCAAGCCCGACATCCGCATTGACGACTTGCTGGGCGAGAATTTCGTGTCGTTCGCAAGCGACGCCCTGGGCGACAGCCTGTCCCCCCTGACTATTTTCCGCGATCAGCGCGGCTTTTCAGGCCGGATCGTGGCAACGTCGACCCAGCATGACGAAGTCAAGCGCTTGCTGATCGCAGGGTTCGGAATCGGATGTCTGCCTGAACACAGCGTCCAGGCGGACCTGGAACAAGGGCGGCTGTGGCGCCTGCCGCCCGGGGAAGGGGTTTGCTCGGTCGCGCTGCATCTGCTTTGGCACCGCGACGCGCCATTGACGTCCGCCGAGACCGCTTTCCTGAAGCATTTCCGGGACTACATCGACGGCTATTCCATGGCGGAGCGCCTGGCTTCCCATGAACTGGCCGTGCAGTAGGCCGGCCCCCCAAAACCTGCACGGCAGGCAGGGGAAAAGGGGCCTTTGGTCATGCGACTGCTCTGCAAGCCCCTTATAGGGCGCCTTGCTGCATCCGGCTGGAAAGGGCCGCGGCGGATTCCTTGCGTTCGCTGTAGCGGTCCACCAAGTACGGCGCAACATCCCGCGTGAGCAAGGTGAACTTCATCAGTTCCTCGACGACGTCGACGACGCGGTCATAGTAGGGCGAGGGCTTCATTCGCCCCGAATCGTCGAATTCTTGGTAAGCCTTGGCCACCGAGGATTGGTTAGGGATCGTCAGCATCCTCATCCAGCGCCCCAACACCCGCATCTGGTTCACGGCGTTAAAGGATTGCGAGCCGCCCGATACCTGCATGACGGCCAACGTTTTGCCCTGGGTGGGGCGCACAGCCCCCATGGACAGGGGAATCCAGTCGATTTGCGTCTTCATGAGCCCGGTCATGGCGCCATGGCGCTCCGGCGAGCTCCACACCATGCCTTCCGACCATTGAACCAGCTCGTGCAGTTCGCGGACTTTGGGATGGTCGTCGCTGGCGTCGTCGACCAGCGGTAGCCCGGATGGATTGAACATACGGGTTTCGCCGCCCAGGGCTTGGAGCAGCCTTGCTGATTCCTCGGCGACCAGGCGGCTGTAGGAACGTGCGCGCAAGGAGCCATACAGCACCAAAAAGCGTGGCGCGTGCGTGGCGCGATTGGGCGAGAACAATGCCTCTATGGACGGTTGTTCCAACAATGACGGGTCAATGTTGGGCAGGTCTGCAACGTGCTTGGACACGATGGCCCTCTGGATGGAACTCATGCAATACCTCTCTTGATGCAAGACTGAAATTTCACTGTCTGGGGGGCTGGGCGCGCAGCAGCATCAGCGCGCCACAGGCGGCCAGACCGATGGCGCCCGACAGCCACAATGCGTGGGATCCCCAAGCGTCCAGAGCCAGGCCGAAAAGAAATGGGGCCGCCGCCTGCGCGATCCGCGCGGGCATCATCAGCCACCCCTGGCGCGCGCCATACCCTTGGGCGCCAAACAGCACCAGCGGCAAGGTGCCCTTTGCGATGGTGAGGATGCCGTTACCCGCCCCATGCAGGATCGCAAATACAGGGGCCATAACCGGCCCCGCCATCAGCAATACGATCACACCGGCGGGGTGTGCCAGTGCGGCCAAGCGTGCCGACAGCAGGGGGTGAACGCGCCGCAGGAACCCGAACTCGAGCACGCGGCCGGCCACCTGCGCTGGACCGATGAGGACACCGACTGCGACTGCCGCGGCGAGCGTGGCACCGGTAGCCTCCAGCATCCGCGGCAAATGCGTGGCCATCGCGGTGCTGATGAACCAGGTTGCGGCGAAGACGAAGGCGAGGAGGGCGGTTGCGTACCCGTGGCGCTCGGTCGTAGGCGTAGGGGAGGAGACGACCTTCGTGGAATCCGCGACAGCGAACCTCTCATGTTTCGCCTGGGGCATCAATTTCGGAAGCCAGGCATTGAGCGGCAAGCCAATCAGTAGATGCAAGCCCGCCCAGCCGTAGCACGCGTTGCGCCATCCGAATTGTGTTTCCATCCAGGCAGACAATGGCCAGCCGACGGTGCTCGCAAAGCCGGCAATCAGGGTGATGCCCGTGATCGCGCCACGGGCATGATGCCCATACAGACGAACCAAGCTGGAGAAGGCGGCTTCATACAGGCCAGCCCCCATCGCTACGCCGATAATGAGCCAGGCGGCGGCCATCGTCCACAGCCCTTGGGAGGATCCAAGCACGGTCAATCCGAGCGCGAATATCAGGCTGGTGCCGACCAAGACGACACGACCGCCGTGGCGGTCGATCGCTTGCCCGGCCCACGGGCCGACCAGGGCCGATACCACCATTGCGCCGGAAAAGGCCGCGTAGACCGTTGGCGTGGGAACACCCAGGTCCCTGGCCATCGGCGCCGCCAACATGGCAGGCAGGTAGTAGGACGACGCCCAGGCCAGCGTTTGGGCGGTGCCCAGGCCACCGACGACCCGGACGGGTGCTCCTGTCACCGTTTACCCCCGCTTGGCGCCCGCGTCGTACCAGTCTTTGGACTGGTTCACGACGCGCACCACCAGCAACATCACCGGGACCTCGATCAGCACGCCCACCACCGTCGCCAAAGCGGCTCCGGACTGGAAACCGAACAGGCTGATCGCGGCGGCGACGGAGAGCTCGAAGAAGTTGGATGCGCCGATCAACGCTGACGGGCAAGCGATATTGTGCTTTTCGCCAACCCGGCGATTGAGCCAGTACGCCAATCCGGAGTTGAAAAGCACCTGGATCAGGATCGGCACGGCCAGCATGGCGATCACCAGCGGCTGGCCAATGATGGCTTCGCCCTGGAACGCGAACAGCAGCACCAGCGTCAGCAATAGCGCGGCCATGGAAAACGGGCCGATTCGGGCCAAGGCTGCTTCGAACGCTTCCTGCCCGCGGCGCAGTAGCGCGCGACGCCAGAGCTGGGCGAGGACGACCGGAATCACGATGTACAGCCCAACGGACACCAGCAACGTATCCCAGGGCACGGTGATGGCCGACAGGCCCAGCAGCAATCCGACAATGGGCGCGAAAGCGAACACCATGATCGTGTCGTTCAGCGCAACCTGGGACAGCGTGAACACCGGGTCACCACCGGTCAGCCGGCTCCAGACGAACACCATGGCAGTACATGGAGCGGCGGCCAGCAGGATCAGTCCCGCGATATAGCTGTCCAGCTGGTCAGCAGGCAACCAGGGGGAAAAGACCTGCCGGATGAACAACCAACCCAGGAACGCCATCGAGAAGGGCTTGACAGCCCAATTGATGAACAGCGTCACGCCGATGCCGCGCCAATGCTGTTTAACCTGACCGAGCGCGCCGAAATCCACCTTGAGCAGCATCGGAATGATCATTACCCAGATCAACAGGCCGACGGGCAGATTGACTTGCGCGACTTCGAGGTGCCCGATGGTTTGAAACAGGGCCGGCATGAGCTGGCCCAGTGCGACACCGAGCACGATGCAGAGAAACACCCAGAGCGTCAGGTACCGCTCGAAGACGCTCATGCCACCGCGCGCCTGCGGCACGGGCGCCGCCGCCTGTGTACTGGATGACATCGACTTACTCCTGAGTTTTGCCAATACCGCGCAACTCGGTCTGGAGCGACATGGCATCCAGGCGGTCAATGGGCAAAGAAAGGAAAAGCTCGAGGCGGCGCTTGAGTACACGTGCGGCGTCCTGAAACGCCTTGCGACGCTCTTCTTCGGTTCCTTCATAGGCGGCTGGGTCGGCAATGCCCCAGTGTGCCGTCATTGGCTGTCCAGGCCAGACAGGGCACACTTCGCCGGCGGCGTTATCGCAGACGGTAATGATGAAGTCCATTTTTGGCGCCCCCGGCGCCGCGAACTCGTCCCAGCTCTTGCTCCGATAGCCATCGGAGGGCAATGAAAAAGAGCTCAGCGTGGCGAGCGCCAAAGGGTGAACCTCGCCTTTGGGGGTGCTGCCAGCGGAATATGCCTGGAAGCGATCGCCACCGAGTCCTCTGAGTAGACCTTCAGCCAGGATGGAGCGTGCAGAGTTGCCTGTACAGAGAAACAGCACGTTGAAAGGGGAGTGCGACATGGGAATTCCTAGCAGCAGCGAGTGGAGGATTTGGTATTCGGGACACAGCAGTGGTTCTTCACCGCGGAGGACACAGAAGGCGAACAGCAGGCGCCGGCCACGTCGGTCGCAAGTGCGTCATGGTGTGACGCTCCATAGACAGGGATCGCCCCCAACGTATGGAAGTGCTCCCACGCCACGCCTTGCGGATCAGTGATCCAGTATTTCTCGCTGCGGGAGTAGCAGCATGACGTCTCTCCCTGGTCCTCCAGAGACAGGCTGGCTGATTTCGCTCGCGACTTCAGGGCAATCAACTCTTCGGCGTTCTCGGCCTGAATGCCAAAGTGATCGACTCCCGCGGCAGCGCCACGGGTCGAAATTGCGAAATTCACTGGCGGATCATCGAGCATCCATTTCGCATAGTCCGACTCGACGCGAGCGGGATCTTGCGCAAACAGCCGCGAATAGAAGCCGATGTTCTTGGCCAAATCATCGACATGTAGATGAACGTGAAAGCGTTTCATGGACAGCTCCTGATCAGCAGGTAGTGCAAGCTCCGGAGTCGGAGGCCTCGCAGGTGGAACCTTCGCAGCAGTGTTCGGTGAGATAGCCAAGCAGCCCATTCATCTGCGAGAAGTCGGCGCGATAGATCAGATTTCGGCCTTGCTGCTCGATGGTGACCAGACCAGCATGCGACAACTCCTTCAAGTGGAAGGACAAGTTATTGCGCGCGACGCTGAGCTGATCCGCCAAGACGCTGGGCGTGAGACCGCTGGGGCCGGCAACCACGAGTGCGCGAAACACGCGAAGACGTTGGGTGTGGGCCAGGGCACCGAGGGCGAAAACTGCTTGATCTTCGTTCATAATTCGATCATACAACGAACGTTGAACTATTGAATAGTAAAAATTTCGCTGGAGACGAATGCTCCTAGAATAGGAGGCGCATCTGCTGCGGGAAAACCCACAACATCGTCATGAACATCAGTGAACGGCTGAAGGCCTGGGCCAAGCGCATCAAGCGAGACGGCTTAACCCTCTGGTTTGCAGGCAAGCACCCTCGGACGCCTTGGTACGCCAAGGCGGTAGGGGTGTTCGTGGTGGCCTATGCTCTTAGCCCCATCGATTTGATTCCTGACTTCATACCGATATTGGGCTACATCGATGACGTGCTGCTGCTTCCAGGCTTGATCTACCTGGCCATCAGGCTCTTGCCGCCGGACATTCTTGTCGAAAGCAGGCGCCAGGCAGAGGCCTGGATGAGTTCGGCCGCCTCAAAGCCCCGCAGCATGATCGGTGCGACGCTGATCATCGCGATGTGGGTTGCCACTGGTCTGGCATTGTGGCTCTGGTTGCTGCCACGGCCCCTGGATTGATCAACGCCAATTCGGTGGAGCAGGCGTCCAGTTAAGGAACTATCCCACACAAGGCAACGAGATAAAAGGCCTTAGAAATAGTCTATATATCATTGACTCCAAATACATTTAACTCTAAGAAAACAAAGTGGGCGCTCGTCATGCCGGAATTGCTCGGTTGGCGGGTGAAGCGAAATCACTGTAGTCCCGGCATCCGTGCGCTGAACTCAGCCTGGGCGTAGCCCCTCCGATGTTTGAAGATGGCTACAGTCCGAACGCCATCCTTTCCTCACTGCTCAACTTTTCAAGTTGCGCTGCCGTAAGCGCTCCGTCGCCGACGACCTGCACCATGTTGTTCGGTCGATACGCCGAGGCGTTATCGACTCGGCTGTCCCGTTGGAGTGGTGGCGCACCGCCAGATACCGGCTCCTCCCCAAAGCCCAGAATCTGCACGTTGATGATGGAGGGCTGGTTCTGACGCGCCCTGTCCTGGCTGCGTTGTACGGATTCCTGTGCTGCGTTGACCGCCGAGGTCGCCGCCGTGCTGGCTGACGTGAGCGCGCCGGTGTTGACGGTTGCGGCCAGCGGGATGCCGACGCTGTCTCCTTGCGTCTTGATGTTTGCGGCGTTCAGCACGGATTGCGCAGCGATATTGACGTTGCCCGACACGCGGATGCCAGCTTCCCCTGCATCAATGGTGCCCAGCGGTGCGTAAAGGTCCACGTCGCCGGCGGGCACTTCTGCTAACGGCGCCAGGGTGGCAATGCCGGCGCCGCTGGACGGCGCGGCGGACGACAGCGTGATGTTGCCTACGCTGTCGTATAGTCGGCGGGGCGGGGTGTAGACCACCGTGGTCTTGGAACCGCGCCCGGCGTTAATGTCGCCTTGCGCGGACCACGCCAGGATGTCACCGCCGAAAGTCGTCATGACGCGGCTCTGTCCCAGCAGAATGCTGTCCTGGGCATATAGCTGGATGTCGCCGCTGCCTTGGGTGAGCACACCCGCGGTGGCGGGCGGCGCCGCGCCTTCCACGCCGTAGACCTGCGCTCCGCCGGGCGTCAGAACCTGGACGTTGCCGCCGCTGCGGGTTTGCAGGCCGGCACCTCCGTACAGGGTGATGCTGCCTTCGTAGCGTTGCGTCTGCCCGGCGGTGCTCAGGGACGGGAACAGCGCGGCAATGGCTTGCCGGCCGCGCAAGTAGCTGCCTTCGCGTGGGCTGGTCCGGTCGTTGAATTCGCGGCCGCCGGCACGCAGTTCGGCGAAGTAGACCTGACGCGCGAACACGCGCTGCTGCGCTGGCGGCAGCGCATCGAAAAAGGCGCGGGCGTCGTCCATGCTGCCGGTAAATCCATAGGCCTGCGTCAGCCAAAGCAGCAGTTCGGCTTCATAAGTCTTGAAAGGCTTGCCTTGGTCGGTCAGCGGCAGGGCGGGATCGGCGCTGCCCGCATCGAGGTAGTGCCGCAGCAAGCCGGCGTAATCGCCGCCCTGCGCACCCAGCCCGGCTTGCAGCACGATGCTGGCGCCTGGACGGGTATCGCCCGTCACGACAGGGCCCAGGCTGACGACGGTGGCCTTGTCTTCCATCAGGATGTTGCGGCCCGCGCTGATTTCCAGCGTGCCGGGGCCGGCAACGGTGAAGCTGCCGTAAAGGATGTCGCGGCCGGCTTGCACCACGGACACATCGTTCGCGTCACCATGCACGAGAAGATTGTCGGTGTATTGATACGGGATCGGGCCGGATAGGGAATCGGCCGACCCTAGCGGGCTGCCGCTGCCGACGATGTCCCGGCCGGCGATCATGCGCACCGGGCCGCCCGCGACATACCATTCCGTGCCGGTCAGGACATTGCCGTTGTTCGCCAGCCGAATATGCCGGCCGCTGCTGACGCCGACAAGGTCGCCGTCCTTCGCATAAAAGCGCGATGGCGCCATGACACTCGACGTGGCGGCCGTCAACGGCCCGAAGGCGAACAATACGTTGTCCCGATAGCCGCCGTCAGGTGACAGGTTGGTGGGACCCCAGACGATGCTGCTGCTTTGGGCGGCCTTCACCTTTCCTGCAAAGGCCGGCCGGTCGATGGATGCCAACGCGCCGGGATCGGCGCTGGTGCGTCCAAAGGGGGCGTCGCCGCCATAAATGGATTGACCGGCCAGCAGGTCCAGGCGGGACAGGGCGCCGGGCGCGAGGGCGACCGGATTGTCGTACCGGATATCTCCTTGAGCGGCGACTGCTGAGAACTGCGACGGGTAGATAACGATGCCATCATTGTCGATGCCGGCCCTGAATACCGGCGCCACGTCGCCGCCCGCGCTGAACAGGTCGATGGCGGTATTGGGCGTCCATAGCGAAAACCAACTGTTGGATCCGTAAACGCCCAGCGTACCGTCAGCCTGCGTGTACGGCATGGACACGGGCAGGAGGAAGCGGCCGGGGTCCCTGGCGGTCTGGATGACGAGGGCGCCCAGGGTTTGCAGCTGGAAGGCGCTGTCTCCCGGCGTCAGCGTCAACGCCCCCGCAGGCTCGTAGGTGCTTGCCTGGAAGCGGTCCAGCGCGCGCGTGTCGCGTGCCGCCCGAATGTTGTAGATCGGGTCCATTCGGCCCATCGAGGCGGCTTGCAGCAGCGTCTGGCCGCGCAGGTTGGTGACCGCGCCCGGGGCTTCATAGAAGCTGGGCAGCGCAGGGTTCAAGCTGCCGCCGACCCGCAGGATGATGTCGCCGCCACCGGTCAGCGCCAACGTGCCGTCGGCCATCACGCGGCCCGTGCTGGCCACGGCCAGCGTCAAGGCCTGGCTGCGCGGGTTGATCTGGCGTTCCTGGAAACTGATGGGATGCGAGGTGATGATGCCGGCGTCGCCGCGCACGTCGATGTCCAGGTTGCCGCCGCCCAGCGTGCCGAAGCCGGTGAAGCCGCGCAATTCATCGGCTTGGTCTGGCGCGCTTGAGGTATAGGTGCCGAAGTTCAGCCACCATGCGGTGGGCTGCGCCTGGCCTATCGCCGCGTCGCCGCTGCCCTGGCGCCATAGCCAGTTTCCGACCAGGTCGGAGGAGTATCCGGTCGAGCGAGTGACTGGCCGCCCGAATGAAGCCAGGGATGCCGTCATCAGATCGCCGGTCAGGCTGACGCCGGCACGCAGCGTCAGGTTGCCGCCTCCATCCGGATACCAGGCCCGGTAGACGCTTTGCGGCCCGCCGTCCACAAAGGCTTCGAAGCCCTTGCTCGGGTCGCGCAGCACCGTGCCGTCGGGATTAATCAGGCGCGGTTGGTTGTAGGGGTCGCCCTCGTAAGTGCCAGTGGATGACGTGCCCGCGGTGTAGACGCCATAGAGCGACTGCATGCGCAAGCTGCCACCCGCCAGCAGATCCAGGTCGCCGGTGCCGGTACGCAGCACGCTGAAGCGCGGGGTGGCAGGCGCGGGAATGTAGTTGTTCGCGCCGCTTGCGGCGCAATACTCTGGGACGTCCGCGCACAGGGCGCCGGCACTCGGATAGCCGAACATGTCGCGGATGAAATCGTCCTCCATGACCTGCCCCACCAACTCCGGCATGCCGAGGTCGTCGGCGACCAACTGCGTCCAGACGAAGTTGCCGGGGCCATCAAAGCCATACATGCCGTAGTGGCTGTCGGCCAGCACCAGGTCCCCACGCTGAAGCCCGACCTTCGTGGCGTACTGCGTGATGCGTGTATCGGCCGCGCCCAGATCAGCGCCGCCCGCAAGCCGCAGAGACCAGGATTGCGAACCTTCAGGCAGCATGGGCGCCACGGCCCACACCTGGCCCTGGGCGCCGTCGACCACGGGACGCAGATCGACGTATTCCACTCCTGGCTCCAGTTTCACGTTCGTGCCCGACGGGATCAGCGCGCCGCGCGGCAGGGTGACCGCGGCGGCCAGGTTCGCGTTGGCGGGCAGTGGAATGCCGGCAGGCCAGGTGACGGCGCCAAGGAAGGCGCTACTTGATAAGCGCGTGCCTGCCGCCAGGGCCATGCCGGGGGGCAGTGTCAGCGCTTGGTGCAGCACGGTGCCGGCAGCGTGCGCCACCGTGCCGTCCGGGTTGAAGATGGGTGCCGATAGCACGGTGCCGGCGGGAAGTATCAACTCCAGGGCCAATGGGGCAGTAACGGGCAATACGGAATGTTCGGCAAGCATGCCGCCTTGCAGCATCAAGTCGTAATTCAGGATGGCGCCGACCGGGAACGCAGTACCGGCGGCCAGCACCACGCCGGCATGGGGCGTGATCATGTCGCCACCGGTGAAGTCCCGGCCCGGCAGCAGGCGCCAGCCGTTCAAGTCCTGCTTGACCTCCGGAGGCGGGGCGAAGCCGTCGTTGATGCTGCCGTGGATCTGCAAGTCCCCGCCTGCACGGATGACCAGATTGCCTACCTCCCCCGAGCCATAGGCGCCCGGCCGCAGCGGCGTATGCGGGTTCAGGCTGGCATAGCGGAAGCCGGACAGGTCCAGATCGCCTTGCACCACCAGGTTGCCCTCCGCGGTGGCGCTGCGGATCTCGACGCCGGGGCGCAGGTGCAGGGCGTCGCCATAGGCGAGGAGGCCGGCCAGCTTGCCGTTGACCAGGTTGCCGTTGGACAGGGCCCGGTCGATGAATTCGACGCTGTCGCCGTGCAGGCGGTTCAGGTAGGCCTGGTCGATGACCTGGTAGGGCTCGCCGTCCGCCGTGGTTTCGGTCCCGGGTGTTGCGTCCGTATAGATCCAGACCCCGTTGACCGCGATGCTGCGCGCGCCGCGGATGTCCAGCGGCCCGCGCGCATCGATGTTGATGTCGCCGCCGGTCGCACCGCCCAGACGTGGCGCATTCAGCGCCAGCGTGCCTCGCGGCAGGCCGTCATTGCGGGGCGCCTCCGTGCCGGCGCGCAAATCGATGACCGCGCCTGCGTCCATCTGCAACTGGCCATTGCCCGAATTCAGTTCCACGATGGCGCGGTTGGGCGCGTCAATGATCTTGCCGTAGCTGTCCACGCGCAGCGTTGCGCTATGCGCATCCAGCGTGGCGGTGGACGCCAGGCGCAGTCCATCGCGCGCGGCCAGTCGGATGCTGCCGACACCGTCGCCACTGGCATCAATGCGGCCGGTCACGGTCAGGCTGCCGCCATCGACCGAGATATTCACATTTCGGGCGCGTACCTCGTCGCCGATGGCAAGGTTGCCGCGCTTGAGCTGAAGGCTACGGCCGCCAAACACCTGGCCCTCGTTCAGGCGTTGATTCAGCGCCGCGAAGTCCACTTGCTGCGCTCGGATATCCACTTCGCCGAAGGCGTAGGGGACCAGGGTGCCGCCCGCGTCGTAGCTGCCCGAAGCCATGCCCAGAATGCGGCCTTGCAGGTCCACGCGGCCAGCGTCGTCGGCCAGCGCCACGGCGGTCAGGCGCCCGGCTCGGTTGAATTGGGCGGAGAGGTCGATGATGCTGCCCGCCGCTTGCGTGATGTCGCCTTGCCGGCTGTGGAGGCTGACGTCGCCTCCCCAACTGTATTTTGTGATGTCTTCGAATGGCACGGGCCGGCCAGCAACGTCCAGCTGCGCGCCGGGACCCAGGATCAAGGCGTTGTCCGCGATTGCGCTCAGCTTGCCCGTAGGCAGGGTGATGCGGCCGTTGATATTCAGCGTGCCGGCGTCCAGCGCCAGTTCCGCGCCCATCCCGAGCCCCTGGGGAACGGATGCCACTGCCAGCGGACTGCTGAAGTTGATCGCGGTGCCGGCCTTGACTCGATTGATGGAGCCGGATTCACCCGTCAGAAGGGGAGCCTCCATGTTCAATGTGCCACCGCTGTAGCGCCAACCAGAGGCGGAATCGAAAGCGCCCCGGGACTGGTACACGGCCAGGCTGCCTTGATGATTGGCGGTGATGCGGTCGCTGGCGGTCAGGTTGACGTCGGCAAAGCCCAGGGCCAGGCGGGCATTGTCCCGGTCGGCCAGCGGTTGGGTGTAGGGGCCGTAGCCGAACTCGATGCGCTCGGCCTGGATATTCAGCGTGCCGCTGCCGGTGCCCGCCCCGTTATCGATTACGCCGACGGGCGGCGTGACCGATCCGTTCCAGATCAGGTTGCCCGCGCGCAGCGTGGCCACGTCACCCGTTTGGCCATAGCCGTAGATGGCCGGGGCCGTCAGAGCCAGCGTTTGCAGGCGCGATTTGCCGGTGGCGGGATCGGTCGTGTCCAGCGTGACGGTTTCGAAGAAGTTGAACGAGTCGCTGACGGCCAGGGTCAGCATCTCGAGCGCCGGCGCGCCGAAGCGCTGGTCGCCGGCCATCAGGCGATTCAGCAGCGTCTGGTCCAGGCTAAGCCCTGCGCCAAGCGCGCCGCGCGCGGCTGCTGCCGCCAGGGCCTGTTCGCTGCCGGCGTTGACGGCGCCTACCGCCAGCGTCAGGTAGCGCGCGCCGTAGCTGGCGGCGCTGCCCAGGTCGAAGGTCTTGTTGGTGACGGCGGCTAGCGTGCCCTCGGTGTACAGCAGGGATTCGCCGGCGCAGGTAACACCGCAGACGCCGATGCGGATAGGGCCGGCGCCTTTGGGTTCCTGATCCGCGGTGGGCGGGAGCATGTTGATCCAACCGTTGGACAACGCCAGGAAACTGCTGGCGGATGCCCCATAGGTGTAGCCGGCAGTGGAATCAAAAGGCGCCTTGCCGCGACCGATGGTGTTGATGGATGCCCCGCGTTCCACGGTGATGCCGGTGGTCAGGCCGCTGGTCACCAGGAAGACTTCGGCCGCTGAGAGTGACGCGCCCTCGCGCAGCGCTATGGATGAGAAGTGGGTGCGGGCGTAGCCGAAGTCGACGGTATTGCTGTTGCTGGTGTAGTCCACATAGGGTACGGCGCCCAGCACGAGGCGGGGCGCGCCAAGCGCGCTGAGCTGGCCGGAATCCAGGGATAATCCCTCGAAGCCTGCGCTGCGCCCCGCGCCCGGGGCGGTGACCTCGAGATGCTCCGCCTTGGTATCGCTGGACGAGACGGCGAACGTGCCGCCGTAGCCGGCTGTGGCGGCGGAAAAGTCGACCTGACCCGCAAACGAAAAGGCCTGACCCTCGGCGCCGCTTGCCAGATAAGCCCGCAATGTGCGCGCGTCCGCGGGCAGCATGGCGCGCGGAACGCCGCGGCGCACGCCGTCGGCCTGCACGAAGGCTGCGTAGTCCATCTCGTTGTATTGCGAGTACTGGCGCAGGACCTCGCCGGACGTGACCAACAACTGTTGGGGCGCCGCCGTGGCGAGGTTCGTGCCGGCCGTACCGACGTTGCCCGCGATGGACCAGGAGCCGTTGCGCAGCGGTATCGCGCCCGAAGCGGGGGCGCCCGACGCCAGGCCGTTGACCTCCACGCGGAACGCGCCCGGCATCAGGGCATAGGTGGAGGGCATCAGCGTATAGGTTCCGGCGGGCAGGCCGGGCACGCCGTTTCCGATCGTGACTTGTTGCCCGATTTGCGGCAAGGTCTGGTGTCCGTCGGGCGTGGTGGGCGCCACGGGAGCCTGCACGCCGGGCACCAGCGCGTAGACGGGATTGGTGGCCAGACCCGGCAGGGTGAAGCCCGCGCCCTTGGCGTTGATCTGCACCAGCGGGTTGAATCGGGCGTCGGTGGAACCGCCCCGTCCCGTCACAAAGCCGGCCCCCAGCAAGCGGCCGCCGCCGGAAAGGTCCAGCATGGCGTTGCCGTCCACCCGAACCTCTTCGCCAGCCAGTTGGATGCCACTGCTCAATTCGCCGCCGATCGTGGCGGCGCCTGCGCCGTTCAACACGATATTCTGCCCGGCGTATTGATAGGTCACGCCGTCTACGGTGCCGCCATAGGGCATGACCAGCCCCCGGCCACTGACGGACGTGACGCTGCCTGGCAGCAGATTGACGCGGGAGGTGGTGCCGGTGGTATCCGCGACCCCCACTTCCAGCATTCCGAGCGGCGCGCGCACCACGCCGCCCTGGTCGATGATGTCGGCGGCTAAGCGCAGCTTGCCGAACGCGCTGTACGGAAGAGGGGGAAGGGCGTCGCTATTGCGGCGGATGGTAAGCGTGCGGTCCGCTTCATAGCCGATGACGCCGTCGCGCATGCCGTTCGGACCGGCCACGATCCGCGTCACCGCTCCAGTGTCCGGATAGATCTGCGCGGCGGTCAGGCTGAGATTGCCCGGGGCAGCAAGCTGCGTGGTGTAGGGCTGGTTCGCCAGCGCGACCTGCGTGCCCCGGCCGCCCAGCACACGGATGTCGCTCTGGCTGCGCAGGTCGGTATGCGTGAAACCCGTGCCGACATAGCTGACATCGCCGTTCGGCGCCTGTTGCGTGGTCAGCGCGCCCAGCTGTACCAGGTCGCGGATATCGATGAAGCCGGCATCCGTGATGAAGGTGGATTCGCTGACGCGGGTAGAGGGGGGGCGCGAGGATGTCGGGCGCGTGTACAAGTCGGGCGCGCCGTTGTCGGTGGCCCCGGCCAGCATCACATAGGGGGCGGCCAGCTGCACCCGGGCAGTTGAGGCTGCGGCTTCCGTCATGTTGAGCGACGTGCTGAACAGGCGCAGGCTTTGACCCATGCGCAGGTCGACGTCGCCCGCGAAGCTGATGGCGCCATTGCTCAGCAGGTTCAGACTGCCGAAACCTCCGTCCTCCACTTGCGCGACACTGAGGGCGCCGCGCCCATACACCAGCGCGTCGGCGGCGGTCTCCGGGTCGGCAAAGCCGGCAAGTTCGTCGGGCAGGGCCTGTTGCGACAGGAGCAGGTCGCGTCCTTGGTTCACGCGGGGGGTCATCGCCGCTGTGCGATAGACCGGCGCATCCAGGCCGATAGACAAGGTGCCGCCGGGCGCGCCGGCGCCGCCCGCGAGGGCGGTCATGCGGCCATCCAGGTACAGGCCGTTGCTGGAACCGAGAGTGATGCTGCCGCCAGCGCCGGCCAACATCGTCGGCGCACCGTTGACCAGTAACGTGGCGGCGCTGCCCGACGCCTCCAGGCGGCTGCCGGGTCGCGAGACGATGAACAGGTCGGGCGATGGGGCGACGCCCAGCGACACGTTCACCTGGCCGCCCAATACGATGCTGCCGCCGTCCTGCACGCGGCCGTATGCCTGGCCGTTGTGATTGAAGGCCGTGGCGGCGCGGCCCGCGACGTCCAGCACGGCCGTTTCGCCCAACCAAATGGATCGGCCATGCCCGGCCGCGATGGCGTCGTCCGTCGAACCAGGCCGTATTGCCTGGACAGTGATGGCGCCGCCCCACGCATTGAATGTGCCATTGAGGGTGATCTGCCCGACGCCGGCCAGATCGATCTTTTGCCCCGGATCCACCTCGACGAGGGCTCCGCTGCCCACGCGCAGAACCGTGGTCGCCAGATCGGCGGCGGTCGACAACTGGGACCCCGCTTGCAGTCGCAGGCTGGCGCCCTTGCGTTGCGTCAGATGGTTTTCAACCGGATTCTCCTGGTAGAGCTCGGGCGTGAAGGTTTGCAAGGCTTGCGACTTGTCCAGGATGGCGCGTATGCCGGAAGCATGGCGCTGGACCGGCATCGTGACCCGCACTTGCGACCCGTCCGCGACCTCCAGACCATGGAAACCGATCACTTCGTATTGCGAGAACCCCATGCCGAAGGCCTCGTCGGACAGGACGGATTCTTTGCTTTCCGTCGCGTCGGCGATTGATGCGGCCGCCTGGCCCGCCGCTATGATGCGCACCTTGTCGGCCTGCAAGGTCAGCTTGCCGCCGCCATCCACGCCCTGGGCCGCAATCGTTCCTTCGTGCCTGAGCGCGGCGTCAAAGCCCGCCGCCAGGGTGACGTCGCCACCCTTGCCGCCAAGGGTCTTGCCATTGGCCAGCACGGCTCCGCCGCCCGACACGTCCAAGGCGCTGCCCGCGGCCAGCGTAACGCCCTGGGTGCTACGCAGCGATACGCTGCCACCCTGGCGATAGGCCAGCGCACCGGAAGCGGCGGGGTTGGCAAGCAGATTGGTCCACAGGCCGCCGGTGTCCAATACCGCGCCCGCCGAGACCGCCACGCCCGTGGGCCGGTCAGCGGGTGCGAGCACTGGCGTGTCTTCGTTGCGGCCGTTGGCGTTCCACTGCTTGATGAGGTTGCCGGCCAGAATCCGCCCGCCCGCCGCGCTGATGCCGGCGTTGATGTCGACCTGGGGCGCATACAAGACCACGTTCGCGCCCGGCGCCGAGCGCAGGGGCTGATCCACCACGATCCGCTCGGTCCCGGCCAGCCGGATGGCGCCGAGATTGGCGGCGTTGAGCCAGGCCGCATCCAGCCGGATCTCGTCGTCGCCCGCGTCGCCCGTGCCTGCCGTCACCTGCTTGGCGACACCGCCCAGCGTCCAGGCCAGCATGTTGGCGTCGGCGTCGAAGATCGGCGTATAGCTTCCGACAGTCAATTGCGCGCGGCGCGCGACGGCCGTTTGCGATTGGTAGTAGCCGTCGATGTCCCTTTGCGGCGCCTCGACCTGACGCGCGCCCTGGTAAACCTCGCCCGTCAAGGTGCCCGCCAGTTGGGCGGCACCGGTGGAGACGATCAGTTGGCCCGCATCGCGGCCCACCGTATAGCCGTCTTCAAAGCGCGTTTTTGGGGCGAGCAACAGGTTGTAGAACCTGCGCGTGGCCTTGTCGCCCCAGCGTGCATGGGTCTGTTCATATCCCTGATACAGGCCGGTGTAGAGCAGGTCGCCGGGCGCGCGCGAGACTTCGTACAAGCGGCCGTCGGCGCCGCGCAGCCAGCTTTGGCGGATATTGCCGGCTTGCACGTCCAGCGTGCCGCCTGACAGATTGATGTCGGAGCCGGCCTTCGTAACCAGTTCGCCTCCTGTGAAGGTGGCGGTGCCGCCTTGCGCCAGCCATTCGCCGGCCCCACGTTCGCTGGTGGCCAGGTAGCCGCCCACTTCCAGCAGGCCGCCGCTGGTGTACCAGCGGTCGCCGCTGGAACCGTTTGCCCCGCCGGCAATCTTCACCAGGGTGCGGCGGTCCACCCAGACGTCGCTGTTGTTCAGTAGCTTGCTGTCGCGGTTGACGGGTGCGTCGCGCTGTTCGTTGCCCTGCACGTTAATTTGCAGGTTGTTCGATTCCATCGACACGTTGACACCGATGGCGCCCGACACATCCAATTCGGCGCCGCTTTCCAGCACGGCCTGCCGCTTGGCTGAAACGACGATCTGCCCGCCGGTGGCCAAGGCAGTCGAGCCGCCCTGGAAAGACGCCAGGTCGCCCGTCACCACCTCGATGCGCGACAAGTCCATGCGGTCGGCGACCGTGCTCAGGTTGTCGAAGGCACCAGTGGCCTTGTTGGTGGCGGAGCCGTCCAGCGTCTTGATCGCGGCTTGGCGCTGGCTGTCCAGGCCGGTCACGGCCGAGGCCTCCAGCAGCACGGCGGTGACGCTGCCCGCGCCCAGCGTCACGCTGCCTGCCGCATCGCTGCTGCGGTTGAGCAGGTGGATGGCGCCGCGCGCGCCGATATCGGTAGTGGCGACCAGCACGCCGTCCTGGCGCACGGCATGGCCCGTCATCGTGATGTCGCCGACGGGGGCGCTGATCAGGCCGGTGTTGCGAACCTCGCCAGCCTGGCTGCCGGTTTTGAGCGTGGCGCTGATTTCGACCCCCGAAGTGGTGGACTTGGGGTTGCCGTCGGTGCCGTAACCGCGGCGTATGACGAAATCGTCGCCCGCGGCCAGCACGGACTGGCCGCGCGGTGTGGTGAGCGCGCCGGCGTTGTGGACGTCGCTGCCCAGCAGCAGCACGTAGCCGCCGCCCTTGGTCGCGGTCGTGGGCACGGCGGTGGCGATGCGCGCGCCAGCCTGCACCTGCACGCTGCCCAGCGCGTCCTTGAACGTGGGTTGCGTGCCGTCCGTGTCAACGAACAGGCCTTTTTCGCGAAACTGCCCGTCGGTGATGGTGGCGGCCGCGGCCACCAGGTTGCGGGCGTTGACCTGGCTGGCGCCGCCGAATATCACGCCGTTCTGGTTCACGACCAGCACGGTGCCGTCGGCTTTGATCGCGCCCTGGATCTGGCTGGGCTTGGCGCTGGCGCCGACGACGCGGTTCAGCACCGCATCGCTGGCGCCCTGCTTGAACTGCACCGTGGTATTGCGGCCGACGTTGAAGGTGTCCCAGTTCAGGATCGCGCGGGGCTGCGTCTGTTCGATCGTGACCGTATGCCTGCCGCCGCTTGACGACGAGGTCGCGGCTGTTGCTCCTTGCCATTTGGCCAGCTCGCCTTGGGCTTCCCATAATCCGCCTTCGGTCCTGCCGTCCGGCACGTTGGCGTCATTGGCCGCGGCCGCTGCGCGCGCGGCCGCCTGCGCGGCCTGCTGGGCGGCGACCGCGGCGGCTGTGCGATTCAAGTTGTCCAGCGATTTCTGCAATTGCTGGCGCGATTGGGCTTGTTGCCTGGCCCCATTGCCGATGCCCGCCATGCTGCCGTCCGGCATGCGGCCCGTGCGTTGGGCGGTTGACTGGACGGCATTCTTGTCCGCGAACCAGCCGGGGCTGAACGCGCGCGTCTGGGCCTGCGCAACGCCGCTGGCGCTTCCCGCGATCGCCAAGGCCGCCAGGGCCTGCGATAACGGGCTCAGGTGCCAGGAGGGGGCGGCGCCATGTTGGCGCGAACCCGTAGGGGCGGGGAGGTAATGCGAGCGGGATGTGGCGAAAGGCGTAGCGGACGTAGACGAGGACATGGCGTGATTCAAGGATGTCGATGAAGGGCGGCAGTGACATGGCCACCGTGCCTGCTTGCTTATCTAGTCGAACGACATCTCGGGATTCGGCATGGAAATCCCATGAATCTTTTATGACAGGCGTCAGGCCTGCACAGACTGTCTCAGATCAAGAACACCACATCGCCCACGCGACGCACCGAAACGCCGTACAACTGCTGGATCTGCGCAATGGCCTCGTCCAAGTTCTTCACCTCGTAGCGCGCGCTCAGCCGATGTCGCGCCAGCGCTTCGTTCATCAGCACCACTCGACCGGGCCGATATCGGTTGATTTCGTCTACCGCCAGGTTCAGCGGCAAGTCGTGAAAGCTGACAATGCCCCCGCGCCAATCCGACACCGTCTGGGTGAAGAGGGTGGGTGCACCCAGCGTATTGGCGTCGTAGCTGAGCTGCTGTCCCGCCGCCAGCAGCATCGTGGCTTTGGGATGCGTCAGTTCGACCTGGCCACTGTTGCAGCGCAGGTGGATACGGTCGTCATGCAGGTGGCGCACCTCGATGTCGCCGGTGGCCAGGCGCATGCGCGCCGCGCCGGCGAGGATCGCGCAGGGTTGACTTCGAGCGGCGCGGATCGCGGCCTCGCCTGACACAAGTTCAATGCGTGGCTCTGTACCCTGGGTCGACACATTGATGCTGGTCTGTGTGTTCAGATCCAGCACAAGGTGCTGGCTGGTGAACGCGATACTGCGTTGTTCACCCGTGACGGTACGGTAGTCGGCATTGGCTTGTGCCCATGACGGCCACAGGCCAAAAGGTGGCCGCACCAGTGCGACTGCCGCCATGCTGGCGAAGGCGCCGGCGCCTCCCGCCAGGAACCATCTTCTGCTCGGCTTGGCCGGGGCAGGGCGGGTCTGGCCAGGCATTGGGTTGCTCGCCGTGTAGGCGTGCGCGATGTGGCCCAGTTCCCTCCAGGCGCGGGCGGCGTTTATCCACGCGCGCTCGTGCGCCGCGCTTTGGGCGCGCCATGCCTTGAAGGCGTCGCCGTCTCGCGTGGTGGGCACATTGGTCGCCAGAATGCGTGCCCAGGCATGGGCCTCGCGTTCGATGGCGGGGTCGGGAACAGGGCCTGGGTTAAGGTCGGAATCCATGGAGTTGTTTCGCTTGCGCGGCACTATTTGTGCCGTTCTTATATCTAGACGTTTTCACGAAGCCGGAACGGAACTCCGTCGGAGAGAAATAAACACTCTCTTGCAATTATTCCTCCGTCCGAGCCATCGCCCGTACGCAATGCTCGTGCGCGATTTGTAGTTCACGCCCGACCAACCGCACCGATATGCCCCAGCGCTTGGCGAGATCGGGCCGCGACAGACCTTCCACGCGCGCGGCAAGCAAGATATCGCGTTGACGCGGTGTCAGCGCGTCAAGCGCCTTGAACATCTGCGATAGATCCGAGCGTGATTGCATCACCACGTCCGGGCCGGGGCTGGCATCCGCGACGTCGAAAAACTCATTCACCTCGCTTTCGCTGAGCAGCCGCACATCTTGCCGGATACGGTCGATGGCCACGTGCACGGCCGTGTTGACCAGATAGGACTGCGGGTGGCGAATGGCATCCAGGTCGTCGCGCACGGACAAGCGCATATAGGCATCGTGCAGCGCGTCTCCCGCCAGGTCGGACGCACCGCCCAGCCGGCGAGACACCTGATACTTGATAGCGTCGTAGCGCTCGGCGATCAGGCGCCGAAGCGCGGCCAAACCGGCGCCGCTCATGGCGCGCAGCCGCCATAGCGGCGTGCAGCCTCGGGTGTGATCAGCAGGGTTGCGGGCAGCCCGAATCCGGGCGGTGGGGCGCCGATGGGCAGGCCGGCTAGAGTCTCGCGCACGGCTGCCTCCATCTCGGGTCGGCCGGTGGCGTGGACCACGACATCCGACAAAGCGTGCAGGCGATTCAGGTCCACGCGCAACGCGACGCGGTAGTCTCCCGTGCCCAAGTCTGGGCGGGCGCAGAGGGCCGCGAGCACTCGGGTCTGGAGCAGACCATAGTATTGCTGTCGGGCGGCTTGTGAAATTGGCGGCACAGGGGCAGGAGGTGTGCGCGTCCGAGGGCTCAGCAGCAGCGCCTTCGGGGCGGTGTAGTGAGGCTGCAACTCTGTATCCGCCAGCATCCTCGTCAGCACCTCGCTGGCGGTATAGCGGCCGGTCAACGCCGGAGCAATTTTTCCCGCCGTCTGGCCACTGTCATACAGCACGGAGTCTCCGGTCAACTGACTATATCGCTGCAACGCATCATGTAGCGGCTGGCGCGGCCAGTCGAGGTCGTAGGCCAAGACAGGATCAATGACGGTCGAGATCTCGGCAGCCGCGGGTACAGACGAGGCAATGACCGCTCCGGTGGCCAAAGTCGCTAGTATTTTCTGCATGTGCCTCAGGCCTGTGTGCACGTCGGCGGCGAATAACGCGGATGAAAAGCCTGGGTGAAACAGGGCATATCGCAAGAGAATCAACGCAGACCAGCGCGAGGCGGCGAGTGTGCGCACATGCTAAGGCGCGCCGATGACAATTTAGTTACTTCGGCTAGATGTAGTCTGGCACCATATTCCATGCACCGGTGAACGCGCCTACGGAACAACCACAGTTAGCGTGGCGCCCCGCAGTCTCCAACATCCGCGGCAGATAGATGCGTGGCCATGGCGGTGCTGACGAATCAGGTGGCGGCGAATACGAAGGCGAGGAGGGCGGCGCGGCGGCTGGCAAGGCGCCGTCGTATGTCCTTTGGGATGGTCACCCGACCATCTTTGGTCATCGTTGAGTGAGCTTGAGCTGCCATTAGGGGCCCCAGGATGGGCTGCCGGTTTCAGGATACGACGCCAGATCCCGCAACCCATTCCTTTACTTTACATAATACACATTATGCGTATTTAGCCTAAGTCATCGTGTAGCCCCCCCAGGCCGCCGCTACCATCAATATCAGGCCCGGCACCACCTGCGCGGCAAACGCGAATCCGCCGCTGACTGCCGCGAAGATCGCCTTGGTCAGCGCGTTGGCAGACATGGCCGCCAGCACCGGCACGGCTGCTTGCGCCGGGGAAATCGTCTCTGCCGCCACCAACGTGGCGACTGACGCAGCCGCGGCATGGGTATCGATCAGACCGCCCAGCAACGCAGCAATGGTGATACCCCGCGATCCCAGCCACGCATTCAACGTGGCAGTACACAGCAGCACCCCCGCCGCCACGAGCGCCAATACCAAAGCCGTCCACAGCTTGAACGGCCGCCCAGCTTCGACCGCCGTGCATTCTGTCTGACGCATCACCTTGAAAAGGAACAATACGCCATAGCTCAGCGCCGTCGCGCCGCCGCAAGCAAGCGGAATCACCAGCGCTCGCAAGACTTCAGGGCTGATGGCGGCCAGTACCGTTGCCATGAGCAACATCGTCGACACTGAGGACAAAACAGCGCCTGCGGCCGCCGGCCCTCTAAGCGCAGGATCGGCCTTAGCGCGCTCGCCCATTACGCCGATAGTCAATGTGCTGGAAATGAAGCCGGACGCGAACCCTGCCAACGGCAAACCGATGCGAGGACCAAACACCCGTAACGCGATATGGCCGGCGGCGCTAACCGCCATGACCAGCAGTGTGAACTTCCAGATCGTGCGCAGGTTGAGGGCGTCGAACGGGCCAACATAGGCATCTGGCAACAGGGGCATCACCACCAGCGCGGCTGCTGCCAGGATCAAGGCGTCGACAAGCTCTTGCGGGCTGAGCACCGAGCGCACAAATCGATGCAGACCAGTACGCGCCGCCAGCAGAGCAGTCACCGCTACCGCCAGCCCCGACGCCAACGCCGGGTCGCGCAGGCACAGGCCGCCAAGCAACAGACTCAACAGCAAGGCAACCTGCGTCGCCAGCCCTTGGCTACGCTCGGTCCCGCGCGCGTGGGCCAACAACGCGCCTCCCAGCCCAACTGCAACCAAACCGAGCAAAAGCGCCCCGCCCGAATGCATCGCTACCGCGCCCAGGAGCGACACAATGGCGAAGGTGCGCACGCCGGCGGTCTTGCCCGATAGCCATCGCCGGTTTCGCCGCTCGCGCTCTACGCCAATCAGCAAGCCGATGCCCAGTGCGATCGCGAATGGGAGAGTCGTCTGCATATCCATGGTGCCGTGATGCTATCGAACGCCAGACTGCGCCGCCGTTGGTGGACGTAAATTCGGACCCCGCACGATCAGCGGCAATAAGCCGCTTCCTCTGTACATAGATAAATCGGCACCTTGATGAACAGACTGCCTTTCAATGACAGGCCGCTCGCCAGCCCGTTTGCCGACAGGATGAAACCGCCGATCGGCTCGATAGCCGGACTACGCTGATTGGCCATGGAGGACTCATCCAGGATCTGGATGCTTCCATTGTGCCCCTCCACCCACCCCGGCGTCGCCTCAAACGCACGCAGCGACTCATAGGTCGAGAAAAACAGAATCAGGGCCTTGTCGTTCAATCCAAGCACTGAACCAGGCGGGCTGCCAATGACGTTGTAATAGCTGCGGTCCCCCAGGGCGTCAATCAACACGCCGCTTCCATAAGCCAC
Source organism: Achromobacter sp. Bel (assembly GCF_012928505.1). Lineage (GTDB taxonomy): Bacteria > Pseudomonadota > Gammaproteobacteria > Burkholderiales > Burkholderiaceae_B > Achromobacter. The sequence continues at coordinate 62,812 of NZ_JABBJN010000011.1, read as the reverse complement.
GCCCAAAATACCACCATCTGCGTGCAGGGCGGGCACGACCAGCACGCCGAATGAACGGGCAATCAGCGCTTGGGCCCTGGGCGACTGGCGATACAGGCGCAACAGGGTCGCCTCAGCGTCCTGATCCACCCTCTTGAGCATCGCAGGAGAAACCGTAAGCAGCGAATCTGCCGCCTGGCCAAAAGCCGTGCCAAGCGGCTGCACAGCGAGAAGGAGCAGGAACCACATTGCCACGATACGCGTCTTCATCTCGCCCCCGATCGGGAAATCCTGGTTAGCGACATCTTCGTCCGCCGCAACGCATTGCGCGGACTCAAGCCCGCACACCTGATGACAAAACCTTGCCGCACACCAATCGCCGAACCACTCTCCCCTGTCTCGAGTCAGCCCAGAATGAAGGCTTTCGCACAAAACTCCGACTCGCTACGCGCAGCTCGGCTTCGGCCTTGCGCAACAATCGAGCGCAAACTTTTTCGGCTTTCCGCCCTGTTAACCTGCCGGTCGATAAACTAACGCTGACCTCCCCTCCAAGCTGCGAGGCGGTCCTCAGATCTTGGATATCGCCGAGCTTGCCCTGCAACTGTCCTAGAGATCGGACAAAGCGGTCCAGCTTGCGAGAGGACGCCAGTTGCAACAGCGCCTCGCTGGCGTAACGCAAGCGTTTGATCTTGATCCGCATTCGATGCTGAGTGCGGGCGCCGCGCATCGCCGGCCCCGCCAAGCGATCTCGGATGGATTTTTCCCAACCCTCCAGTTTTCGGTGAATCCGGCCGAACAGCACCTTGGAACGGCGTTCAGCGGTGGCAACCCGCATGTCTTCGTCCCGCTCCCGGAACAGGCGAAGCACACCTTGAAAGCGCTCTGACCGCAAATGGGCATACATTTCACTGTGCACGATGTCGGATCGGGCGGCGGCTCGTTTAGTCGCAGCGACTCGGTCCAGATCCGAGTCTGCATTGCATAGGCGCGGCAACATCTCGATGACAAACACGTCCCAATCTCGCGCCCGCGACAAAGGCTGCATCGCCCAGGCCACCTCTTTACGCAGCATCCGCCTTATCGCGCCACCTCGTTCCTTACACGGCATCAGATCGGACAAGGCGGAAAGCCGTCGCATGTAGACACGCAGATCATGGATCAGCTCGGGCGCGGCGGCGCCCGGCGACTTGACCTCAGTCAGCCGTCGGGCGCGCGCCCTCATTTCGCCAGCCCAGGCGTCCGCCACCCCCTCCAATCTGGTCTGCAACAGCGGTAGACCTGTCGAGTCGCCGCTTGCAGGCGATTTCCTGGGCTGCGGCTTGGAAGATACGCCACTCGTGCTTGCATCTCCCCCCTCTTTTCCCAGTCGTGCTGCTCGCGCCATGATCATTCTCCTGATAGGGTCCCAGACCAAGCTGGGGCGGCGGCTGCTATCTCAACGTGCGCCTTTATGGTCTTTCTGCCCCATATTCTTGTGCCGTCCCACCACCTCGGCCATTTCGGCTTTCCGCTGATGCTGCGCTGCGTCCTCTTTCCCGTCGGATCGTGTCTTGTTTTGTTTGGTCTGCGGAATACTGACAGGTTTTTGCATGTCGACCTCCAGGGGTTGTTAGGTATCCCTACACCATCGTGGACGCACTATTCCTCGCGCGCCCGAACGCTGCACGGGACTGCTTTGATGTTGAAACTGCCTAAAAAAATCGTGTTGACAAAAATCACGATCTCAGCGTTCGCTCATCCGTGTCATACCGGCCGCAAGCCCAAGGAGTAAGCCGCATTCCATGACGTTCTCTTGCACAGGGCCCGATTTCGAACAGACCCGATTTTTTCTATTGATGATTGTCAATATTCGATCACCCTGCTGTCGGAAACTTCACATGCGGCGCAGCGGTCCACCGCAAGCGCTGTACCGAGCACGCAGGCCGCTCACCCCATCTTCGATCGCGACTGGAGGATTACCATGAAGAACGAAGAACTTCGCCGTAACGTGCTGGATGCTCTGGAATTCGACCCGCGCGTCGACGCTTCGGGCATTGGCGTAGCCGCGTCCGATGGCGTTATCACGTTGACCGGGCACGTCAGTACCTATAGCCAAAAATACGACGCCGAAAAAATCGTGATGCACGTCAAAGGCGTCAAGGGGATTGCTGAGGACATCGAAGTCCGTACGAACTACGAACAAGGGAGCTCCGACGATGAACTAGCCAAACGGGCACTCAGCAGCATTGGCTGGAATGTATCGGTTCCCGACAGCAAGGTGCAGGTAAAGGTGCAGCAAGGCTGGGTGACGTTGAGCGGAGAGGTCGACTGGAACTTTCAGCGCAAGGCGGCGGAGAGCGCCGTCCGGAGACTGTCTGGTGTCAAAGGAGTCGCGAATCTGATCGCGCTCAACGCAGGTATACAGATCGGCGACGTGAGGGAGCGGATACAGAAGGCGTTGAAGCGTAGCGCCGAATTGGAAGCACACGATATTCAGGTTTCGGTGCGCGATAGGCACGTCACGCTGACAGGCAAAGTGAGGAGCTGGGCGGATCGTCATGCCGCCGAACTGGCGGCCTGGAGCGTTCCAAGCGTGCTTGGCGTTGATGACAGGCTTGAAATCAGCTAATCCGCGCCGCGTGCGTCTCGGCAGCACCCACCGATCGCGCGGCAAACTCGCTTCTCGTCCGGGTTGTCTGGCCCTCCACTAACCGACCACTAGTCTGTCTTGGACCTCGACGACCCCGGGTACAGCCCAAGCGGCCCGCTCGGCGGCGCCGCGTTCAATCCAGCTATTGACGCGCCCATTCAGTATGACCTTGTTGTCATGCACGCTGACTTCCACGCGACCCGCCTCGATCTGCGCGCTGCGTAGTAGTGCCGCTTCGATCTTGCGTTTGATGTCGCCAGCCTGCACGGTCGGCACCACTTCTATCAAGTTCGAAATGCCCGTCACGCCCGACAGTTTGTGGACCGCACACGCGGCGGCTTCGCGCTGATAGAACCAATCCACCGTTCCGCTCAACCTAACCCATCCCTTTTGCACGGTCACCTGCACCTTTCCATCGGGGATCGTTGCATCCCATGCGATGATGCTCAACGCGCGAGTCGCTATCTGGTCGTCTGCCAGTTGCTTGTCAGCCGCTGCGCGAACTTCGATTTCCTGGGCAATACCACGTACCCCCTTGACCCGCTGAACCGTTTCCTCGGCGGCAAGCTTCTGCGCATAGGTTTCGACATGGCCTGTCAATGTCACGACGCCATCGTCTACCGCGACCCCGATATGCAGAGCTTCAATATTGGGCTCAAACGTTAGTGCACTCTGTACTCTTTCCCGCAGCGCTGCGTCGTTCATGATTCTCTCCCAGTTGCCTATCGCCAAACGGTAACCCGCTCGGTACCCATGCCGTCGTAACCGACAGCACCCACGCGCCATTTGCGCCGATCGCTTTCGCGCGCTATCCATCCTGAGCTTTGGCCACGTTTAGTCGTTGACTAATGTCAAGATAAATCGTGACCGGCATCGCAACGCGAACGATCGTGCCGTGAAGCGCCCCTTCGCTGCACCCGCGTTCCGGACGTCACGCTGCGTGAATCATGACAACCATCAATATTTTTGCCTTCGGTCAGCCGATACTAAGACATGCCCCCTCTCTCCCGGAGTTTCAGCATGTACCAGCGAATCCTTGTTCCTATCGACGGAAGCGCCACCTCTGAGCTTGGACTTGGGGAAGCGATACGCCTCGCACAACTCACCCACGCCAGTCTTCGCTTGATCCACGTCATCGACGAGCTCTCGTTTGCGCTAACCATCGGCGCCTATGGCTATGGAGCGGGCGAACTGCTCGAGTCAATTCGGAAAAACGGAGAAAGGGTGCTTCACTCTGCCCTGGATGCCGTCAAAGCAGCGGGAGTCGAGGCGGACACGGTCTTATACGAAAACCTGGACAGAACCGTGCAACAGCGAGTGCTGGACGAGTCCTTGTCATGGAAGGCGGACTTGATCGTGATGGGTACGCACGGTCGTCGAGGAGCCAGCCGCCTGGCGCTTGGAAGCAGCGCCGAGGGAATCATGCGCAACGCAAGCGTACCGGTACTTCTCGTACGCGCCCCGCAAGGCACATCGTAGACGCCGAGGCAGTTATGCTCGACCAGCAACGCATCTGCGCTCACGTTATGGCCGACAGATATGCAGCGCCGGGGGAGGCCACGGCGTCTCAAATCTATGCGCGCGTAGCTCATGCATTGGCCAAAGCTGAAGCGCCGGAGCGGCGCACACTTATCGCGCAAGAATTTTTGCGCAATATGGAAATGGGCGCAATTGGAGCTGGCCGCATCATGGCGAATGCTGGCACCAGCGCTCACGCGACCATGATTAACTGTTTCGTGCAGCCGGTGGGCGTCGGCTCACCCACCCTGCCCTTCGATTCCGGACTGGAACAGGCTTGTACGACATTGGCGATGGGCGGTGGCGTGGGGTATGACTTCTCCGCCTTGCCGCCTTCGTCAGCAAGCGCCGAAGCGAAAGCCGCGACACCCGCTGTTTGCTCGGCGATCGACCGATACGATGCGGCTTGTCGCAGTCTGTCGTTTCAGGGCAGTCGGCGTGGCGCGCAGATGGCGGTGCTTTCCTGCAACCATCCCGACATTCTTGATTTCATACGCGCCAAGCACGGCCGCAATCGATGGCGCACATTCAATATTTCAGTCGCGATCACTGACGCTTTCCTGGTTGCTGTTCAGCAGGACGACGCCTGGCCCCTGGTACATCCGGCCCTGCCCGACGAGCGCAGTATCTCAATGGGTGCGCTCAAATTGAGTAACGGCCTCTGGCAATATCGCCGGGAGCCTGCCCGAAGTCTCTGGGCAACAATGGCCGAAGAGGCTACGCACAGCTCGGAACCTGGGTTCCTCTACATCGACACCATTAATCGAGCGAATAACCTGCGGGCAATCGAAACCTTGCGAGCCACCAACCCATGCGGCGAACAGCCTTTGCCGGAGTACGGCTGCTGTGTGTTGGGCCCAATCAATCTCACGCGCCTAGTCAACCATTCGTTCGGGATCGGCGGAGAACCCGAAATTGATATGGAAAAACTGGGAAAGATGGTTCGTACGCAGGTACGTATGTTGGACGATGTGATCGAGTTGACCCGTTGGCCGTTACCCGCCCAAGCCAAAGAGGCATTTTCCAAACGCAGAATCGGAGTAGGAATCACCGGATTGGCCGACATGCTAGCAATGTTGCAACTGCACTATGCCAGCGAAGCCGGCCGGCTGGCAGCAAGATCGGTCGCATGCTGTATTCGTGACAACGCCTATGCCGCGTCGGCGGAGCTGGCCGCAGAACGAGCACCATTTCCCCTTTACCGTGCCGACGATTATCTGGCGGCGGGCGCAATCGGCGACTTTCTCCCGCCTGATGTCGTCAAAGCGATCAAAGCGCATGGACTGCGCAATAGCCATCTGGTTTCCTTCGCCCCTACGGGCAGCGTCAGCTTGGCCTTCGCCGATGGATGCTCCAGCGGCATTGAGCCAGCCTTCGATTGGGTTTACCGTCGCCAGATTCAATTGCCAGGCGCCATTGCGGTCGACATGACGGTGGAGAACCACGCATGGCGGCTTTGGAAACAATCACATGCGTCCGATCTACCGCTGCCCGGGTACTTCCAGAAAAGCGCCGATATCGCCCCGGAAGATCATCTGGCCATGCTAGCGGCCTTGCAACCTTATGTAGACGCTTCGATTTCCAAAACCATACCGGTTCCCGGCGACTACCGCCCAGAACGCGCACAAGCCCTCTTTATTCAGGCTTGGAAAATGGGATTGAAAGGCGTAACGATTTTTCGCCCAGACAGGCGTCTCGCCGCGGTCATCAATCCATCTTTCCGCGCACGCCCATCTGCGCGCATCACACAAGGTTGCGGCACCTGCGGCTGAGGCAGTTGGGTAGCTTGCAGGACGCCGGGGGCGCCTGGCCCCCGTCATGGCGTTCGAACCAGCAACACGGGCATGGGGGATGTTCGCAGCACCGCTTCGGCGCTGCTGCCAAGCATCGCGCGCTTCACGCCACGCCGTCCGTGTGTGCCCATCACGATCAAGTCGGCGGGCCAATCTTGAGCGGCCGTCACTATTCGTTCTTCTACCGGCAGTCCCAGGTCATCGTAAAGGACCGTTTCAACCTGCAATTCTGCCGCTGTGGCGCGCATGCGCGCTTGCTCCAGAATCTTCGCTCCTTCCCGCCTCAGGTTTTCGATCAGCTCGCCGGTGTAGTAACCCGCGTAGGGGTTGGCGGCAAGGTAGACCGACAGATCATCCAGCACATGAATGATGCGCAGTGTCGCGTCGGAGCCCTTCGCGATCTTGATGGCTTCGTCCAAGGCCCGATTCGACGCGTGGCTACTGTCCACCGCGACAACAATGCGTGAATACATCATCTTGCCCCCGATTGTGCAGCGCAACCGCCCTTCCCGCGAGCGCCCAGACTGCGCAGTTAGTGAGAGAACAGCACGGGCACGGTCATCGCTTTGAGCAATGAGCGAGTGGCACCGCCCATGACCAGTTCGCGCATTCGAGTGTGGCCATATGCTCCCATGACAATAAGGTCAGCGCCAAAATCCGCCGCCGAACTCAAAATAGCATCGCCGACATCAATGTCGCGCGTGCCGCGCGTTTCATGCTCCGGTTCGGGGAATCCGTGGCAAGTGCAATAGACCGCAAGATCCTCGTATAGGGTTTCGATCTCGATTCTTGAGTCGGCTGCTTCATCCATCGTCAAGACGCGTAGGCTATCTGCATGGCGCAGGAGCGGCGCCGCATCGGCAATCGCTCGCGCCGCTTCGCGCCCACCGTTCCAGCAGTACAGCACTCGCGTCCCAAGAGTCTCGAACATCCCTGCAGTCGGCAATACGATGACCGGCCGACCGACGAAAAGCAAAGTCTGTTCCACAAAATCGTTACCCGTCGCTGCCTGTAGATCGTAGGCATTCTGCTGGCCGATGACGAGCACGTCCGAATAGCGTGCATGTCTAGACACACACTCCGCTGGTGAACCCTCGCCTTGCCGCCATGATTCCGTCACGCCTGCGCGTCGGGCCGCCTCACTGAAGGCTTGCTGCAGTGCGGACCTTTTTTTCGTAGTGATCTCCATCGCCCCCTCCGTGGTTCGGGCCCATAGACCCGCTTCGTCGGAGAAATATCCCGGCGAGACGTAGCTGGTGAATATGCCTGTCAGATGCGCATCATGCGCCTTCGCGATGTGCAAGCAAAACTCAATCCGGCGCGGGCAATCAACGCCGTGATCCAAATGGACTGCAATACGGCGAAACATAGCTACCTCCACGGAGTGACGGAACGATCACGGACGGCAGGCCTCGCACGGCAGCCATCGCATCTCGTGCCACGCCAGATTAGCGAAGGTGTGGAGTTCATTCGATCTGCACGGTCTTGTTCTGATTGCCTTGTGCTTTGGGAAGTGTCAAGACGAGTACGCCGTTCTCGCATACGGCTTTGGCGTTGGCCTGGTCTATCGGGCTGGCCAGCGTCACCGAGCGTTGGACTTGTCCCCAGAACCGTTCCTGACGCACCACGTTGCCCGCTTCCTTTACCTCGCTGCTCCTTTCCTTGTTAGCAGAGATCATGACGGTATTGCCGTCGATCTGTACCGAGATGTCCTTCTTCTCGATCCCAGGGACCTCCGCTTTCAACACGTACTTGTCGCCGACCTCGGTGATATCGATGTCCATCCGGGGATTCTGTTCGTCGGCTTGCTGGCGAACCGGCCTGAGGAATGCCTGAAAGACATCCGAGAACGGGTCGGACGCAAACGGACTGTATTGACTCAACCGCGACATAGCTATCTCCTTTGCTAGAACGGTAGGCCACCGCCCACCTTGAGTCATATCCTGCTCTGTCAGGCTCGCCACATGTTGACCTTTGTCAATCCAAAAATGGGGACGAACGTCGCCCGGCCGCAATTCTGCTTTCCTTCAATGAAGTTGACCGCCGTCAATTGAATCAAACGCCGCAGTGCCATGATGGAGTTCAAACTCGTAACGGCCTTCTGATAAAGGCCACCTAAGCGCCCAGGAGGCATCGTGAAAAACGTCCTGATTCCCATAGATGGATCTGCCAATTCGTTGCGCGCCGTGCGCTACATGATCGACCATGTCCGGGAAAATGGCCCGTGCACACTTCATCTGCTTAACGTGCAATCACCCATCGTGTCGGGGACGGTACTCGCGTTTATCTCCCAGGAGATGATTCAGGACTACTACGATGACGAGGCCAAGACGGCGCTTGGAGACGCGAAGGCGGCGCTGGACAAGGCGGGGGTCATGTATCAAGAAGCGCTTCAGGTTGGCCCCATTGCCGAATCAATCAAGACATACGCTACCGCGCATCAATGCGACCACATTGTCATGGGCTCGCGTGGCCTGGGGGCGGCGGGAAGCTTGTTGTTGGGATCGGTCGCGTTGAAAGTGCTGCACATCAGCCATATCCCCGTCGTCCTGATCAATTAAGCCAAGGCCCATGATTCGACGTAATGACGTCCTCCGTGCCACGCATACTTGGATGATGGCGGGCGCAATTGCCGTCGCGCCCCTGGCTTGCCCGGGGCCGACGTGGGCGCAGGTCCCGCCCGATGAGGTCGCACGCGCCTTCCGCCAGGAGGTCTCTCCCGCGCTGGTCCTGCCCGACGACGAGCGGGAGCGATATGCAAACCTGGCCCTGCAAGCACTACAAGCTGCTGGCATTATCTTGTTGGGCCCCCAATACGTCCTCGTGGTGGATCGTCATGTGAAAGTCCAGGCGGCAATGCTCTTCTGGATGCGCCTCGGCGCTCCGTCGCTTTACATCGGTGCAGCCCCAGTGTCCACGGGCCGGATTGGCCGGTTCGACCATTTCGAAACGCCGATGGGCGTATTTGCGCATAACTTGAACAACCCTGATTTCCGTGCCGAAGGGACGAAAAACGCCAACGGCATCCTGGGGTATGGCGCCAAGGGCATGCGGGTCTACGACTTTGGCTGGCAACAGGCCCGCCAGGGCTGGACCAAGGAGGGCGTGAGCACGATGCGGTTGCAAATGCATGCGACGGACCCTTATCAGTTAGAGACCAGGCTGGGCACTCCGCAGTCCAAAGGATGCATCCGCATCCCGGCAACGCTCAACCAGTTGATCGACCGGCTGGGCCTGCTGGATGCGGACTATGAGCTCGCCGCCGACCTCGTGTCCACGCCTTGGGTGCTGCGGCGAGATCGGACGCCCGTCTATGGCGCGGGACGTTACCTAATCGTCGTTGAAACCCTGCGCGATACGCGCCCCGCTTGGTCGCCGGCCCCTAGCGCCGTCAAGGGAACGCCATGACTTCCGTACCGTCGAACGCCCAGTTGAACCGCATCCACGCATACTGGCAGGCGAGCAATTACCTGTGTGCCGGCATGCTTTATCTGCGTGACAACGCGTTGTTGACAAGACCGCTGCACGCCGATCACATCAAGCGCCGCATCCTGGGCCATTGGGGTACCTGCCCGGGGCAGTCCTTTACGCTCACGCACCTGAACCGGCTCATTGTCGAGCACGACCTCAATCTGATGTACGTCTGCGGTCCTGGGCATGGCGCGGCGGCCGTGCTAGCGCATGCTTACCTGGATGGACACTATTCGGAAAGATATCCGGAATGTTCGCAGGACGAGGCCGGGATGCTTCGGTTGTTCCAGAAGTTCTCAGCGCCGGGGGGCGTCGGCTCCCACTGCTCTGCCCATACCCCCGGCTCAATCCACGAGGGTGGCGAGCTAGGCTACAGCCTGTCGCACGCGTTCGGCGCCGCGTTCGACAATCCCGACCTGATCGTGGCCGCGATGATCGGCGACGGCGAGGCCGAAACCGGAGCGCTTGCCGCCTCCTGGCATTCAAACAAGTTCCTGAATCCTGCGCGAGACGGCGTGGTGCTTCCCATCCTGCATCTGAATGGATACAAGATCGCGAACCCGGCCATTCTGGCGCGGATCCCGCATGCTGAGCTACTTGCGCTTTTCGAAGGCTGCGGATATCGACCGACTTTCATCGAGGGGTCCGACCCGCCCGCGATGCATCGCAAGATGGCGCGTGCGCTCGACCAGTGCCTGGCGGATATCAGGGCGATCCAGGCGCAGGCGCGCACGCATGGCCGCAATGCGCGGCCGCGCTGGCCAATGATCGTGCTGCGCACGCCAAAAGGCTGGACAGGCCCTCAGCGGGTACATGGCCACGCGATAGAAGATTCGTGGCGGGCGCACCAGATACCGGTTTCCGACCCCGTGGGCCGCGCTGACGAACTGCATGTCCTGGCAGAGTGGCTGAACAGTTATCAGCCCGGAAAACTGTTTGATGCGACGGGGCGGTTGATCCCCGAATTGCGCGCCTTGGCGCCAGAGAGCAACCGGCGTATCAGCGCGAATCCCCACGCCAATGGCGGAGACTTGCGCCAGCCGCTCGACCTTCCCGACATCGCCGGGCAACAGATCGCCGTGCCGCAGCCTGGCGTGCAAAGCGCGCAGGCGACGCAAATTCTTGGGGAATACCTGCGCGAAGTGATGCGCAGGAACTTGGACCGGTTCCGCGTGTTCGGGCCTGATGAAACCGCCAGCAACCGGTTGTCCGCGATCTATGACGCCTCGGGCAAGACCTGGATGGCGCAAGTGCTGGACAGCGATGCGGACGGCGGCAACCTGTCGCCTGCGGGCCGGGTCATGGAAATTTTGAGCGAACAAACGTTGGAAGGCTGGCTGGAAGGCTATCTGCTGACGGGCAGGCATGGCCTGCTCTCCACCTATGAAGCATTCGCCCACGTCATTGACTCGATGTTCAACCAACATGCCAAATGGCTGGATAAGGCAAAGCACCTAGTAGACTGGCGCACGCCCGTGCCGTCGCTAAACCTGCTGATCACCTCGCTGGTCTGGCGGCAAGACCACAATGGATTCAGCCATCAGGATCCCGGCTTTCTGGACATCGTGGCCAACAAAAGTCCCGATGTCGTCCGAATCTACCTGCCACCAGACGCGAATTGCCTGTTGAGCGTGACGGATCATTGCCTGCGTTCGGTCGACTACATCAACGTCATCGTGGCTGACAAGCAGCCGCACCTGACCTATCTGGACGGGCCCGACGCCATACGTCATTGCCAAGCAGGCATCGGTGTCTGGGAATGGGCCAGCACGTTCGTGCCTCACGAACCTGATGTCGTCATCGCGTGCGCAGGGGATGTTCCAACCCAGGAAGCGCTGGCGGCCGTGGCGATGCTCAAGGAGATGATCAAAGGGTTGAAAATTCGCTTCGTCAACGTGGTGGACCTGTTCACGCTGATGTCCGATCATCATCACCCGCACGGGTTGACAGACGACGCATTCGACCACCTATTCACGCTGGACAAGCCCGTCATCTTCAACTTTCACGCCTATCCGGCCCTGATACACAAACTCTGCTACCGACGCCGCAATCACGCCAATTTCCATGTGCACGGCTACCGGGAGCAAGGCGACGTCAATACGCCATTTGAGCTAGCAATCCTGAATGGCATCGACCGCTACAGCCTCGCGATGGATGTGTTCAAGCGAGTTCCACGTCTTCGCACCTGCACGGCGGAACCTATGCAATCCCTGTTGGCGCGGCAAACCCAGGCTCTGTCCCATGCGCGGGCGGAAGGTATCGACCCGGAAGACATTCGGAGCTGGCAGTGGCCGGCGGCAAGCCCGCTGCGACATTGATCTCTGTCAATGTCGCGTCCCGCGGTGGGCCGATACTCGATATCTCCCCCGCCTGGAGATTCGCCATGTATGAACGCATTCTTGTGCCCATTGATGGAAGTCCGACCTCAGAACTTGGCTTGAAAGAGGCGATGCGCTTGGCAACCATTACTCACGCCAGCCTGCGCCTGATCCATGTGATCGACGAAATGTCGTTTGCCCTGGCCGCCGACTCCTACGGCTATTACGCAGGGGAATTGCTGGACTTGCTGCAGCGAAACGGCGCCGAACTCTTGGCGAAGGCGCAGGCCGCGGTACAAGCACAAGGACTCCCAGTCGACACGGTCCTCTATGAAAATCTGGCGAAGACCGTTCAGCAGCGCGTCGTGGACGAAGCCATCAATTGGCGAGCGGACCTAATCGTCATCGGCACGCACGGCCGCCGCGGGGTGCGCCGCATGGTACTGGGCAGCAGCGCTGAGGGCATCCTGCGAACCGCAACGGTTCCCGTGCTGCTGGTGCGCGCGCCAGACGGCACGTCGTGACCGCGTCCGACATGCGATGCAAGCCCCAAACGACAGCCCCCGCTGGTGGGAACAGGACGACAACACGCTCCTGACTCGGTTGGGCTGCACGCGCGCAGGCCTGAGTGCCGAGGCCGCAGCACTGCGTCAGGAACCTCCACAGCCTCCCCTGTCATTGCTTGCCTCCGTGCGGCTCGGGGTGATGGCGCTATTGCGCCGCTTCGCCAACCCGCTCGTACTCATCCTCCTGATCGCGGGCGCCATATCGGCCTTCCTTGGGGAAATCGCCAACTTCGTCATTATTGGAAGCATCATCCTGATCAGCGTCATGCTGGACGCGTATCAGGAGGCCCGAAGCGCAGCCGCCGCGCAGCGGCTGAAACAGTCGCTGGCGCATTGGACGACGGTGGTGCGAGACAGTCAGCCGATCCGCATCGCTGCCGCGCAAGTCGTTCCTGGCGATCTGCTGCAGCTACGCGCAGGTGACATTGTCGCGGCCGACGCCAGACTCCTGACGGCGGACAATCTGCTGGTCAACCAGGCGCCGCTGACCGGAGAGTCCTTCCCTGTGGAGAAGCGCTCCGGCGTCATCCCTAACCCCGGGCAGACGGCAATGGACGCCCCGAACGCGGTATTCGCCGGCTCCGCCGTCCATAGCGGCAGTGCAATCGCCATTGCCGTTATGACGGGCTCCCATACTGAACTCGGTCAGATCGGCACCGATATCGCCAAACGCGAAAAACCCACAGCGGTCTATATGGATATACAGGGATTCGGCATGTTCATCATGCGCCTGACCCTATTTCTGGTCTTGTTCGTCTTACTGATCAACGCCTTATTCCATCGTCCCTGGCTGGAGTCCTTCATGTTCGCCGTCGCCCTTGCCGTCGGCCTCACTCCGGAGCTTCTGCCGATGATTGTTTCCGTCACGCTGGCCCGGGGAGCCATGCGCCTGGCGCGCAAGCATGTCATCGTCAAGCAGTTGTCGGCAATCCAGAATCTGGGCACCATGGACATCTTCTGTTCCGACAAAACCGGCACGCTGACCGAAGCGAAAATCCGCCTCGATCGCACGATAGACCCTGAAGGGGGCCTCAGCCCGGCCGTTGCCGCGCTAATGTACGTCAACAGCCGCTTCGCAAGCGGCGCAAAGACCGCCCTGGATGATGCGGTGCTGTCAGTCGAAGGTGCCACGTGCAGCGACTGGGCGCTCCTGGGCCAACTGCCCTTTGACTTTGAACGGCGTCGCGCCGCCGTGCTTGTGCAGGGTCCCGCCGGCCGGCTACTGATCGTCAAAGGCGCGCCCGAAGACGTGCTACGTGTCTGCGCTACTTACACGCCACGGCAAGGCGATGCACCGCAAGCATTGAACGAGACCGCCCGCCAACGCGCCGCGCAGACGTTTCGCAACCTTGAGAATGAGGGGTTCCGTGTTCTGGCGGTCGCATTGCGGTCCATCCCGGACGCGCGCAACGCCGTCGACGTCAGCGACGAGTCGAACATGGTGCTACATGGCTACGCGGCCTTCATGGATCCGCCAAAACGCGGTGCCGCCGCCGCGCTGAAGGCCTTGAGCTCAAGCGGTGTGCAGATCAAGATCATCTCCGGCGACAGCGAATTGGTGACGCGCCACCTGTGCGCGCAATTGCACCTGCCAGTCAAGGGCGTGCTGACCGGCGCTGAACTGGCATCCATGGACGCCGCGGCGTTGCGGAGCAAGGTGGAAAGCACCACCCTCTTCTGCCGCATGACACCCTCCCAGAAAGAACGCGTCGTGCTTGCCTGCAAGCATCTAGGGCACACCGTCGGCTACTTGGGCGATGGGATCAATGACGCGCCCGCCCTGCATGCGGCCGACGTGGGGATGTCAGTCGAGTCCGCAGCCGACGTGGCCCGGGATGCTGCACACGTCATTCTGCTGCGGCGCAGCCTGAGCGTAGTGCACGATGGCGTCATGGAGGGGCGCCGCACCTCCATGAACGTATTCAAGTACCTCATGATGGGCACCAGTTCCAACTTCGGCAACATGTTCAGCATGGCAGGCGCGGCGCTCTTCCTGCCCTTCCTCCCAATGCTGCCCGTTCAAATACTGCTGAACAACATGCTTTACGACATTTCAGAGCTCCCAATTCCGCTGGACAATGTCGATTCAAGCGACATGGCTGTCCCCCGCCGGCTGGAGATCGCGTCGATCCGCAAGTTCATGCTGATCGTGGGTCCGATAAGCTCGGTTTTCGACTTCATTACGTTCTACCTCCTGCTGCACGTACTCGATGCGAACGAGTCCACGTTTCAGACGTGCTGGTTTGTGGAATCGCTGTGCACACAGGTGCTTGTCATCTTTGTGATCCGTACTCGGGGGAACCCGTTCAAGAGCCGTCCCAACGCGATACTGGTCGCGGCCTCATGCCTCGTCGTGGCCGTCGCGCTCTGGCTGCCTGTCAGTCCTCTGGCCGATTTCTTTTCATTTACACCGCCGCCCGATGCCTTCTACTTGATGCTTGCGCCGCTGATCATCAGCTACCTGGTAGTGGTGCAGGCCGTCAAACTCAGGTTTTTTTCGGCCATCCCTCCTAGGTAGATTCGCGTGCCCCTCCCGATGCGTCCAGTACCGCGGTTTCTTCCTGTTCAACGGCGTGACAGCGCCAACCGAGCTCGTCTTTGATGCGCAGGCGCAAGGCGTCGGCTGCGGCCGGTTCGCCATGCACGATGAACGTCTCTTTGGGAGCCGAGGAGAATCCGCGCAGCCAGCGGAGTATTTCATCGGCGTCCGCATGCGCCGACAGCATGGAAAGGTTTTCCACTTCAGCCCGGACGGGCACGTATTCCCCGTGGATCTTGACCGTGCGGACGCCGTCAAGCATCGCCGCGCCACGCGTGCCCACGGCCTGAAAGCCGGCGAACACCACCGTGTTGCGAGGATCTCTCACATAGTGCTTCAAATGGTGCAGAACGCGGCCGCCAGTTGCCATGCCGCTGGCGGACACGATGATCTTGGGCATGGGCGACGCATCAAGCGCCTTGGACTGCTCCACGTCACTGACGCATACGGCAACGCCATAGGCGGCGCGGGCGTCCGACGGAGATAACCGCTGGTCAGCGGCGTGGCGCACATACAGATCCACCGCACTGCTGGCCATCGGGCTGTCCAGGTACACCGGTAGGTCCCGGGGAATGGTTCCCATCTGTTTGAGGCGCCGCAGATGAAACAGCAACAACTGGGCACGCCCCACTGCGAACGAGGGAATCACGACGGTGCCGCCCCGCTTGACGGTCCGAACGATGATTTCGCCCAAGACGTCTTGCACATCTTCCGTCCCGTGCAGGCGATTGCCATAGGTGGACTCGATCACCAGATAATCCGCCTCCTCGACCCGCTCGGGCGGCGGCATCAGCGGGTCGTTGTAGCGGCCTAGATCGCCCGAAAACACCAGCTTTCCGCCCGAATAGGTAAGCTCAATGATGGCGGCGCCCAGGATATGGCCCGCCCGGGTCAGTTCAAACCGCAGGCCGGCCGGCAGGTCCGTCGCGGTATCGAAAGCGACGGGGCGCAATGCCGCGATCGCCCGCTGGGCATCGGCCACGGTATAAAGCGGCAGCGCCGGTTGGTGCTTGGAAATGCCGTGCCGGTTCAAGTAATCTGCATCGGCTTCCTGCAAATGCGCGCTGTCCAATAACAACAGCCGGCACAGGTCCAGCGTGGCCTCGGAACAATAGATGGGCCCGCGAAAGCCTTCCCGGACGAACTTGGGCAGATAGCCAGAATGATCCAGGTGAGCGTGCGACAGCACGACGGCTTCGATCTGCGCAGGTGAGACCGGAAACTTCGCCCAGTTCCGCAGCCGCAGCGGCTTGACGCCTTGGAACAGGCCGCAATCCAGCAATATCAGGCGGCCATCTGCATCCAGCAGGTGGCGCGAACCGGTGACTGTGCCGGCCGCCCCAAGGAAACGCAACCGCAAGTTCTTCGACATGCTTCCTCCCGGCGTTCGGATTACCAGCAGCTTCGCACGTCCCGCCCCGCTCTCGCGACAGGCCCAGAACCCTTGCTTGACCAAAATCAAGTTATGCGTCGCATGAAAGATCACTATAGGAACAACAATTCCTTAGCACAGGGTACGCGTCTGCTGCCCCGGAGAAAAGCCATGCTTGCGCACGAACTCATGACCGCCAATCCATTTTGTGTTACGGCCAGAACGCCTGTCTCCCAGATCATGCATGCCATGCTGGACCACGATATCAGCGCCGTAATGGTGATTGGCGACGATGGCGGATTAATCGGCGTGGTCACCGAGGGTGATCTCATTCGGCGCCAGGACACTGTGCACCAGAGGAAACTGGACCATTGGCTGGCGTTGCTAGCCGAAGGGGAAGCGCTGAATCTGGAATTCCTGCACAGCCTGCAACTCAGTGAGCAAACCGCATCCGCGGTAATGACCAGCCCCGCCATCACGGTGGAAGAAACCGAAGATCTGTCCGCTATCGCCGACGTACTGCTAAAGCGTGGAATCAAACGCGTTCCGGTCACCCGAGCCGGAAGATTAGTCGGCGTGGTCAGCCGACGTGACATTCTGCGGGCGCTGCTGGCTCAAGAGGCGTGACGCCGCGATCGCGGCAAGGAGACAAAAAATGGCACGCATCGGCATTTTCTTCTATTCTCGTACAGGAACGGGCCGAACCGTCGCTGAACGCTTGGCTTCTGTCAGCGGATGGCCCAGCTACGAAATACGGGATGCCGCGCCGCGTTACGGTTTGTCGGGAGATGTGCGCTGTATCGTCGACAACCTGCTCAAACGCAGCCCCGCATTTCACTATGACGGCCCTTCCCTGGACGACTTCGACCACGTGGTCCTGATTGCGCCCGTATGGCTACGTGCGCTGGCCGCGCCCATGCGATCGTTCTTGAAAACGCAGGGTCGATTTATCAGCGCCTATTCGGTGATCTGCGTCATGTCGGGTGATGGCGGGTTCCGCGCCGTGGATGATATGGCGGCCATCATAGGCTCGAAGCCACGCTCCATTTTGCTCTTGAAACAATACGACGTGCTCGCCGAAGAATGCGATGCGTCCCTCTGCCGTTTCAGGGAGCAGACGCTGGCCGCCGATCGCCCCGGCGGCGGCGACCCCCTCCCCTTGCTTCCCTCGATCGACTAAGGCATCCATCCCGCCCATGGTCACTTCTGCTAAAGCACTAGTGCTTTTGGCACAGTGGCGTCGCACCTATGGCTTCACCCGGCAATCTGTGCTGCAATGATTTATCGTCTGTCCAGGTCAGGTCGGACACATCGCGCCTTTTGCCATGACAGATTCACCCAGCGCACCACCGCTGCTTGATATCATCCACTCCGCGACCGAGCCGATCATCACGATCGATGAGCATCAACGCATCGTGATGTTCAACCCGGCGGCAGAGGCCGTGTTTCTGCGCCAAGCCGATCAGACCATTGGTGCAAGCCTGGATATCCTGATTCCGGTGCGCTTCCGCTCGGTCCATGCGCAACATGTCAGCCGGTTCAAAGATACCGGTATGTCAGACCGCAAAATGGGGTTGGGTGCGCCACTGTGGGGGCTGCGCTCCAACGGCGAGGAATTCCCGATGGAAGCCTCTATCTCACAGACTCGCACCGAAACGGGAGTATTCCTGTCGATATTCCTCCGGGATATTACTGAGCGACAGCGTATCGACCAAGCCCTGCGCGCCTCGCGGGACGAACTGACCCGACTGTCCAACGCCTTGCTGCACGTGCGCGAACAGGAAAAAAAACATATCGTCCGCGAGCTGCACGATGACCTCGGCCAGAGCCTGACTGCGTTGACCATGGAGCTTGCGCAGCTGGAATCCAACCTCCGTCCGGATGACGCCAGCGCACGGGATCGGGTCCGCGCAATGCGACGGGTGATCAAAAGCACCTTTGCGTCGCTGCGGCGTATTGCCTCCGACTTGCGGCCCGTCATGCTTGATGATCTGGGCTTGGCCGCCGCGGTCGAATGGCTCGTAGCGAATTTTGTATCTCGATATGGCATCGACACGGATGCGGAAATACGCGTCGGCCCGACCGAGCCGTCCAAACGCGTGGCCACTACCCTGTTCCGGGTGGTGCAAGAGGCGCTGACCAATATCGCCAAGCATGCCCAGGCGACCAAAGTCCAGGTGCGTCTGGCCTGTGACGAAACGCAGTGCACGCTGACCGTGCAAGACAATGGCGTTGGCGCCGCGGCCGAAAGTCTGACCAAGAAGTTGCCCATGTCGCTGGGGCTGCAAGGCATACGTGAGCGGATTCGACTTCTTAATGGTGAAGTAACGATCAATACCCGCAACAGAGGAGGATTCCGCCTGGATGCCCAAATGCCCGCTCAGCATCCGGAATCACCCTGGGAGGCATCTTGATCACAGTCATACTGGCGGACGACCACACATTACTGCGGGAAGGACTTCGGCGCTTGCTCGAGCATGCGGGCGACATCTCCGTTCAGGGAGAGGCAGGAAATGGGGACGAAGCGATGCAACTGCTGGCCCAGCGAAAATGGGACCTGCTCGTGCTCGATATGTCCATGCCGGGACGCGACGGCGTGGATCTTATCCGTCACATCAAGAATAGCCACCCGGAAGTACCGATTCTCGTGCTTACCATGCACGGCGAGCAACAATACGCGATCCAGGCAATCAAAGCCGGCGCGTCGGGATTTCTAACCAAGGACAGTGCCGCTGAGGAGTTGGTTCAGGCCGTCCGTAAGGTCGCCGGCGGAGGCCGCTATCTGAGCCCATCGCTGGCCGAGAACATCGCTTTTGATCGGCAGAAAAAAAACAATGCGCTCCCCCACTTGCTGCTGTCAGATCGAGAGCTCTCGGTATTCCGGCATCTTGCGTCTGGCCTGGACAATTCGGATATCGCGAAACGCTTGTTTCTGAGCGTCAAAACTGTCAGCACCTACAAGAGTCGGATTTTGGTGAAAATGGGCCTGCGCAATCAGACCGATTTGGTTCGTTATGCGATCCGGCATCGTCTGATCGACGATCAGGATTTCCCGGATCATTAAGCGGGCATCGTAGGAATATTCCTACAGTCGTAAGGTTCCGCTGCCAAGAACTGGCGACATGCGCTGATAGCTCGATCCATGCGTGTATCTCATACTGCATCAAGCCTGCGGCTTTACGCAGCGCTCCTTACCTCGGACGAGGATCTCCCGATCGATCACCAGCCTAGCGAGATGCAGCCATGGACAATATCGTTGTCAACTCTAGCAGCACAGCACGGCGGACGACCATACCCTCGAATTGCGAGCATTGTGTAACGGCGCGCTTGTGCCATCCGGCGCTCGAAGGACATCAAGCTCTCCGCTCCACGCCCTTTCATGGCCAGAAGTTGATTCATCGCGGAGAGCACGTCTATCGGGCCGGCGATCCATTTCTGAATCTGTATCAGCTGCATTCCGGATCAGCAAAGGTACGAGTCACCAGTCTGTCGGGGCTGGAGCAGATAACGGCGTTCCCCATTGCCGGGTCCTTGCTGGGTCTTGACGGGATCGAAACGGGTGTATACAGCTGCGACGCCATTGCCTTGGAAGACTCGCTAGTCTGCATTCTTCCCTACGCGGAACTGATGGATAACTGTCATGATGACTTCGGCGCGGCGCAAGAATTCAACAAACTGCTCGTCAGTAACACCAACCAACATTGCCGCCTCTTACTGACCCTAGGCTGCATGACGACCGAAGAGCGAATCGCGGGATTTCTGATCGGAATGTCCGAGCAAATGGCAGCAAATGGCTATTCGCCCCTGGAATTCACGTTGAAGATGACACGCGAGGACATCGCCAACCATTTGGGCATGAGGGTTGAAACGGTCTGCCGCGTGTTCTCACGTCTGCAGCTGGCGTCAATGGTCAAGATGAGCAGAAGGCAACTGAAGATACGCAACGTAGACGCCTTGCGGCAGATGAGCTGCGGATAAGCCGCTTCGCTCCAACTCCAAAACAAGCATGGCCTCAATACTGCGATGGCCGTAGCCACAAACTATTTTCGTCAATGGTTCCTGACGCCGACCGCAGTGGGCCGGCGTGCATCGGATGGATCAACAACGCCTCAATTCTCCCCACCATCGTCCCGCCCTGCTCGCAGCTTCTTCCATAACGTTGTTCGCGAAATGCCGAGGAGCCTTGCCGCCTGGCCCATATGGCCACCGGATTCGGAAATGGCCTGCTGGATGGCGCGCTGTTCGGCGTCGAACCGGGTAGCAGCCAAGTCTGGTTTCTCCACAAGTTTGCTTTCAGGGAAGAGGTCGCCGCTTTGCAGCATGGCGCCATCCGCCATGACCGCCGCGCGCGCAATGCGATTCTTCAGCTCGCGCACGTTGCCAGGCCAAGCGTACACGTGCATGGCCTGGAGGGCATCGGACGACAGCGAGGCCCCTGCCGTGGATTGCGCAGCCAAGATGGCACGCGCCAGGCCGGGCAATGCACCGGGCCGATGCCGTAGCGGCGGCGTCGCGATTCTTGCTACGGCTAGCCGATAGAAAAGGTCAGCGCGAAACGTGCCTTGCGTTATCGCCGCTTGCAGGTCCGAGCAGGTGCTGGCCAGGATCCGGCAATCCGTTAGTCGGGCGGCGCTGTCGCCCAGAGGACGATACAGGCCATTCTCAAGCACCCCCAATAGCGCTGCTTGCGCCCGAGGCGTCAGTTCAGCCACTTCGTCGAGATAAAGCGTGCCGCCAGCTGCCTGGGAAAACAAGCCCTCTCGCGTCGCGCTAGCGCCGCTGAAGGCCCCTTTCAAGTGTCCGAACAACAGGCTTTCAATCAGGTCTGTCCCCAACGTCGCGCAATTAACCGCCACGAAAGGACCCGACAAGTAGCGCGAGCGCGCGTGCATGTAGCGAGCGGCTCGATCCTTTCCCGAGCCCGTCTCGCCTTCGAGCAGCACCGGCAGGGAACTCGCGGCCAGCCGTTCAAGCTCCTGCGCCACCGCAAAGGTCTCTTCGTGTATCGCGAAGGGGTTTTCGCGGATCTCGTCGTGCTGGCCGGCGGGCTGCGCGGCGATGACCGATCGGATGCGGGCCACCAGCGTGTCGGTGTCGTAGGGCTTGGTCAGGTAATCGTTCGCGCCGGCCGAGACAAGGCGTACGGCCTGGGCGATGTCGCCATAGGCCGTAGCGAAAACCACCGTGGTGCTGGCAAGATGCGGGATCAAGCGCCGGTAAAGCTCTTCGCCGGAGCCATCAGGAAGCCGAATATCGGCCAGCAGAAACGCCGGCCGCATGCGCGTCCTGCGAAACAGTTCGACCGCTTGCGCGCAACTTTGCACCCACTGCGTCGAAATGCCCTCAAGGCGTAGCCGCTGCAACAACGCGCCGCCCAGCAGTTCGTCGTCTTCGATCAGCAATACCTGTATGTCGTTCAAGGCGTTTCTTCCTGTGTACCAAAGGGCAGACGCACGGAGATACGCGTGCCGCGCGCGAGGGACGTGACGCGCAGACGGCCTCGCATGGTTTTTATCAGATCTGCCACGATGCCCAAACCCATGCCGTCGCCTTCAGTTGGGCCGCCCGTCAACGCGCGCCCTGCCCCAGGTGGCAAGCCGCTGCCGGCATCGGCCACATGCAGCGTCAGTGCATCGCGACCGGCGCGCGCGAAGACAAGCACCCGCTCGCCCGGCGCTGACGCCTGGATCGCGTTGAGCACCAGATTCAGCAACACCTGTCGGACGGCACCGGCGGGCAGCGCAAGACGCCGTTCTTGCATTCCTCCACAGTGCAGTTCGACGCGTACGCCGCCCCGGCTGGCCTGTGCCCCCACCATCAAACGAATATCGGCAATGTCTGCTTCGCGCAACCGCGCATTGCCTGGACGAAAGGTGCGCAGGCTCGCATCTACCACGGATTGGAGCGTTTCGACGCCGCGTTCGATGAAGCCCAGCGACTCGCTACGAACGTCGCCCCGCTCACCGAATTGCCTTAGCGTCTGCACGGCGGTGCGCAGCCCCCCCAAGGGGTTGCGGACTTCGTGGGCAAGCGCCGCCGCCATCCGTCCCAACACCGCCTCGCGTTCGATGCGTGCACTACGTTCAGTAAGCGCTTCACGTTGCAACACGCTTTCAACCATCCAGTTGTATGCCGCCAGCAATTCCATCAGTTCGGGGTCCGTGGTGTCCACGCGCATGGGACGCAGGCGATCTTCCGGCCCGGCACGCAGGGCTTCGGTCAGGGAAATGATCGGGCGTTGAAGCCGTCGCGCCATGCCGAAACAGAGCGCTGCGCCGATCAGGCTGATTGCCATTCCCACCAGGCCCAATTCCCAGGCCAGTTCCTGGCGTTGCCGAAGGAAATCACTGACATCAAGATTGGCTACCAAGGTGCCCAGCGCCGGCCGATCGTCATCGAGTAAGCGCCACGTCCACACCCCTGCCGAACGCGGGCTTTCCAGCGTGCCGAACGCGTCCGAAAACGATGCCAGCGGAATCGGCTCAACCTCGGGGTAGCGCGCCACGTGCGCCAGCAGGCGATGATCGGCAGTGACGACGGCAAGCGTTCGGTCGACCACTCCCAAGTGCGTATCCAGCGCCCGGTTAAGCACATCGACCATCTGCACGGAATCTTCTGCTCGCACCGCAGGCAGGATCGCGGCGGACAATCCGTCCAGATAGACCTGTCCCAGATTGGCGACCTGCCTGTCGAACTGGCGGGACACGCCGTGCAGCGCCAGGGAAATCAGCGCGGCGGAGATCACCAGGAAGAGCAGCGAGACCGCAAGCGGAATTCGCGCGGTTAGAGGCAGTCGAAGCATGGCGACACGTTAGCAGCACAAAAACGCGATTATGCCTGGGCGGGATCGGCCGCCGCATTTGCAAGAATTGGCAAGCGGTCGAGGCGCGGGAAAAAAGCATGCCAGCCCGCTTTCCAGCGACAAATCCCGCCTCGATGTTCACTTTTGTGAACATCCGATGTGAACCGATGTTCACGCTTGTTCAGCCGTGCGAACACGCGTCTTTCGTCCTGCTGGTTTTCCCGCATGGCGCCCGCCAAGCCGTGAAAGCGGATTGCAAGGCGTCGTCCTTAAAGTGCCCCCTCCTTCGGCTTGCGGCATCACGCGCGCCGAAGCATGTCGACAACAAACAGGGGAGCAAGCCGTGGGCAGCACCATATTTTCCAGAAAGCGCGATCTTTGGGGCGGAGCATTCATCGCCCTATGCGGGGCGCTAACCATTCTTGAAGCAACGTCATACAACATCGGAGAGCTGGCGCGGATGGGACCGGGCTATTTTCCGCTGATGATTGGTTGCTTTCTGGTCGCGCTGGGCATCCTGGTTCCGCTTAGCCCGGACCCCGATGAAGTCCAGGAAGAACTCATCGAAGAACAGCTGCCTCAACCCTCGCGCCGCGAACGCGTGCGCGGCATGGCGTGCATCGCGGCCGGCATCGCGCTCTTCATCATTCTGGGCAGTTTCCTTGGATTCCTGCCCGCTACGTTCGCGCTCGTGTTCGTCTCGGCGCTGGGCGATACGTCGAACTCCGTCAAGTCCGCCGCCATCCTCGCCATTGCGATGACAGTGTTCGGCGCGGTGGTGTTTTCGTGGGCGCTGCAATTGCAGTTTCCGATGCTGCGCTGGGGGTAGGAAATGGATCTTTTCGACAACGTATTGCATGGCTTTTCCGTAGCGTTGCAGTGGGAGAACCTGCTGTGGTCGCTGTTCGGCGTATTCATGGGAAACATGATCGGCGTGCTGCCGGGCATGGGCGTGCTGGCGGCGATTTCCATCCTGCTGCCCCTGACCTACGCGATGACTCCGGTGGCCGCGCTGATGATGCTGGCCGGCATCTACTACGGCGCCCAGTATGGCGGCGGTATCACCTGCATCCTGCTTAACTTGCCTGGAACGCCGTCACACGCGGTGACTTGCCTGGACGGCAATCCACTGGCCCGGCAAGGCAAGTCCGGGTCAGCGTTGTTCATGCTGGTCATGGCCTCATTCGTTGGCGCCAGCGTGGGTATCATCATCATGATCCTGTTCTCGCCCTTGCTGGTCGAGGTGGCGTTTCAGTTCGGTCCGGCCGAGTATTTTTCAATGATGATGCTGGGTCTGTTCGCAGGCGCCACGCTGGCAAAAGGCTCGGCCATCAAAGGCATCGCCATGGTGTTCCTGGGCTTGTTATTGGGCGTGGTGGGCACCGATGTCAACACGGGCACCATCCGCTACGGCTTTGGCGTCATCGAACTGAGCGACGGCGTGCCGCTGGTGGCGCTGGCCATGGGCCTGTTCGGTTTGGCGGATTTCTTTGCGAATGTGAATCGCATCGGCAAGGCCACCACCGTGGGCGCTGGACCCAAGATGTCGGTGCGGCCCGAACCCGGCGACATCAAGAAGTCGGCCATGCCGATTGCGCGCGGCAGCGCCATCGGCGCAATCCTGGGCATCTTGCCGGGCACGGGCGCGACCATTGCGTCGTTCATGTCCTACGCGGTCGAAAAGCGCGTGTCCAAGACGCCCAAGCGCTTTGGCAACGGCGCCATCGAAGGTGTGGCGGGTCCGGAAGCGGCCAACAACTCGGCGGCGCAAACCAGCTTCATCCCCACCATGAGCCTGGGTATTCCTGGCGACTCGGTGATGGCCTTGATGCTGGGCGCGCTGATCATCCATGGCATTCAGCCGGGTCCCCAGATGGTGACCGAGCACGCCGACCTGTTCTGGGGGCTGATTGCCAGCTTCTGGATCGGTAACATCATGCTGGTCGTGATGAACTTGCCGCTGATCGGTATGTGGGCAAGGCTGTTGAAGGTGCCCTACAAGTATCTGTTCCCCTCCGCGCTGTTCTTCGTGTGCGTGGGCGTGTACAGCACAAACAACAACCTGTTCGATGTGGGCATGGTGCTGGCACTGGGTCTGGTGGGTTATCTGTTTCTGAAGCTGCGCTTTTCGCCCGCGCCGCTTTTGCTGGGCTTCGTGCTGGGTCCGATGGTCGAAGAGAATTTCCGCCGTGCGCTGCTGCTGTCGCGCGGCAGCATGAGTGTGTTCATCGATCGTCCGATCAGCGCCGGCTTTGTCTACGCCATCCTGGCGCTCGCCGCCTGGCTGGTGTTCTCGACGGTGCGCAACCGCAAGCGTGTCCGCGAGCTTGAGCAGGCCCAGGCCGGAGCTTGATCGCGTACCGACGTCGTGCAGGAACGGGGCCGCGGGCAGGCCCCCTTTCAATTGATGGGAGCGTGTCATGAGGCAATTGGCCAAGCATAGTGCCGGCGACAAGCCGTACGGGGCGCTGACCGTGGTTCGTGAGCTTCCCTTTGTGGAATTCATTGAATTGCTTGAATTCAGCCACCTGCGTTTCGACCTGCCCAAGAAAGGTTCAACGTCCACCCTGGTAGGCTCGCAGGAATGGCGCCGTCAGATCGAAGATGATGCTGCGCAGCCGGGTTCGGTGTATGTTTGCACCACGGTGGACGCGCTGCATCATGCGGTGCTGGCGCCCGAGAACGCCGAACTGAAGATCGACATGCCGTCTCAAAGCCGCGTGCGCCTGCGCACGGTGTCGAGGCAGCGCGGGCGCAAAGCGCCACTGCCCTGCGTGCGGGTAGACTTGCAAGCGCTGATCCGGCGCGTACTGGTGCCTGCCAGCGCGCCCGCGCATCTTTTCGAGCTGGTCAGGCACGTCGTCATGACGCGCCTGTGGGTGGAAGTTGCACGAGTGTCTTCTCCCAGGGGCTAGCCCCCGGGAATATCCACCGTCTATATGTACAGGAACTGAAACGTGACAGAGTCCGGGCTGGAGATCATTGCCGCCGTCGTTTTCGCCGTCGCCTTGCTGCATACCTTTTCAGCGCCGATTTTTCTGCGCCTGGCGCATCGCAGTAAGCGTCATGGCGGCCTGCTGCACCTGCTGGGTGAAGTCGAAGTCGTGTTCGGATTCTGGGCGGCGATATTGCTGATCCTGATGGCGTTGGCCGCGTCTGGCGGCGCGGCCCTTGCCTATGCCGAATCACGCAACTATACCGAACCGGCTTTCGTTTTTGTCGTGATGGTCATCGCGGCGTCCTTGCCGGTGCTGACGGTCGTGATGCGCCTGGTCGAACGCGTGGCACGCCTGTTGCCCGTACAAGACCAGACCGCCAAGGCTTGGCTGTGCCTGGCGCTGGTCCCGCTGGCCGGATCGCTGGTCACCGAGCCGGCCGCCATGACGATTGCCGCAATGATGCTGGCGCCACAGGTGTTTCATCGCGACATGCCAGAACGGCTGAAGTACCTGGCGCTGGGCGTTTTGTTCGTCAACATCTCGATTGGCGGCACGCTGACGTCGTACGCCGCGCCGCCGGTGTTGATGGTGGCCTCGACCTGGGGGTGGGATAGCGCTTTCATGTTCGGCACATTCGGCTGGAAGGCGGCGTTGGCGGTTGTCGTCAACGCCACGCTGGTGACAGTCTTGTTGCGGCCCTATTTGCGTTCAGGCGACGTGCTGTCGCTGAACGCGTCCGCCCCGCCGATGTCGCCGGTGGTCATCGCCGTGCACCTGTTCTTCCTGGCCGCTGTCGTGCTCAGCGCGCATCACCCAGTCATCTTCCTGGGCCTGTTCCTGTTCTTCATCGGGTACACGCAAGCGTACAAGGCGCATCAAAGCCCGCTGATTATCAAAGAGGCCTTGTTGGTGGGCTTTTTCCTTGCCGGCCTGGTGGTGCTGGGCGGCATGCAGCAATGGTGGCTGCAACCCATCGTCAGCGGGCTGGAACCCAAGGTGCTGTTCGTGGGCGCCTTGGCGCTGACGGCCATTACCGACAATGCCGCGCTGACCTACCTGGGATCACTTATCGACGGAATCTCCAGCCAGGCACAATACATGCTGGTGGCCGGCGCGGTGGCCGGTGGTGGGCTGACGGTCATCGCCAACGCACCCAACCCGGCGGGCGTCGCGCTGCTGCGCGGCAGCTTTGCCAACGGCGCGGTCAGTATGCTCGGTTTGCTGGCGGGTGCGTTGGTACCCACAGTCATCGCGGCAGCTTTCCTTTTTTTCCTGTGAACATCTCAAGGAAAATGCGTGCAACGCATTACCGGGCCTCTTTCAATAGCGCCCTGGCTTCCTCTCGACGACCTTCGTCGGCCACTTCCCGGCCTGGACGGGACGGGGCCTTCAAGGCCTTTTCCAGGTAGGGAATCGCCTCGGACTTGCGATTGCGATACACCAGGTAGTCCGCGTAAAAATAATTAGGATCGATTCCATCCTGGTTGATGGACAACGCCTGTTTCAGCAACGCCTCTGCCTTCTTGTTGTCGCCGAACCCCACGGGCCAGCCCGGCACCTTGTAATACAACACGCCCAGGCTGTTCAGCGCAGACCCGTCCAACGCTCTGCTGTCGAGTTGAATGGCGGTTTCGTACTCGGCCTTTGCCTGCTTCGCCAGGCCCAGGGCGCCCAGCCCCCCTTTGGCCCCGGCCCAAGAACTCAGGATGATGCCTTCCCAGATATGCGGTTCGGCCTTGTTTCTGTATCGCTCGGTCAGAGCGTGCGCCTCTACCGACAAGGCCTCGAAGCGCTCCGCGCGCTCATTGGGAGGGGTCTTGTACTGAATCACGGCCCAATCATCTTGCAGCGCACGGATGCCCTGGTCGAGATCGGTGGACGCCGCCACCGCAAACGCGGAGAAGAAACACGCCATGCCCGCCAGCACGCCGGCGGTTGCGTTGCGCAAGCCAATATATTGTTTCATGATGAGGCTCAAGTAGGAAATTTCAAGGACATCAACGCGCGGCGATGCTTCGCGAACGCGGCATCCAACCATTCAGGACAAAGACCGTTCAATCGCGCCGCGATGGCTTCGAAACCGCCGGCGTAGCGTTGAACAGATTCACTTTTCAGCATGCGCAACACGCCCTGCGCAATCTTCTCGGGGCTATCGCTGGCGGAATCCGTTTCTCTATTGAATGCCTGGACCTCCGCGGAATTGAACGGCGTGTCAATCGCCCGAGGCGCGTAGTACTGCACACGCACGCTAGTGCCCGCAAGCTCCCGGCGCAAGGCCTCGGAGTAGATCCGAAGCGCCGCCTTGCTGGCGCCATAGGCCGAAAATCCAGGCACGCCAAGGCTGCCCAAGGTGGATCCAATATTGAGCACCTGCGCGCGCCGCCGCGTCAACAGCATCGGCAGCATTCCTGCCGTCAGCATCATGGGCGCCACGACGTTCGTGTCCATCAGCCGGCGTACCTGTTCGGATTGCAGGGCCTGCGCAGGCCCGAACGCAGCGACCGCCGCGTTGTTGATCAACACGTTTGCGTTCCGGGCGCCGGCGGCGTCGATGACCGCGGCGCGGCCCGCCTCGGTGGTCACGTCCACCACCAGCGCGTCCACGCGCGAGCGGTCGCGAGCCCCGACGCTCAGCGACTGCGCCAGCGCCAGCAGCGGCGCTTCGCTACGGCCGACCAGCAACAAGCTGGCGCGTTCCTCGAAAAGCCGGCGCGCGATCGCGCTGCCCAGACCACCCGCGGCGCCCGTCAGCACGACAGAGGCATCGCGGGGGCTCATGCGACCTTCCCATGGGGCTGGCTTTGCGGCAATGCGCGGAAAATTGCTCCATACAGTCCATAGAATATATTGGCGGCGCGGACGACTGCGGCCCGGTCGCCGTCGTCATCCAGGCGATTCATCAGCTCGGCAAAATGCGCGGTGTGCTCCTGATCCAGCGTGCCGTGCGACCGCAGATAGCTGAAGGCAGCCTGCGGCAATGCCAGCGTGCGCTGGATCTGGTCAGCGGCATTCAAGGCCAGCGTCACGCTGGTGCCTTCGAGCACGTGCACCATACCGAAAAAGCCCACCGGATTCTTGCGGGCGATGGTGTCGTACGCGTAGGCCACCATGACCTCCGTGGCCTCGCCAGGACCCGCACGGCGGACCTCGTCGGCATCCTGGCCCAGCGCGCGCAGATCATTGAGTATCCAGGCGTCGTGGCCGGTTTCCTCCTCGATGTATTCATCGATCGCCTCCTGCATCCAGTCCAGGCGAGCCGGCATGCGCGCGCGGCAGGCGTACATCAAGGGCACGGTATGGCTGACATGGTGATAGGCCTCGCGCAGGAATGCCACGTAGGCGGGCAGCGCTACCTGGCCGCGCAGACACTCCTGGATGATGGGCGTGGCCACCAACGACTCCCGGGCTTCCCGGGTTTGATCAAGCAACTGTTCGAAATAGGTCATGATGGGTCCACATCAGCGGTTGAGCGGAAGTCCTTGAAAAAGAGATCAAAATGTAGCTTGGCGACGGCCTCGCGGCGCGGTCGTCCATTGACCGTCGCAAGGCCGCTCGTTGAAGAGAATTCGGCGCGGGCGCGCATCCAGGGCCCGATCCGGGCATAGTCGGGCAAGCCAGTGTTGGCGTCGTCAATACAAGCCTGGATATCGCTGTCTTCCGGGTCGCCCAGCGGCCAGATCACCGCGCCCAGTTCTGCCTGGCCTTCGCCCAGCACGACGGCTTGGGCAATGAGGCGCTGGTTCGCCAACCGAAGTTCGACCCATTCGGGCGACACATTTCGTCCGTATCCCGTGATCACCACATTCTTCTTGCGTCCACGGATATGCAGAAACCCGTCTTCGTCCATGCTGCCCAAATCGCCCGTCGGCAGCCATGCCGCAGGGGTAGCGGGCTGACCCAGGTACCCCAACGCATGGGTGCCGGCCACCTCGATTTCACCGTCGGTGGCCACGCGCACGCGCGCATGAGGCAATGGCCGGCCCGCCGAGCCAGGGCAGTCCGCGCCGGGCAGGTTCAAGGTTTGCACGGAGCAGGCTTCAGACAGGCCATAGCCTTCATAGGCGGGAACCCCGCGAGCGCGAGCGCTTTCCAGCAGGTGGGTCCCTACCGCCGCGCCGCCCACCGCGACAAAGCGCAACGTTTCAGGCGCCGTAATCGCAGCCGCCGCCAGCCAGCCCGTATAGGCGCGCAACATCTGCGGCAGAACGATGACGCTTTGCGCCCCGGATGCCACGAGCACACGGTGGAAGACGGCGGGATCAAAGCGGGATGATCCCTGCAGTCCCACGTCTTTCAAAGCGTTCGCGCACACCGTGGCGCCCTCAATCAACGGCGCGTAGACGCCGGCGATGTTCTCGAGCAGGACCGGCAGCGGCAGCGCCGTGACGTGGCGACGGATATCAAGGGGCCGCGTCGCGCGTGCCAGGCTGTCAGCAACCGCCAGCATCTCGCCGGCGCCCAGGCACACACCTTTGGGGCTACCCGTCGACCCGGAGGTGAATGTGATCTTCGCCGTACCTCGCGGCAACGACACGGCGGGAACGCCGCGACGGAACATGGCAGCCTGCGCCAGCCCTTGCGCGGCACGTTCAAAGCCGAACGCCTGCAGCATGGGCTGCAGCGTAGCCGGCCCGACAACGGTATTCACACCCGCGGCATCCAGCGTGTCGCGCCATTGGCCCGGCGTGAAAAACAGCGGCAACGGCACGTGAACCATGCCGGCATGCAGACAGGCCAGGTCCAGGACGATCCAGTCGGGGCCGTTGTCCATCAACGAGGCGACCACGGCCCCCCGTTGCGCCGCCAATAAACCGGCCTGTCTGTCCACCCGCTCCACCAGGGTGGCATAGTCCAGTGACTCGGCCGAGGACTGCACCGCCAACGTGCGCGCGCGAACCGGTTCTCGCAATAGCGTAAAGAAGTCGGAGGCGTTCATGCGTGCAGCTCCGGCAGGCGATCAAGAATGGCATTGAGTCGCCCCGCGAACACCGTGGGCGCATGCGCGTAATAGTTGCCCCAGTCCTTGCGTTCCTGCTCGTTCAAATGCCCCCAGGTGGCGGCCGAAATAGGCTGATGCGCCAGCCCCATCCGGCTGAACAGATGGTGCAGCTCAATGGTGAGCGTGCTCACGGCCCAGTCAAACCCCTCGCCGTGCAGATGCCGTGCCAGCAGCGGCACGAGCAATCGGCCAGCGCCAGGCCGGACAGCGGCGAACTGTCCGACCTCGACGATGACGTTGCGCGCCACCGGTGCGTCCTGGTCACGCACGTACTGCTCGATAGGCGCAGACAGATAACGTTCAAGGAACAAAGGATCGTCCGCGCTGCGGTAGCCCGCGGCCGCCAGGATTTCTCCGTCTTTCTGGACGCTGACCAGGATCGGCAGCCATTCTTTGAGCGTGGCGCCGAATCGCTGTTGGTAACGTCGCTGGATGTAGGATGCGATGCGCGCGCGCATGGGATCTTCCACAGGGTGGATATGCAGCGTTGCGGGTAGATCCCGAGGTCGGGGCGCCCTTGCCGTCCACGTGGACGGCGCGCAATATTTGTTTTGGGGCATGCCTGGTTCCATGCTGAGCACTCGATTTCCCGATACGATGGGCCGCAGCTTAGGCATCGAACCTTAATGAGAAATTAACCAGTAGCGCGGTGGTAATCTCAGTCAAACAAGGCGAGAACGCGATAAATGAGAATTCTCATCATTGAAGACGACCCGCTCATTGGCGACGGCCTGAAATCCGGCTTACGGCTGTTGGGCTATGCCGTGGATTGGTTCACCAACAGCCGGGAAGGCGACCAGGCAATGGACGTCGTGCACTACGATGCCGTCGTACTCGATCTTGGCCTTCCCGGCGAAGATGGTGTGACCTTGCTCAACCGCTGGCGCCGGGCCGGACGCACCGTGCCGGTTGTCATCCTGACAGCGCGCGAAGCCGTCGCAAGTCGCATTGCCGGGCTGGATGCCGGCGCTGACGACTACCTCATCAAGCCCATCACTCTAGACGAGCTGGCGGCGCGCCTTCGGGCTGTGACGCGGCGCGTGGCAGGCAAGCCGGAGCCCGTCTGGCGTCACGGCGACCTTGAATACCATCCCGCCCTGCACGAAGTGCATTGGAAGGGCCAGAAGGTGGACCTCACGACACGGGAAGCCCTGCTGCTGGAACTATTCCTCACGCATCCAAACCGCGTGCTCACGCGCGACTTCATCCGCGACAAGCTATACGACTGGGACGCCGAGCTCGAGAGCAACGCGTTGGAGGTTTTCGTCCATCACTTGCGCAAGAAGATCCATCCCAAGATCGTGCGCACGGTGCGCGGTTCGGGCTACGCCTTAGGCCAAGTGGAAGCCGATTCATGACACTGCAGCGCAGGCTTATCGTTGCCGTGTTGCTGGCAACGCCCATCGCGTGGCTGATCACCATTGGTGGCACGTACTGGCGCGCCACGCATGAAATCAACGAGCTCTACGACACTGACATGGTCCGACTGGCGCAGCAGACCCTTGCCATCTCCGCACTGATCCCCCCTGCTGACACGGCGCAACCGACGCCGGCACCATTGTCATCGTCTGCTGATTCGGGCGACGCGGGCCTCGGCGATCTGTCGGTGGCCATTTGGCGCGGCTCAGGCGCTCCGCTGGTTCTGGACCCTGAAGCCATGCAGTTTCCCCGTGATGGCGACCGCGAAGGGTTCGCCGCTGCCGTCGTCAATGGTGAACCGTGGCGGCTCGTCTACCTGAACGATCCGTCCGGCCACACGCGGGTAGCCGTCGGACAGCGCATCGGTGAACGCAACGATTTAGTCATCGCCTATGTCGCCGGTCAGATTCTGCCGTGGCTGTTGGGGCTGCCGGTGCTGCTCGCCCTGCTGATCTACGCTGTGCGCCAGGCGATGCACCCTGTCCGCAGGCTGTCGACCGCGCTGGAACGGCGTAGTCCGGAAGACGCCACGCCATTGCCGATGATGGACGTCCCGGGCGAACTCAAGCCGCTCGTGGCGGCAATGAATGGATTGCTGGCCCGAGTGGGAGCGCTGATCGACCAAGAACGGCGGCTGACGGCGGATGCCGCTCATGAGCTGCGCACGCCGCTGGCCGCGGTGCGCGCGCAATGGGACGTCATGCAGCGCACGCATGACCCGGACGAGCTGCGCCAAGTGCAAACGAGCGTCACCCGGGGGATGGAGCGACTCGACCGGCTGGTGTCGCAGTTGTTGACGATGGCTCGGTTGGACAACGCTAATCACACCGACTTCCGCGGGTCGGTTGATTGGAGCGCCGTGGCGAAGCAGGCGGTAAGCGATTGTCTTTGGATTGCCAACCGACGAGATGTTGATATTGCCGTCGAATGGCCGGCGCCGGGTCAGCTGCCAATACCGATGGCCGGAGACACAGACGCCCTAATCATTATGTTAAAGAACATCCTGGACAATGCGATCCGTTATGGCCCGCGGCATGGTCTGGTGCGTTTGTCGTTCTCACCCTCGCTCATAACGGTCGATGATCAAGGACCGGGTGTTTCACCCGAAGTGCTGCCTCGCCTGGGAGACAGGTTTCTGCGAGCCGCCGGAAATGAGGAGGCAGGTAGCGGCCTGGGGGTGTCTATCGCGCGCCGCATCGCACATACGCATGGATTGAATATCACTTTCGCGATGCGCAATAAAGACAGTGATTTCGGTCCAGGGTTGCGAGTGACATTAAGCCGCGCGGCTAGCGGCTAGCGTGTCCGCAAATCTGGTTTCTGCCGTCTACCGCCGGTTCAGGCTGTACACAGACGCGGGCGGCAGATTCAGCGGCACGAAGCGCTCTCTGCGCGCCGACAGCCCGCAGGCGTCAAGCACGTGCCTGGAGATGGGGCACCGTACGCCATAAGTGAAGAAGTGCATGGCCGCTCCAGGCCGCATGGCCTCGAAGACGGCGGTCAGCAATTGATGGTGGTGCGCCCCGCTCATGTTGCGCAGCGGCAAGCCACAGATTGCGGCGTCGATACCGTCAAGTTCCGGATGCAGATGGCGGGACAGGTCTTGCGCCGACACCTCCAGCACGGCCGCTTCGGGAAACTGCGTCCGCAGGCTGGAGCTCATGCCTGAATCCTGCTCGACCAGGACCAGGCGGGAAGGATGGACGCCCCTTCGCAGCAGTTCGCGGGTGAATACGCCCGTGCCGCAACCCAATTCCAGGACTTTGCCCGCCATGGCAGGCACCGAGGCGGTGATGGCCGCGGCCAGCGCCGGGCCGGAAGGCGACACGGCGCCGATGGCCGAGGGGTTGGACAACAGGGCTTTGACGAACTGCTTGCGCTCTTGCAGCCAGCTCATCCGCCAATGAGACGGATGACTGTGGCGGTTGGCGGTCTTGCATGACGACGACGAAGAATGCATGGGTGCCTTTATCTCTGGATGCCAGGACTCCTTGCACGAGGGACTGCCGCGCGGCACGGGAGAACTACGCAGACATTACCTGCACCGGACAGCCTCCGCCGGCAACCGGACGTAAGCACCCTTATCAAATGGCGGCGGCCGGCCGGCTGGCCACCCCAGCGGGCGGCCGCCGCTGACAGCTTGCGTTGCAAGTCCCTTCGGGGAGATCAGTCGATCGCCGCGCCCGCCGTCTTCACCACTTTGCCCAGCCGCGTGTATTCCTCGGCGCCGAAGTCCGCCAAGGATTGACGCGTCGTCGGCGACGGCACCGCGCCGCGCGACTCCAGCGACTTGCGGACGTCGGGACGCTGCAATGCCTGGTTCACAGCGGCATTCAGCTTGTCCAGCACGGCCGTGGGCGTGCCCTTCGGCGCGTACAGGCCATCCCAGGCGAAGAACTCGTAGCCCTTCACGCCGGCTTCGCTGATCGTGGGAACATCCGGGTTCGATCCCACCCGCTCGGGCGTGGTGACGCCCAGCGCGCGTAGCTTGCCGGCGGCGATCTGCCCCGATACATTGGGCATCACATCGATCAGGAACGAAATGCGCCCGCCCAGCAGGTCCGTCATGGCCGCACTGCCGCCCTTGTACGGAATGTGCATGACACGGATACCCGCCATCTGGTTCAAGAGTTCACAGGCCAGGTGCGACGAGGTGCCGTTTCCAGCCGACCCACAGGTCAGTTCGCCGGGATGCGACTTGGCATAGTCAAGCAGCTGCGCCAGCGTTTTGAACCGGTCGTCCGTGCCGTTGACCACCAGCGCCGCGGCAATGACGGTAAAGCGCGAGATCGGCTCGAAGTCGCCGGGCGCATAACCGGGCGACTTATAAAGCCAGTGGTTGATGGCCTGCGTGCCGTTGGTGCCGTAGGACAGCGTGTATCCATCGGGTTTGGCGCGCGCGGCGATGGAAGCGCCGATGTTGCCGCCCGCGCCCGGCCGATTTTCCACGATGATGGATTGGCCCAGTTCGCGCGACAGCGGTTCGGCCACCAGGCGGGCCAGCGTGTCGCCGCCGCCGCCGGCGGCAAAGGGCACGACCAGTGTGATGGCGTGCGCGGGCCAGTCGGCCTGCTGCGCAAGCGCGGCGCCTGTTGTCAGCGACACACAGGCCGCTGCCGCCAAGTGGATGAGAGTCTTCGAGGGGTTCATGGGTTGTCTCCTGAGGGATGCATAAACGCGCGTCCGCTGCGTTGTAGGTATGTCGGGCGCGTGGTTGGATTCGAACGGGTCAGGCGTCTCCTGGCGGTTGCATTACACGAAGCGGCAGCTCACCGAACCCAGCGGACCGTAATCCACATGGAAGGTGTCGCCTGCCTGGGCAAAGACGGGCCGCGTGAACGATCCGCTCAGGATGATCTGGCCGGCTTCAAGCGTGACGTCGTGTTCGGCCAGCTTGTTGGCCAACCACACCACGCCGTTGGCCGGATGGTTCAACACGCCCGCCGCCAATCCGGTTTCCTCGATGACCGCATTGCGCGACATCATGGCGCCCACCCAGCGCAAGTCCATGTCGCCCACGCGCACCGGCCGGCCTCCCATCACCACACCGGCGTTCGCCGCGTTGTCGGCGATAGTGTCGAATACCTTGCGCGGCCGCTTGGTCTCGGGATCGATCTGGTGCGACCTCGCATCGATGATCTCCAGTGCGGGAATCACGTAGCGCACGGCGTCCAGCACGTCGAACAAGGTCACACCCGGCCCTTGCAGGCGCCGGTCCAGGATGAAGGCCAGTTCCACCTCGACGCGCGGCACGATGAAGCGGTCGCGCGGGATCTCGGCGCCGTCGGCGAACAGCATGTCGTCCAGCAACGCGCCGTAATCGGGTTCGTCGATCTGCGAGGACAGCTGCATCGCGCGCGACGTCAGCCCGATCTTGTGCCCGACCAGCCGACGGCCGGCCGCGATCTTCTGCGCAACCCATTCGCGCTGGATCGCATAGGCATCGGCAATCGTGATGTCCGGATGGTCCAGCGATAGCTGACGCACTTGGGTCCGCCTCTGTTCCGCTTCGTCCAGCCTGCGCGCCAGCGCCTTGATGGTGGGGGTATCCATGTTGTCTCCTTGGCTTTCTTGCTTATCCCGCCTCTTGAAGAGCGGGCTTCTATTCAGGTTGGGGTTCGGGCGGCAGATGACGCCGGCTACGCTTGTCGGCCAGGCGCCAACCGACGCCGGTGTCCACCAACGCGTCCTGGCAGTCCCGGATGGCGACCAGCCTGGGCGCCCCACCCTGCTCGTGCGGCACGCTCTCGTAAGCGGTCAGGAAATAGGCAACGGTGGCGTGCGCACCGTCCCACGCGGTCAGGCGCAGGTTGGTGACCACATGGCAAGTCGTGCGCTCGGGCGCGCGGGCGTTCAGCGCGGCCAGAACGTCTTGCGGCCCGCACAGGCGCTTGCCTTGCCGCACCCAGACGCCGTCCGGCGCCATCAGCGCCGCCGCGGCCTCGTGGCGACGGGTGTCCAGCGCATGGAAAAACTCCAGGACGACCGCTACGCAAGCAGCCTTGACCTGCACGGAGTGGTTTGAATGTTCCAAAGGCGTCCTCATCCGATCTGGGCGCTGGCCAGCGGCACGTCTGGCCGCTGCAACAACGCCGGGTCCAGGACCGCGCCTTGCGCGATCCACTTGCGCAGCTGGCGGAGATCCCGCGCCGCGTTCACCGCCACGGCCGCCACGAGGCGGCCGCCGTCATCCAGCGCCATGGACAGCAGCTCCCGGCCATTGCACTGTGGCCGCAATACTTCGCATGCCGCCAGTGCCGGGAAGCCGACGATCTGCACCATGGCGTCGTACTGCTCCGACCAGACGGCACCGGTCGGTACATATGCCGCCGTCTCGCCCAGCGCCGACAAGGCGGCCGCCCTGCCCTGGTCTTGTGCGTTCTGCCAGGATTCCAGGCGGACCCGGCCGCCGGCCGCGGCGTGAACGGAGACCGCCACGTCGCCTGCGGCGTAGACGTCCGGCGCCGACGTGCGGCAATACTCGTCCACCAGCACGCCGCGTTCGCAGGCGATGCCCGCCTGGCGCGCCAGCGCATCGTTAGCCTGCAAGCCCACCCCAAGCACCACCGCCTCCGCGACGATACGGGTGCCGTCGACCAGTTCAGCCACGGGTTTGCCGTCGGCCTGCGCCACCACGGCGCGCAATCCGGCCTTGACCCGGATATCCACGCCATGCGCGGCATGCAACGCAGCCAGGTGGGCGGACACACCCGGTTGCACGCTACGGGCGCACAGCCGCGACGCCTGCTCCAGCACCGTGACCATTCCCCCCATCTGCCGCGCCGTCGCCGCGACTTCCAGCCCGATCCATCCGCCGCCGACGATGATCAGGCGTTTGCCGGGTCCCAGGCCCGCGCGCAGGCGCATGGCATCGTCCCGCGTGCGCAGCACATGCACGCCGGGGCCGTCGACGCCAGGCAGCGCAGGCACCAGCGGCCTGCCACCCATGCAGAGGATCAGCTTGTCGTAGCCCAGCGAGCCGCCATCGGACGTGTCCACCCGGCATTCCGGCAACCGCAGGCGCGTCGCGGACACGCCCGGCTGGAATTCGATCTGCAGCTGGGCCAGCCGCTGGGCCGAGAACAGTTCCGTGCTCTCGGGCGCCGCCTGCCCGCCCAGCACGGCCTTGCTCAAGGGCGGCCGTTCATAGGGCGCATGCGGTTCGTCCCCCAGCAGCACCACCCGGCCGGCATAGCCGCGCTCGCGCAGCGTGGCGGCGGCCCAGCCGCCCGCCTGCCCGGCGCCCACGATCACGATGGCGCCCGCGCTCACGCGGCCTCCGCCTTCAGGTAGATGGTGTTCGCCTCGACCCGCACCGCGTAACGGCGCAGATCCGTCGTGACGGGCGGGCATTGCGGCTTGCCGGTGCGGATGTCGAATACGCCCTGATGCAGTGGGCATTCGATCGTGCCGTCTTCCACATAACCCTCCGCCAGACTGGCGTTGCCATGCGGGCAGCGGTCCTGGGTAGCGCAGATTTCGCCTTGCAGGTCGTACAGGCAGACCGCCTCGCCGTCGAGAACGACGCGCAAGGTTCCGGTGTCGGACGAGATCTCGTCGACCTGGGCGACGGGTTTCCAGGTTTCCATGGTTACAGCCCCATTGCCTTGCGGTAGTAGTCGTAGAAGGAACGGATCAGCACTTCCGTGACCATGTAGTCGGCCGGCTCGGTATCGCGTCCGCCCATTTCGACGATGCCGCGCGCCTCCGGATAGCCGGTGACGCCGATCTGCACCTGGTTCAGCATCTCGCTGTCGTCCATCGACACGAACCCCGCAGGGCCCAGCAGATTGGCGTGCTTCAGGCGCAGCCGGGTCATTTCCTCGTCGTCGTCTTCGTAGCCGTAATAGGTGAACACCAGTTCGTGTTCGGTCGGACTGCGCGGAATGACGTGGCGGGTCTTCAGGGAATTGGCCTGGATGCCGAACTGGGCCGCCGGGAACACCCAGGCGCCGCCCACGCGGCCCCGGTTGAACTCCGCGCGCGGTGTCACGGTTTCCAGGTCAAGCAGTTCCAGGTCGTCGCGGAAGCGGCTCATTTCCGTCGTGGCCGCCGTCTTTTTCTTGCCTTCGTTGTGCGACACCATGACGCTGTGCGCGCCACCGCCCGTCGGGATGCACTCTGACTTGGAATCCGCCCGCCACAGGCCGAACGTGATGTAGAACGTGTGCAACAAGGTGGCGTGGTACGGGTCCTTCAGGTTCTCCAGATACATCTTCCAATTGCTGGGAATCAGCTGGCGGCTATAGCCCAGCAGCTTGAGCGGCTTGCCGGGAAGCATGTGGTCGATCTCGGCCAGCACCTCGGGTCCGCAGTAGTCCTCGAAACCCGGTCCGTCTTCCGAGAAGGTCGCCCAGATCGATCCGCCCCGGTTCACGCTGCGCAGCTTGCGGATGCCGTTCTGCTTGGGGTCGAAGTCTTTCGGCATGCCGCCCTTCCCCATCGCGCCGCGGCGAAACGGCACGCCTTGCAGATTGCCGTTCAGGTCGTAGTTCCACTGGTGGTACGGGCAGGTGAAGTCCGTCACGCGGCCGGTGTTGTGCCAGCAGATCTGCGCACCGCGGTGGGCGCAGCGGTTTTCCAGCACTGCGATGTCGCCCGTTTCGGTGCGGACCATGACGACCGGACGGTTGCCGATCCAGTTGCGCTTGTAGCAACCCGTCTGCGGCACTTCGCATTCCAGGCCGACGTAGTTCCAGGTCTGCCCGGCGAAGAAGATGTCCATTTCCTTCTGGAAAATGGCCGGATCGGTGTAGACCCAGTTGGGGATGCGCGTATAGCCCTCTTCAGGCCAACGGCGCTCGATATGGATGACGGCCTCGGCGGGCGCGTCCATCACGGTGGAGTCGGAACAGGTCATGGCGTTTTCCTAGCAGCGGATTCAAATGGGCACGATCAACGACGTGCGCACGCGGTAGTTGTCATAGACGCAATCGCGGCGGGCAAGCGCCAGGCCGCCGGGCGCGGCGTGCAGCACATCCAGGTAGCGTCCCACCATGTTCAAGGTGGGCTCCCGGTCGGACAGCGACTCCATGACGGCGAAGTTGGCCTGCGCCACGATGTGGTCGCCCTGCACCTCCATCACGCGCACCCCGCTGATGAAGTGGCGCAGCGAGCGCGGTTCGAACATGGTGGTTTCGCGCAGCGCCGTGACACGGTCGCGCAGCATGTTCTTATTCATGCAATAGATCAGGCCCAGCGGCAGGCCCGCGTCGTGGTTTTCGCGGGAAAGCACACGGTAGTGGCAGTCCTCGGTGAAGAAATCGGGCCATTCTTCAAGCCGGTTCTCGTCCAGGCAATAGGCATAGTCGTCATAGAAGTCCCGCAGGCGGGCACGCAACGACGACACATCGGAGTGATCAGTCAGGGTCATGGGGGTTCCGGAAGTCGATTCGTGGGAAGGCGCCCGCTCAGGACGCGGCGGCCAGTTGCGCGCGGTTGCTCTCAAAACCGCTCTGGCTGCCCAGCGCCAGGATGGGCTCCTGCATGCGTTCCTGCCAGATCAACGATTCCATGGCGATCTGCAGCGGGTGGTCCTGCACCGTCAACGCCGAGGTAGTCTCTGTGCCCGAGTGATGCGAATGCATGGCCCAGCCCGGCGCCGACAGGATCAGGTCGCCGGCCTTCCAATCCAGGCGCGTGCCGCTGACCTTGCTGTAGCCATTGCCCCGCAGGTAGTAATTGATGGCGGACGAGCTGTGGCGATGCGGCACATGGTGGTTGTCCGGCGGCGACGAGGATATGGTCGCGAAGAAGCTGTGCGTGGTGCCGATGCGGCGTTCGGTGGCCGGGTTGTACAGCACGAAAAGCCGGCGGCCGTTGTAGCCGCGCGCCATGTCTTCGACCGTGGGCAGGTAGCGGGACACGTCCGCCCAGGGCCAGTGCAGCGCCTTGGATTCCAGCACGTCGATATCGATCAGCCATTCGTAACCCATGAGCCAGGCGCCGTCGGGCGTGATCTGCTCGCGCAGCGCCAGGTCGCGCGACCGCGGGCCGTCCGCGCTGCGGGCCGGCACGGGCTTCGTGTTGGCGTCCACCGGCGGGACATCGCCCTCGAACTCCTCGACGTAATGGATTTCCAGTTTTTCCAGCAACGGCGCATTGGAGTACGACAGCCGCACCCAGGGCGTCTTGCCGTCGTTGCGGTAGGCATGCACTTGCATGGCCGGCGTGTTCCAGACGTCCCAGTGGCCGACGCGAATATCGCGGCCCGCTACGGTGGCCACGCCCTCGCCGCTGATACAGATCTCCAGCATGTTGGAGTTCTTGCGCAGATTGAACGTGCATTCGCCGGGATTCACCACGTTGATGGTCACGTCCGTGCCGGGGGCCAGGCCCAGGCCGGGTGCGGTCGCCTCGGGGTGGACAATCAGTGAGGCGCGGCGGCCGTTGTCGGGCCGGGGCGCGTCGATCAGCCGGGCGATTTCCAGATCGATGCTCTCTTTCGGGATCACGATCGACGGCCATTTGTTCTGTTCGCGGGGGCTGGCCCCGCTGACGTCGACGAACATGCTTGTCTCCTGTTGCCGCCGGCGCGGCGGCCGGCTGTCTCGTTGATTGGATTCGGTTCAGGGCTGCGCAAGCAGCAGGTTTTCCCGGGTTTGCGGCGGCAGTGCCACACCCAGTCCCTGGTCTCGGGCCTGCTCGTACACCACGCGCGCCATCGCCAGGTCGGACAGGCCCATACCCATGCCCTTGAAGATCGTCAGGCGCGCATCCGCCGGCCGGGCTTGCCCGGCGGCCAGCA
Source organism: Achromobacter sp. Bel (assembly GCF_012928505.1). Classification (GTDB taxonomy): domain Bacteria; phylum Pseudomonadota; class Gammaproteobacteria; order Burkholderiales; family Burkholderiaceae_B; genus Achromobacter. The sequence continues at coordinate 21,221 of NZ_JABBJN010000011.1, read as the reverse complement.
GGCCGCTCAGCACGGATACGCCCTGCCAAGGCCCGCCGTCTGCGCCATAGTGCTCACGCAGTTCGCGCGAGCCCCGGCGGGCGTTCTCCAGGTCGTCCACCACCACCATGCTGGCCAGGTCGAAGACGTCCTGCGCGAATTCCGCCTTGGCGGGCAGAATCGCCCCCACCGCGTTCAAGTGGCGGCAATCGGCCAGCATGGCGGCGTCCACGAACGGATCGACGGCGCGCGTGATCAGTGTCACGATCTCGGCCCCCGCCAGCGCATGTTCCAGGTTGGGCGACGCTTCAATGTCGAACGCGTATTTGCCCGCCACGCTGGCGACGAAGGCGTTGCGTTTTTCGGGCGTCGGGCTGTAGACGCGGACGCGCCGCAAAGGCCGCACCGCGGCCAAGGCTGCCAACTGCGTGACGGCCTGCGGTCCGGTGCCGATCAGTGCGGCGTGCGCCGCGTCTTCCGGCGCCAGGGCTCGCGTCGCCACGCCGCTGATCGCCGCCGTGCGCAGCATGCCCAGCGCGCGCGCTTCGATGATGGCGCGCAGAAAGCCGGTGCCGGCGTCGAACAGGCTGAATAACGACCCACCCCCGGCCTTGGTATGGACCCAGGTCTTGAAGCCCGCATATCCGCCCGCCCCGGTCTGCACCGAGCCCAAGGCATGCATCGAGCTGCCGTCGCCCCACGTGGCCAACGCCTTGGGCAGGTTGCGCGCCTGCTCCTTGCCTTGCGCGACCAGCATGGCGTGCAGCGCGTCGATCGCGCGATGGATGTCCAGCACCGAGACCACGTCCCGTTCCGTCAGATACCGCAGCGCATCAGTCATGCGCGTCTCCTTGTGCCTGGGCGGGTTCGTCCGCCACCGTGTTGGCCAGCGTCCCGATGCCGGGAATGTCCACTTCCAGCGTGTCCCCCGCCGCCAGGAAGCGTGGTGGCTTGCGGCTGGACCCCACGCCCTCGGGCGTGCCCGTGGCGATAACGTCGCCCGGCGACAGCGGCGTAAAAGCGCTGATGTATGCGATGAGTTCGGGAATCGGAAAGATCAGGTCGGACACGTCGCCCTGCTGCATGACGGCGCCATTCAGGCGCGAAATGACCTGAAGGCGCGCCGGGTCGCCGATCTCGTCGGCGGTGACCAGCCATGGCCCGATCGCTCCGCTGCGTTCGAAGTTCTTGCCCGGCGTGACCTGGGCGTTGTGCTTCTGGAAGTCGCGCACCGAGTTTTCGGCCATGCACGTGTAGCCCGCCACATGCGACAAGGCGTCGCGCGCCGCGATGTGGCGGCCAGCCCGTCCGATGACTACCGCCAGCTCGCCCTCGTAATCGAACTTGTCGGACAGGCGGGGCTTCCACACGGGCTCGCCGTGCCCGACGAAACTGTCCGCAAAGCGGGCGAACATCGAGGGATGGGCGGGCAGCTCCCGCCCGGCCTCGGCCACGTGCCGGCCATAGTTCAAGCCGACGCACAGGATTTTCCGGGGCGCGGGCACCGGCGGCAGCAGCCGCAAGCCGGCCAAGGGCTTGCACGGCATGCCGTCAGCCTGTGCCGCCAGGGCGATCTGGTCCGTGCCCGCCTCCAGCGCGGCGACCAGGTCGGGCCAGACCTGCGTCAGGACCACCACCTCGGTGCCGCGCACCACGCCCCAGGCGTTGCGGCCTGCTTGCTCGAAGCTGATCAGCTTCATGTTGTCTCCTGTACCTATCCGTTCGGCATGCAGCGGTTGTTTTCTTTGCATGCAATTTGCAGGCAGAAACTGCTTCAAGCGCCGTTTTTCCGAATTATTGCATGCAATTTTGATGAATCGCAAGACCTGGACAGGTTTTTTGTGCGCTATTGCATGCAATTTTGTAGGTACACTGGAGGCCCTACCGTCCCTATTCCGCCGACGCTTCGCTATGGCCGCTCAGATCGACAAAGTTATTTCCGAACTCCGGGACATGGTGCTTTCCGGCGCCCTGCAGCCTGGCGAACGGATCGTGGAGTTGCAGTTTTCCGCCCGCCTCGGCGTCTCGCGCACGCCATTGCGGATCGCCCTGACCGAGCTGGAAAAAGAAGGCTTGCTGGAACGCTTGCCGTCCCGGGGCTTCCGCGTGCGGTCGTTCACCGTCGACGAAATTGGCGACGCCGTGGATGTGCGCGGCGTGCTGGAAGGCATGGCCGCGCGCCTGCTGGCCGAGCGCGGCGCGTCGAAAGAAGTGCTTGAACAACTGTCGCAAGCCGTGGAAGAAGGCCGCAGCCTGCTGGCGCCGGCCCGCCGCGACCCGAACACCACCGTGGATGCGCGGGCATGGGGCCAGATCAACCGCCGTTTCCACGAGATCCTGTGCGAAGCCGCCGGCAACCGGGCTCTGCTGTCGGCGCTGGAGCACAACAACAAGACGCCGCTGGCCGGCCCCGCCGCGCTGACGCTGCCGTCCACCCCGTCACTGCTGGAGACGCCCTTTGTCCTACGGGCGCAGGCGGATCACGAAGACCTGTTGCGCGCCATCGCGCGGCGCGAGGCCGTCCGCGCTGAAAACCTGATGCGCGAACACGCCTATCGCAGCCGGGAAAACAAGCGCGTCCTGCTGGATTCGCTACGGGGCGCCCTGTCGGCGCAACCGCTATTGGCCGACCACAGCGCGTAGCCCGGAGGGGCTGGCGCCGCGGCGGCATGATCGGTTCAACCCCGTGGCAGCCGCCCGATCGGATCAACAGGTCAGTTCAGGGAGATGCCGGATCTGGCGATGACGCCGTGCCAGACGTCGATCTCGTTTTTCAGCCACGCATGGAAGGCCGGCCCCTCGACCGGCTGAATTGCCGCCCCTGTCTTGTGGGCGGCCTGTTTAAAGCTCAATCGTCGCGCAGCATCTGCGCACGGCATTCTTCCAGCGCCTGGCCGGCGTCGCGCAGCATGAAGTTGACGAGCGTGGTCGATACGCCCAGCTTGGCGGCGATATCCCGCTGCGTGTGGCCCGACAAGTGATAGAGTTCGAACGCGATGCGCGTCCGTTCGGGCAGCAGGTCCAGCGTGGCGACAATCTGGCGCAGGTTTTGCCGGGCGATGGCGATACGCTCCGGCGTGTGCGTGCCGTTTGAGACTTCCGCCCCGTCCTCTTCCGAAAAGATGTGCGATTCAAGCTGCGCCCGGCGATGGTGATCGATCGATAGATTGCGCACGGTCTGGTACAGGTAGGCGACCGGCTGGCGCACGTTGAACGTGCTGGTGGCTTCCACGATTTTCAGATAGACCTCTTGCACCACATCCTCTGCCTGCTCGCGCGAACCCAGAATCTTCAAGGCCGCCTGGCGCAGCTTCGTTCGGTACGCCAGGAAGGTGCTATGGATATCCGGATTCAAGAGTTCGACATTCATGAAGCGTACCTCTTTATGAAACGAATATAAATAGGAGTGGTTATCATTCCGATTACGGAGCCTAGAGTAACGACGGCGCTTGACGCAAGACAGATTCGGGGCAAAAAGTTACATCTTTCACCGCCCGGCAGAACGCCGGACGGGGTGGCGCCGCGCGTGGCCCTCAGGCCGGCAGCGCATCGGCAAGCGCTTCGCCTGCCGTCTCGGCGTGGGATGCCGGGGATGGCCGCAAGCGGCCGTTTTCCATATGCAGCAGACGATCCGCCAGATGGAAATAGCGGTCGTCGTGGGAGATCACCAGCACGCTCTTGCCCATCGCACGCAGTTCGGGCAGCACTTCGCGATAGAACACGTCCTTGAAGATGGGGTCCTGGTCAGCGGCCCATTCGTCGAAGATCAGGAACGGCCGGTCCTCCAGATACGCCACCACCAGTGCCAGCCGCTTGCGCTGCCCTTGCGACAAGGCGCGCGTGGTGAAGGCGCCGTCGCGCACCTGCACCTTGTGCTGCAAATGCAGCCGCTCGATCAGCCGGTTGCCCTCTTTGTCCAGGTCCGCACGGCCGGTTTCCAGCAAGCGGTCGAACAAATGGAAGTCGGAAAAGATGGCGGTGAAGTACTGGCGGTAGTTGTCGCGGTCGGCATCCTGGACCGGGCGGCCATTGAGCGTGACCGCGCCGCCTTCGGGCGCGTACAGCCCTACCAGCAGTTTGGCCAACGTGGTCTTGCCGCTGCCGTTGCCGCCCACCAGGAACACGATTTCGCTTGCGCGAAAGCTCAGGTCGATAGGGCCCAGCGTGAAGAAGTCGTCGCTTTGCTCGTGGTAGTAGCGATGCGTCACGCCGCGCAAAGCCAGCTCGCTCAGCGGCTCAGGCGCCTTCTGGACCGGCGCGGCGGGCGATGCGGGTAATTGGTCGACGATGGACTGAATCTGCCGCGCCGACACTTGCGCCAGGTTGGCGCGCGGGATGTTCATCAGCAGCACCTCCAGCGGCGCAACCATATAGACGAATATCAGCGCAAAGCCGGTCATCACCCGCGTGGAGTCGGCCGCGTCGCCCACCAGCGCGAAAAGCACCAGCCCGATGAAGGCGTAGATCAGGAAATTTCCCCACGACGAAGCGGTGACGAAGATCGACATGCCCAGCGCGCGCTCGCGCCGCACGGTCTCGATCGCCTGCCCCAGGACCTGGTCGGCAAAGGCGTCGCGCTTGCTCCGGTTCAGCCGCAATTCCTTGGCGCCGTCGGTCAGCGCGCGGAAATGGCCGAAGAGCCGGTCCTGTTCGCCGGCGGCCAGGTTCAGGTGCTTGATCGCCCGCAAGTGGGCGAAGTGGTAGCCCAGTGATCCCAAGCCGATCGCGCCCAGGGCGAACAGGAAGACCTGCCAGGACAGCATGGCCATGTACACCAGGCAGCCCGTCACCACGACGGCGTTGGTCAGGATGGCCGGCAGGCTGACGAAGAATTGCGCCACATTGGCGCTGTGCTCGGACAGCGCCGACTGGATGCGCGCGGCCCCGGTTTGTTCGAGTCCGCGGAAATCCGCCTCCAGCACCCGGTTGGACACATAGCCGCGCAGCGCCGCGTGGGCGCGCTGGCTGAGCCTTTCGAACAGCACGGCCGACACCATGTTCGCCAGCAACGACAAAACCGCCACCCCCGCGAAGATGCGCCAGTGCCCCGCCCGTTGGGCCGCGTCGGCGGTCAGCGCCAGATTGATCTGGGCGATGAGCAACACGCCGCAAGCGCCGGACACGACGCTGGTTAGCGTCGCGGCCGTAAACAGCGCGCGCGACTGGGCAATCAGATACGACAGCACAGGCACCTCGATGACAAGTATCGGTATGAGCAATAGACGAAGCAGCGCGCGGAAAATTTAGTTCGCATGCTTGCGGGCATCCGTCGCGGGCCCACCCCCAAGACTGAAATTCCTGCGGCCTGGTTCGTCTATGGGTCATGTCGACTGTCTTTTGCGCGGAGGCCGCCCCGCCCCTCCGGTGGCGCGTGGCGATGCCATGATCCCTTTTCTGGCGCCCTACTTTCCCGGGGAATGGCGCAGCCATGGAGAATCGTTGCGGCTTGGCCCCGCAGGCGGCCCGGCCGCGCGCGCGCTGCTGGATGACCCGGGCCGCCTGCGCCAGACACTGGAGCACTACCGCGCACGGCAATGGCCCGGCGCCGATGCGCGCGCCGCGGCCTCGGCCTGGTCGCTGCATTACCTGTGGGCCTTGCTGGCGCCTGCCGTCGCCGCCGCCAGCGGGGCAAGACGCGTGCTGCCCTGCGCGGCGGCAACGATGCGGTTGGCACTGGATGGCGTTAACGCGCCCGTGGCCTTCACCGTCGCGGACTTGGGGCGGGACCGGCCGGACGCCGATACCTGGGAGCGCTACGGCGCACTGGTCTGGGAACACCTGCGGCCGCTGGCCGACGGCATCCATGCGGCCAGCCGCCTTCCCCGCAAGGTCGTCTGGGCGGGCGCCGTGCGGTATCTGGAAGCCTTGTTCGACGCCCTGCACGCCATGGGCTGCGACGTCGCCGCAGACCGGCGCCATCTGTTGCAGACCGCGTCCTGGGCACGGGATGGCCGCGACAACCCCTTGTGCCTGCCGGTGCGCACGCCGCCCGCCCACGCGCAGGGGCCGGTGTACCGGGAGTGTTGCCTGTATTACCTGCTGCCGGGCCAGACCCAGTGCATGGCCTGCCCCTTGGCCCGGCAGTCCGCGCCGCGCGTAGCGACGAGGGTGAAAGAAATTTCACCCCTGCCCTAAACATGCGCCGACGTGATTCGTCAGTTAGGGGAAGACCCAAGGCGGACGCCTTCGCCCATGGTCCTTTCACGACTGCCTCGGCGCGCCCTGCGCCGGAACCTGCTTAAAGACAAGAGCCTGCCCCACATGGATGCTCCGATAGACGGGCCGCTGGCCCATGCCGTGCGAATCGCCGGGCGCGACTGGCGCGTTGAGAACCGCGCCGGCGCCCTGACGGTGACCGGCGCCGACGGCCACCTCCACAGCCGTTGGGAATTGCGCGCCGGCGCGGACATGCCGGCCTTGCACTGGCGCGACGGCCAGGCGATTGCCGACGATGGCTGGGCGGCGCTGGCCGCGGCGTTCGTGTTCCATCCCCGCGACAGCCGCTTGGCGCTGGATGCGCCCGCCAACTGGTGCGCGTCGTTGGCGGCCCGGGGCGCGGCCGTGGACGAAGACGGCCGCACGACCGTCCTGCGCACGGGTTTGCTGCAACAGCCCGAGCCGTGGCTGGCCCAACCCCGTCCGCCCTACGCGGAACGCTGGACGATGAGCCATGGCAAGCGGCATCCAGCGCGGCCCAAACGGCCGCAAGGCGAGGTCTATGCGCGCCATATCCCCTGGCTGGGCAAGACGCTCACCTTGACCGCCTTCGACCTGCAATCGGACCTGCCCGACCTGCACCGCTGGATGAACGATCCGGTGGTGGCGCATTTCTGGCAGGAAACAGGCAGCCTGGACAAGCAGCGCGCCTATATCGAAGGCTTGCTGGCCGATCCCCGCGTCGACCCGCTGGTATTGCGCCTGGACGGCCGCGCGTTCGGCTACGTCGAGGCGTACTGGGCCAAAGAAGACCGCATCGCGCCGTACTACGACGCCCGCGACTATGACCGCGGCTGGCATGTGTTGATCGGCGAGGCGGGCTGCCGCGGCCGCCCCTTCGTGACTGCCTGGCAGCCCAGCGTGGCGCATTACCTGTTCCTGGACGATCCGCGCACGACGCGGCTGGTGATCGAGCCGCGCGCCGACAACCACAAGATGCGTCGCAACCTGTTGAAAGGCGGCTACGCGATTCTTAAGGAATTCGATTTTCCGCACAAGCGGGCGGCGCTGGGCATGCTTCTGCGCGAACGTTTTTTCGACGATGCGGCCTGGCTGCGCGCGCCCGAGGCGCCCGCCCCGTCCGCTTCCTGATTCTCACTTCGGACTCATCATGCACACTTATGACCTGATCGGTATTGGATTCGGCCCGTCGAACGTCGCCTTGGCGATCGCGTTGGAAGAGCAGGCGCAGGCCGGGGGACGCGACGTCGATGCCCTGTTCATCGAACGCCAGCCGGACTTCGCCTGGCACCCGCACATGCTGCTGGACCACGCGCACATGCAGATTTCCTTCCTGAAGGATCTGGCCACCCCGCGCAACCCGTCCAGCCGCTATACGTTCCTGAACTACCTGCACGAGAAGAACCGGCTGCAGGATTTCATCAATCTGAAGACCTTCTTTCCCAGCCGGCACGAGTTCAACGACTACCTGTCGTGGGCGGCCGGCCACTTCACGGACCAATGCGCCTACGGCGAAGAGGTGCTGGAAGTGGTGCCCGAAATCCACCAAGGCCGCGTGCAGGCGTTGCGCGTCCGCGCCCGCGCGGCCGACGGCAGCGTGACGGAACGCCGGACGCTGTCGCTGGTGATCAGCGTGGGAGGCACCGCCAACGTGCCCGACGCCTTCTTGCCGTTCGGCGACGATGCCCGCGTCTTCCACAGCAGCCGCTATCTGGACGCCATCCGCGAACACGGCGGCGCGCACAAGATCGCGGTGATCGGCGCCGGCCAGAGCGCGGCCGAGATCTTCCTTGACCTGCACAACCGCGGCCAGGCCTCGGTGGACCTGATCACCCGGGCGCGCTCGATCAAGCCGTCCGACGACAGCCCCTTTGTCAACGAGATCTTCAACCCCGAATACACCGACTATGTCTATGGCCATGGCGACCGCGAACGCGCCGCGCTGATCCAGGAGTTCATGAACACCAATTACGCCGCGCCGGACCTGGACCTGATCCAGGCCATCTATGAAGTGCTCTACCGCCAGAAGGTGTCTGGCGACCCCAAGCACCGGTTCCTGCGCCGGCATGACGTGAAACGCGTGCTGGCGACCGACCAGGGCATCTGCCTGACGCTGGAAGACCTGGACCGCGGCGTCGCCGACACCGCCTGCTATCAGGCCATCGTGCTGGCGACGGGCTATCAGCGCGTCACCCATCAGCGTCTGCTGGCGCCGATGGCGGCCTACCTGGGGGACTTCGATGTCGACCGCAACTACCGCATCCGTACCGGCCCCGAGTTCCTGCCGGCGATCTACCTGCAAGGGTGCTGCGAACCCACGCACGGCCTGTCCGACACCTTGCTGTCGATCACATCGGTGCGCACGGCGGAAATCAGCCGCGCGCTGGATGCCGCCCTTGCCCGTCAGGGCCACGACGCGGCGCGCAGCGCGCCGGCGCTGGCCACCCACTGACTTTTTCCGACTTCCGCGGAGCCCCAGACATGTCCAGCCTACCGGTTTCTTCCCTGCCCTCGCTTGAATCCGCCACCGAACTGGCCCGGCGCCACCACGCCCTGAGCCAGCCCTACAGCCTGACGTCCAACGCGCTGCTGCAGCGCCAGAGCGAACAGGAGTCCAATGCGCGCAGCTACCCCCGCCGCATTCCGCTGGCACTGCGACGCGCGGCGGGCGCGTATGTCGAAGACGTGGACGGCCGCGTGTTCCTGGACTGCCTGGCCGGCGCCGGCACCCTGGCGCTGGGGCACAACCATCCGGCGGTGCGCGCGGCGATCCAGCAGGTGCTGGACGACGGCCTGCCGCTGCATACGCTGGACCTGACCACGCCGGTCAAGGACCGCTATGTGCAGGACCTGTTCGATTCGCTGCCCGCCGACTTTGCCCGCGACGCCAAAATCCAGTTCTGCGGCCCGACCGGCGCGGACGCGATCGAAGCCGCGCTGAAGCTGGCCCGCATCAGCACGGGCCGCAGCACGGTGTTGGCGTTTCATGGGGCCTATCACGGCATGACCCAGGGCGCGCTCAACCTGATGGGCAACCTGGGCCCCAAGGCCGCGCTGCATGGCACGCTGTCCAACGTGCAGTTCATGCCCTACCCCTATGACTACCGCTGCCCGTTCGGACTGGGCGGAGACGCCGGCGCCCAGGCGGGGCTGCAGTATCTGCGCACCGTCCTGAACGATCCGGAAAGCGGCGTGCCCGCGCCCGCGGGCATCGTGGCCGAACTGATCCAGGGCGAAGGCGGCGTGGTGTGCGCGCCGGACGCCTGGACGCGCGGCCTGCGCCACCTGGCGACCGCATCCGGCACGCCGCTGATCATCGATGAAGTCCAGACCGGGCTGGGCCGCACGGGCAAACTGTACGCGTTCGAGCACGCGGGCGTTCTGCCCGACGTGCTGGTGCTGTCCAAGGCGATCGGCGGGGGCCTGCCGATGTCGGTCGTGATCTACCGGGGCGAGCTTGACCAATGGCGCCCGGGGTCGCACGCCGGCACGTTCCGAGGCAACCAGTTGGCCATGGCCGCGGGCTCGGCGACGCTGCGCGTGATCCGCGAGGAAGGCCTGGCCGACCGCGCCGCCGAACTGGGCGCGCACCTGCGCCGGCGGCTGGCGGGGTTGCAGGCAGAATTCCCGTGCATCGGCGACATCCGCGGACGCGGCCTGATGGCGGGCGTGGAGCTGGTCGATCCCGACGGCGGGACCGACGCCCTGGGCTATCCGCCTGCCGCGCCGGCGCTGGCCAGCGCGGTGCAGGCGGCATGCCTGCGCCATGGCCTGATCCTGGAGCTGGGCGGACGCCACGGCAGCGTGCTGCGCCTGCTGCCACCGCTGATCATCACCGCAGCCGAGCTTGACCTGGTCTGCGACATCCTGGCGGTCGCGCTGGCCCAGGCCACTCAAGCCGTCCTTCCCCACTGAGCCCCCATGCCGCTGCATCCCGACATCGAAGCCTTTCTTGAGCTGGTCCAGGCGGGCCGCGACCAGGGCCGCCCGCCCATGCACGCAATGAGTGCCCGCCAGGCGCGGCAGGACTATGACCAGAGCGCACGGATGCTGGACAGCAGCCCCGTCGAACTGGACGACGTCCGGGAACTGGACATCCCGGTGCGCGACGGCGCGCGCATCGGCGCCCGGCTCTACCGGCACGCCGGCGGCGTCCGCCCCGTGCTGCTGTATTTCCATGGCGGCGGTTACTGCGTAGGTGGCCTGGATTCCCATGACGCCTTGTGCCGAGACCTGGCGCTGCGCAGTGGCTGCGCAGTGCTGGCGGTGGCCTATCGGCTGGCGCCCGAACACCGCTTCCCCACGGCGTTCGAGGATGCCGTCGACAGCCATGCCTGGTTGCGCGGGCAGGCCCCCCCGGTGCTGGGCGTAAACGCCGCACGCATCGCGGTGGGCGGCGACAGCGCGGGCGGAACGCTGGCCACGGCCTTGTGCCTGGCGATCCGCGACGCGGGCCAGCAGCAGCCGCTGCTGCAAGTGCTGCTGTACCCCTGCACCAGCGCCCGCCAGGACTCCGGGTCGCACCGGCGCTACGCCGAGGGGCACCTGCTGGAAGGCGACACGCTGCGATGGATGTTCGCCAACTACCTGCGGGACGACGCCGATCGCCACGATTGGCGTTTCGCGCCGTTGGAGGCGGCCGATCTGCACGGTCTGGCCCCCGCGCTGGTGGCGCTGCCCGAATACGACCCCTTGCATGACGAAGGCCTGGCGTATGCACGCCGCCTGCGCGAAGCGGGCGTTTCCGTGGACGTGCGGGTGTATCCGGGCATGATCCACGATTTCGCCCGCCTGGCGGATGTTGCGCCGGATACCGCGCAGGTGCGCGTGGATGTGGCGCGCGCGCTGCATTCCGTCCTGATCGGGCCGTGAGGGTAAACGATTGCTTGCATGCCTCGGAGTAAAAAATAATAATGGGAATCATTCTTGAATATGACCCCTACTTTCGCTCCGCTGGCCGGGGCGGCGTTTTCTTTGCCCCAATGTCAGCGCCCTCCCCGATCCGTCCCGCCAAACGGACCGCCACCGCCTCGGCAGTGCGCGAGTTCGTCGACGACCTGCTCAGCCACTACCGGGATCTGTACCGGCACCTGAGCTACCATCTGCGCAATCCGGACGACGCCGCCGACATCGCCCAGACCAGTTTTGAACGCGCCTACGCCAGCGGCCTGGACGAGGCCCGCAAGAACGGCCCCGGCGTCGAGTCGTCGCGCGGCCTGCTCTTTCGCATCGCCCACAATCTTTGCATCGACGAAGCGCGCCGCCGCAAGGTCGCCCAGACCTGGCTGACCGAACATGCCCCGCTTGAGGCGGACCAGACGGCGCCGTCATCCGAGCAGATCGTGTCGCAGCGGCAAATGGCCGAGCGGGTGGCCGAGGTGCTGGCGTCCCTGCCGGCGCGGCGGATGCAGGTGTTCCTGCTTTTCCGCGCCTATGGCCACAGCCGTGCCGAAATCGCGCAACAGCTGGGGATCACGGAAGCCGCCGTCGCCAAGCACCTGGTGCGCGGCACGCTGGATTGCGCCCGCGCCCTGCGCAACCTGCACCTGGACGCCGACCCCGCTGGCGCCAGCGACCGTCCGCAAACCGAGTACGATCTGGTCACGGACGACGGCAACTGACAATCATGCAGCAAGTACCCGACGAGGGACTCATCGATCAGGCCCTCAGCCTGATCGCCACTTCGGAAATCGCAACTGCGCGCGCCGCGCGCCAGGCCGCCTCGCGGTTGGCGGCGTGGCGCACCCGCACGCCCCAGCACGAAGCCGCCTACATCGAAGCCGTGCGGCGCTGGAAACTGCTGGGCGTGGTTGCACCGGAAATGCGCGAACACTTCCACCAGGACATCCCCCTTACCGCGGACCGCGGCGTGTCCCGCCGGGCGTTGCTGGGCTGGGGGGCGGCAGGCGCCTGTACGGCGTTGCTTGGCGCGGGCTGGTACTGGCGCCAGCCCCTGTACCAGGCGTCTTACGAAACCGGGTCCGGTCAGCTTGCGCAGGCCCAGGTGCCTGACCGCGCCCAGGGCGGCGGTTTGGGAACGCGGATCGACCTCAGCGCGCGGACGCGTCTGACCGTCAGGCTCTACCGGCACGAACGCGTGGTGGAACTGAGCCACGGCGAAGCGCTGTTCACCGTGACGCCCGACACCGCGCGCCCGTTCCGGGTCCGCACCCGGGGCGGCGAGGTCGAGGTCGTGGGCACCGTGTTCACCGTCAGCGACCGGGGCGACACCATATCGCTGGCCGTAGAAGAAGGCCACGTCCGCTTCCACCCCGCGCCGCACGACGCCCATTGGTATACGGTCAAGCGTGGCGGCCCCCCGTTGGATCTGCGTGCCAACACCGCCGTCAGTTGGCGCGGCGGCGACGTCGAGCCCGTCCGCCGCATCGACCCCGAAAGCGTGGCGGCCTGGCGCAACGGTTGGCTCTGGTTCGACAACCAGCGCCTGGATGAGGCCTTGCCCGCGATCAACGCCTTCCGCAGCCGGCCGCTGACCACCGGCAGCCCGGCCGTCAATGCCCTGCGCCTGACCGGCCGATTCCGCAGCGCCGACGCCGACGGCGTGCAGGCCCTGCTCGAAGCTATCCTGCCGCTGCGGGCCGAAACCCGCGCCAACGGCGACGTGGCATTGCGGCTGCGCTGAAATTATTTTCGCCAGAGGTGTATCCATTTCGGCGCCTCATCCGTCTTCTGTATCGATAGGCCGCCCATGGGGGCGACGATTTTCTCGATAGACGGAGTTGAAATGCACCAATCCGGTATTCGCCGGTCTGCGCTGGCCCTGGCGCTGGCGGGCGCGCTCGGCCTGCCGCTGGCCGCCACGCCCACCGGCGCCCAGGCCCAGGCCCAGACCGAACGGCTCTACAGCATCAACCTGGCCGCGCAGCCGCTGAACACGGCGCTGACGGCGCTGTCGCGGCAGACCAACACCCCCATCATGGCGGGCGGCTCGCGGGTCACTTCGCACAATGCGCCCGCCGTTTCCGGCCGCATGACGGTCCAGGACGCGCTGTCGAGACTGCTGGCGGGTTCCGGGCTGGCCAGTGCCGCCACGCCCGGCGGCGGCTTCGCGGTCACGGCGCCGGAATCGGGGCCGGCGGTGACCACGCTGGCGCCAGTCCTGGTGACGGGCCGCTCGCAGTTGTCCGAGCCCTACGCGGGCGGCCAGGTCGCCCGAGGCGGCCGGGTCGGCATGCTGGGCGAACGCGACGTGATGGACACGCCCTTCAATATCGCCAGCTACACGTCCGAACTCATCCAGAACCAGCAAGCCAACACCATCGCCGACGTGCTGGCCAACGATTCCTCAGTGCGCACCGTGAACGACGGCCAGGGTTCCGTCGCCGGCACGGGCGACGAATTCCAGATCCGCGGGTTCCCCGTGCGCAACCAGGACGTGTCCTTCAACGGGCTGTACGGCATGCTGCCGCTGCGCACGATCGCGATGGACGGCGTGGAACGCGTCGAGGTGCTCAAGGGCCCCACCGCCCTCCTGAACGGCATGAGCCCGCGGGGCAGCGTCGGCGGCGGCATCAACGTCGTGCCCAAGCGCGCGGGGGACGAGCCGCTGACCCGCCTGACCGCGACCTACCAGTCCGATTCCCGCTTCGGCGGCATGGTCGACATGGGCCGGCGCTTCGGCGAGAACAACGAGTTCGGCATCCGATTCAACGGTTCATACCGCGACGGCGATACCGCCGTGCAGAACCAGTCCAACCAGATGGGCACGGCCGTCATCGGGCTGGACTACCGCAGCGACAAGCTGCGCGTCTCGCTGGACGCGGGCCACCAGACCAACAACATCGACGCGCCCGGCGATTCCGGCGTGCTGATCTTCGGCGACAACCTGCCGGTGCCGCGCGCCCCGGACGCCTCCAAGGGCTATTCGCCCGATTGGGGCTATTCCAAGTCGCGCGACAACTACGGCGTGCTGCACGCCGAGTACGACATCACCCCGCAGCTGACCGTCTTCGGCGGCATAGGCTACCGGCGCAGCAACAACCGCTATCTGTACGCCGACCCCATCGTGGTCGGCTCGGAGGGCGAACTGCTGATGCGCCCGTACTACTGGCCCAGTTGGGAGCAGAACGTCTCCAGCGTTTGGGGCGCGCGCGGCAAGTTCAACACAGGATCGGTCAAGCATGAAGTCAGCCTGAGCTATTCGACCTTCGAACAGCGCGCCGGCTATTACGATTACTACATCTTCGGCCTGTCGCCGTCGAACCTGTACGACCCTGCCGAGATCCCCAAGCCGTCCACCGACGGCCTCTCGAGTTCGCCGCCCCGCACCTCGCTGCTGAAGCTGCCGACGATCGCGCTGGCCGACACGCTGTCGTTCGCCGATGACCGGGTCCAGTTGACCGCCGGCGTGCGCTACCAGACGGTGAAGTCCACCAACTACAGCTATACCACCGGCCAGGAAACCTCCCACTACGATAAGTCGGCCGTGACGCCGGCCGTCGGGCTGGTGGTCAAGCCGTGGAACGACGTGTCGTTCTACGCGAACTACATCGAAGGCCTGACGGCGGGCCCCATCGCCCCGGCTGGCACGTCCAACGCCGGCGAGATTTTCGCGCCGATCAAGACCAAACAGGTCGAAGCCGGCGTGAAGGTCGATTTCGGGTCGGTCACGACCACGCTCGGCCTGTTCCAGATCAAGCAGCCTTCCGGCCTGACGACGGTCAGCGACGGCGTGACCCGCTATGAGATGAGCGGCGAACAACGCAACCGCGGCGTGGAGCTGAATGCGTTCGGCGAGCTTGCGCGCGGCGTGCGCCTGCTGGGCGGCATCACCTACATCCAACCCAAGATGACCCGCACCGCCAGCCCGGCCACCGAAGGCAACAGCGCCGTCGGCGTGCCGCGCTGGATGGCCAACGTCGGCATGGAATGGGATCCATCGTTCGCGCCGGGCCTGACCTTGACCGCTCGCGCGCTGTCGACCAGCTGGCAATACCAGAATCTGGAAAACACCCGCCGCATTCCGGGCTGGACGCGCTGGGACATCGGCATGCGCTACGCCACCCGCGCCTTCGACCACCCGGTCACGCTGCGCGCGGCGGTCAACAATGTGTTTGGCAAGGATTACTGGTCCTCGGCATCCGAAGGCTATCTGCGCCTGGGTTCGCCGCGGTCGGTGATGCTGTCGGCGTCGATCGACTTCTAAGGCGCGTTGGCGCCGGCGCGGCATTCATCAAAGCCGGCACTTCGAAAGAAGCTGCGTTTCCCTCTCCGGCGTGCCTGAACGCCGGGGAGGTTTTTTTTCGCCTGGGCGTGGCGCGCCTTACAGCGTGGCGGCCGTCTGGCGCGGTGCGGACGGCTCGGCTGCGGACGCTTGCGTTGCGGGCAGCCGAGTCGCGTCCTCGCTCAAGAGGGCCAGCAGTTCGCGGCGCAAGCCGGTGGCCAGTCGTTCGATGGTTTCCGCCTGGTACATGCGGCGGCTGAAGCGCCAGCTGAACGACAGTTCGCCGCCATAGACCCGGCCCACCACTTCCAGCCAGTTGGCAAGCGGCGCGGCCGCGTCCTTCTCCGCGCCGCCATGCTCGTCGGCCGGCGCGTACAGCGCGTCGGCATCGAAGCCCTGGTCGAACTGGCCCATATAGTTGAACGTGACGCGCGCGGCGCCCTGGCGCAGGCGGGCCTGCTGCCCGGCCGTGCCCAGGTACTTGAGCACGCCGAAGCCCACGCCCTTGCCGGGCACGGCGCGCAGGGCATCGCGGGTGGCTGCCACCGCCTGGCGCAACGGCAGGCCTGCGCCCGACAGGCGCACCGGATACACCGTGGTGTACCAACCCACGCTGCGGCTCAGATCGATATCGGCCGCATCGCCCTCGCGCCCGTGGCCCTCCATGTCCACCAGCACGTCGCCGCCCGCCCAATCCGACAGGCACCGGCCAAGCGCCGTCAGCAGCAGGTCGTCGATCGCCGCGTCATAGACGCCCTGGGCAGCGCGCAGCAAGGCGCGGGTGTCGTCCGCGTCCAGCGCGATGTCGATGCCCTGTACGTCCGCGCCGCGAGGCGTGTCCACATCGGCATGGTCGCGCGGGATGCCGCAAGCGCCGGCGACCTGCGCGGCCCAGTAATCCGCCTGATCGACGATCTCGTCCGTCGCGACGGTGCGGTGCAGTTGGTGCGCCCAATCCGCGAATGGCGCGCTTGCCGGCGGCAGCGCCACGGGCAGGCCCTGGTCCAGCTGACGATAGGCGGTCTGCAGGTCTTCCAGCAGCACCCGCCAGGAATACCCGTCAACCACCAGGTGGTGCACCACCGCCAGCAACCGTTGCTGCCCATCCGGCAGGCGGAACAGCGCCAACCGCCAGATGGGGCCATCGCCGTCAAAGCGCAGGCTGCGCTGCACGTGCGTGGCCTGCTCGCGCAAGCCGTCGGCATCGGCCACGTCCGTGACGCTGACCGGGGCCACCGGCACGCCCAGCGGATCGGCCACCTGCGACCAGTCGCCGCCGGTTGCGCGCAAGAACCGCGTGCGCAGGGCGGGATGCTGCGCCTGCACGGCCTGGGCCGCCGCCTGCAGCAGAGCCGGATCCAGTGCCGCGCGGGGCGTCAGCAGGACGGACTGGTTGTAATGGTGCGGCGACGGAATGTCGCTTTCGAAGAACCAGGCCTGGATGGGCGTGCACGGCGCGCTTGGCGCTTGCGAAGACGTTGCTGACGGAACCGCGCCAGACGAAGACATCGCAAGCGTGCCCGGTATCGCGGGCGCGGCGGGTGCGGCGGGCGCGGCTTCGTCCAGATGCGCCAACAGCGCTTCGATCGTCTGGTGGCGCATCAGGTCGCGCAACTTGAAGCTTAGCCCCAGGTTGGCCTGCCGGACCTTCGACACCAGTTGCAGGCTCAAGATGGAGTCGCCGCCGAGTTCAAAGAAGTTGTCGGTGATTCCCACATTTTCCACGCGCAGCACCTGCCCCCAGATCTGGGCCAGGCGTATTTCGCGTGCATCGCGCGGCGCCACATACGCGGAAGCCGTGGCCGCCGGCGCGGCAGGCGCCGGCAGGCGCGCGCGGTCCAGCTTGCCGCTGGGCAGCACCGGCAGTTCGGACAGCAGCTCCACGAGCCCGGG
This sequence comes from Achromobacter sp. Bel, assembly GCF_012928505.1. Classification (GTDB taxonomy): domain Bacteria; phylum Pseudomonadota; class Gammaproteobacteria; order Burkholderiales; family Burkholderiaceae_B; genus Achromobacter. Next base: position 3,988 of record NZ_JABBJN010000011.1, on the reverse strand, counting down.
CACCATGTGTTCCGGCAGATGCGCGGCGGCATAGTCGCGCACGTGGCGGGCCAGGCCTTGCGTACCCACGCCGGGCAGCGGCACCACATAGGCCAGCAACTGCGCGCCAGTCGGCCCCTGATGCAAGGTGATCACGGCCTCCAGCACCCCGGGGCATTCGCGCACCCGCGCCTCGATCTCGCCCAGTTCGATCCGGAACCCCCTCAACTTGACCTGATGGTCGGCGCGGCCCACGTACTCGATGTTGCCGTCGGGCATCCAGCGCACCAGGTCGCCGCTTCGGTACAGCCGCGTGCCGGGCGTGCCGAACGGGTCCGCCACGAAGCGTTCGGCGGTCAGGCCGGGGCGTCCCAGATAGCCGCGCGCCAATCCGTAGCCGCCGATGTAGAGTTCGCCCACATGCCCCACCGGCACGGCCTGCATGTCGGCGTCCAGCACATACAGCGTGCGGTCGCCCACGACCCGCCCGATGGGCGCATAGGCGCACGCGAAGCTTTCGTCTCCGCGCGACTTCCAGATCATGGGCGTGACGACCGTTTCCGTCGGGCCATAGCCGTTGATCAGCCATTGCGGGCGCAACGCCCGGCGCACTTTGTCGTAGGTGGCGCGCGGCATCGCCTCGCCGCCATAGACGTAGAGTTTGACGGGCGGCACCTCGGATCCCGCGCCCTCGGCCAACTGGCCCAGGTAGGCAGGCGGGAACGCCGCGTGCGTGACCTGATGCCGGGCCAGCACGCCCAGTGTCTGTTCCGCCGTCCAGAGTTCGTCGTCGCGCAGCACCAGGCTGGCGCCGGTGATCAGCGAGGTCAGCCACCGTTCGTGCGCGCCGTCGAAAGACAAGGACATGAAAATCAGTTCGCGCCAGTTCTCGTCCATGCCGTAAATCTGGCCCGTCGCGGCGCAGTGCATGCTGAGCGGCCCGTGCGTGACGCAGACGCCCTTGGGGCGGCCCGTGGAGCCCGACGTGTAGATCAGATAGGCCAGATTGTCGTTGGACAACGGCACGGCCGGATCGTGATCGGGCCCCGTGGGCTCGGGCAACCCGTCCAGCGTCAGCACGGGCAAACCGGCAGGCAGCGCGGCGGCCACGCTGTCGCGCGCCAACGGCCGCGTTTGGGACAGCAGCAGCGCCATGCCGCTGTCGGCCATCATGTACCCAAGCCGTTCGGCGGGATACGCGGGGTCCATCGGCACGTAGCAGCCGCCAGCCTTCAAGACGGCCAACAGGGCCACGAAGACCTCCGGCGTGCGTTCCATCAGCACACCTACGCGGGTTTCCGGACCGACGCCTTGAGCGATCAGCCGGTGGGCCAACCGGTTGGCCGCGGCGTCCAGGGTGCCGTAGTCCAGGCAGCGGGCGCCCATGATGACGGCGGGCGCGTCCGGACGCCGCCGCGCATGCGCCGTGATGCGGGCGTGCACGGTCGGGGACGCCTGGCGGGGCCATGCGCCCCGGCGGTGGCCGCCCCAGGCCCAGATCTCGGCGCGCTGCGCCGGTGTCACCCAGGGCAGATCGCCGACCGGACGCGAGGCGTCGTCGGCCATGGCCGACAAGGCATGCTCCATGTGGTCGCGCAGGGTCTCCACGAAGCCGGCGTCAAAGGCGTCGCAACCGTAGCAATATTCGATCTGCAGCGTTTCGCCGCACATGACCTGCAAGTCCATCGCATAGCCCGTGAGGCCTTGGCGGTCGGCATCGCCGAAGTCCAGGCCGTAACGTTCATCGCCGCGCAGGACCGCATCGACCGGATGGTTTTCGAAGACGATGATGCTGTCGAACAACGATCTGCCCGCGGACCCGGCCCAGCGCTGGATGTCTGCAAGCGGCGTGTGCTCGTGTTCGCGCAAGTCCAGGTTCAGGGCTTGCAGGTTGCGCAGATACTCGCCCACGGATTGCTCGGGGCGGTGCGCGACCGGCACCGGAATCGTGTTGATGAAGAGCCCCATGATGCGTTCCACGCCGGGCAGGCCGTGCGGGCGGCCCGCGACCGTGGAGCCGAAGGCCACCGTGTCCTTGCGGGTGTAGCGTTGCAGCACCAAGGCCCAGGCGGCCTGCACCAGCGTATTGAGCGTGACCCGTTGACGCCGCGCGAAGGCCGCCAGCCGGGCCGTCGCCGCCGCATCCAGGCGGGTGTAGCGTTTTGCGTAGCCGGATTGCCCGGTGGGCCGGCCGGCCGCCGCCAGCAAGGAGGGGCCGTCCAGCCCGGCCAGCAGGTTGCGCCACCAGGCCTCGCCGCGCCCGGCGTCCTGGCGCGCCAGCCACCGCACATACGCGCCGTAGCCAGGCCCTGTGGCGGGCAGCGTCTGCCCCGCATACGCGCGCAGCCACTCGCCCATCAGGCGGGATTCGCTCCAGCCGTCCATCAAGGCGTGGTGCTGGGTCCAGACGAGTTGATAGCGGTCGTCGTCCAGGCGCAGCAGGCAAACGCGGGCCAGCGGCGCACGCGCATAGTCGAAATCGCGTGTCAGTTCGGCCTGGGCAAAGGCCGCGATGCGCGCATCGCTTGCGTCCTGCCCCCGCCAGTCCATCACGGGCACGACGGCCTCGACTTCCCGGTAGACCAGTTGCAGGGGGCGAGCCAGACCGCCCTGCCACAGGATGCCGGTGCGCAGGACGGGATGGCGCGCCACCAGCACCCGCCATGCCTGCGCAAAGCGCGCCACATCGATATGGTCTACCGGCACGGACAACTGGTTGACGTACAGGCCGCTGCCCGGCGACTCCAGAGAGTGAAAGATCATGCCCTCCTGCACCGGCGACACCGGATACACGTCTTCCAGGGTGGCGGCGTCCACACCGCAACGCGCCAATCCGTCGTCGTCCAGATAATCGGACAGCTTGCCTTGTGGGGCGTCGACCGCCGCGCCGTCGTCTACCCCTGTCAGCACAGCCACCCCGGCCAACCGCGCCACGGTCTGATGTTCGAAGACGTCGCGCGGGTTGATGCTCCACCCTTCCTGGCGGATGCGCGCCACGATCTGCAGGCTAAGAATGGAGTCCCCGCCCAGTTCGAAGAAGTTCGCGTCGCGGCCGACCGTGGCGACGCCCAGGACATCAGCCCAGATGGCGGCGATGGCGGCTTCGGTCGGGCCCTCGGGCGGCGCGGCGTCAGGGTGATCGTCGAATACCGGAGCCGGCAAGGCCTTGCGGTCGATCTTGCCGTTGGCGCTGAGCGGCAGCGCGTCCAGCGCGATGATCCGGGAAGGCACCATGTAGTCCGGCAGTTCCCGGGCAAGCGCGGTGCGCAACGCCTCGGTGTCGACATTGGCTGCGGGCGCCACGTAGGCCACCAGACGTTGTCCGCCGCCGGGGCCGTCGACGGCGACCACCACGGTTTCGCGCACCCCCTGCTGGCCGAGCAACCTGGATTCGATTTCCCCCAGTTCGATCCGCAGTCCCCGGATCTTCACCTGGAAGTCCAGGCGCCCCATATAGTCCAGTTCGCCAGCGTCGGTCCAGCGCACGCGGTCGCCCGTGCGGTACAGACGGCCTTCGCCGAAGGGGTTGGCCACGAAGCGCTCGGCCGTCAAGCCCGGGCGCGACAGGTAGCCGCGCGCCAGCCCGGCGCCACCCAGGTACAGCTCGCCCGCTACCCCCGGCGGGGCCAGGTTCAGGTCCGCATCCAGCACATAAACTTGCGTGCCGATGATGGGCGCACCGATGGGAACGGCGCCCGTTTCGCCTGCGACGCAGTCGTGGAAGGTGACGTCGATCGCCGCCTCGGTCGGGCCGTACAGGTTGTTCAAGGCCACGCCGGGCAAGGCGGCGAAGCAGCGGTCGCGCAGCTCGCCCGGAAGGGCTTCACCGCTGCAAACGATGCGGCGCAGCGTGGGCACTTGATCCTGCGACACGCCGCCGGCCAGGAAGGCCGACAGCATCGAGGGCACGAAGTGCAAGACCGTGACGCCATGCGCGGCGATCCGCGCCGCCAGCGCCTGCGGGTCGCGGTGTTCGCCCGGCTCCGCGACGGCCAGCTTGGCGCCGACC
>NZ_JABBJN010000109.1 GCF_012928505.1 Achromobacter sp. Bel | reverse complement strand
TCGCGGCGCCGGCGCCGCGAAACCGCAGGCCCCGGGCGGCGCGATATTGGATAGCCTTGGACACGGCAACCTGAACGTCGTGGCGGACGTGATCCGGCTGGAGTCCTCTCCGTTCCAGCTGCCGAATGCCCTGGTGCCGGCCGAACGCCTGATGCTGGGCTTTTCGTCCGTGTCCCTGGACGCGGCGCAGATGGTCTCCGGCAGGGCCCGTGGCACCCTGTCCGTCTATCACGGGCAGGACGGCTACACCGCGGAACACGGCTGGCGCTATCGGGGCGGCGACCTGCTTATCCGCACGCCGCTTCTGACCGGCGAGGCCGGTTCGGTCATGGCGATCAAGGCCGGCGGCTTGATGACCATCGCCGGCACGGGCGCGGCTCCCGCCGCGCGCAATGCGCTGGGCGCCAGCATGAGCCTGGCCGGCCGCAGCGTCCTGCTGGATACGGCAGTGGTGCTGCCTTCCGGCAAGCTCTCGGTCAAGGCTGACGGCGATATCGTGTTGGGCGCGGACTCCCGGATCGACCTGTCGGGCCGCGAGGTGCGTTTGCTGGACGCGTTGCGCTACAGCTGGGGCGGCGACGTGGAACTCCAGAGCATGGCGGGCAATGTCACGCAGGCGCAAGGCGCGCTGATCGACGTGTCGGCGCGCAACAACCGCGCCGGCCGCATCCAGGCCATTGCGCTGGGCGATGCCGGCGGCCGGGTGGATCTGGGCGGCGCGTTCCGCGGCTCGGCCTCCGGCATGTACGACGCAGGCGGCACGCTGGTGCCGTACGACAGCGCCGAAGCCGTGGTGCGGGCCCAGACCGTGGCCGACTTTGCCGGCCTGAATGCGCGCCTGACCGAAGGCGGCGTGTTCGGCGCCCGGCGCTTCCAGATCAAACGCGGCGACCTTGTGGTGGGCGACGAATTGCGGGCCAGGCACGTCGAATTGGCGCTGGACGGCGGCAGCCTCACGGTCAATGGCCGCATCGACGCCAGCGGCGCACAGGTGGGCAGCATCCGCCTGGCCGCCATGCGCGACCTCGTCATCAACGGCGTGCTGGACGCCCACGGCACCGGGCAACGCGTGGACAGCTACGGCAAGATCATCGACAGCGTCAACCGCGCCATCGTCGACCTGACCTCGCGCGAAGGCACGCTGACGCTGGGCGCCGGTGCGCGGGTGGACCTGAGGGCCGGCACCAACGTGAACAACCCCGACGGCGTGACGCGCGGCACGCTGGACCTGAATGCGCGCCGGCTGGGTGGCGGCGCCGGGCAAGGCGCCATCGCCGGTTCGGGCGACGGCGCCAGCGACGTGGCCGTGGTGGTGGCGGGCAACCCCGTCATCCAGGGGGCCAGGACGATCGCGGTGAACGCGTTCCGCCGCTATGACGACGCGCCGTTGGCGGCCGCGCCGGACGTGACCGGCAAGCGGCCGCAAGAGGTCTCGCAGGGCTACCTGGACGGCATCGACCTGCAGAGCCAGTCCTTCATGGCCGCAGCGCTGGGTAATCCGGCGTTGGCCGCCCGCCTGTCCGGCCTGGGCAACTATCACTTGCGTCCCGGCGTGGAGGTGGTCAGCGCCACGCCGGACGGCGACCTGAGCGTGGTCGGCGATATCGATCTGTCCAATTACCGCTACGGTCCGAACGCCGATCGCATGACGCCCGCGCGGCGCGGCTATGGCGAACCGGGCGTGCTGCTGCTGCGCGCGGGCGGCAACCTGAACATCTATGGCAGCCTCAACGATGGCTTCGCGCCGCCGCCGGATTCGCCTGACGATGGTTCCGGCTGGCAATTGGTCGAGGGGCGCGTTGGATCGCAGGCCGTGACGCCTTTCGGCGGTGACCTGGTGGTGCCGATCGACGGCGTGACGCTCGAAGCCGGCAGCGCCTTCCCGGCAGGCAGCACGTTGAACTACGACCTGCCGGCCAGTGCCGCCAGGTTGCCGGCGGGCACCGTGCTGCCCGTCGCGATGACGCTGAACGCCGCCCTGTCGCTGCCGGCAGGGTTGGTGCTGACCGGCGACGTCACGGCCGCGGACGGTAGCCTGCTGCGCGCCGGCACGGTGCTGGCCGGCGAGGTCACGCTTGCGCCTGGCTCGCGCTTGGGGGCGGGCTTTGTCCTGCGCAGCCAGGCTTCCGTGCAGGCATTCACCTGGCCTAAAGGCATCGCGCTGCCAGCCGAACTGGTGGCAAGCGGGCGCATCGCGTTGGCGCGGGGTTCGCTGATTCCCTCGCAGACCAAAGTGGTGCTGCTGGAAGGCAAGCCGGTGGACTTGCGTCCGAAGGGGCTGGACGGCAAGCAGGGCCGCAACTGGGCGTTGGCGCCTATGCTGGGGCCGGACGCCACCGCGTGGAGCCTGACCGCGGTGGCTGGCGCCGATCTGGGGTCGGCCGACGTGCGCGCCCGCAACGTGCTGGGCAAGGGCGACCTGGTGTTGGCCGACACCCATTACGGGCAGTCGGCCCGTGCGACCGAAACCATCAAGACGATCTTCGTCGGCGTCATGGTGCTGACGCAGGCGGGGGCGGACGAGTTGTTCGGGGATTCCAGCCTGGTGGGCAAGCCGATCAAGGAATTGGCCGAGGAATGGGGGTTCGACTGGGAAGAGATGTGCGGCTGGGGCGACTACTGCAAACCCGCGCCTCGCACGGTCTCGGAGGCTGGCTCCCTGATGTGGTGGGGCGACTTGAGCTGGGTCGGCAAACCGGTGGAGGAACTTGCCGTGGAGATAGGCCTGACGCCAGAGGATCTCTGCGCGGATGCCGCCCACTGCGCGGGCGGCGGAAAGTCGGAAACCATTGTCACCCGCGAATTCAAGTATGCCTTTGGCTCGCCCGCCTTCAGCGTGCTGCGCACCGGCGCCGGCGACCTGTCACTGCTGGCCGGCCGCGACGTAGGCATGGCCTCGCTGTACGGTGTCTACACAGCAGGCCGGCCCACCTCGCTCGGCGCGGCCGACGCGCGCTTCAACCTGCCGCGCGGTCAGGACGGCAAGACAGGCCCGCTTGGCTTGATCCAACTGGACGGCAAGTATGACGCGGCCTTGTCGGTGTACCAGGCCTGGTATCCCGACCAGGGCGGCAACCTGACGGTGGCGGCCGGGCGCGACGTGTACGGCGATGCCGTGGGTTCCATGGCGGACAGCGGCATCTCGGTGGCGGGGTCGCCCGGGCGTGCGCGTTATGCCAGCACGGCGACCGGCAACTGGTTGTGGCGTCAGGGCAGTATCGGCACGCCGGGCGTGGCCGACATCGCGCCCAGCTGGTGGATCAACTTCGGCACCTATGCCGTCCAGGGCGGCTTCGGCGGGGGCGACAAGGAACCGAGGCTGGTAGGTTTCACGGGCTTCGGTACGCTGGGTGGCGGCAACGTGAGCATCCATGCGGGGCGCGATGCGGGGCTGCGCGATGCGCGTGGCGACGCGGCGCGCTATGTCAACGGGGTGGAACCGCGGTCGCAAGGGTTGACCGCCGTTGTCGGCAGCACCGGGCGGGTGGTCGACGGCAATTTGCTGCTGACGGGGGGCGGCGATCTGGACCTGCGCATCGGCGGCAGCCTCAACCCCACGTTGAGCGCCACGCAGTTGAATGCGACGGGGCCGCATCCCGGCGGCACCGACCACCTGGACTTGAACGGCGTGCTGGTCAACCTGCGCGGCCGGCTGGCCTTGTCGGCCGGCCAGATGGGCGGCATGGATCTGCGCTACGGCGACGGCGCGGGGCTGCGCGCCTCCGACCCCTATGCCGTGGGGGGAAGCCGGCCGATGGGTGGACCGAGGCTGGTGCTGGGCGACGCGACGGCGTGGATCGACACGCGCGCCGACCTGGTGCTGGGCGGCGTCAGCGACCCGGGCCGTGTCACGCAGGTCAATTCCAGCCCCTATCAGCGGACAGGCGCCGCGCAGCTCGTGCCGGGCGGCGGCGAGGGCTGGTTCACGCTGTGGACGCCCGCCACCGCCGTCAACCTGTTCTCGGCCGGCGGCAACCTGACGCCGATGACCGTCACCAACAGCCGGTTCGCCGGCGACGAACTGCTGCCCGAATACACGGCGGTCGGGGCGCTGGGCCGCAGCTACTTCATCTACCCATCCATTCTGCGTGCCGTTGCGGCTGACGGGAACATCATGCTGGCAGGCAATGCCACGGATGCGGACAATCCGGTGCTGCTGCTGGCGCCATCGCCTGCCGGCCAGCTGGAGATGCTGGCTGGCCGGTCCATTCTGGCCAGCGGCGCCCACGCGGTGTCGATGTCGGGTGCCGACGCGCCGCTGCCTACGCCCTTGCGTCCGGCCTTCAGCGCGTTCGAGGCCAGCGGCCCCAACTTCAATTTCATCCTTACAAACACCAGCAGGGAAGGGATAGGGCGGGGGGACGCCTGGTATGCCAAGCCGTTGTTCGTGTTCGGGCCGGGAACTCCGCTGGAGCGCGCGCTGCATGCGGGTGACGCCTCCGTCGCCAGGTTCTACGCGGCCTCGGGCGACATCGTCGGTCTCAAGACCGGCGCGGTGGTCGACATGTCGCGATCCGCCGTCGGCGGGGGCCTGCGCAGCACAGATACGTGGTACGAGGCTGCGGTACCGGTATCGGTGCGGGCTGGCCGCGACATCCTGCAACTGGACGTCACCGCCATGCACAACAACGCCCGCGACCTGTCGCAGATCGAGGCGGGCCGCGACATCGTCTACGCGAATGCGCAGGTAGCCGGCCCCGGCACGCTGCTGATGCAGGCCGCGCGCCAAGTACGGCAGGACGACGCGGCCAGCGTGCGCAGCCTGGGTGCGATTGTGCGCGGCGATACCCGCCTGGGCGCGGACCTGGCCGTGCTGGCCGGCGTGGGCACTGCCGGCCCGGACTACGCGGGCTTCCTGTCGCGCTATCTCGACGGCACGCGTGAGCTGCTACCTGGAGAAGGACTCGGCGGCAGCCCGGACAAGGTGGCGTTGGCCTACGGCGGCGAACTGACGCTGCGCGCCTGGTTGCAGACCCAGTTCGGCTATGCCGGCGACGACGCCAGTGCGCCGGCGGAGCTGGCACGCCAGCAGGCGCTGCGCGATGCCGATCAGGGCAAGGCCAGGCGCGACCTGACGCGCGATTTCCAGCAGGATAGTGGCCTGCACCTGGTGAACTGGCTGCGCACTCAGCACGGCTACGACGGGAGCGCGGAGGGCGCAGGCGTGGCGCTGGCGGCGCTGGCGCCGGCCGAGCGCGGCATCTACGCGCGCCAGCTGTTCTTTGCTGAACTGAAGGAGGGCGGGCGCGAGTACAACGACGCGGGTGGCCAACGCTTCGGCAGCTACCTGCGCGGACGCCGCGCCATCGCGGCGCTGTTCCCCGGCACCGATGCCGCGGGCGCGCCCCTGCGCTACGACGGCGGCTTCACGATGTACGGCGGCGCGGGACTGCGCAGCAGCTTCGGCGGCAACATCCAACTGCTTACGCCGGGCGGCCAGCAGGTCCTGGGCGTGGAGGGCGTGGCGCCGCCGGCCAGCGCGGGCGTGGTGACGCAAGGGCAGGGCAACATTCAGCTTTATGCGCAGGGCAACCTGCTGCTGGGCCAAAGCCGCATCATGACCACGTTCGGCGGCCATATCCAGGCGTGGTCGGCCGAAGGCGATATCAACGCCGGGCGCGGCGCCAAGACCACGGTGCTGTACACGCCGCCGCGGCGCGTGTACGACGCCTACGGCAACGTTACGCTGTCGCCTACCGTGCCGTCCACGGGCGCAGGCATCGGCACGTTGGCGCCGATTCCGGAGGTGCCGGCGGGCGACGTGGACCTGATCGCGCCATTGGGCACGATCGATGCGGGCGAAGCCGGCATCCGCGTGTCGGGCAACGTCAACGTCGCGGCGCTGCAAGTGGTCAATGCCGCCAACATCCAGGTACAGGGCGATAGCAAGGGCATTCCGGTGGCGGTGACGGTCAACACCAACGCATTGACCAGCGCCAGCGCGGCGGCGGCCACGGCGTCCACTGCGGCGCAGGACGTCATGCAGCGCGATCGGTCGACGGCGCGGCAGAACCAGCCGTCCCTCTTCAGCGTTCAAATCCTGGGTTTCGGCACCGAGCCGCTGCCGGCCGGCAGTGGCGGGGAAACGCCGCCGCCCAAGCCGCCGGCGCCGTCAGCGTCTTACGACCCCGCCAGCGCGGTGCGGGTATTGGGGTTGGGGGAATTGCCCGCGCGGGCGCGGCAGCAGTTGACCGAACGCGAGCAAGACAATCTGGGTCAGCTGTCGCCATGATGAATCCGATATCGACGGGAAGCCGGTGGCCAGCCCCCGCCATGCCGCCGCCCTGGCGCGAGGGCGAGGCGTGGCGCACGCCGCGTCCGCCGGCATGGCCTGCGCCGCAGGCGTCGGTACGCCATGACGAAACGGCGGACAGGCCCAGGCAGGCGCAAGCGAGCCACGCTGCCGAGACCGATACCGCGGCGCGCCTGCGCGAGCATCTGAGCGGCAGTTACGCCACGCTGCATGGCCGGCTTGCCCGGCGCCTGGGCTGCGCCGACCTGGCGCGCGAATGCTTGCACGATACGTGGCTTCGATTGACGCGGCCGGTGGCCGGCGAGGTGCGGCAGGCGGACGCTTACGTGTTTCGCATGGCCTGCCATCTGGCTATCGACCGCCTGCGTGCGCAGGCGTCATGGCTGTCGCTGGACGATCCGGGCGCCGGGCTGCCCGAGTTGATCGACGAGACGCCGGGCCCTCAGGCCGTGACCGAGGGCCGGACGGCGCTGTCGGTCCTGTCGCGCGTCATGGAGGGGTTACCCCGCCGCCAGTGCGCCGTGCTGATCGCCCTGCGAGTGGAAGGGCGCAGCCGTGCCGATGCCGCAGAATGGCTGGGCATGTCGTTGCGGTCGGTAGACACTGCCCTGCGCCAGGCGCTGCGGCATTGCGAGAAGGCCGCTCAGGGCGTGGTGACCTGATACCCGCGTTGCTGCATGCAATTGCTATAAGCGGAGGAGACGGCCGCATTGGTCTGCGCCGTCTCGCGGCGGTCCTGGCGCTGCCGGGAGCCGCCCACCACCATCCCGGCTACCGCCGCATCCTTCGCCTGGTTCTGCCGGTACTCTTGTTTGACATCATCGTTCACCCGGTCAGAGACCTCGTCGTGTTGACGGCCGCGCGCGCCGGCGACGGCTGC
>NZ_JABBJN010000108.1 GCF_012928505.1 Achromobacter sp. Bel | reverse complement strand
CCTCGACGGCGCGGCGCCAGGCCGCCGGATGCGGCATGTCGGCCGCATAGGCGTCCCAGGCATCGCCGGCCAGTACCAGGTTCAGGCCGTGGCCTGCCTGGGCCGACCACACGGGCAGATGATGTTCGGTCCAGGGAACGACTTCGGCCGCCGCGATCAGCAGCGGCGGCTGCAAGGCTTCCCAGCCGCCCTCGCCTTCCCGCGCGGCCACCGGACGGTAGACCGCCAGATAGACTTCGTTCATGCGGGCGTCCAGGGCTACGACGATGGCGTCGGACGGGGTCGCGTCGGCCACCTGGGCGGCAACCGCCTGGTGGGACACGACCGGCAGCACGGGTATGCCCAAGCCCAGCCCCATGCCTTGGGCCACGCCGCAGGCCACGCGCAGGCCCGTAAAGCCTCCGGGGCCCTGGCCGAACGCCACGGCGTGCAGGGCGGACGGCGCCAGGCCCGAGGCCGCCAGCAGTTCATTGGCCATCGGCAAAAGCCGTTCGGCGTGCTCCTGGGACCCCTCGTGTTCCCGGGTACTGACTGCCAGACGGCCATCGACCGCCCGCAACAGGGCCACCCCACAACGGGACGAAGACGTTTCCAAAGCCAGCAGGTTTAGTTCCATAGATGCAGATTGTACGAAATACGGCGGCTTTGCCCCCGGTTGTAAGGGGGATTTCAACCATGGTTCGCAATGTGTAATATCTTGTGAACGCCCACTAGCCGCTGGTTCTCGTCACTGTTACATTTCCGGCCATGAATACGCAAAACACCACCCCCACCCGAAAAATCCTCGTCGTCGACGATGATCCGCGCTTGCGCGATTTGCTGCGCCGGTATTTGTCCGAGCAGGGATTCAACGTTTTCGTTGCCGAAGACGCCAAAGAGATGGGCAAACTCTGGCAACGCGAGCATTTCGACCTGCTCGTGCTGGATCTGATGCTGCCCGGCGAAGATGGCCTGTCCATCTGTCGCCGGCTGCGCGGTGGCCACGACAATACCCCCATCATCATGCTCACGGCCAAGGCGGAAGAAATCGACCGCATCGTGGGCCTGGAGATGGGCGCGGACGACTACCTGTCCAAACCGTTCAACCCCCGGGAACTGCTGGCACGGATCAACGCGATCCTGCGCCGCCGCGGTACCGAGGAACATCCCGGCGCACCCAGCCAGGAAAACGAATCCATCGCCTTCGGCCCCTACGTGCTCAACCTGTCCACCCGTACGCTCACGCGCAACGGCGAACAGGTGCCGATCACCACGGGTGAATTCTCGGTCCTCAAGGTGTTCGCCCGCCATCCGAAGATTCCCCTGTCCCGCGACAAGCTCATGGAACTGGCGCGCGGCCGCGAATACGAAGCCTTCGATCGCAGCCTCGACGTCCAGATCTCGCGCCTGCGCAAGCTGATCGAACCCAATCCGTCCAAGCCCGTGTTCATCCAGACCGTTTGGGGTCTCGGATACGTGTTTGTGCCGGACGGTGGTAGCTGATCGGCTCGCCCGCCCCGGGCAGGAGCGCAGCCTCGTGCCCCGCTTGCGCAGAACCTTCAGGAACCTGACATCACGTTTGCGGCTCGGCTTGTTCGGCCGCACGTTCCTGCTGCTTGCCGCGCTGATGCTGGTCAGCCTGGGCGCGTGGCTACAAGTATTTTTCAGCATGGAGCTGGGACCGCGCGCCAATCAAATGGCGCAGCGGGTGATCACGGCCGTCAATATCACGCGCACGGCGCTGATCTACTCGCATAACGGCGAACGCAGCAAGCTCCTGCTGGACCTGGCCACCAACGAAGGCATCCAGGTCTATCCGCGCGAAGTCACCGACTTCGCCGAAGCCCTCCCCGACGACGATTACTGGCAACGCGTTGCCCAGCACATCCGTACGCGCTTCGGCCCCGAAACGCAGATTGCCTGGGGCGTGAACCAGGTGCCGGGCTTTTGGGTCAGCTTCCAGATAGAGAAAGACCTGTACTGGCTGGTGTTCGAGCGAGAGCAGATCGGGTTGACCGGCGGGATCGAATGGTTGGGTTGGGGCGCCACGGCGTTGCTGCTTTCCCTTGTCGGGGCGGCGGTCTCGGTGGGCTTCGTGAACCGGCCCCTGTCGCGGCTCGCCCGGGCGGCCCAGGTGCTGTCGCGCGGCGAGACGCCCGCGGCCCTGCCCGAACAGGGCCCCCTGGAAATCCGCGACCTGAATGCCTCCTTCAACCGGATGGCCAAAGACCTGCGGCAGGCCGAGGCCGATCGGGAACTGATGCTGGCGGGGATTTCGCACGACCTGCGCACGCCGCTCGCCCGCATGCGGCTTGAGATCGAGCTGAGCGGCGTGTCGGAAGACGCCCGCCAGGCCATCGACGAAGACCTGGGCCAGATCGACCACAGCATCGGCCAACTGATGGAGTACGCGCGCCCCGCAGGCACGCTGCCACAGCTGGCGACGGACATCTCGGCAGTCCTGGCCGAACTCTATGAACGCGAGCGCAGCCACACGGCGTCGCTGGGTGGAGAGCTGGACGCTTCCCTGGAGCCTGGGCTGCGGGCGCGGATCACGGCGCTGGACTTGAAACGCGTGGTCAGCAACCTGATCGAGAACGCCCGCCGCTATGGGCGTTCCAGCGACGGCATGGCCCATCTCGTCATGACGCTGCAAGCTGAAGGCGGCATGATCGTGATCGAGGTGGCGGACCGCGGTCCCGGCATCGCGCCCGAAGATGTCGACCGCCTGCTTCGGCCGTTCTCGCGCGGCGAGGCGGCGCGCACCGGCGTCAGCGGCGCGGGCCTGGGCCTGGCCATCGTGGAACGCCTGCTCAAGCACGTGGGCGGGTCGCTGCGGATGCTGCCCCGCGAGGGCGGAGGCCTGACCGCGCGCATAGAGTTGCCCAAAGCTAAGTTTAGGAATTATCAATTAGACAACGATAATCCATAGCGTAGAATTTATGCTTTAAGGCACAGCCTTATTTCCACCAACAACTACTGGGAGTACACATGAAAACTGTTGGCGACAAACTCGAGCCCTTCAAGGTCACCGGCGTCAAGCCCGGCTTCAACCAGCACGAAGAAAATGGCGTGTCGGCGTTTGAAGACATCACCGAAAGCTCGTTCCCCGGCAAGTGGAAGGTGATCTACTTCTACCCGAAAGACTTCACGTTTGTGTGCCCGACCGAAATCGTCGGCTTCAACAAGCTGGCCAAGGATTTCGAAGACCGCGACGCCGTCCTGCTGGGCGGCTCCACCGACAACGAATTCGTCAAGCTGGCATGGCGCCGTGAGCACCCGGACCTGAACAAGCTGGGCCACTATCAATTCGGCGACACCACCGGCGCCCTGATCGACCAACTGGGCGTCCGTGAAAAGGGCGCTGGCGTTGCCCTGCGCGCCACGTTCATCGTTGATCCGGACAACACGATCCAGCACGTTTCGGTGAACAACCTGAACGTCGGCCGTAACCCGGAAGAAGTTCTGCGTCTGCTTGACGGTCTGCAAACCGACGAGCTGTGCCCGTGCAACCGTACGGTTGGCGGCGCCACGCTGTAATTTCCAGCCCGGCAACGGGCCTGCTCGCAGGCCCAAGCCGGGCTTTAATTGCGCTAGATTATAGGTAAAAACTATGGAATTTCTTACCACCATTAAGGAACAGCTCCCGGATTGGGCCAAGGACATCCGCCTGAATCTGGACGCCGTGATTGCCCGCTCGACGCTGGCCCCTGAAGACGCCGTAGGCGCCGCCCTGTCCGCCGCTTATGCCGCGCGCAGCCCGGTGCTGGTGGAAGCCTTCAAGAGCGGCCTGTCGGAAGGCGACGCCAATGCCGCCCTGACTGCCTCTGCACTCATGGGCATGAATAACACGTGGTACCCCTACGTCGAAATGACCGGCGACGCCAACCTGAAAAGCTTGCCGGCCCAGTTGCGCATGAACGCTTACGCCACTCACGGCGGCGTGGAAAAGAAGCGCTTCGAACTGTTCGCGCTGGTGGCCTCGATCATCGGCAAGTGCCATTTCTGCGTGGCCTCGCACTATGAAAACCTGAAGAACGACGGCTTGTCGACGGAACAGCTGCGCGACGCCGGCCGTATCGCCGCCGTGGTGAACGCCGCCGCCCTGGCGCTGGCCGCCCAAGGCAAGTAAGCGAGCAGCCCCCCGCCGCGCACGCTTCGCGTGCTTGCCCGGCGGCAAAAAAAACCCGCCTGTGCAAACAGGCGGGTTTTTCTTTGGGACGGCGCCAGGCCGCGCCCGAAACGTTTAGTTCTTCTTCGCCATGTCCGCGGTGGTGGGCAGGCCGTTGGCCACCCAGGCTTCGACGCCGCCGCGGTACCAATAGGCGGACCAGCCGAGCGACCCGGCGCGCAACGCCGCGTTGTACGACGAACGGTCGTTCATGCTGGCGCCCACGAACACGACCGCCGCACGGCGATTGTTGTTCGCCTTTTTCAGCAACCACGCATCCAGGGCGCTTTGCAACTGGTCCGTGACACTGCCATCCGAGCCCGCATCGGCCAGGGGATAGCCGATGGGCAGCGTATCGCGCAGCCCGCTGGTGTCGACGATCAGAAGATTACTGTCGTTCTTGATCATGCCAACCAGGTCGCCCGTCGTGATCAGCTTGGCGCGATTGATCTGGTTCGGCGTCGGCCCCTTGTACGGTGAGGGGAACAGCAGGAACGTGGCAGGCACGCCCATATCCTTGAGTTCGTCGATGGCGCTCGGCGGCATCCCCTGTCCCGGCGGGGATTGCCGGGGCTGCTGTTGAGGCTGCTGCTGCGGTTGTTGAGACGGCGCCTTGCCGCCGCCTGCGGCCACGACTTCACCGCCCACCGTGCCCATTTCGATGTCGGAAATCATCACCGCAATGTTCTCGATCAGCTCATAGCACATGGTGATCGAGCCTTCGCGCGGGCTGTACCACGCATTGAGCGTGTCGCAATCTTTGAACACCACGTTCACCGGGCGGGGCAGCACATAGGTTTGCCCAAGCAGCTTGATGTTGGCCGAAATCGCGTCCGACAGCGCAGTGGCGAACAGGTTGCCGATCTTGCGCTTGGACGGTTCGAACACCACGTTGACCGGCGCACCGGGCGCGTTGGCCGGCTGCTGGCCGTCGGGCGACCAGGTGCCCACGCGGGTGTGCGGCGCCAGGATCTTGCGCCAGGCGCGGTTCTGCTTGTTGAATTCGTCGGCGCAACGCGCCTTGGTCCGGTCTTCCAGGCCCACGTGCTTGGCGACCGATTCGAATACGGCCGGATTGCCGCCATACATGATGCACAGCATATTGCGAAAGCGCTTGAGGTCGCCCGTGTGCTCGTCCTGCCAGGCCGACGATTCCGACGCCCCGCGTTTTTCCGCCAGCTTGCCGCTGTAGTACCACTGCAATGCGGCGTAGGTCGCGGCATCGCGCGCCATGGTGTTTGTATCTTCGTCGGCCGACGGATACATCGTCGGCTCAACGATCTGCAAGGCGGCGTAGATATCCACCGCGTCTTCTTCCGCGCCCGTGGACGGCAATTCCAGTTCGCCGATCAACGCATGGCCGAACTCATGCATGAAAATGCTGCGCATGATGCCGACGTACACCGACACGATACGCATGGTGTCGCCGCCAAAACGCGGATACGGACCGGCGCCGGCCAAGCCGGAGCCGCTCGAATTGTTGGGAGCCGGGGCCGCGACAGGCGGCTGCGTGCCCTGCGGCGCGCTGGCGCCGCCACTTGCGCCCCCCCCACGCGGGGGCAAGCCGCCGCCTTGTTGCGCAGGCGTGCCCTGCCGGGGCGCCAAGTCGGTATTGATCGAAAAGTCCGCAATGCCGAACGTGCCCACGTCGTACGCCATGATGCCGATATCGCCGCCCACGGCGGAAGAATCGGTCACGTCGCCGATGATCTTGTCGTTCACGATGAACCGGGCTGCGCCCGGCAACTCGACTACCTTGATGCGGTCCGAGCCATCCAGCTTGGCCAGGTTGGGAACCGTGGCGATATCGCGACGGTTCTGGCCTTCAAGACAGAACAGGATGGTTTTCTTGTCCGCCGTGATCTCGATCAGGCACAGGCCCTTCTTCGCGGGATTGCTCAGCGCCACGCCAATGGACGCCTTCGGATTCTGCGAATTGACGACCACATTCACATCGGTCACGCGCCCCTGTTCAGGAGCCGGACCCACCGGAAGGTAAAGCGTTTGTTCGCTGCCGGGCGTCGCCGCGTTGCGCAACGTGAACCAGCCATCCTGCACGGCGGCAGTCCAGCCTTGGAGCATTTGCTTGCCGACGACGCCTGCCAGGGGTCCCAGCTGTTGTTCAAACGCAGCGTGTGCAGGTGAACCCACCGCAACGAGGAACGAAAACAGGGCGACGCCACGTAAACGCATCTGAATTTCTCTATGTAGGCAGATTGAGGTAGCGCAGAATATTCCAGATCAATTTGACCTGCTTATTCATTTGTTAAAGATGTATAGCAAAGTAAATGCAATGGAATTTCATTGCATTTACGATGGAACATCGCCAGGTTTACGCGCGGGCCAGCAGGGCCACGACGGTAGCCGCGATGCCTTCCTTGCGGCCCAGATAACCCAGGCCTTCGTTCGTCTTGGCCTTGATGTTGATCTCGGTCTCTGCCAGCCCGAGGTCAGCGGCGACGTTCGCCACCATGGCCGGCGCATGCGGGCCGATCTTGGGCGCCTGCGCATGCAGGGTGGCGTCGATGTTGACCGGCACCCAGCCCGCGCGGCGCACCCGCGCCATCGCCTCGCGCAGCAGCACGCGGCTGTCCGCGCCCTTAAATGCGGGGTCGGTGTCCGGGAAGTGCCGGCCGATATCGCCCAGGCCCGCCGCCCCCAGGAGCGCGTCGGTGATCGCGTGCAGCAGCACGTCCGCATCGGAATGCCCCAGCAGGCCGTGCGTGTGCGGGATCGTGACGCCGCCGATGATCAGCGGGCGGCCTTCGACCAACGCGTGCACGTCAAAGCCCTGCCCGACGCGAAAAGGAATGCTCATAGCCATTTTTCCATCAGTTCGAAATCATCCGGCCACGTCACCTTGAAATTGCGCAAGGCGCCCGGGACCAATAATGGCGCATACCCGGCTGCCTCGAGGGCCGAAGCCTCGTCGGTGACAGTCACGCCATTCACGGAGGCCGCCGTCAGCGCATCGCGCAGTGCGCCGGCCCGAAACATCTGCGGCGTCTGCGCCAGCCACAAGCCATTGCGGTCCAGCGTGCGCTCCACCCGCTCGCGCCCGCCCTTGACCGTGTCGGCCACGGGCAACGCCAGCAGGCCGCCCACCGGGTCGGCCAGGCAGGCATCGATCAGGCGACGCAGCGCGGCTTCCGGCAGGCCAGGGCGAGCCGCGTCATGGACCAGCACCCAGGCATCGTCGGCCACCCCGCTGTCGGCCAGCGCCCCGGCGACGAGATC
>NZ_JABBJN010000107.1 GCF_012928505.1 Achromobacter sp. Bel | reverse complement strand
GGCGCGCCGGCGCCTGCCAGCGTGTCCGCCTTGCTGACGGGGCGGGTGGCGGGCGCCGCGCGGTCGCGCACCGTCTGCGTCTGCAACGGCGTCAGCGAGGCGGCCATCATGGCGGGCATCGGGCGCGGCTGCGACATGGCGGCGCTGAAAGCCACCCTGGGTTGCGGCACCGGCTGCGGTTCCTGCGTGCCGGAAATCCAGTCCCTGATCGCCCGGATACCGGCCGCCGCGGTGGCGGCATAAGCAGGTGGGCCGCTGCCGCTGCCGCGGTCACGAGTGGACATACGCCGGGCACGCCAACCGGTGTAGTATCAAGCCAGCCGTCGCGGGTGGAGGACGGCGTTTTCTGATTTTTGGAGTGGCTTGTGACGATGCGAAAAATGGCATCTCTGATTTTGGCGGCGGGCGCGCTGGGCGCGGCCGCTTCGGCGCAGGCCGGCGTGTGCGATGCGCAATTCATGCATGACGGTGGCGCGGTGCAATTGACCGGCTCGGGCAACCTGTCGCTGGGCGCAGACCTGACCTTCGCCGAAGTTACAAAAAGCAATGGCGACAATTGCCGTGCCCGCGTGCAGGGCGTGGCCACCTTCAGCTACGCCGGCTTGCCGCCGGGCAAGTCCAAGCTGGACTACCTGATGACGGTCAAGGGCGGTCAGGCCACTTTTCTGAAGTACGCCAGCGCCGGCGAGGCCCCCAAGCCTTCCGAAGGCCAGTTCGACCTGCGCATGCTGGGCCTCTTCGCCTACGACGGCAAGCTCGCCAGCGGCCAGAAATTGCCCGGCTCGTCGTTCCGCTTGAAGATCGGCAAGGAAGCGCCGGTGGGCGGCCAGCCCAGCACCACGGTGCGCATCGGTGAGAAGACCGTGGGCCAGAAGACCCCGGTGAAAACGGCGTTGGGCCAGCAGTCTTGCCATCCCATCACGTACTCGCGAAATTCCGATCCCACGATGGCCACCTTCCAGGGCCTGACCATTCCGATCCCCGGGATGAACACGATGGTCACCGACTGGTACTGCCCGGGGGTGAACTTGGTGATGAAGCAGGATATCGATCAAGGCGGCGTGAAGTCGGCCGTTGAGATTACGCAGATCAAGTAGCACACGGTAGCAAGCACGCCATGCAGCGGGCATGGCGGCTGGTATGATGGTTTTGTCATAGACACACAACAGGAGCTCAAAAAATGGCCACGAGAAAATCCGAAGAAGTCGCAAAAGAAAAACTCATCGACAGTGTCAAGACCAGTTTGAATGACGCGGAAAACCTGCTGCGCGAAGCGGCGGGCACCACTGGCGACAAGGCAAACGAATTGCGCGACCGCGCCATGACCTCGCTCAAGCGCACGCGTGAAGCCCTGTACGAGGCGCAAGACGCCGTGCTGGAACGTGGCCGCAAAGCCGCCCGCGCCACGGACGACTACGTGCACGACAATCCCTGGCAAGCCATCGGCATCGCAGGCGTGACCGGCCTGCTGCTCGGCTTGCTGATCAGCCGCCGCTGATAAGGCTTGAGCGTCCGGGCGGGCGGCGCCGGCTTCACGCCGCGTTGCCCGCCCGGCGTTCTTGACGCCATGGGTCTACGAAAATCTGTTTTCGGAGTCGCGTCCAGCCTGGTCGGGCTGTTGCGCACGCGCCTGGAGTTGCTGACGCTTGAGGCCGCCGATGAAAAGGCGCGCTTGCTCAAGGTGCTGGGCATGGCCTTTGCTGCGCTGCTCTTCCTGACGTTGGCGGTGCTGGTGTTCACCGTGATGGTGGCGGTGCTGTTCTGGCCGACTGAAGATCGCTATCTGGCCCTGGGCCTGCTGGCGGCTTTCTACGGCATTGTCGGCATCGGTCTGTTGCTCGCGGTACGCCATGCGCTGGTTTATGGCGCGCCGCCGTTTGCGGCTACCTTGGAAGAGCTGGGCCGCGACGCGGAACTGCTGGACCGGATCCGCGATGCCCAAGACGATGACATCCCGGCCGCGCGTCGACGCGAGGAGGACTGAGTCATGTCGAAAAGGTCTCCTACCGTTGATCGCGCGGTGCGCATCGAACTGCTGCGCGCCCGCGCAGCCATCGAACGGGAATCGTTGGCGCAAAGCATCGTGAGCACCAGCCACAAGCTGGAGCCGTCCTCGATCATCCGCGGCTTGCTGCCCCGGCTGGCCTCGGGCGGCGCCTCGCGCTGGGCCTTGCAGGCGATCACGCTCGCCCGCCGCTATCCGCTGGTCAGCTCGTCCTTGTCCACCTTGCTCATGCGGGGCGGCAAGCGGTTCAAGCTGCTCAAGATCGCCGGCGGCGCGCTGGTGGGCTGGCAGGTGTACAAGCTGTGGCAAAGCTCAAGAGAGGGCGGGCAATAGGAAGGGCGCGTCAGCCCACACGCTTTCCGCACCTGTCCAATTAAACCCCGCCTGTTAACTGCCCCCCGAAGGTTGGATCAACATCCAACTTTCGGGGGGCAGTTCACTGCAAGGCGGGTTTTTCTTTGCGCGGGCCGCGGGTGTCCTTCCGTCTTTACAGGCCCAGCTGGCCCCACAGGTCGTCCACGCGCTTTTTGACGTCGGCATCCATCGAGATGGGCATGCCCCATTCGCGCTGGGTTTCGCCGGGCCATTTGTTGGTGGCGTCCAGGCCCATCTTGCCGCCCAGTCCGGACACAGGCGAGGCGAAGTCCAGATAGTCGATGGGCGTGTTCTCGACCAGCAGGGTGTCGCGCACGGGATCCATGCGGGTGGTCATGGCCCACACCACTTCCTTCCAGTCGCGCGGGTTGATGTCTTCGTCGACCACCACGATGAACTTGGTGTACATGAACTGGCGCAGGATGCTCCACAGGCCGAACATGACGCGCTTGGCGTGCCCCGCGTACTGCTTGCGAATCGACACCACGGCCAGCCGGTAGCTGCACCCTTCGGGCGGCAGGTAGAAGTCCACGATTTCAGGCAACTGGCGGCGCAGCAAGGGCACGAACACTTCGTTGAGCGCCACGCCCAGCACGGCGGGCTCGTCGGGCGGTTTGCCGGTGTAGGTCGAGTGGTAAATGGGGTTGCGGCGCATCGTGATGCGCTCGACCGTGAAAACGGGGAACCAGTCCTGCTCGTTGTAGTAGCCGGTGTGGTCGCCGTACGGACCTTCCAGCGCCATTTCATAATCGCTGTTGGGCGGCGGGTTGACGCCTTCGGGCACCACCGGTTTGACGGCACGCGGGTCGGACGATGGCAGCAGATGGCCCTCAAGCACGATCTCGGCCCAGGCGGGCACCGACAGGTTGCTGCCCAGGGCTTGGGCGACTTCGGTGCGGGAACCGCGCAGCAGGCCGGCGAACTGGTATTCGGACAGGCTGTCAGGCACCGGGGTGACGGCGCCCAGCGTGGTGGCAGGGTCGGCGCCCAGCGCGACGGCGATGGGGAAGGGCGTGCCCGGGTTGGCCAGCGCATGGTCGCGGAAATCCAGCGCGCCGCCGCGGTGCGACAGCCAGCGCATGATCAGCTTGTTCGGCCCCAGCAATTGCTGGCGGTAGATACCCAGGTTCTGCCGCTTGGCATTGGGGCCGCGGGTGATGACCAGGCCCCAGGTCAATAGCGGGGCTACGTCGCCGGGCCAGCAGGTCTGGATCGGCAGGCGGGTCAGGTCCACGTCCTTGCCTTCCCAAACCACTTCCTGG
Organism: Achromobacter sp. Bel; assembly: GCF_012928505.1. Classification (GTDB taxonomy): domain Bacteria; phylum Pseudomonadota; class Gammaproteobacteria; order Burkholderiales; family Burkholderiaceae_B; genus Achromobacter. The sequence continues at coordinate 3,833 of NZ_JABBJN010000107.1, read as the reverse complement.
CAGGCCGGGCTCTTGACGTTCTTGGGGCTCATGTCCCACAAGGCGGCCTTCAGCATTGATACCTTGGCCAGCGCGTCGCGCAGGCCCTTGGGCGCTTCGGGTTCGCGTAAGGAAGCCAGCAGTTCGCCGATGTCGCGCAGCGCGCTGACGTTGTCCGCCCCCATGCCCCGGGCCACGCGGGAAGGAGTACCGAACAGATTGGTAAGCACCGGCATCTGTGCCGGCTTGCTGTCGTGCTGGGCTTTTTCGAACAGCAGGGCGGGGCCCTCGGCACGCAGGACGCGGTCGGAAATTTCGGTCATTTCCAGCCGTGTCGACACCGGAGCGGCAATGCGTTTCAAGTCGCCCATTCGTTCAAGTTGGGCGAGGAAGTCTCTAAGGTCGCGGTATTTCACTACAGATCCCAGCGATTTGGTTACATTTTGGGGTGAAAGAGAGGTTAACATTGACTCCCTCTTTTTCACGCAGGAGGTTTTTATGCCCGATGCGTCAGTGGCCAGCCTGTTCAGGAACATGGCCCAAGGAGTGCACGAATATCTTGCCGAGTCCTTGCGTATCTGCTCAGTCTATCTGGGCATCGCGGTGATTGTGACGGTAAGCATGGGATTTGCCCTGCCTGGTTTGCGCGATCAGGCATTGCAAGTGCACAAAGCCTTGTTGACCGCCCTAGCGCCTTCATCCATGCAATCCGGCACCGAATCCGATGTCGGCTCCGAATTGGGTTCCGACACTGCGTCGGCGATTGCCATGGCCGTTCCAACCGCTCCCGCCAGCAATGCCACCGGTATGCTGGGGCCGGCCCGCGTCGCGCCTCCGGTACCGAAGAAGCCCGCCACGGTGGCCACCGGTCCGCAGGCCGAAGCGTTGCGCAACTATATCTCGCGCAAATACAAGGTGGCGTACGACGCCACCGGTCCGCTGTTGAATACCGTGTACAAGGTCAGCCGCGAAAAGCAGCTTGACCCCTTGCTGGTGTTAGCCGTGATCGCCATCGAGTCCCGCTACAACCCCTTGGCCGAAAGCCATGTGGGCGCGCAGGGCCTGATGCAGGTGATGACCAGCGTGCATCAGGAAAAGTTCGACGCCGTCGGCAAGACCGCGCTGGACCCGGTCGCCAACATCGGCGTCGGGGCCACGATCTTGCGCGACTGCATCAACCGCCGCGGTTCCATCGATGGCGGCCTGGCCTGCTATGTGGGTTCCACGGGGCCGGACGACAACGGCTATGGCGCCAAGGTTCAGGCTGAACGCCGGCGCCTGGCGCTGGCCTCGGGCATCGCGCTGGCGCGGGACTGATCCGGCGGCGATTCTTGGCAGCCAGGCAGGACTGCAAAACGCGCCCCATCGGGGCGCGTTTTGTTTTGGGTTCAGCGCTGTAGCAGTTTGCCGATGCGGGCCACGGCTTCTTCCAGCCGATCCAGGCCCGTGGCATAGGAAAAGCGCATGGTGTGGTTGCCGTGAGCCGGCCCGAAGTCCAGGCCCGGCACGGCGGCGACGCCGGCTTCCAGCAGCAGGCGCTGCGAGAACGTCGAACTGTCCATGCCCAGGCTGCTGATGTCGGCGTAGATATAGAACGCGCCGTCCGGCTTGACCGGGACGGGGATGCCCAGCCGCTCGAATTCGGGCAGCAGGTAGTCGCGGCGCTGCTTGAAGGCTTCGCGGCGATGCTCGAAAGTCTTCATCGCCTGTTCCGTGAAGCAGGCCAGGGCGCCATGCTGGGCCAGGGTCGGCGCGCAGATCTGCAAGCTGGCGGCGATCTTTTCCACCGGGGCCACCATGTCCTCGGGCACGATCATCCAGCCCAGGCGCCAGCCCGTCATGTGGAAATACTTCGAGAAGCTGTTGATGATGATGACGTCGTCGTCCAGGGTCAGCGCGGAGCGGGCTTCGCCTTCGTAGGACAGGCCCAGGTAGATTTCGTCGACGATGGCAAAGCCATCGCGTTCGCGGACCTGCGCCAGCAGGTCGGCGAGTTCGTCCGGGGCGATCGAGGTGCCGGTGGGGTTGCTGGGCGAAGCCACCATCACGCCTTGCGTGGCCGGGGTCCAGTTCCGGGCCACGTCCTGGGCCGACAATTGGAAGCGCTTTTCGGCCGAACTGGGGATCAGGCGGGGCACGCCGCCGGCTGCCAGCACGAAGTTGCTGTTGGCGGGGTAGGACGGGTCCGGCATCAGCACCTCGCCGCCGCCGTTGACCAGCGCCGCGCAGGCCAAGGTCAGCGCGCCGGATGCGCCCGCGGTCACGATGACGCGGGCCGGATTGATCTTGGCGCCGAATTTGTCATGGTAGAACTGCGCAATGGCTTCACGCAGCGGCATCAGGCCCGCGGGCGGGCTGTAGCCGCTGAGCCCGGCCCGGGCGGCGCGCTCCAGCGCTTCCACGACCTGAGGGGGCGCGGTAAAGTCCGGTTCGCCAATGCCCAGGCTGATAATGTCCTTGCCTGCCGCTTGCAGCGCCTGCCCCTGCTTGAAGAGTTCCACAGCGTGGAAAGTCAGAAAATCATGGGTGCGCGTGGCAAGGCGGGGCATTGGATTCTCGAAAGCGTTTTGTAGCGGAAAAGGAATTGTAGTCATGCAGCCATCCCGGCGTGCTTTCCTGCTTGGCCGCAGGCCGGTCCAGACTCCCTGGGCGGCCTTCATGCAGCGCCTGAAGCTGCTGTGCCAAGGGCAGGTCGATGACCTGGGCGAAGACGGCCCCGGCGGGGCGCAGGCCGTCCTGACCCCGCTGCGCGACGCCGATGTCGCGCATGCGCGCACGCTGTGCGCGGAGTACCGCGTTGTCATGACGCTGGAAGGGGCGACGGGGCCTTACGCGCCGGCCGTCGGCCCGCGCCTGCGGATCGATCCGTCCCGGATGGCCGGCCTGGCCCGCCTGGCTGGCGAGGCGCCGCGCTGGCGGGCTCAGCCTGGCGTGCCGCTTGCGGCGCTGACCCAGGCCGGATTGCGGCAGTTCGACGGCTATCCCGGCGCCATGACGCTGGCCGAATGGCTGGCGGCCCCGGCGCCTTGGCCCGCCGGGGGCTGCGCGGCGTCCGGCGTGCTGTCGGTGGACGTGATGTTGGCCGACGGCATCGAAGAATCATTGGGACCGTTCGGCGAGGCCGACGTGCAGCCGCTGCGCTCGGCGACCGTGCAAGGCTTGGTGCCTGAACTGTTCAAACTGGCGTCGGGCGGGGATGCCTTCGCCACGCGCGATGGTCGCCATTGGCTGGGCCGCTACCGGTTGGATGCGCTCAAGCCCGAGGCGCCGGCGACCGTGAACCTGGCGCATCTGCTGCTGGGGCACGGCGGCACGCTGGCCTGGGTGCAAAGCGTGACGCTGACCGATGCACCGGCGTGTCCGGCGACGGACCTGGCACCCGATACGCCCGGGCTGGCGACGGTCCGGCTGGACGGGCGTGTCAAGGCGCTGTTCGATCCCGATGGTCGTTTTCCCTTATTCATGCCTCATGAAACCTGACAGTATTTCAGCTTGCTGTAAGATTTCGCCGCTCGTCTCGAAGAAGAGGGGCGGACGCCGCGGACGTATCGCGCGGCCCGCCATGGGAATAGAATTCCCCCCTCTTCCGTGTGTCTCACCTAATTAGCCAGTAGCCGCCCTATGGATGCCAACCTTCGCAAAGCCGCCCTTGAATATCACGAGCACGGGCGCCCCGGCAAGATCTCGGTCACGCCGACCAAGCAACTGACCAACCAGCGTGATCTGGCGCTGGCGTACTCGCCGGGCGTGGCGGCGGCCTGTGAGGAGATCGTGGCCGATCCGGCCAATGTGTTCCGTTACACCGCGCGCGGCAACCTGGTGGGCGTGATCACCAACGGCACCGCGGTGCTGGG
>NZ_JABBJN010000106.1 GCF_012928505.1 Achromobacter sp. Bel | reverse complement strand
GGGCGCCGCCGATGCGCCGCGGTTCCCGCAGCCAGACGGCGGCCAGCGCGGCGGCCAGGCCGCACATCAGGCTCAGCGCGCCGAACACGGCGCCAAAGCCGGCATGCGCCGCCAGCCACGGCAGCAGCAAGGCCCCCAGGCCGCCGCCCAGCGGCACGGCGGTCTGCCGGATGCTCATGGCCAGCCCGCGCTCGCCTTCATCGAACCAGGCCATCACGGCCCGTCCGCTGGCGCCGTTGACGCTGCCGCCCAGGCTACCGACCAGCACGAGCCCCAGCGCAAGCAGCCACAGGCTGGGCGCCCCGTCGGCGGTGGGTGATGCGAAGCCGCTCATCCAGGCCAGCGCGGCCGCAGTGGCGCCCAAACCGGTAAGCAGCACCGGCCGATCGCCCCATCGGTCGGTGAGCAAGCCCCAGGGCAATTCGAACAGCGCCACGCCCAGCCCCAGCAGCCCCAGCGCCAGGCCCAACTGGTCGTTGTCCAACTGATAGCCCGATCGCATGAATACCGCCGTGGTGGGCAGGCCGGCCGCCGCAGCTGAGAAGGCGGCATTGGCGGCGACGCCCACCGCCAGGACCTTCCAGCGGTGGGCGGGCCGTTGCGCGTCGGCCATTGAAGCAAGGGGGAGAGGCGGGGGCATGCGTGGCTCCGGAAGACGCCGAACAAGGCGCCGAAGAAAAAAGGACCCGGCCAGTCTGCGCTTCTGCTATCGTTCTGAAAATCAGGAAATATTGTTTAAATAGTTTAGAAAATCGGGACTATTCATGCGACCGGTCACGTTCGACCTCGATGTGTTGCGCAGCTTTGTCGCGGGCGTCGACCTGGGCAGTTTCGGACGCGCCGCGGACCGGTTGGGGCGGTCCACGTCGGCCGTCAGCGCCCAGTTGAAAAAGCTGGAGGATCAGGCGGGCGTGCCACTGCTACGCAAGGAAGGCCGCGGCCTGGCGCTGACCGAGGCGGGCGAGACGATGCTGGCCTACGCCCGCCGGCTGCTGGCGCTGAACGACCAGGCCTCGCGCGCCGTGCGCGGCGCCGAACTCCAAGGCCGGGTCCGACTGGGTCTGCAGGAAGACTTCGGCGAAATGCTATTGCCCCAGGTGCTGGGCCAGTTTGCCCGCGCGCATCCCAAGGTCAGGATCGAAGCGCGCGTCGCACGTAACGTCGATCTGCTGGAACGTGTTGCCTTGGGGCAGTTGGACCTGGCGCTGGCGTGGGACCACGATGCGCGCATGCCGCATGGCCAGCGGCTGCTGGAACTGCCGATGTGCTGGATCGGGCCGGCGTCGCCCGCGGCGTCGCCGTTCCATGACGACGGCGGCGTGCCGCTGGTGGCGTTCGAGGCGCCATGCCTGTTCCGCGACGGCGCGACCCAGGCGCTGGACCGCGCGGACCTGCCATGGGTGGCCGCTTTCACCAGCCCCAGCCTGGCGGGCTTGTGGGCGGCCGTTACCGCCGGCTTGGGGCTGGCGGTGCGCACGCCGTTGGGTCTGCCCGCCACCGTCCGCGCGCTGGCGCCGGGCGAGCAGGGCTTGCCGGCCCTGCCATCGATCGCGCTTTCGCTGTACTGGGCCCAGGCGCAGCCCGACCCGGTGGCCGCCGCCTTGGGCGATATCGTGCGGCAGTGCATTCATGACCGCGCCCCGCGCGCCTTGGCCGGAGAGACCCGCCGTGAATCGATTCCATGAAATGACCGTGTTCCTGGCCGTGGCCGAGGCCCGGGGCTTTGCCGCCGCCGCCCGGCGGCTCGACATGTCCGCGCCCTCCGTGACGCGCAGCGTCGCAGCGCTGGAACGGCGCCTTGGCGCATTGCTGCTGGTCCGCACCACGCGCAGCTTGCGCCTGACCGAAGCCGGCGAACGCTACGCCGCCGACTGCCGCCGCATCCTGGACGAGGTGGAGCAGGCCGACGATGCCGCCGCCGGCGTGATGGCGGCGCCGCGCGGGGCGCTCAGCATCACGGCGCCGGCGTTCTTTGGTGAGCTGCATGTAATGCCGGCCGTGCTGGGCTATCTGCGGGCGCATCGCGACGTGTCCGTGCGCACCTTGCTGGTGGACCGCGTCGTGAACCTGCTGGACGAAGGCGTCGACGTCGCCGTGCGCATCGGCGCTTTGCCGGATTCGAGCCTGACCGCGGTGCCGGTAGGCCATGTGCGCCGCGTGGTGTGCGCCGCGCCGGACTTCCTGCGCGAGCACGGCGAGCCCAAGGACCTGGACGCGTTGCCGCGTTTTTGCACGATCACCGCGGCCATGGAGGGGCGCGGCGCGCAATGGCGTTTCCAGCAGGACGGCCAGCCCAGGCGGTTGGACGTGGAATCGCAATTGACCGTCACGTCGTTCCAGGCGGCCGTGCTGGCGGCCTGCGAAGGGTGGGGGCTGACGCAAGTGGTGTCGTACCAGGTGGCCCGGCACCTGGCCAGCGGTGCCCTGCAGGTCGTGCTGCGCGAATTCGAACTGCCCCCGATGCCGGTACACGTGGTGTATCCCGAGGGCCGCAAGAGCTCGGCCAAGGTGCGCAGTTTCGTCGATTTCTGCGTGCAGGTCCTGCGGCGCGACCTGGCCGCGCTGCCGGTCTGACTTGCCGCATTTGCCCCGCGCGTCCCCCGTATCAGCGTCACTTCCCCGGCGTTTCTTTCACCGTGCGCAAGAGTGTCTTGCGGCCGCTGACGGTTCCCCTTCGGTGCACGCGGGGCCAAGATGGAGCCACGATTCATCCTCTTGAGAACTCGCATGGCTACCGCTCCGTTGACCTTCTACAGCTTTCCCTTGTCCGGCCACGCACACCGCGTCGCGCTGATGCTGTCCCTGCTGGACATCCCGCACCGTCGCGTCGACGTGGATCTGCGCCAGAAGGAACAGAAGCGCCCCGAATTCCTGGCCATGAACGCGTTCGGCCAAGTGCCGGTGATCGATGACAACGGCGTCGTGGTCGCGGATTCCAACGCCATCCTCGTCTATCTGGCCAAGCGTCATGGCGGCGGCGCCTGGCTGCCCGAGGATCCCGCCGGCGCGGCCAGCGTGCAGCGCTGGTTGTCGGTGGCCGCGGGTCCCTTGGCGGGCGGTCCGGCGGCGGCCCGGTTGGTGACGGTCTTCGGCGCGTCCTTTGATGTCGAAGCCACGCTGGCGCGGGCGCATGCCCTGCTGGCCGTCATGGACGGCGAGCTTGCACAACGGGACTTCCTGGCGGGCGGGGCGCCGACCATTGCGGACGTGGCCTGCTACGCCTACGTGGCCCATGCGCCCGAGGGCAACGTGTCGCTGGCGGATTATCCGCATGTGCGCGCATGGCTTGCCCGCATCGAAAACTTGCCGCGCTTCGTGCCCATGGCCAGCACGGCCGCGGGTTTGCTGGCCGCCTGAACACCGCCGCCGCGTCGGCAAGGAACCCATCATGAACGCTTCCGATCCTGTCTTCGATGCGCTGCCCTGGCATGCGGGTGAACGTCTGCTGCAAACCCGGGCGGGCGTGGCCGACCGCATGGCGCAGATCGGCCCCAAGGTCGTGCGTGACCATATGCCGGACCAGCATCGAGCGTTCTTCGCCCAGTTGCCTTTCCTGGTGATGGGCACGGTGGATGAGCGGGGCGATCCGTGGGCGGGGGTGCTGGAAGGGCTGCCGGGATTCGCGGTGTCGCCCGACCCGAGGACGTTGCGGGTCGCTGCCATGCCCGATGCCGACGATCCGCTGCTGGCCGGGCTGGGCCCGGACCGGGCTGTCGGCCTGCTGGGGATCGAACTGCATACCCGGCGCCGCAACCGCATGAACGGCCGGGTCGCGGCCTGGGACGGCAAGCGCTTCGATGTCGCCGTCGCGCAATCGTTCGGCAATTGCCCGCAGTACATTCAGTCGCGCGATTTCCGTTTTTCGCGTTCGCCGTCGCTGCGCTTTCCCGGCGCGCCACGCGAACGCGACGGGCTGGACGACGTGGCGCGCGCATTGATCTCGGCGTCCGACACGTTTTTCGTCGCAAGCTATGTCGACGCCGAAGCGCGTGGAGGCCGCGCGGTGGATGTGTCGCATCGCGGCGGCAAACCCGGATTCGTGCGCGTGGACGGCAACGTGCTGACCATCCCCGATTTCTCGGGCAACCGCTTCTTCAATACGCTGGGCAACCTGGCGGCCAACCCGCGCGCGGGCCTGGCCTTCATCGATTTCGCGCGCGGCGACATTCTGCAGGTGTCGGGCCGGGCGGAAGTGATCCTGGACAGCCCCGAGATCGATGCCTTCGCGGGGGCAGAGCGCCTGTGGCGGGTGGAAGTGCGCCGCGCGGTGTGGCGGCCGGGCGCGCTGGCGCTGCGCTGGACGTTCGATGCGTATTCGCCGACGGCGCTGGCCACGGGGCAGTGGCCGGTGGCGGCATAGCCCGGCCCAGGGCAGGGCGGTTCGCTTCGCGCCCTAAGGCGCCGGCGCGGTTTTTTGCACCACGGTGTCTTCCGGGTCCAGCAACCGCCCGTCTTGTGCGCGGATTTCCAGCCGGCGCACGGTCTGGCCGCGCTTGCGGTCGATCAGCGTGGAGTGCGCTTCGGCGGGGGCGTAGTAGTGGTCTTCACCCCATTGGCGCAAGCCGACGATGACCGGAAACAAGGCGCGGCCCTTTTCCGTCAACACGTATTCCTGGTAGGCGCTGCCGTCCGAGGCCGGCGCGGCGGTAAGAATGCCGTGGGCGACCAGCGTGCGCAGCCGGTCGCTCAGGATGTTCTTGGCGACCCCCAGGCTCTTTTGGAATTCACCGAAGCGCCGCAAACCGTCGAACGCGTCGCGCACGATCAATAGCGACCACCAGTCGCCGATCGCGTCTAACGAGCGCGCCACCGGACAGGCGGCGCCTTCAAGGCTGGTGCGTTTGACCATGTCGGGCCCTTTCAGCAAGAGGATGGCGGTGACGGCGGATCGAACTTTATGGTTGCATTATAAAACCTTAAGATCTAGCATTCTGGTTTCGTAATAAAACCAAAATGGAAATCCGATGCCTTCCCGATCCGACGCCTCCGAACACGACGCCGGCACGTCGATGCCGACCTGGCTGGTGATGTTGCTGGCGGTGGCCTGCGCACTCAGCGTGGCCAACGTGTATTACGCGCAGCCCTTGCTGGACGCCATCGGACGTGAATTCATGCTGGACGACAGCGCGGTAGGCATTGTCATCAGCGCTACCCAGCTGGGCTGCGCGCTGGCCTTGCTGTTTGTGGTTCCGCTGGGCGACCTGCTGGACCGGCGCCGGCTGATGATCGGGCAATTGGGCTTGCTGGTGCTGGCGCTGGCGGCCGTGGCGCTGGCGGGCACCACGCCGTGGCTGTTGGCGGGCATGGTGGCGCTGGGCCTGTTGGGCACCGCGATGACGCAGGGCTTGCTGGCCTTGTCCGCCGCATTGGCGGCGCCGGCGGAGCGCGGCCGCGTGGTGGGCGCGGCGCAAGGCGGGGTGGTGATCGGCCTGCTGCTGGCGCGCACGGTGGCGGGTCTGGTCGCCGACGCGTGGGGATGGCGCGCGGTGTATCTCGTGTCGGCGGCGCTGGCGGCGCTGCTGGCCTGGGTGTTGATGCGCCGCTTGCCGCAACGGCGTCTGCCCGTCGCCGACCTGTCGTACTGGGCGCTGTTGCGGTCCTTGTATGCGCTGCTGGCGACGGAACCCGTGTTGCGCGTGCGGGGCATGATCGCGCTGCTGATGTTCGCGGCGATCAGCGCGTTCTGGACGGCGCTGGTGTTGCCGCTGGCCGCGCCTCCCTATTCCCTGTCGCACACGGCGATTGGCGCGTTCGGGCTGGTGGGCGTGCTGGGCGTGTTGATGGCCGCGCGCGCTGGCCGCTGGGCGGATCGCGGGCTGGGCCAGCGCACCACCGTGGCGGGCTTGTCGCTGTTGTGCCTGGCGTGGGCGCCCATCGCCTTGCTGGAGCAAAGCTTGTGGGCGCTGGCGTTGGGCGTGTTGATCCTGGACGTGGCGCTGCAGGCGCTGCACGTGACCAATCAGACGATGATCTTCAGCATCAGCGCAGAGGCGCATAGCCGGCTGGTGGGGGCCTACATGATGTTCTACGCGGTGGGCAGCGGGCTGGGGGCCATTGCCTCGACAGCGGTTTATGCGCGAGCCGGGTGGATCGGCGTGTGCGTGCTGGGCGCCGGCATCAGCGCGGCCGCGCTGCTGTTCTGGGCGGTCACGCTGCCGCGCAAGGTGGCGGCCGCGGCGCTGCGGGGCTGAGGCCGGCGCGCAGGGGACGCCGGTGTTGCGGTCAGTGGTGTTCCAGCGTGTGGGAGATGGCCGCCACTTGCGCGGCGAACGCCGCCTCGCCCCGGTCGCGCGGGCGCGGCAGGGCAATGTCGTAGCTGCCCACGATGTTGGCGGGGCGCCCGCCCAGCACGACGACCTTGTCGGCCAGGAACACCGCCTCTTCGATGTCGTGCGTGACGAACAGCACCGCGGCGCCGGAGGCCTGCCAGACGCGGATCAGTTCCTGCTGCAGATTGCGCCGGGTGATGGCATCAACGGCGCTGAAGGGCTCGTCCATCAGCAACAGGTCTGGCTTGACCGCGAGGGCGCGGGCGATGCCGACGCGCTGCGCCTGGCCGCCCGATAACTGGTGCGGCCAGCGCCGGCCGTAGTCGTCCAGGCCCGTGAGGCGTAGCGCGGCATCAATGCGCTGTGTCTTTTCTGCGCGGTCCAGTCCCAGGCCCTCCAGGCCGTAGCCGACATTGCCGCCGACCGTGCGCCAGGGCATCAGGCGGCTGTCCTGGAACACGACGGCGCGCGTGCGGCGTCCCGGGCGCGGCTGCGCCTGGAAGCGCACCGCGCCGGCGGTGGGTTCGGTCAGCCCGGCGGCGGCGCGCAGCAGCGTGGACTTGCCCACGCCGGATCCGCCCACCACCGCGACGAAGCTGCCTGCCTCGATATGCAGGGACAGGCCCTGGATGACGGGGGCGGCGGCGCCCGGGTGCTGATAGGCCAGTTGCGAGAATTCGATCACGGACGCCATTGCAGCACCTTCCCTTCGACGGCGGAAAACGCCAGGTCGCAGATCGTGTAGACCAGCGAAATGATCAGCATGTAGACGACCACGGCATCGTAGGCGCCCACGCCGGCGGCGGCGTTCATTTCTTGCCCCATGCCGGGCACGCCCAGCAGTTCGGCGGCGATCAGCGTCATCCATGCCTGGCCGATGCCCGTGCGCACGCCCGACAGGGCGCCGGGGGCGATGGCGGGCAGCGTCACCGAGAACGCGCGTGCCAGATAGCCGCCGTGGCCGAACGCGCGGGCCAGTTCGTAGTAGCGCGGATCCACGTTGCGCACGGCGCTGTAGGTGGCGAAATAGTTCACCCAGAACACGCCGATCGCGATGACGAAGGCCGCGCCCGCATGGCTGACCTTGAACCAGGCGATGGCGAACACCACCCACGCCAGCGGCGGGATCGGGCGCAGGATGCGGGCCAGATACGCTTGGGTCAGGTCGAACCGCGGCAGCGTGGCCGCAGCCAGGCCCACGCCGAAACCCAGCGCCGTGCCCAGCGCCAGCCCCCAGAAGTAATGGATCAGGCTGGAGCCGATGGCGGGCAGCAGGCGGCCCGACTGCCATTCCTGGGCCAGCGTGGCCGGCAACGCGAACGGGTCGGGAAGGGTACCGCGCGGCGCCCATTCCCAAATCAGCGCGGCTTTCCAGATGCCGATGAAGAGGATCAGACCCGCGATGCCATAGGCGGCCCGGCGCGCGGCCGCCAGTCCGGGCGGCGGGCC
>NZ_JABBJN010000105.1 GCF_012928505.1 Achromobacter sp. Bel | reverse complement strand
TCTAAGCCGAAGCGGCCGCCGCGCTTGCCGCCCGCGACGCCCAGGCCGCCTTGCCCGTCGTGACTGCCGCCGTCAAGCCGGGCAGCGTCGTGACGGCGCCCTTGGAAACCGCACCCGCCAACGCAAAGCCCGCAATCAAGGCAGAGGCGCCGCGCCTGGCCGCCGACCTCGCCCTGCCGCGCGTCCCGCGCGAAGCGCGCACGGACGCCGAACCCACCACGACGCTACCGGCCCACAGCGAAGAAGAACTGACCGCCGCGCTGGCCAGCACGACGCAACAGTTCCAGGCGCCGCAGCACGGCGCTTCGCCGCAGGACCACCTGGCCCAGGCCCTTGCCGCGGCCGCCCAGCGCCAGGCCGCGCCTGTCGTAAACCAGGCAGCCGTCGCCGCGCCGGCCGTGCCGCTCGTGATGCAGGTCGCCACCCCCGTGGGCGGCACGCACTGGGGTACCGAACTTGGCCAGCAAGTGGTGATGATGAGCACCCATGCACGCCAAGGCATGCAGACCGCCGAACTGCGCCTGGATCCGCCGGACCTGGGTCCGTTGCGCGTCAGCCTGAACCTGGCGGATGGCGTGGCCAGCGCCTCGTTCGTGTCGGCCCACGCATCCGTGCGCCAGGCGATCGAAACCGCCATCCCGCAATTGCAGCAAGCGCTGGCGCAAGCCGGCATCTCGCTGGGCCAGACCAGCGTCGGCGAACAGGCCGCGCAACAGGAATTCGCGCAACAGCACGGCGGCAACGGATCGCAACGCCAGCCGGGCGGCGGATCGGCGGTCGCCGATGCGGCGGCCGGCAACGCCGCGCCCGTCGTGGCCACCCCGCGCAATGCCAACGCCCTGGTCGACACCTTTGCGTAGCAAACAGGCGGCGCGCAGCCAGCAATGGATGCGCGCAGTGCAGCAATAGCTTGAGATACGCGGCTTTCGCCCTGTTTTTCGCCTCCAAGCCGAGGCGGGATTTGGGGCAGAATGCTTTCATCCACTAAGTATCCGTTTTCACCAGCGGCCCAATACGCATCGAAACCGAGATGGCGACTTCCAAATCCATATCCGCGCCGTCGGGCGCGAAGAACTCCGGCGGCATCGGCCGCATCCTTCGCCCCCTCCTGGCCATACTGGTCCTGCTCATCGTCGCCGCCGCCAGCGCCGGCGCAACCTGGTTCATCAGCCAACGCATGCAGCAGCCGCCCGCCGGCGCCGCAGTGCAGCTGGGCGTCGGCCAGGTCCCGGGGGGCCAGCCAGGCCAACCCGGTCAGCCGGGCCAGCCCGGCCAGGGCCCGCAAGCCACGGCAACCACTTTCGTCGCGCCGCCGGCAGGCCCTATCGCGGTGCCCGCGCCGATCTTCGTGCCGATCGAGGCGTTCACCGTCACGTTGCAGAACGCCGACACGGAACGCATCATGCACGTCGGCCTGACCTTGCGCGTGAGCGACGAACAGACCCGTACGCGCCTTGAAAAGTACATGCCTGAAGTGCGCAGCCGCATCCTGATGGTGCTGTCTTCGCAATCGCCCACCGGCGTGCAGACCCAGCAAGGCAAGACCGACATGGCCGCAGCGATCAAGCAGGCGGTCAACCGTCCCTTCTCGCCCCTGCCGGACGGCCAGTATGTCACCGACGTACTGTTCACGGCGTTCGTGGTGCAATAAGCATGGCCTACGAGGCATTCCTTTCACAGGACGAAGTCGATGCGCTGCTTGCCGGCGTCACCGGCGAGAGTGACAGCAAGACCGAAGCGGCCGGAGCCAACGACGGCGCGCGCGCCTATGACCTGAGTTCGCCCGAGCGCGTCGTGCGCCGGCGCATGCAGACGCTGGAGCTGATCAACGAACGCTTCGCGCGCCATATGCGCAACGTGCTGTTGAACTTCATGCGCCGCAGCGCGGACATCACGGTCGGGTCGATCAAGATACAGAAGTACGCGGACTTCGAACGCAACCTGCCCGTGCCGAGCAATCTGAACATGATTCAGATGAAGCCGCTGCGCGGCACCGCGCTCTTCACGTATGACCCGAACCTGGTGTTCCTGGTCATCGACAGCCTGTTCGGCGGCGATGGCCGCTACCACACGCGCGTCGAAGGCCGGGACTTCACCACGACCGAACAGCGCATCATCCGGCGCCTGCTCAACCTGACCCTGGAAAGCTACGGCAAGTCCTGGGACCCTGTCTATCCGATCGAATTCGAGTACGTGCGTTCGGAGATGCACACCAAGTTCGCCAGCATCACCGGCAACAATGAAGTGGTGGTCGTCACCTCGTTCCATATCGAATTCGGCGCGACCGGCGGCGACCTGAACATCTGCCTGCCCTACTCCATGATCGAGCCGGTGCGGGATCTGCTGACGCGGCCGCTGCAGGAAACCACGCTGGAAGAAGTGGACCAGCGCTGGTCGCAGCAGTTGTCGCGCCAGGTTCGCAGCGCCGACATCGACGTGGTCGCCGAGTTCGCGCGCATCCCGTCGTCGATCCGCGAGCTCATGAACCTGAAAGTGGGTGACGTCCTTCCCGTGGACGTGCCCGAGACCATCATTGCCAATGTGGATGGCGTGCCGTTGATGGAATGCGGCTACGGCGTCTTCAACGGCCAGTACGCGCTTCGCGTACAGAACATGTTTACCTACGATACCGATTCACACGAGGCCCCCGACCATGACTGACAAGAACGAGCCTGGCACCGGCTCGTCCCCGGCCGACGACTGGGCCGACGCGCTCGCCGAACAATCCCGCGCCAATCCGCCCACCCAGGCCGATGGCCTGAAGCCGCAGGACGACTGGGCAGCCGCGATGGCTGAACAATCCGCCGCCACGCCCGCTGCCCCTGAAGCCCCCGCGCCAGCGGCGCCGACGACGCCGGCGCCGGCCCCCGCGAAGCCCGCGGCCCAATCGGCGTCGCAGTCGGTGTTCAAGCCGCTGGCCGGCACGACCGGCGGCGCCGGCACCGACATCGACCTGATCATGGACGTGCCCGTCCAGCTGACGGTCGAACTGGGACGCACCCGCCTGACCATCAAGAACCTGCTCCAGCTGGGCCAGGGATCGGTGGTCGAGCTGGACGGCCTGGCCGGCGAGCCGATGGACATCTTCGTCAACGGCTACCTGATCGCCCAGGGCGAAGTGGTCGTCGTCGAAGACAAGTACGGCATCCGCCTGACCGACATCATCACCCCGTCCGAGCGGATCAACCGCTTGAACAACCGCCGTTGACGGCACCGCGCCATGACCGAGTCCTCCCTGCTGCGCGTCATCATCGGCCTTGTGCTGGTGGTGGCCGCCATCCTGGTTTCGGCATGGCTCGCCAAGCGCGCCGGTTTGACCCAGCGCGGCGGCGGCAACCTGCTTAAGCAGGTTGCCAGCCTGCCGGTCGGCGCGCGCCAAAGCATCGTCGTCGTCGAAATCGACAACACCTGGCTGGTGGTGGGCGTCGGCCCGAACCAGATCAGCACCCTGCATACCCTGCCCGCCGGCCAGTTGCCGGAGGGTTCGCCCTTGCCCGCCGCAGCGTTTGCGGCCAAGTTGGGCCAGGCGCTCAAGCGCCGCTAGCGCCCCGCGCGCGTTCCAAGCGATACCCATGAGTTTGCTCACCCGCATTGCCTCCACCCGCGCCCGCCAGAACGCGCTGCCGCTGCTGGCGGCCGCGGCCGTGCTGGGCCTGGCGTTCTTTCCCGCCGGCGTGGTCGCCCAGGCCACGCTGCCGGCGCTGACCACCACCCCCGGCCCCAACGGCTCGGAGACGTATTCGCTCAGCATGCAGACGCTGCTGCTGATGACCTCGCTGTCGTTCCTGCCGGCCGCGCTGCTGATGATGACGGGCTTCACCCGCATCATCATCGTGCTGGGCCTGCTGCGCAGCGCGATGGGCACCGCGATGTCGCCGCCCAACCATGTGCTGATCGGGCTGGCGCTGTTCCTGACCTTCTATACGATGTCGCCGGTGTTCGACAAGATCTACGCCGACGCCTACAAGCCGCTATCCGAAGGATCGATCCCGTTCGAGACCGCCGTCGAACGGGCGGCGGGACCGCTGCGCACGTTCATGCTGCACCAGACCCGCGAGAACGACCTGTCGCTATTCGCCAACCTGGCCAAGCAGCCCGCGCTGGAAGACCCCTCGCAAGTGCCGTTGCGCATCCTGGTGCCGGCGTTCATCACCAGCGAACTCAAGACGGCGTTCCAGATCGGCTTCACCATTTTCATCCCCTTCCTGATCATCGATCTGGTGGTGGCCAGCGTGCTGATGGCGCTGGGCATGATGATGGTGCCGCCCGTCACCGTGGCTCTGCCCTTCAAGCTGATGCTGTTCGTGCTGGCCGACGGCTGGAACCTGCTCATGGGCTCGCTGGCCCAGAGCTTCTACCAATAACGCCGGGAGCAGAACCGCCATGACAGCCGAAACCGTCATGACCATGGCCTACCAGGCGATGAAGATCGTCCTGGCGATGGCCGGCCCCCTGCTGCTGGTCGTGCTGGTGGTGGGCCTGGTCATCAGCATCTTCCAGGCCGCCACGCAGATCAACGAAATGACGCTGTCGTTCATTCCGAAGCTGCTGGCGATGTGCGGCGTGCTGGTGCTGCTGGGCCCGTGGCTGATCGGCGTCATGGTCGACTACATCCGGCAGCTGATCGGCCAGATCCCCATGCTGGTGTCCTGAGCGCGCCCGCGCCGCCGGACGCCGGACGCTTCCCATGATCGCCTTCACGCTCGAACAGCTCAACGGCTGGATCGGCCAGTTCCTCTGGCCGTTCGTGCGCATCCTGGCGCTGGTGGGCACGGCGCCCCTGTTCTCCGAATCCATCATCCCCGTCAAGGTCAAGATCGGCCTGGCCTTCGTGCTGTCGGTGGCCATCAGCCCGGCGTTGGACCCCGTGCCGCCGATCGCGCCGGGCTCCTTCGCCGGCCTGTGGATGGTGATGCAGCAGGTGCTGATCGGCATCGCCATGGGTTTCACCATGCGGATCGTGTTCGCCGCGGTGCAGACCGCAGGCGAATTCGTCGGCCTGCAGATGGGCCTGTCGTTCGCGTCCTTCTTCGATCCCGGTTCCGGCGCCAACACAGCGGTGCTTTCCCGGCTGTTCAACATCATCGCGATGCTGACCTTCCTGGCGCTGGACGGCCACCTGCTGGTCCTGGCGGCCCTGGTGCGCTCTTTCGACACCCTGCCCGTCGCTATGATCCAGTTGCATCAGAACGGCTGGGGCGTCGTTGTGGAATGGGGCAAGACGGTATTCGTTTCCGGCCTGCTGCTGGCCCTGCCGCTGATCTGCGCACTGCTGACCATCAACCTCGCCATGGGCATCCTGAACCGCGCGGCGCAGCAGTTGTCCGTGTTTTCCGTCGGCTTTCCGGTGACGCTGATCGTCGGCGTCACGGTGCTGACCGTGGTGCTGCCGCACTCGGGGCCCTTCCTGGAATCGCTGTTCGAGTCCGGTCTGGGGGCCATGAGCCGCGTGGTCGATGCGTTGGCGGGGCGATAGCGCATTTTCCTCATCCAGCGCTTGCACAAAAAGAGACGGCCGCTTTTCAGCGGCCGTTTCGCATGGATCGAACCGCCCGGAAGAATCAGGGCAGGCCCGTCAACCGGAACACGCGGATCGTTTCCCGCAGCGCGCCGGACTGGTTTCCCAGCTGCTGCACCGCACCGCCCAGTTCCTGCACCAGCGCCGTATTCTGCACCGTCATCACATCCATCTGCGATACGGCGGAATCCACTTGCTCGATCCCGCTGGACTGCTCCTGCGACGCCTGCGAGATCTCGCCGATGATGTCGGTGACGCGATGCACTGCGGCGACGATCTCTTCCATCGTCGCGCCGGCCTGTTCTGCCTGGGCCGAGCCTTCCGTCACGCGGTCCACGGAGTCTTCGATCAGGCCCTTGATTTCCTTGGCCGCCTGCGCGCTCTTTTGCGCCAGGCTGCGCACCTCGCCGGCGACCACGGCGAAGCCCTTTCCAGACTCGCCCGCACGAGCGGCTTCCACGGCGGCGTTCAAGGCCAGGATGTTGGTCTGGAACGCGATGCCCTCGATGATGCTCACAATGTCCACGATCTTGCGCGAGCTATCCGAAATGCCATGCATGGTGTTCACCACCTGGCCCACCGCGACACCGCCACGGCGCGCCACGTCCATGCTGCTGGCCGCCAGTTGATTGGCCTGGCGTGCGTTGTCGGCGTTCTGCCGCACTGTGGACGTCAGCTGCTCCATGCTGGCGGCCGTCTGCTGCAGCGAGGCCGCCTGCCCTTCCGTGCGTCCGGCCAGTTCCTGGTTGCCCCGGGCGATGTGCACCGCGGCATGCGTCGTCCCCTCGATCCCACGATAGACGTCCTGCGCAATGCCGATCAGGCTCTTGCGCATGACGTCGAGCGAGAACTTCAGGCTGCCCACTTCGTCATCGGAATCCGCCACGATCTGCGTGGTCAGGTTGCCGGCGGCGACCTGGCGCGCCATGTTGGCCGCATCCACCATCGGATCCAGCAACGAACGGGACAGGCTCCATCCCATGCCGAAAATGGCGATCACGCCCAGCGCGATCGCGCCGCACCCCAAGCTGGCGCCCAAGACATCCAGGCTGGCCCAATTCGCATGCAGGCCGTAGGCGCCCGCGGCAGCCACGATGCCGCCAGACAGCAAGGCGTGGCGCAGCATGCGGCTGCGCACGCTACGCTTGAAAGGAAACGCCGCGACGTCCAGGCCGCGCCGCCAGCCGGCCCGCACGGGCCGTCCGCGGTGGATGCGGACGCCACGCGCCGACCCTTCGCGGATGCGGGCGTACAGTTCCTCGGCCATCTCGACCTGTTCGTCCGACGGGCGTACGCGCACCGACGAATACGCAACCACTTCGCCGTTTTCGACGATGGGCGTAGCGTTGGCCAGCACCCAGTAATAGCCGCCGTCCTTGCGCCGGTTCTTGACCAGCCCCAACCACGATTCACCCGCTTGCAGCGTGTCCCACAGGTCCGTATAGGCTTCGGACGGCATGTCGGGATGGCGCACGATGTTGTGCGGCTTGCCGATCAGTTCTTCGCGGGTGAATCCACTGACTTCGACGAATGCCGGGTTCGCGTAGACGATGCGGCCCTTGGTGTCGGTGCGCGAGATCAGGTACTGATCTTCACGCAGCTTGGTTTCCACATCATGGACGGGTAGATTTACGCGCACAGCTAGTCTCCAATTGCCTAAAAAGCGCAGCGAATGAATCGCAGCGGGCAAACCGGACCTGACGCCCCGCATCGACCGGTACCCGCCGTGGCTTGTCTGGCGGGTACGCCGCAGTCAAACGCTGTTCACCGCCCATTTCGGGCGTTATTGTTATTAACGGTTGAATTTTCGAAAACTTAACGTGCGTAGTAATCGCACGCGGCGTTCCGTGAACGCCCGTCACAAGGCATGCGGCCGCGCACCGGCGCGGCCGCATGCCTTGCGCAGCCAGCAGGCCGGCCGCGCAGATCGCGCGGCCGGCCTGACGCGCCGAAGGTCAGCCTTGCGTCAACGTCGGCGCGGCATAGCCGCCGAGTTGATGCGCAGGCACTTCGATCACTTCGCCGGCATTGATCTTGAAGACTGCGACGGCTTCCGCCAGACGGTGCGCCTGATCCTGCAGCGACCCGGCGGCGGCCGCGGCTTCTTCCACCAGCGCCGCATTCTGCTGCGTCACTTCGTCCATCTGCGACACCGCGCGGTTCACCTGGTCGATGCCGCTCGATTGCTCTTCGGACGCCGCCGAGATCTCGCCCATGATGTCCGTCACGCGCTTGACCGACGCCACGATCTCTTGCATCGTCGCGCCCGCGCGCTCCACTTGCTGCGAACCCGCGCCCACCTTCGTGACCGAATCTTCGATCAGGCCTTTGATTTCCTTGGCCGCCTGCGCGCTGCGCTGCGCCAGCGAGCGCACTTCGCCCGCCACCACCGCAAAGCCCTTG
>NZ_JABBJN010000104.1 GCF_012928505.1 Achromobacter sp. Bel | reverse complement strand
CGCCCTGGCGCACGCCGTCGCCCAGGCGGCCGGCCAGGATGACGGGCCAGGCCGTGGCTTGCGACAGGCCGTAGTCGGCCAGCGCCTTGTCAGCGGCGCCGCGATAGGCGCGCGACAGCACCATCAGGTTGGCGGTGGTAGCCATGAGTTGGGAGTCGGAAGGTGAGTTCATGGAATAGATTGTATCCTATCTATTAGCTTACTAATAATTGAAAATGGCGAATATCCCCATTGATTTTTTCAATTGGCTAGATAGGAACGCGGTTTTCCATCAGTGGAAAACCGGGGACGGGGAGCGCAGGGGGCGGAGAGGGGGCGAACCCTCAGCCGTTGCAGTCGGCCCAGCAGTTGGGCGTTTCGTACAGGCGCACGCGGGTCAGGCGCAGGTCGGCGCCGTAGTGGCCGTGGTATTGCGGCGCCAGGGTGTCGAAGACGATCTGGGCCAGGTTTTCGGCGGTGGGAATGCGGTCCAGCACCACGGTCTTGTGGCCGGGCAGGCTATCCAGGAAGCCGCGGACGGCCGCGTCGCCTTCATAGACCAGGAACGCATGGTCCCAGACGTCCACGATGTGGGTCTTGGCGATGTGCTTGATCTCGGAGAAATCCATCAGCATGCCGTTGTCGGATTCGCCGGGGGCCTGCACCACGTCGCCCGTCAGGGTGATTTCCAGCACATAGCGGTGGCCATGCAGGTTGCGGCATTGGCTGCGGTGGTCGGGAATGCGGTGGCCGGCGTCGAATTCCAGCCTGCGGGTCACGGAAATCATCGCGTGCTCCGCAAGGCGTCGGGGTAAATCATGGAATGCCTATGTATTTGTGGGTCTGCAAACTAAGCCGCCATTGCGGGTGCTGCATGCAGTACTGGACGGCTTGCTCGGTATTGGCCGCGCGGGCGGGGCCGTCCATCGGTTGCAGGAAGAAATGCTCGAAATCCAGATGCGCGAAAGTTTCGGGCAACGCGTTGGATTGCGGGTAGACCAGCTTCAATTCGTCGCCGCGTTCGATGACGATGGGCGCGGTGCCCTTGGGGCTGACGCAGATCCAGTCGATGCCGGCCGGCGGTTTGACGGTGCCGTTGGTCTCGATGGCCACGGTGAAGCCGCGGGCATGGATGGCCGTCAGCAGCGCCGCGTCCAGCTGCAGCAGGGGTTCGCCGCCGGTGAAGACCACATAGCGGTCTTCCGTGCCGGCACCCCACGAGGCGGCGATGGCGTCGGCCAGCAGGTCCGCCGTGGCGAACTTGCCGCCGCCTTCGCCGTCGGTGCCGATGAAGTCGGTGTCGCAGAAGGTGCAGGCGGCGCTGGCGCGGTCGCTTTCGCGGCCCGTCCAGAGATTACAGCCTGCAAACCGGCAAAAAACCGCCGCGCGGCCTGCATGGGCGCCTTCGCCTTGCAGGGTCTTGAAAATTTCTTTGGCGGAGTAGGTCATAGGGGGTAATGGCGGGGTGCGGGTGGCCGGGCGCCGTAATAGTCGAGCAAAAGCGCACTATTTTACTTGCAGCGGCGCCAACCCGGCGAATGACCCCGCGCGGCGCGGGTTTTGGGGCCTGCGGCCGCGTCAGTCGAAAACCGGACGGAAGAAGCTGCGTTCGTAGCTGACGATACAGCGGGTTTGCACTGCGTAGGCATACGCCTGCTGGCATTCGGCGTCTTTCTGGGAGTCTTGCCGGTAGGTTTCGTAGGCGGCCAGGCTGGGGAAGGAAAACAGCGCCAGCGCAATGTTGTTGGCGCCTTCCGACGGCATGAAGTAGCCGTGGTGCGTGCCGCCGAAGCGCTCGACCAGCGGAATCCACATCTTCGCGTAGGTTTCGAACTCGGCGATCGCGTTGGCGTCGATAACGTAGCGCAAATAGCAGGTGATCATGGGGATGAGCGGGTAGTTGGAGTGGGACGGCGGGCGGGCTGCCCGCGTGCAGGCCGGCGCATTGTAGCGACGCGCGCGCCCAGCGATCAACGGATCCGCACCCCCCCGCGTCGCCGGCGTCGGCCCGATCTTGTAGACTGCCGGCCTATGTTCCACATCCAAGATTCCCTATATTTGGACGAACGCGACCTGACGTTCACCATGATCCGCGCCCAAGGCGCGGGCGGGCAGAACGTCAATAAGGTCTCCAGCGCCGTCCACCTGCGCTTTGACGTCCGTGCGTCGGGCCTGCCGCCCGAGGTCCAGGATGCGGTATGCGCCGTCAGCGACCACCGCATTTCGAAAGAGGGCGTGATCGTCATCAAGTCGCAGTCCTTCCGCAGCCAGGAAAAAAACCGGGTCGAAGCCATCGAACGCTTGCTCGGCATGTTGCGGTCCGCCCTTGAAGTGGACAAGCCGCGCCGCGCGACCAAGCCAACGCGGTCGTCGCAGCGCCGCCGGGTGCAACGCAAGGTCCAGCATGGCGAAGTCAAGCGCCTGCGCGGCCGGGTGCAGGGCGACTAGGACCAATAGCCCCAATCGCCACAGGGGCATGACTATATATCGAACAACAACGATATAAGATTCGATAAATTGCGATATATAAATATGACCGCATCCCCTTCAACCCCCGATCAGACCGACGTGCAGCCCGCTATCGACGCCGACGCCATTCTCAAGGCGCTGGCGAATCCGGTGCGGCGCGACATCCTTGCCTGGCTGAAGGCCCCGCACGCGCATTTCGAAGAGCGCCCGGGCCACAGTTTCGAGCATGGGGTGTGCGCGGGCCACATCGATCATCGCTGCGGCTTGTCGCAGTCGACCGTATCGTCGCACCTGGCCGTCTTGCAGCGTGCGGGCCTGATCTCGGCGATGAAAGTGGGGCAGTGGGTCTTTTTCCGTCGCAATGAACCCGTTATTGCCGCGTTCCTGCGGCAGTTGAACCAGGATATGTAGTCAGCCCTACACGTTGCGCCCCTCGCCCGGGGCCGAAGGATTTTGCATGAGCTCCCTGTTTGAACCCCTGCGCGCCGGTGACCTGACGCTGCGCAACCGCATTGTCATGGCGCCGTTGACCCGCCAGCGCGCCAGCGAGGGCCGTGTGCCCAGCGACCTGATGGTCGATTACTACACCCAGCGCGCCGACGCCGGCATGATCCTGACCGAAGCCACGTCCGTCACGCCGCAGGGCGTGGGCTATGCCGACACCCCGGGCCTGTGGTCCACCGAGCAGGTCAAGGGCTGGCGCAAGGTCACGTCCGCCGTGCACGGCAAGGGCGGCCTGATCGTGGCCCAGCTGTGGCACGTGGGCCGCATTTCCGACCCGGTGTTCCTGAACGGCGAACTGCCCGTCGCGCCTAGCGCCATCGCCGCGGGTGGCCATGTCAGCCTGGTGCGCCCCAAGCGCCCTTACGTCACCCCGCGTGCACTGGAAACGGCCGAGATCCCGGGCGTGGTCGACGCCTACCGCCACGGCGCAAAGATGGCCCAGGAATCCGGTTTCGACGGCGTTGAAGTCCACGCCGCCAACGGCTACCTGCTGGACCAGTTCCTGCAGGACAGCACCAACCTGCGCACCGACCAATACGGCGGTTCGCTGGAAAACCGCGCGCGCCTGCTGCTGGAAGTGGTGGATGCGTGCATCGAGGTCTGGGGCGCGGGGCGCGTGGGCGTGCACCTGTCGCCGCGCGGCGATTCGCACACGATGGGCGATTCGGATCCGGCGGCCACCTTCACTTATGTGGCGGCTGAACTGGGCAAGCGCGGCATCGCGTTCATCTGCGCACGCGAACACGAAGGCGAAGACAGCCTGGGCCCGCAACTGAAGGCGGCGTTCGGCGGCGTTTATATCGGCAACGAAGGCTATACGCGGGAATCCGCCGAGGCCGCGGTCGCGGCCGGCCGCGTCGATGCCGTGGCGTTTGGCGTGCAGTACATCGCCAACCCCGACCTGACGCGCCGCTTTGAACAGGACGCCCCGCTGAACGCGCCGGAACCGTCCACGTTCTATTCGCAGGGCGCAGCCGGCTACACGGACTATCCGGCGCTGCCGTAAAGCCGCCTGCCGCCGTGGCCGGTGCCCGGCGGCGCTAGAACACCGCGCGCATCGGATACGTGAACAAGCCGAAGTGCGCGGCGTTCAGGCCCAGGTGCGCCAACACTGCGGCGGCCAGTCCGCCGTAGCGGTATGCCGTGCCGTAGGCCGCGCCCGCCAGGCCGGCCAGCAATATCCATTGCCAGCCGCCAGCGTAATGGGCCATGCCGAACAGCACGGCGGCCACGGCCACGGCGGCCCGGCCGCCCCAGGCATGGCGCTGCCAGCGCGTGGCCAGTTGCTGCTGCACATAGCCGCGGAACAGGGCTTCCTCGGCCAGCGTCACCAGCAACGCGTTATTGGCCAGCCAGATCCAGCCCGCGTCCGGCCATTTGGGCGCCCAGCCGACCACGCCCAACGCCAGCGCCACCCCCAGACATGCCAGCAGCGCCGCGGCCAGCGCCAGCACGGCGGCGGCCAAGGTGTTGCGCGCGCTGGCGCCCGTCATGGGTGGCGCCAACGCCAGGACCACCCAGAACGCCACCAGCGGCTTGTCCAGATTCAGGTACATGCCGAACGGCACCGCATCGGGGCTGAGCAGCGCGGGCGCGATGACTTGGGGATTGTGAAAGCCCGGCAGCAGATGCAGGAAGAGCGCGGCGGCCAAGGCCACGAACAGGATGTGGCCGGCCGCGCGCGCTGCGGCGCCGGATGCCGGCCGCACCCACATCGCTGCGATCAGCAGCAGCGCGGGCGCTGCCAGCGCCCTCGGATCGATCAGGCCATCCGCCCATGCCCAGCCCCAGGCGACGGCCAGGGGCGCCAGCGCCCAGGGGCGGGTGGCGGGCGGCCAAAGCAGGGCAGAGGACAGGAAGAGGGCGGACCACGGCGACAGGAACGGCATCGGATCGGGCGGGCTGACGTAAAGCGCAAAGTGTAAGCGCACCCGCTTGCCCAACCAGGGGTTTCAGGCGACGATGCCGCTCTCGGCAGCGCAAAGCCGCGCCGCACTTGGCGGGCTCGCGGTCCGTCTGCCCACCTGGAGCCAAAAATGAAAATGATCGCGTGGTTGATGCTGGCGGCGGCATTCCTGCCGTGGGTCTCTACGATAGTCGCCAAGGCGGGCGGAAAGAAATACGACAACAACGATCCGCGCGCCTGGCTGGCGCGTCAGGAAGGCTGGCGCGCGCGCGCCAACGCCGCGCAGATCAACACCTTCGAAGCCCTGCCGTTCTTCTACGCGGCGGTGCTGTTCGCGCTTTACACCCAGGCGCCGCCCGCGCATGTGGCCACACTGATGGCATGCTGGCTGGGCGTGCGCCTGGGCTACCTGGCCATGTATGTGGCGGGGTGGGGCGCGTTGCGTTCGCTGGTCTGGGCGATCAGCGTGGGCTTCGTGATAGCCATCCTGTTCTCAGGCGTCTAAGGCGCGGGAACGGCGCGCGGCGCGGGGGCGGAAAACGTTCCGGTGCGCGCCACGCGTGCACCCCTTACTTCCATTCGAAAACGGCGCGCGCGGTTCCCGTGGCTTGCACGGTGACGTCGCGCTCCTGGGCCTTGCCCTCGTACGTGGCCGAGACCTTGTAGGCGCCCGCCGGCAGCTTCACCAGCATGTACGGGCCTTCGGCGGTGGCCTTCAGCACTTCCTTGCCCTGCGCGTCCCGGATGGCGACGCCCACGCTGGCTACGTAGTCCGCCTTGCCGTCGCGCTGGGCGGCGAATGTCAGCGCCAGCGGGTAGTCGCTGGCGGCTGCCTTCATTGCTTCCGATTCGTCGATGCCGATCCCGCCGCTGACGTACTGCACTGCGCCCTGGTGCTTGATCGGGGGCAACGCCGCCTGCGCGGTCGAGAGGACGCCGGCGATGGCCATGCTGCCCACCGCCATCATGGCGGCGAGGGTGCAGCGTTCAATGCGCTTGTTCATCATGTTCTCCTGGAGGGGATGACACGGGTTTCGACCGGGATGCGCGCGCCGAGTTCGCGCGCCTAGCCGCATTCGGCAAGCATATCGCCGGCGAAGCCTCCCTGCCAGGTGAACGTCAGCCGGCTCTCGCCGCTGACCGACCCGTCCGGGGCGAAGCGCCGTTCATCGAGTTGGCCCGTGCCGTGGGCATGCAGCACCAAGACGCTGGAACTGCGGGTGCCATAGTTCGGGCTGACAATGAACGGGCTGCTCAATAGTTTTTCCCGATCCCGCGGCAGGCCGGTCGCCGGCAGCTCGTCGTCTTCCGCGCCCTGGCGGTCGGCCAGCGCGGCGAACAGCGCGGGCATGTCGGGTTGCGGCGCGTGCTCCAGCACGGCGGTGAAGGCGGCCTTGGTGCGGGCGAGCTTCGGCCACGGGGTATCCAGCAGGTGGTTGGACAACGCGTAGATGCCGGGCGGCAGCGCACGGGGGGCGCCGTCGCGGTTGCTGAGATACCAGGCCTGCCGCGCATCGCCCACGATCAGGTTGAAGCCGTTGTAGGCCTGGCCCGCGTCGTGGACCCGGGCCAGGTATTCCCCGGGCGCCTCGCCGCCGCGCAGGAAATCTTCGACCAGCGCGCCGCGCGAAGGCGCCGCGTCCAGGTGCCGGCCCGGCTCGCGGAAGTTCGTCACCAGCGCGAAGCGGCCCCGCGTGGTCGCGCCCATCCAGGTGCCGCCGGCCAAGCCGTCGCGGCCGGCATAGACCTCTGGCGCATCGGACCACTGGCCCGCCGGATGCGTCAGGCGGGCGTGGAATTCGTCGCGGTTGGCGGCGATCAGGACGGGGATGCCCGGCAAGGCATGCAGGGCCAATACGGCAAGACACATGGTTCAGACCTGGTGGATGGGGTGTTTGGGGGCGCCCGCGCCGGGCGCGGCGGCAAAATCAGGACCGGCCAGCGTGGCGCGCAGCGCTTCGAGTTCGGCGGCCACGTCGGCCAGCGCGGGCGACGGCGCGGCGATGGCATCGGCGGAGACGGCCTCGCCGTGTTCGACGGCGAGGCTCATGGCGTGCAACGTTTGCGCCAACGCGGCCACTTGGGCGGCGCTGGGCGCAGCCTGGCCGGCGGGCAGCGACCACGCCGTATCTGAAATGGCGTTCGCCACGCGTTCCAGCGCCACCTCCACGGGCCACCACGCCAGCGCACGCCGGCTGACCAGGCGCGGTTCGGACAGACCGCGCTGCAGCGCGATGCGCAGGTCTGACAAGCGGGCATAGGCGCTGGCGCGCAGGTTGTGGCGGCTGGCGGGCGCCGCCTGGAAGACCGCGTTCAGGTAGGCGGCCAGCGTGTCCATCGCGGCGGACACGGCATGGTCCAGGTTGTGGCGTTCGATACGGATCCACGGCAGATAGCCCACCAGCAGCACGATGCCGGCGGCAACGCCCACGTCGACCAGGCGCGCCAACGCGATGGTCCAGGTGCCGGGCTGCAACGCTCCGATCAGCAGCATCAGGATGGGCACGAGGATGGCGGAGAACAAGCCGTAATTGCGGCGGATGGACCAGGGCAGCAGCGACGCCAGGAACGCCACCGTCAGCAGGCTGGCGACGCCGCTGCGGTCCACGGCAAGCACCGTGGCGCTGATGGCCACCCCCACCACGCTGCCGCCGCAGCTTTGCAGCGCCCGCGCGAAGACCGATCCGAAGTTGGGTTTGAAGATCACCACCACGATCAGCGGCACCCAGTAAGACCGCGGCAACGACGCGGCCAGCGCCACGGCCTCGGCCGCGATCAGGCACAGGCCCAGCCGGATCAGGTAACGCACGGTGGTGGGGCCGGGCCGGTAGGTGCGGGCCAGCACGCGCCAGGGCGTGCGCGGACGGACGGGCGCCAGCGCGACCAACGGGTCGGTGTCGGGCGGCTTGGCGCCGTCCAGCAAGGGCAGCGCCTGCGACAGCGCGTCCGCCAGTTGCGGCATGTCCGCAAGCCGCAAGGCGGCGATGTCATCGCCGGGATCGGGGTCGGCGTCGTTTTCCACGCGATCGGCCAGCCGGTTCATGACGCGCGCGCAAGCCGGCGGCA
>NZ_JABBJN010000103.1 GCF_012928505.1 Achromobacter sp. Bel | reverse complement strand
TTCAGCGTGGCGGTCAACACGGCGGCGCCGGAGTTCATCGCAGCCGCGGCGGCCTGGGCGTTGCCACGCGCAAGCTGCACCTGCTCGGCGGCCTGGGCGGCGATCTCAAGCGCCTGCTGCGGCAGGACGGGCGTTGCCGGCTGTTGCGTGGCGGCGACGGCCAGTGCGCCGGCCTCGGCGGTGGCGGCTGTCTTCACCGCATCGTCGATCGCGCCGGCGGCAGCGTTTTCAGCCTTGCTGGCCGGGTCGCTGGCGTTGGCGTTCTTGCCGGGCGCCTTGGCGCCGTTGTTCGCGGGACGCGAATCGGCCGACGCCTTCGGGCGCTGCTGGGCCAACACGTCGGAGAAGCTCGGGCCTTTCTTGTTCGCGGACGCGGACTTGTTGGCGCCAAGCGCGTCGGCGATCGAAGTCGGCGCGACGGGGGCGATCGTGGGCAAGGGCAGGGGAGCGGTCATCTGGGGCTTCCTGTGAGGTATTGCTTAGTGCAGGCCTGCCTGGCGTTGAACCAGGCGGGCGGAGTATTCATCGTTGGCGCGCTGTTCGCGGCGGGATTCCACGACGGCCTGCGCGCGCATTTCGCGCTGCGCCAGGGCGTCATAGGAATTGAGCTTGCGTTTTTCCTGCTGCCAGTACTGGCGGCCCTTGGCCAGGTTCTCGTCGGCCTGGATCAGCACGGCCTGTTGCTGGCTGATCGCGTCGTCCAGGGTGCCGATGAAACGCTGGTAGTTGTGGCAGTCGCTGGCCGACATGCCCGTCGTCATCGCCTGCTGCAGGCGTTCCAGGTAGTCCTGGCGGTAGTCATTCAGCATGCCCAACTGGCGCTCGGCGTTGGTGCGTTCGGCGCTCAACCGCCCCAACAGGCGCGCGGCTTCATCCGTGCTTTCCTTGGCCAGGTTGATCAGCATGTCCAAGGGCAATTGGCTAGGCATAGGTGTCCCTTAATTCGAAACTGGCGCGCAACTGGTTGACGGCGTCGTCATAGCCGACGTTCTCGCCAATGTCTTGCTGCAAGAACGCCTCCAGACGGGGATAACGGGCGATGGCTTCGTCCAGTTGCGGATCGTTGCCGGCGGCGTAAGCGCCCACGGCGATCAGGTCGCGGTTGCGCTGGTAGCGCGACAGGTTCTGCTTGAAGCGGCGCACGACGGCGAATTGCTGCGGTGTGATCAACGAGGTCATCGCGCGGGAAATCGACGCCTCGATGTCGATGGCGGGGTAGTGCCCGGCCTCGGCCAGATGGCGCGACAGCACGACGTGACCGTCCAGGATCGCGCGCGCCGAATCGGCGATCGGATCCTGTTGGTCGTCGCCTTCGGCCAGCACGGTGTAGAACGCCGTGATGGAGCCGGCCTTGCCCGACGGGCCGGGCGCGCCCATTCCGGCGCGTTCGACCAGCATGGGCAGCTTGGCGAACACCGACGGCGGATACCCTTTGGTGGCCGGCGGCTCGCCGATAGCCAGCGCGATTTCCCGTTGCGCCATCGCGTAGCGGGTCAGCGAGTCCATGATCAGCAGCACGTCCAGGCCCTGGTCGCGGAAATGCTCGGCCAGACGCGTCGCGTAGGCGGCGCCTTGCAGGCGCAGCAAAGCGGACACGTCGGCAGGCGCTGCCACCACGACCGAGCGCGCCAGGCCTTCGGGGCCAAGGTTGTGCTCGATGAATTCCTTGACTTCCCGGCCCCGTTCGCCGATCAGTCCCACGACGATCACGTCGGCCTTCGTGTAGCGGGCCATCATGCCCAGCAGCACGGATTTGCCCACGCCGGAGCCGGCGAACAGGCCCATGCGCTGGCCACGGCCGACGGTCAGCAGGCCGTTGATGGCGCGCACGCCCGTATCCAGGACGGTGTCGATCGGCGCGCGCGACAAGGGGTTGATGGGCAACGCGGACAACGGCGCCAGCTCGGCGCCCGTCAATGGGCCAAGCCCGTCCAGCGGGCGGCCGGCGCCGTCAAGCACGCGGCCCAGCAGGGCGTTGCCGACGGGCAGGTGGCGGCCCAGCTGGGGCTTTGCGTTACCGTTCAATTCGGCTTTGCGCGGCAGCGGAATCTGCCGTTGCACGGGCGGTTCGCCGGGCACGACGCGTGCGCCGGGCGGCAGGCCGGAAATGTCGGCCTGCGGCATCAGGTAGAGCGTGTGGCCGTCGAAGCCCACGACTTCGGCATCGGCCCAATGGTCATGGCCGCGCGCGATTTCGATGCGGGCGGCGGCGCCGACCGGCAGGCGCAGGCCGGTAGCATGCAGCACCAGGCCGGTCGCGCGAGTGATCTTGCCGCTGACCAGCCACGGGTCGGTCGACGCGGCGCGGATCGAGCCGATCTCCAACTGGGTTTTCCAGCGGTCGATGATCGGGACGGCAGCAGCCGGCGCGGCAGGCGCCAGTGGGGCAGGCACGGGCGTCGGCTGCGCCGCCGTCTGGCCGGATTGCACCGGAGCCGGATGGCCGTTCACGCCGGCTCCTCCCAGGAGACGTTGCGGCCCAGCGAGGCCGCGACCCGGCGCCAGCGCGTCTGCAGCGTGGCGTCGATGTCACCGTAGGGCGTTTCGGCGCGGCAGCCACCGCGTGCAATGGACTCGTCGGCGAGGACGCGCCAATGGCCTTCTTTCAGTTCATCCGCCAGGTGCAGACGGATCAGTTCGATGTCGTCGGGGTTGGCCCACAACCGCATCTGGCCGCCCGCTGACGGATTGATGTGCAGGACGTCGCGCACAGCGGCCGCGACCGTGTCGGGCTGCTCGGCCAGGGTCGTGCGCACGACCTGCTGCGCGATGTCCAGGGCCAGCGTCAACAAGCTCTGGCCCATCTTTTCTTCTAGCGAACCCACCGATGCGGCGCAGGCTTCGACCAGCGCGTGCAGGCGCTGCGCTTCCGCGGCGCCCTGTTCGCGCGCCTGGGCCAGCCCTTCCGCGAAGCCGGCTTCGCGCCCTTCGGCGAAGCCCGCTTCGTGGCCCGTTTGCTGGCCGGCTTCCACGCCGGCCGCATGGCCGTGGGCATAGCCTTCCTCGCGGCCTTCGGCCATCGCCTGGGCGCGCAGTTGCGCCATCACCACGGCGGGGTCCGGGCCTGGATCGGGTTCGGGTTCGGGCTCCACTTCGACGGCCGCCGGCTCGTCGAACGACAGCATCTGCCAGCGCCGCCAGGCGGCACTGCGCGAGATGAGCGTCGTCGCGCCGTTGTCCGCTTCAGACATACGCGTCGTCTCCGGAGTTGCCCAGGACGATCTGGCCGCTTTCGGCCAGGCGGCGGGCGATCTGCAGGATCTTCTTTTGTTCGGCTTCGACCTTCGACATGCGGATCGGGCCCTGGGCTTCCAGATCCTCGCGCAGCATTTCGGCGGCGCGGCTGGACATGTTGCGCAGGAACTTGGCACGCAGCTCTTCCGGCGCACCCTTGAGGGCGACCATGAGCGTGTCGTTGTCGATTTCCTTGAGGATGAGCTGGATGGCGCGGTCCTCGACGTCCAGCAGGTTGTCGAAGACGAACATCTCGTCGATGATCTTCTGCGCCAGGTCGTTGTCGCGCTCGCGCAGGCTGGCCACGACGGTTTCCTCGTCCGAGGAATTCATCATGTTCAGGATCTCGGCCGCGGTACGCACGCCGCCCATCTTGCTGCGCTTGGCGCCTTGGCCGGCCAGCACGGAGTTCAGCACTTCGGTCAGTTCCGACAGCGCCGCGGGCTGCACGCCGCCGAAGGTGGCGATGCGCAGCATGACGTCGTTGCGCAGGCGATCGGTCAGCAACGCCAGCACGCCGGCGGCGCGGTCGCGCTCCAGGTGCACCAGGATCGTCGCGATGATCTGCGGGTGTTCGTCGCCGATCAGCTCGGCCACGGTGTTGGGGTCCAGCCAGTTCAGCGCGTCGATGCCGCTGCCGCCGTCGCCGGCTTCCAGGATGTCTTCGATCAGGCCGGCGGCGCGGTCGCTGCCCAGCGCCTTGGTCAGCACGCTGCGGATGTAGTCGTCCGAACCCAGCGTGACGGCCATGAACTGGTCGGCTTCCTGGCGGAATTCTTCCAGGACGACGGCCACGTCGTTGCGGGTGACCTGCTTCAGGCTGGCCATCGCCGCGCCGACCTGCTGCACTTCACGGGCGCTGAGGTACTTGAAGACCTCGGCCGCCGCGTCCTCGCCCAGCGACATCATCAGGACGGCGCTGCGCGTCATGCCGTCCATCGGGGTGGAATCATTTTTCATCTTTGCTCATCCAGGTGCGCAGAACCATCGCGACGGCGCGCGGATCCTTATTGGCCATCGTGCGGGCGCGTTCCAGGTTGTCTTCGTAGCGGTTGACTTCCTTCGTGCGGGCCACGTCCTGGGCCTCGCGGGCGGCCTCGATACGCTCGGCCTCGGCCATCTCCGGATCAACCGGCGGATACAGGTACTCGGTGACCGAACGGCGCACCTTGCGGTACAGCCACAAGGCAACTACCAGACCCACCAGCCAGGCCAGGATGGTCTTGAACAGGGCGATCATTTCCGGGTCGCGCCACATCGGCAGCGGCGGCGGGCCATCGTTGAACTGGCTGTTCACCAGGTTCAGCGAGTCGCCGCGCGTTTCGGAATAGCCCATGGCTTCGCGGACCAGGTTGGTCAGCTTGTTCAGTTCCTCGGGCGGCAGGGCCTGGGGCTCGCCGTCCTTGTCGCGGATGTAGTTCACCACCACGGCGACCGACAGGCGCTTCAGGTTGCCCACCGGCTGCTTGATGTGGCTGATGGTGCGGTCCACTTCATAGTTGGTGGTGGCGTCGCGGCGTTCGTTCAGATTGGTGGCGGCGGTCTGCGTGCCGGTCTGTTGTTGCTGCTGCGCATTGGCCGGCTGCTGCGGCTGGCCCGGGCGGGGCGGCTGCGGCGCGGGCGGATTGGCGATGGGGGCTTGCGCGTTGGCCGGCGCCTGGTTCGACAGCGCGCCGGGCACGCCCTGGGCGGGGTTTACGCCGCGCTGGGTGGAATCGCTGGTCTGCTGGCTGCGGATGGCGGACTGGCCCGGTTCCTGGTTGGGACGATAGACTTCGGACGTCTCTTCGCGGCGGGCGAAGTCGACGTCGGCGCTGGCCTGGGCATGCACGTTGCCGGGGCCGACCAGCGGATTCAGGATGGTCAGGATGCGTTCGACCGTGCGCTGTTCCGTTTCGCGAACAAAACGCATCTGGTCGGCGTCCATGCCGCGTCCTTCGCCCAGCGGCGCGGAGAGCAGACGACCGTTCTGGTCGACGATGGAGACGCTTTCAGCGGTCAGTTCGGGCACGCTGGAGGCCACCAGCCACGAAATCGCGGACACCTGGGCGTCGCTCAGGCTGCGGCCGGGGTAGACGTTCAGCAGCACTGACGCGGTCGGTGCCTGGCGTTCGCGCACGAACAGCGACTGGCGCGGCATGGCCAGGTGGACGCGGGCGTGCTGCACGGTGTGCATGGCTTCGATCGAACGGGCCAGCTCGCCTTCCAGACCGCGCTGGTAGTTGATCTGCTCGGCGAACTGGCTGGCGCCGAAGCGGGCGTTGTCCATCAGTTCGAAACCGACGGAACCGCCCCGCGGCAGCCCTTGCGAGGCCAGTTGCAACCGGGCGTCGTACACGCGGTCGGCCGGCACCAGCAACGCGGTGCCGGTCTCGTTGTAGCGGTAGGGCACGTTCATCGTGCCCAGCGCCGTTACGATGGCGCCGCCGTCGCGGTCGTCCAGGTTCGAGAACAGGACCTTGTATTTGGGTTCGCTGCCCCACATCACGGCGGCGACGATCAGCGCAACGACGGCGGCCGCCGCGCCAAGCAGGATCGGCTCGGGCAGCGCGCGTAGCTTTTCCAGGGCGGGGAACTTCGCCAGCAGCGACGAGCTCAGAGTGGCCTGCTGATTCATCGATGGCTCCCGCTGGCTACGCGGAGCAAGGAAAAGGACTTCATGTCTGGGTGGGGCAGATTACACATGCAACGTGCTTCTGGTCTGGGGAGAGCCTGGATTATTGCCGTTGGTACGACAATCCCAATCGTTGAAAACGGCGGGTTTTTGGCGTTACTTATCCTCTATGTCCACGGCAAGGCGGCAGCCGCGGCCATGGCATGGGACCCGGGACACGGCATTCGGTGAAATGTCGGGGTTTTTGGCGGTTTTTATCCGCTATGAAGGCGCGAGATCGGCGTTACGCTCTGTGCAACATTGGCGTCATGCCCCACCAGCAAGGAATCAGGTAATGGCTGTATCAGGCTTGTCCGGCATCGAAAGCATGCTCCAGCAGATGCGCACCGTCGTGAGCAAAGCGGAAACCGGCAATCTCGCCGCAGGCGAAATGGTCGGCCAGCCCGATGGCTTCGCCGCCGAATTGCAGCGCTCGATCCGCCGCGTGACCGCGGCGCAGAACGCGTCGTCGGCCCAGGCGAAGGCCTTTGAGATGGGCGCGCCCGACATTTCGTTGAACGATGTCATCATCGACATGCAGAAAGCCAGCCTTGGCTTTCAGACGGCGGTGCAGGTGCGCAACAAGCTGGTTGCGGCCTACAAGGAAATCTCCTCGATGGCCGTTTAAGGCATCGATCCTGGTCCGCCATGCGGGCCATTGCAAAAGGGCCTTTCAGATGGAAGGCCCTTTGCACATCAATCGCGCTGCGCCCCTTTTTCCAGGCGCCACACCACTTTCTGCAGCCAGTTTTCCTGGCGCGCATCCAGATTCAGAAACACGGCGCCCACGTGGCTCATCGGCGGTTCGCCTGTCAGCGATACATGCCTGGGCGCGGGTTCGTCCGGGCTGTCGGGCTGGATCATCGGCTGGCCCGAAATCGGATAGACATTGCGCACTTCAAGGTTGGCGCTGAATTTGCCCAGGTCGCCGAAATCCAGCTGCACGTCTTCCATCACCGTGCCGCGTTCCGGCAGGATGGGCACCGCAAGTTCCACACGCAGACCCACGCCATCCACCGAAATGTCGCGCACGGTGAAGCGATAGGGCTTCTGCTTGGGGTCCGGTTGCCATGTCGCCTGGCACAGGCCGGGGCCGGTCGCAAGCGAAGCGCGGAACATCTTGCGGCGCTGGATGCGGGCCAGGCGGTCAGGGAAGGGCGACATGAGCGCCGCGCTGCCGTCATCGAAATGAATGACTTCCGGGCGCTGCACGCGAAAGCGGATCTGCACGCCGCCGTAGGCCGTGGCATGGAAGTGGAACGTCGTGCCGCTCAAGAGGCCCATGCTGTCGGACTGTTCGAAGTCGGCGCCGGCATAGTCGCGCGGGCGCCAGAAGAACTGGCGGGTCTGCTTGTCTGCACCCAGCACCAGCACGGCCATTTCGCGGTCGGCGGCGTCGCGTACGAGGATGTGACTGTCGGGGTGCGTCAGTTCAAACAAGGCTGAGCGCATGTCTTCCGGCCGGGTCAGCAGGAATTCCGGGTCGCTGGCATCCAACACGATGGTGGTCCTTAGAGAGTGAGGTCAGGCGGGTGGCGCGGCGTCGGGAAGCTCGCGCGATTCCAGGCGATACAGCCAGGCCAGCAATTCTGCCACTGCTACGTACAGTTGGGGGGGAATATGTGCGTCCAGGTCCACCTGCATGAGCAGTCCGACCAGTTCGCGCGACTCGTGCACGTACAAGCCGTTCTCTTCGGCGGCGCGGACGATGGTGTCTGCCAACTGGCCGTAGCCTTTGGCGACGACGCGCGGGGCGCCATCCTTGTCGTCATAGGAAATGGCGACCGCCGCGTTGCGGTTGGCGTTGGGGCCGTTGTCCTCGGCGTAGGGGGCGATGCTCATCAGAAGTCGTTCGGAATGGCAGGGCGGGGATCCGTCACGCTGACCGCCAGATTGCTCAGGGTGAGGCCCGCGGCCAGCAGGCGCGACCGCAACTGGTCGGACGCGTCATTGATCTCGGCGGCGGCCAGCGGCGCGACCAGCTGCAGGACGATCTGGTCGCCGGCCAGGTTCAGTCGGGCGTCCACCAGGCCAAGGCGGGGTAGATCCAGTTTCAGGCGCGTGGCCCACGTGGGCGTCGCCGAATCGGGGTCGCCGCCATAGGGGTCGCGTTCCACTTCCCATTCCATCGGCGTGCCTGGCCAGGCTTCGCCCTGCCAGGCCAGCGACTGGTTGGCCAGCACATCCAGTTGCTGGCGCACCAGCACGGTCAGGTCCTGATGGATGCCGGCGATCGGCGTGCCCGGCGCGGGCGTGGCGGACGAGCCGCTGCCCGATGGCGCATCCGCGCCGCCGCCTGCGCGCCCGGTGGCGGGGGCCTCCGGACGGCTGCGTGCTGGCGCGGCGTTCTGCGGGATGTCGTCCTTGCTCAACTTGGCCTGTGGCTCATTCTGCAGCGACGATGGGCTCACCCGGCCAAACACCATGTTGGTCAAATGCGATTCATAGAACAGGCCGCTGGTTTGCAGCGCCTGGCGCAGCGCCT
>NZ_JABBJN010000102.1 GCF_012928505.1 Achromobacter sp. Bel | reverse complement strand
GCTTGGCGGGGTGGGAGGTTTGACGTGAGACAGGTGTCTCAGTATGATTCTTTCGTCTCATTTCTTGATTCTACAGGCCTTGC
The DNA here is from genome assembly GCF_012928505.1 of Achromobacter sp. Bel. Taxonomy (GTDB): domain Bacteria; phylum Pseudomonadota; class Gammaproteobacteria; order Burkholderiales; family Burkholderiaceae_B; genus Achromobacter. Next base: position 8,471 of record NZ_JABBJN010000102.1, on the reverse strand, counting down.
GGCCTCACATATCGAGGCGCGCACCGAGTGTAGCCGCCCGCGGAGGAGCCATGACGCAATCGAACCGGCGGGTGTTTGTCGCCGCCACCTACGACACCAAGGGCCACGAAGCGGAATACGTGGTGGATCTGCTCAAGCGCGACGGCCTGGACGTGGTCTCGGTCGACGTGTCCACGTCGGGTGCCGCCAGCGCCGCGCAGGTGCAGGCGCAGGAGGTGGCCCGCAGCCATCCCGATGGCCCGCAGGCGGTGTTCACCGGCGACCGCGGCACGGCGATCGCCGCCATGGCGCTGGCCTTTGAACGCTATGCGGCGGGCAACGGCGCCATCGGCGCCTTGCTGGGCCTGGGCGGGTCGGGCGGCACGGCGTTGATCACGCCGGCCATGCGCGCGCTGCCTATCGGCACGCCCAAGCTGATGGTGTCGACGATGGCCTCGGGCAACGTCGCGCCTTACGTCGGCCCCTCTGATATCGCCATGATGTATTCGGTGACCGACGTGGCCGGGCTGAACCGCATTTCCCGTCGCGTGTTGGCCAATGCCGCCGGCGCGATCGGCGGCGCGTTCCGCCAGGCGGGCGTCGCCATCGAAGACGATGGGCGGCCCGCCGTGGGCATTACGATGTTCGGGGTGACCACCGCCTGCGTGCAGCAGGTGACGCCGTTGCTGGAGTCCCGTTACGACTGCCTGGTGTTCCACGCCACGGGCACGGGCGGCCAGTCGATGGAAAAGCTGCTGGACAGCCATTTGCTGAGCGGCGTGCTGGACCTGACCACTACTGAAGTCTGCGATTTCCTGTTCGGCGGCGTCCTGGCCTGCACCGAAGACCGCTTCGGCGCCGTGGCCCGCACCCGTGCGCCCTATGTGGGGTCCTGCGGCGCGCTGGACATGGTGAACTTCGGCGGGATGGATACCATTCCCGAACGTTATCAGGGCCGCAAGTTCTATCCGCACAATCCGCAGGTGACGCTGATGCGCACCACCGTCGAAGAGAACACCGCCCAAGGCGAGTGGATCGCCGCCAAGCTGAACCAATGCGAGGGTCCGGTGCGCTTCCTGATCCCCGAAGGCGGCGTATCCGCGCTGGACGCGCCGGGCCAGGCGTTCTGGGACCCCCAGGCCGACGCGGCCCTGTTCGCCGCGCTGGAGGCCAAGCTGGTGCAGACGCCGCAGCGCCGGCTGGTGCGCGTGCCCTGCCATATCAACGATCCGCTGTTCGCCAAGACGGCGGTCGACCACTTTCTTGAAATTGCTACCCATTAAGGATTGCCCTCATGCCCCGTTTCGACCGTAACGACCTGCTGGACAAGTTTCGCGCCATGGTGCGCGCACGCACGCCCATCGTGGGCGGCGGCGCGGGCACGGGCCTGTCGGCCAAGTGCGAAGAGGCGGGCGGCATCGACCTGATCGTGATCTATAACTCGGGGCGCTACCGCATGGCGGGCCGGGGCTCGCTGGCGGGCCTGCTGGCCTACGGCAACGCCAACGAGATCGTCGTCGACATGGGCCGCGAAGTGCTGCCCGTGGTGAAGCAGACACCGGTGCTGGCCGGCGTGAACGGCACCGACCCGTTCTGCGACTTCGACGTGTTCCTGGACGACCTGAAGCGCCAAGGCTTTTCCGGCGTGCAGAACTTCCCGACCGTGGGCCTGATCGACGGCACCTTCCGCGCCAATCTGGAAGAGACCGGCATGGGCTACGCGCTGGAAGTGGACATGATCCGGCTGGCGCACCAGAAGGGCATGCTGACCACGCCCTATGTCTTCAATGAAGACGACGCGGTGGCGATGACGAAGGCGGGCGCGGACATCATTGTCGCGCACATGGGTCTGACGACGGGGGGCGCGATCGGCGCCGAGACGTCGCAGACGCTGGACGATTGCGTGGCTGCGATCGACCGCATCGCCGCCGCTGCGCTGGCGGTGCGTCCGGATATCATCGTGCTGTGTCACGGCGGGCCCATCGCCACGCCGGAGGACGCCGCGCATGTGCTGCGTGCCTGCAAGCATTGCCATGGTTTCTACGGCGCCAGCTCGATGGAGCGCCTGCCCACCGAACAAGCGCTGACCGCTGCCACGCGCGAGTTCAAAAACCTGACTTTCTAAGAGGGTCTCATGCCGCATACCGTCCACATCAGTGCCATCATCCATGCGCCGCTGGATAAAGTCTGGCCGCTGTTCCGCGACTTTGACGGCCTGGCCGGCTGGCATCCCGGCGTGGCGCAAAGCCGGCTGGAAGCCGGTGGCCGCCACGACGCGGTGGGCAGCGTGCGGCATCTGACGCTGGCGCCTTCGGGCTTCGTGCGCGAACAGCTGCTGATGCTGGACGATCCCGGCACGGCGCTGCGCTATTCCATCATCGAGACCGACCTGCCGATGCGCGACTACGTGGCGGGCGTGTCCCTGCGCCCCATTACGGAAAGCGGCCACACGCTGGTCGAATGGTGGGCCGACTTCCGCGTGGAAGGGGCGCCGCTTGCCGACGTGGCGAAGGCTGTGGGGCAGGGCGTGTTCGCGACGGGCCTGGCGGCGCTGGACGTGAAACTGCGCGCCGGCTAGGGCGCCGCTTTCTTTCCTGCCGGCACGCGCTTGCAGCCGGCCGGCAGCGGCGCATCGCGCAGATAGTCGTGGATGGCGCGGATCAGCGCCTGCGCGGCGGGGCTCGACGGATACTCCTTGTGCCGGATGATGCAGACCGTGCGTACGACGGTCGGCCGCGCCAGCAGCGCGTAGGTCAGCCCCGGCTCCAGCACGCGTTCGGCGGCCAGCGCCGGCAGCAGCGCCACGCCCAGCCCGGCTTTTACCAAGGCGGCCTGCGACGTGGTGCTGGATGCTTCATAGAACGGCGCGCCCGCCTCGATGGGCAAGTCCGCACGGGCGCGCAGCAGCGCCATGATCCCCGTTTCGTCCACCACCCCCACCAGCTTGCGTCGCGCCAGGTCCGACCAGCGCAGGGTGCCGTCGCGCCCCGGCCGCAGGCTGTCGTCGTCGGCACGGTACAACACGCCGAACCGGTCTTCCAGCACGGGGTCGAAGCGCAACCCCGGCGCGTCGGCCCAGCGGCTGGTCAGTCCGAAGTCCACCTCGCGCGTGGCGACCTTGCGCTGGATGCGGCCGGAATTGTCGTCGCTCAGGTATAGGCGCACGGCGGGATATTGGGCGGAAAAGCCGGCCGCGGCGGGCGCGATGATCTGCGTGATGGCCGACGGCGCGGCCGCGACGCCGACGCGCCCGCGCTCAAGCGCCCCATAGCGCACCACGTCTTCGATCACGCCGTCGAAATCCGCCAACAGCCGCATCACGCGGGGCAGGAACTCTTCGCCGGCCGCGGTCAGCAGCACGCGTCGGCTGGTGCGCGCAAACAGCTGGGTGGCCAGCGCATCCTCCAGTTGGCGCACCAGGCTGGTGACTGACGATTGTGTCTGGAACAGGCGCTTGGCGGCATGGGTGAAACTGGATTCCTGCGCCACCGCGACAAAGGCGGTCAAGTGCTTCAGGGTGACATGCTTGGGTAGGCGATTCATTGCAAATGACGATAGATGGATCAATAAAAACAATTTTTCCAGATTGATCACGCGAACGATACTAGGGACTATGCGAGGCTCCTTTTGGCCTCAACAGGCCCAGGGGCCTTTCTCCACGCAGGACACTCATGCGGCACGAAACATTGGATCTGATCATTGAAGGGGGATGGGTCATCGACGGCCTGGGCGCACCCCGGCGGCGCGCCGACGTGGGCGTGGCGGGCGAACGCATCGCGACCATTGGCGACTTGTCCGGCGTGGCCGCTGCCCGCCGGCTGGACGCCCGGGGCAAGATCGTGGCGCCGGGCTTCATCGATGTGCATGGCCACGACGACCTGATGTTCGTCGAAAAGCCGGGCTTGGAATGGAAGACCAGCCAGGGCATCACGTCCGTCGTGGTGGGCAATTGCGGCGTCAGCGGCGCCCCGGCGCCGTTGCCGGGCAACACGGCTGCGGCCCTGGCCCTGCTGGGCGAAACGCCGCTGTTCACGGACATGCAGGCCTATTTCGACGAAGTGCGCGTGCAGCGCCCGATGATCAATGTGGCGGCGCTGGTCGGCCATGCGAACTTGCGCCTGGCCGCCATGCGCGACCCGGCGGCGGCTCCCACGCCAGACGAGCAGGCCGCCATGCAGCGGATGCTGGCGCAAGCGCTTGCCGCCGGCGCGGTGGGCTTCAGCACGGGCCTGGCGTACCAGCCGGGCGGCATGGCGGAATCCGCCGAACTGGAGGGGCTGGCCCGCGTGGCGGCTGCCCACGGCGCGCTGCATACCAGCCATATTCGCAATGAAGGCGACGAGGTCGAAGCCGCCGTGGACGAAGTGTTGGCCGTCGGCCGCCATACGGGCTGCGCCACCGTGCTGTCGCACCACAAGTGCATGATGCCGCGCAATTGGGGCAAAAGCCGCGCCACGCTGGCCAACATCGACCGCGCGCGCGCCGAAGGCGTGGACGTAGCGCTGGACATCTATCCCTACCCGGGCAGCTCCACCATCCTGATCCCGGAGCGCGCCGAGAGCATCGACGATATTCGCATCACGTGGTCCACGCCGCATCCCGAATGCAGCGGCGAATCGCTAGCCGACATCGCGGCGCGGTGGGGCTGCGATAAGACGACCGCCGCGCAAAGACTGTGCCCGGCGGGCGCCATCTACTTCGCGATGGACGAGGCCGAAGTGCGGCGCATCTTCCAGCATGAATGCTGCATGGTGGGCTCGGACGGCCTGCCCAATGACGCCCATCCGCATCCGCGCCTGTGGGGCAGCTTCACGCGCGTGCTGGGCCGCTATGTGCGCGAGGCCGAGCTGCTGACGCTGGAAGCCGCGGTGGCCAAGATGACGTCGCTGCCGGCGCGCGTGTTCGGCCTGGCCGGGCGTGGCCAGCTCAGCGAGGGGGCATGGGCGGACATCACGGTATTCGATGCGGACACGGTGGTGGATCGCGCCACGTGGGAATCCCCCACGTTGGCGTCCGCCGGCGTCGAACACGTGCTGGTCAACGGCCATCCGGTGTTTCCGGCGGCGGACGGCGCGGCGCGGCCCGGAAAGATATTGCGCCGGGAACCCGCCGCAGGCGGCCAAGATACCGAATAACAACAGCAACCATCCTTCAGGAGACAACCCCATCATGATGATGCGCAAGACTTGTACGGCCCTGCTGCTGGCCGCCGTGCTGCCCGCGGCCCACGCCGCCTTTCCCGACCATCCCATCACCCTGATCGTGCCGTTCCCGGCCGGCGGTCCCACCGATATCGTCGGCCGCGTGGCGGCGGCGAAAGCGGGCGAGATCCTGGGCCAGCAGATCGTGGTGGAAAACCGCACCGGCGCGTCGGGCACCATCGGCATGGTCGCCACGGCCCGCGCCAAGCCGGACGGCTACACCGTAGGCCTGGCCACGGTCAGCACGCACGGCACCGCGCCGCACCTGTTCCCCAACCTGGCTTACGACCCGGTGAAGGATTTCACGCCCATCAGCAACCTGGTCACCAGCCCCAACATCCTGAGCGTGAACCCGAAGTTCCCCGCGCAGACGCTGGCCGACTTCGTGGCGCACGTGCGGGCCAATCCGAACAAGGACGGCTACGCCAACGCCGGCGCGGGCGGCGTGAACGACCTGGGCATGATCTGGTTCCTGCAGATCATCGGCGGCAAGATGAACAGCATCTCGTACCGAGGTTCGGCGCCCGCGTTGACCGACACCGTGGGCGGCGTCGTTCCCGTGATCTTCGACAATTTCCCGTCGTCGCTGCCCTACCTGAAAAGCAAGCATCTGCATGCGCTGGCCATCACGGGCACCGAGCGCAACCCGCGCCTTCCCGACGTGCCGACGTTCGCAGAGCAAGGCTACAAGGACTACGACGTCACGGCCTGGTACGGCGTGGTGGGGCCGGCCGGGATGCCGGCCGATGTGCGCGACAAGCTGGCCCAGGCGTTTGCCCAAGCCGTGCGCGATCCGGCGACCGCGGCGAAGATGGAAGAGACGGGCGCGTTCCCGCTGGGCAACACGCCGGCGGAATTCGCCGAGCAGATCCGAAGCGAACGCGACCGCTGGAAGACGGTGATCGACCGCGCGCAGATCAAGCTGCAGTAAGGGCTGTCAGTAGACGTCGCGGCGGTAACGGCCGCCGTGCTGCATGGCTTGCAGGCGGTCGTCGCCCAGAATGTCCTGCAAGGCGGCATCCACGCCGCTTGCCATGCCTTGCAGGCTGCCGCAGACATAGATGGCGGCGCCGGCGTCCACCCAGGACCGCACCGCGTCGGCCTGTTCGCGCAGCACATGCTGCACGTACCGGCGCTGGGGCTGGTCGCGCGAGTAGACGGCGTCCAGGCGTTCCAGCGTGCCGTCCTGCCGCCAGGCCGCAATGTCCTCGTGACAGAAGCGGTCATGCGCGGCGTTGCGCTCGCCGAAGATCAGCCAGTTGCGCCGGTGGCCGGCAGCGCGGCGAGCCTTGATGAGGGCTCGCAGGCCGGCCAGCCCGGTGCCGTTGCCCACCAGGATCATCGGGCGTCCGTCGTCGGGTGCATGGAAATTGCGGTTGGCGCGCACGCGCAGCTCGATCCCGTCGCCGGCTTGGGCGATGTGGGTCAGCCAACCGCTGCCCAGGCCCAATCCGCCGTCGGCGTCGCGCATCTGCCGCACCAGCAGCTGGATGGCGCCATCTTCCGGCAGGGAGGCGATGGAGTATTCGCGGTGTGCCTGCACCGGGCCGCCGCGTGCTTGCCGGGGGCCGATCTCGGCGATATCGCCGGCCATCCAGGGCGGCATGCCGTCGGCGGGCGGTGTCAACGTCAGCAGATAACAAGGGCCGCCCTGGCTGTCGGGATTCATCAGGCGGCGGTCCGCCAGGCGCCAGGTGTCGTAGACCGGCGCTTGCCAGTCAGGCAGGTCGCTGCGGCCGGCCAGCAGGCCCAGGTGATGCTGCCAATGGCGCAGCGCCGCCGGGTCGCCGTTGTCTACTTCCACCAGATCGAACAGCGGCGTCGCGCCTTGCGCGTGCAGCCAGTCGTCAAGCCGGTGGCCGAAGCCGCAGAACTGGGCGTATTCGCTGTCGCCCAGCGCCAGTACGGCGTATTGCATGCCGGCCAGCGCCGGGGCCGCGTCGGTGGACGTTGGCGAGGCCTGCATCTGGCCGGCGAAGGCCGCGGCGGCGTCGGGCGGGTCGCCTTCGCCATAGGTGCTGGCCACGAACAGGACGCGGCGATAGGTGGCCAGGCGCGCGAGGTCCAGCTGGTCAAGCGCCGCTACGCGAACCGTCAGTCCGCCGGCGCGCAGGGATTCGGCCGTCTGCGCGGCCAGCGTCTCGGCGTAGCCGGTCTGGGTCGCGTAGGCGACCAGCAATGTGTCTTCGGGCGTGGGTGCGTTCAAGGCTTGCAGGGCCTGCGCGTGCACGGTTTCCAGCCGCCGGGCGCGCCGCCATGCCCATAGGCAAAGCAGCAGCCAAAGCCCCACTACGCATGCCGCAGCGATCAACCGGGTCAGGCTCATGGGGTCAGCGAGGCAGCGCCAGCGCCTGGAACGCCGGCGTGGCGATGACGCGATAGGCGTCGGGGTCGCGCAGGATGAAGAGGGCCGCCAGGTCATGGCGGCGGGCATAGGCCAGGCCGTCCGCTTCGCCCAGCACCGTCAGCACGGTAGCCAAGGCGTCGGCCTGCATGCAGACCGGGTGCAGCACGGAAACCGAAGCCACGTTGTTGCGCACGGGCTGGCCGGTACGCGGGTCGATGGTGTGGGCGTAGCGCGCGTCGCCGCTGCCGGCATGGCGCCGGTAGTCGCCTGACGTTGCGATGCTGCGGTCTTCCAGCGGCAGGGCCAGCGCGTGGTCGTCGCTGGCGTCCGGCACTTCGACGGCCACGCGCCAAGGCTGGCCGTCGGGCCGCTTGCCGCGTGCGCGCAGTTCGCCGCCCACTTCCACCAGGTATTGCGTGATGCCCAGCGCCTCCAATGCCATCGCGGCGCGGTCCACGCCGTAACCCTTGGCGATGGACGACAAGTCCAGATACGCGCCGCCCGGTTGATAGGCGGCCTGCGCTGCGGCATTCAGCGCCACGCGCCGCCAGCCGCAGCGCAGCCGCGCCGCGTCGACGGCGGCAGGCGAGGGGGGTTCAAAGGCGCGCTGATGGGGACCGAAACCCCAGGCGTTCACGAGCGGGCCCACGGTCGGGTCATAGGCCCCGGCGCTGTCTTGCGCCAGCGCCATCGCATGGCGCAATACATGGAAGAACGCGTCGGGCAAGGCGCGCCAGCCAGCGCCTGCCTGATTGAACAGGCTGATGTCGGAGCCGGCTTCCCACGTGCTCATCTGGGCCACGACCTCGTCCAGCGCGGCCTGGACCGCCAGCCTCGCCGCCTGGTCGCTGCACCCGGCGGGCAGCGCCATGCGCGCCGACCAGGTGGTGCCCATGGTCGCGCCGGCCAGCGCAGCCGGCGCCGCCAGCGCGGCCGGCATGGCG
>NZ_JABBJN010000101.1 GCF_012928505.1 Achromobacter sp. Bel | reverse complement strand
GTCGCGTTTGTGGGCACCATCGGGTTCATCGGCCTGGTGGCGCCGCACATCGCGCGCCGGCTGTTCGGCGAAGACCATCGCTTTTATCTGCCCGGCAGCGCGCTGGTCGGTGCGCTGATCCTGTCGCTGGCGTCCGTCGTTTCCAAGAACCTGATGCCCGGCGTGGTCGTGCCCGTTGGCATCGTGACCGCGCTGGTCGGCATCCCCTTCTTCGTGTCGGTGGTGTTGCGCCGGCAATTGCCATGACGCGCGGCGCCGTCTTGGACATCCACGGGCTGACCGCCGGCTATGGCCGGGGCGACGTGCTGCACGCGTTGTCGATCCCGGCGCTTGCCGCTGGCCAAGTGACGGCCCTGCTCGGCCCGAACGGCAGCGGCAAGTCCACGTTGCTGAAGGCGCTGGCCGGCCTGGTCCGCGCACGCGGCGGCAGCGTCTTGCTGGATGGGCAGGACCTGACCCGGCTGGGCGTGGGCGAACGCGCCCGGCATATGGTCTACCTGCCCCAGAGCCTGCCCGCCGCCGTGCATCTGCGGGTTTTCGAATCGGTGCTGGTCGCCGCGAACGCCAGCCGCGACACCCTGTCGGCCGGCGCGGGCATGGCCGACATCGAGCGCCTCCTGGAGCGGTTGGGCATCGGGCATCTGGCGCTGCACTACCTGGATGCCTTGTCGGGCGGGCAGAAGCAGTTGGTGGGACTGGCGCAGGCGCTGATCCGCCATCCCCGCGTGCTGCTGCTGGACGAACCCTTATCTGCCCTGGACCTGAACTACCAGTTCCACGTCATGCGGCTGCTGAAGCAGGAAACGCGCGAGCACGGCCTGATCAGCATCATCGTGCTGCACGACCTGAACGTGGCGTTGCAGCACGCGGACCGCGCCGTGATGATCCAGGCCGGCCAGTTGCACGCCGAAGGCGCACCGGCGGACGTCATCACGCCCGCATCGCTGGCGGAGGTCTACGGGGTGCAGGGGCGGGTGGAAGCCTGCTCGCGCGGTCTGCGGCAGGTGCTGATCGACGGGCTGGACGAACACCCGCGCTGAACGTCGCCGTGGCGTCGGGCCGGAAATGCGAGAGGCGGCCGCTCAGGCGCGCAGCGCCACATCCACGACCGGCGCACCGGTCATGTCCGCCAGTTGCCGGGGCGTCAGGTTGAACACGGCGTGCGGATGGCCGGCGGCCGCCCACAGGCTGTCGTAGTTGAAGAGGTCCGCATCCAGCAACATGACCGGCTTGACAGCGTGGCCGATGGGGCAGACGCCGCCGATGGCGTAGCCCGTCATATCGCGCACGAACTTGGCGTCGGCCTTGGCCAAGGCGCCGACCTCGCCGGCCACCTTGGCCTCGTCCACGCGATTGGCGCCGCTGGCGATGACCAGCACGGGCGCATCGTCGGACACCCGGCGGAAGATGATCGACTTGGCGATCTGCGCCACTTCGCACCCCAGGCCCGCCGCTGCTTCCGCCGACGTCTTGCCCGATTGCGGCAGGACGACGACGGGCTTGTCATGCCCGATTTCGAGCAGCAGGCGGGCAACGCGTTGGGCGGATTCTGGCAAAGCGGCGAGGGACTCGGGGGACATCGTGACGGACTCCATGAAAGGTTGCGAACGAGTTTATCAGCGGCAGCCGGCGATGGCCCCCAACGGCGGCGGGCTAGAATGCGGACCTGGCTTTCCCCTTCCCGACCTCCATGCGTTCCGAACCCGTCCTGCCCCTGCAAACCGCGTTGATCAACGGCTACGCCATGTCCTACACCGAGTACGGCAGCGGCACGCCGCTGGTGCTGGTGCACGGCTCATTGTCGGACTGCCGCTACTGGAAATCGCAGATGGCGCCGCTGGGCAAGTCTTTCCGGGTGCTGGCGGTTTGCCTGCGCCGGTACTGGCCCGAGGCCTGGGACGGCGAGGGCGACGGGTTTTCCATCGAGCAGCATGCCAGCGACGTCCTGGAGTTCATCGATACCGTGGCAGGCGGCCCCGCCCATCTGGTGGGCCATTCCCGCGGCGGCCGCGTGGCGCTGGAAGCCGCGCTACGCCAGCCCGACGCGTTGCGCAGCCTGACGCTGGCCGATCCGGGCCTGCCGCTGCCCGGCGGCGATGATTCGCGCGGCGGTTTCCGCCAACGCGCCTTGGCGCTGATCCGCCAGGGCGACGTCGAGGAAGGCCTGGCGCTGTTCGTGGACACGGTGACGGGGCCGGAGACCTGGCAGCGCATGGTGCCGTGGTTCAAGGAGATGGTGCGCGACAACGTCGGCACGCTCTTTGGCCAGGCGGACGAACAGCCCGAAGCGCTGACACCCCAGCAGATCGGCACACTGAAGCTGCCGACCTTGCTGATCGGCGGCGCGTTGAGCCCCGCGCCCTACCCCGCCGTGCTGGATGCCCTGTCGCAATGGGTGCCGCACGCGCATCGCGTGACGGTCGTCGGATCGTCGCATGGCATGAACCTGGGCAACCCCCGCGCCTTCAACGGCGCCATCGACGCCTTCATCGGGGGCTAGCCCCTTACGGTTCCACTGACGGCGTGTGCTTGAGCCGCCGCAGGACGAACGTGGAACGGCTGTGGCGCACGCCGCGCAGCTTGTACAGCCGTTTGCGCAGGAATGCCTCGTAGCCCTCGGTGCCTGCCACGGCCACCTTGATCAGATAGTCGTATTCGCCCGTGACCAGAAAGGCTTCGACCACTTCCGGCAGCCGGGTGATCTCTTCGCCGAACCGCGCCAGGGACTCGTCGTCGTGGTGTTCCAGCGTGACCTCGATCATGACGGTATCCGGCAGGCCCAACGCCTTTTGATTCAGCAAGGCCGCGTAGCCCTCGATCACGCCAGCCTCTTCCAGCGCCTTGACCCGGTTCCAGCAAGGCGTGGGCGACAAGCCGACTTGCTCGGCAAGTTTCAGGTTGGTCAGGCGGCCGTCGACGCGCAATGCGCGCAGGATCTTGCGGTCGGTTTCGTCGATTTTCGGGGTGGCGGACATGGCTGGCGAACCAATAAAGAGAATATCCCTTCGAATACGCATTCTACAAGATGAATATTCTTCTTTATCCGCCAATTTTGCGTGAATCAGGAAACCTATTTTGTTTCCTCGGCCGTAGACTTTCCAGCAAGACGGGCCCTATCCCGCCCGTCGGATTTCGGCGCATGCACCGCGGCACAACCCGGCGTGCGCGCCGGCAGTTCCCACGCAGCAACCCGCGCGCCGATCCGCGCGGCTGGAAACCATGTCCCACGCAGCAGCAGTACCCGCAAGAACCGGTCTGGGCCTGTCCGGCACCGCCATGCTCCTGACCGCCCCGGCGTTATTCGCATCGAATATGGTCGCCGCCCGCTGGGCGCACGACGCCAGCCTTCCCCCCGTCTTCCTTGCCTTCGGCCGCTGGCTGCTGGCCTTGCTGATCCTGCTGCCCCTGGCGACGCCTGCCCTGCGTGCGCACCGCCGCGCCTTGTGGCGCGGTTTGCCTACCCTGCTGCCGCTGGCAGTGCTGGGCATGGGCGTGGCGGTGGCACCGCAATACATCGGCGCGCAGACCACCAGCGCCACCAACATTGCCCTGATTTTTTCGTGCAGCCCTATCCTGGTAGCGTTGCTGGAAGCGCTGATCTGGCGCAAACCGCTGTCGGCGCTGCGGGCGGCCGGCTTGGGCCTGGCCCTGGGCGGCGTCCTGGTGGTGCTGTCGCGCGGCGACCTCCACGCGCTGGCGCGGCTGGCGTTTGGCCAGGGCGACCTGTGGGTGCTGCTGGCCGCGACCGGCTGGGCGTTCTACACCGTCTTGCAAAAGCGCCTGACGCTGCCCGCCGTGCCGGACAGCGCGCGGCTGGCGACGATGATGGTGGGCGGCGTGTTGGCGCTGGCGCCCTTTGCCGGCATCGAAGCCGCAGCCGGCGCCACGCCGCCCTGGACGGATCCGCGCCTGGCGGCCGTGCTGCTGTTCCTGGCGGTGGTGCCCAGCCTGGGCGCCTATTACGTCTATGGCCGCCTGATCAGCCAGGCCGGTCCCGCCACGGCGGGGCTGTCCATGTTCCTGGTGCCGGTGTATGCGGCGTTGCTGGCGTGGCCCTTGCTGGGTGAGACCCCGCAACTGTTCCACGCCTACGGCTTCGTGATGATTTTGATGGGCGTGAAGATGGCGTCTGCACGCATGCGGGCCGGGGCAGCCACCGTGGCCGCCCCGGCCTGAACCCCGCAGCAGGGATTCAGCGGCCCGCGCCTTGGGCCGCGATGACTTCCTGCGCCACCTGGCGGGGCGCTTCGGCGTAGTGCTTGAACTCCATCGTGTAGGTCGCGCGCCCCTGGGTCAGCGACCGCAGCGACGTTGAATAGCCGAACATCTCGGCCAGCGGCACTTCAGCGCGAACCACCTTGCCGCCGCCGCCCGCGATATCTTCCATGCCCTGCACCATGCCGCGCCGCGAAGACAAGTCGCCCATCACATTGCCGGTGAAGTCCTCGGGCGTCTCGACTTCAACCTGCATCATCGGTTCCAGCAAGACGGGATCGGCGCGGCGCATGCCCTCCTTGAACGCCATCGAGCCCGCCATCTTGAAGGCGTTTTCGTTCGAGTCCACGTCGTGGTACGAACCGAAGAACAGGGTCGCCTTCACGTCCACGACCGGGTAGCCCGCCAGCACGCCTGCGTTCAGCGATTCGCGGATGCCCTTGTCAACCGCCGGAATGAATTCGCGCGGCACCACGCCCCCCTTGATGGCGTCCACGAATTCGTAGCCCTTGCCTGGTTCTTGCGGTTCCAGCTTCAGCACCACATGGCCATACTGGCCGCGTCCGCCCGACTGCTTGACGAACTTGCCTTCGACTTCGTTGCAGGCCTTGCGGATGGTTTCGCGGTAGGCCACTTGCGGCTTGCCGACCGTGGCCTCGACGTTGAACTCGCGCTTCATGCGGTCGACCAGGATTTCCAGGTGCAACTCTCCCATGCCCGAAATGATGGTCTGGCCCGATTCCTCGTCGGTACGCACGCGGAAGGACGGATCCTCTTGCGCCAACCGGTTCAGCGCGATGCCCATTTTTTCCTGGTCGGCCTTGGTCTTGGGTTCCACGGCCTGCGAAATCACGGGCTCGGGGAAGACCATGCGTTCAAGGATGATGATGTGTGCCGGGTCCGACAGTGTGTCGCCGGTGGTGACGTCCTTGATGCCGACGGCCGCGGCGATATCGCCCGCATACACTTCGGTGATTTCCCGGCGCTCGTTCGCGTGCATCTGCAGGATGCGGCCCAGCCGCTCCTTCTTGCCCTTGATCGGGTTGTAGACGGAGTCGCCGGATTTCACCACGCCGGAATACACGCGAAAAAACACCAATTGCCCGACGAACGGGTCCGTCATGATCTTGAAGGCCAGCGCCGAGAACGGCTCGTTGTCGGCCGGATGACGTTCGATTTCGCGGTCGCGCTCGTCGTGCCCCTTGATAGCCGGCACGTCTAGCGGCGACGGCATGTAGTCGATGACGGCGTCCAGCATCGCCTGCACGCCCTTGTTCTTGAAAGCGCTGCCGCACAACATGGGCACGATTTCGTTGGCGACCGTGCGCGCGCGCAAGCCCTGCTTGATCTCGTCTTCCGTCAGGGTTTCACCCGACAGGTACTTTTCAAGCAGCGTCTCGTTGCCCTCGGCGGCCTTTTCCACCATGTTGTCGTGCCATTTCTGCGCCTCGTCCAGCATGGACGCGGGAATGTCCTCGTACTTGAACTTCACGCCCTGGCTGGCGTCGTCCCAGATGATGGCCTTCATCTTGACCAGATCGATCACGCCTTCGAAATGGTCTTCGGCGCCGACCGGCAGCTGGATCGGCACGGCGTCGCCTTTCAGCCGTTCGGCGATCTGGCGCTGCACGCGCAGGAAGTCCGCGCCCACGCGGTCCATCTTGTTGACGAAGGCCAGACGCGGCACCTTGTACTTGTTGGCCTGCCTCCAAACGGTTTCGGACTGCGGCTGCACGCCGCCCACCGCGTCATAGACCATGACCGCGCCGTCCAGCACGCGCATGGACCGTTCGACTTCGATGGTGAAGTCCACGTGCCCGGGCGTGTCGATGATGTTGATGCGGTGTTCGGGGTAATTGCCCGCCATGCCCTTCCAGAAGGCGGTGGTGGCGGCCGACGTGATGGTGATGCCGCGTTCCTGCTCTTGCTCCATCCAGTCCATCACGGCCGCGCCGTCATGGACTTCGCCGATCTTGTGGGTGATGCCGGTATAGAAGAGGATGCGCTCGGTGGTCGTCGTTTTGCCCGCGTCGATATGGGCGCTGATGCCGATATTGCGGTAAAGCTCGATACGCGTCTTGCGAGTCATGGCCTCTTCCTTGCAGTGAACCACTATGCACGTACGGCAAGCCCGACCGGGCGCTGCCGCGGCGGGCGCCATGCCGCGTGGGGTACTGGGGAATGCGGAACCGCGCCCGCCTTGATGCGTAAATATTACGCGCCGCGCGGCAAGATACAAGAACCAATCGGTACCGCTTCCGGCCAGCCCGGCGGATTGGCCCCGTAAGGGACTGTTTTCCTTGAAAAGACGCGCCAGGAAAAAGATATTCATCGCTGCCATAAGGCGGCGCTATTGCCCTGCGCTGGCACAAGACAAAAAAAGCCCCTCGCTGCGGAGGGGCTTTGCGGCGTAGGCACCGGCTTGGCGCCGGGCCGGGCGGCGCTTACTTCTTTTCTTCCTTGACGCGGTAGACCAGCACGGCGGTGGTGGCCAGCGACAGCACCTTGGCCGTGACGCTGCCCAGCAGCAGGCGCGACAGGCCGCTGCGGCCGTGGCTGCCGATGAAGATCAGGTCGCAACCGGCTTCGGTGGCGGCCTGCACGATGCCGTCGGCCACGTTGAAGTTGGACACGGCGCGCGCTTCGGACTTGACGCCGGCGGTGTCGGCGCGGTCGGTGATTTGCTTCAGGTACTTGTCGGCTTGCTCGGCCGAGGCCTTTTCGTAGTCTTCGTCGGTGATGGCGTAGGCCGCGGCCATGCCGTCAAAACCGATCGTGGCCGCAAACGGCTGCGTCACGTACAGGGCGACGACTTCGGCGCCGACCGAACGTGCGAAGGAAATGCCCGCGTTGGCGGCTTGGGCCGACAGCGGCGAACCGTCGGTGGGAATCAGGATCTTCTTGAACATCTTGCCTGCTCCTGTTTGAGAGGAATCTTTATGCTACCGGAAAGCCGCCAGGTTCACATCAAGGGAACCCCGGCGGGCTTGACGCGCGTCAAGCGCCGTTTCAGCCCAGTTGCTGAGCGGCGGCGAAGAGATTGGTGCAACGGGTGCCAGTGCGGCAATAGGCCAGCACGGGGCCCGGCAGGGTCTTGAGCAATTCGGCGAAGCGCACCACGTCGGACACGGTCATGGCGCTGCCGACCACGGGCTGGTATTCGACGGCCAGGCCGGCGGCGGCCGCGGCCTTGGACACGTCGGCGGCGGTGGGCTGATCGGGGCCGCCTTCAAAGTCGGGGCGGTTGATGATGACGCTCTTGTAGCCGGCGGCGGCCACATCGGCCATGTCCTCGGGACCCAATTGAGGCGCGACGGCAAAGTTTTCGGTCAGGGGTTTGATGGGTGCGGACATGGCGGTTCCTTCAGATAGATAGCTGCATATTATTGATTGTAGGAGCCGTTTTGCGCGAAGAGTTTTTCCAATTCTGTCCAGACGCCGCGGTCATCCGCGATCGAGACCGAGAACCGCAGCATGGTCGAGGGCGCCTGCGACGGTGAAAACAGCGTGCCGGGCGCCAGCAACATGCCCCGGTCGGCGGCCTCGCGGGCCAGCACTTCGGTGTCGCGCCCGCAATCGGCCCACACGAACATCCCCGCGTTGGGCTCGTGGGGCACCGTCAGCCCCAGCTTCAGCAGCCCCCGCATGCACCGTTGCCGAGCGTCGTCCACCCGCGCCCGCACGCGCTCGATGTGGCGCCGGTACTGTCCTTCCATCAGCACGCGGTGGACCACGCGTTCGCCCAGCTCGGGCGAAGTCAGCCCCGCCAGCATTTTCAGGTCGGCCAGCTTTTGCAGGATGTCGGGATTGGCGGCCACGTAACCCACGCGCAGGCTGGCGGCCAGCATCTTGGAATAGCCGCTGACGAGGATCACGCGGTTCAAGCGGTCCAGCACGGCCAGCTTCATTGCGCCACCCGGATGCAGTTCCCCGTAGGTGTCGTCTTCGACCACCATGAAATCGTGGCGCTCGGCGATCCGCAGGATGTCGTAGGCCACGCCGGCCGACAAGCTATGGCCGGTGGGGTTATGGACGGCGCTGTTGATGATGAAGAGCTTCGGTTTGTGCTCGGCCGCCAACTGCTCCAGCATGGCGATATCCGGGCCGTCGGGCCTGCGCGGCACGCCGATCAGCCGCGCGCCGAATGCCACCAGCCGGCCGAAGATGACGAACCATGCCGGGTCTTCGACCAGGACGGTATCGCCCGGCTTGACCAGGTGCCGCGCAATCAGGTCCAGGCCGTGGGTTACGCCGTTGGTGGTCAGCAGGTTCAGTTCCGGATGCGCCGGCACGCCGTCGTTCTGCAACGACGCGGCGATTTGCTGGCGCAAGGGCGCGAAACCCTGCGGATGACCATAGCTGACCAGATTGGCGCGCACCGAGCGCCCCACCGCGCGCACGGCGCCTGCCACCATGTCCGGATCCAGCCACTCGGCCGGCAGCAGGCCGGC
>NZ_JABBJN010000100.1 GCF_012928505.1 Achromobacter sp. Bel | reverse complement strand
GCGGCGGACGGCGGCCGCTAAAGCGCTGCAGCTTGGCTTCGGCCGGCAACACGCGCGACCACAGGCGCCATTGGTTCTGCGATGCGGTGCGCACGAACTCGGCGCGGTCTTCGGCGGGCACCTCGGAGACGGCGGCGCGCAGCGTGCGGATCGTGGTGACGATGTAGCCGATCGCGACGTCTTCCAGAAACTTGTGCCGGAAGTAGGACACCGTCACCAGCGTGGCCGCCTGGGTCAGCAGCACGGAACCCAGGATCAGCAGGATCAGGCGGGCCCGCAGCGAACGCGGCACCAGGAAGCCAAGGGAAAAACGCATCAGGGCGAGAACCGGTAGCCGATGCCCCAGACGGTCTGGATCCAGCGCGGCTGCTTGGGATCGTCTTCGATGACGCGCCGCAGGCGCAGGATGGCGATGTCGATGGCGCGGTCGTTGCGTTCGCCGGCGTCGTCGTCGCGCGCCAGCGCCAGGAGACGCTCGCGCGACAACGGCTTGCCGGCGTTGCGCACCAGGGCTTCAAGCAGATTGATTTCGCCGCCGGTCAGCTTCACGACGGTGCCTTCGCGCGACAACTGGCGAGACGACGGGTCGAACAGGAAGGGGCCGAACGTGACCGGTGCGTCCTTGGTCAGCGCGGACGGCCCGCGCTTGCGGCGCAGCACGGCCTCGATGCGGGCCAGCAGTTCACGCGGGTCGAACGGTTTGCCGACATAGTCGTCGGCGCCCGCTTCCAGGCCGATGATGCGGTCCACCGCTTCGTCGCGGGCGGTCAGGAGGATAACGGGGATGTCCTCGCCCTGCTCGCGCAGGCGGCGGCAGGCGTCGGCGCCGTCGCCGCCGGGCAGCATGCGGTCCAGCACGAGCAGGTCGGGGGCGTAGCGGGTAATGCGGGACGAAAGGTCGGTGGCGTCCGGCGCCAGCAAGGTGTCGTAGCCGTGCCGATTCAGGTAGTCGGCCAGCAGTTGCCGTAACGCGGGATCGTCGTCGACGACCAGCAGCTTGGTGTGGGGATTGTCCATAGATGCCATAGTGAGGCGCGCCGCGTCCGGCCGCAAGAGGCAAGAAATCAACTGAAATACACCTGTTGCACGATGTACGCCGTATTTTGAGGCGCTTTGGAGCAAACGCGTGACGCGTCATGGACTGGCCCTAAAATACATGGGCCGGCCTTGCTGCTCGTGCGGTTTACTAAAAATCGTTTACAGCTACGGCGGCATCCCCTCTCTACACTGGTCCGTATGGTCGCCCCTACTCTCTGGCGCAGACGGCGGTTGCTGGCGACGCTGGCCATGGGCTTATCCTGCCCGCTGGCTGCCGCGTTTGGCGACACGCCGATTGCGTTCCCTGATTCCGCCTCCTCGCCCTCCCCGGGGGCGCCGGTGCGCATGGCGCGCGGTATCGGAGTTCTGTCCCCGGTTCAGCCGATCCCTGTGCGGCCCGCGCCTTCGATCGATGCGCGGGCGGTGCCCCTGGACCCGTCCCCGTGCGATCTGCAGGCGGCGGAGCCGGCCATGGACACCAGCGTGCAAGGCGGTGGCGACAGTAGCGAGGAACGGATCCCCGGCATCGGCACGTCGCTGTCGGGCGCGTCCGACGCGTCCCCCCTTGGCTGCGAACAGGCCGCCGCCCCGCCCCAGGAAACGGCACCCGACTACACCTTCGCGTTGGAAGACGGGGATCTACCCCGTGTGCCCGTCGTGGTGATCTCGGGCGTCGCACGCCCCAGTCGTCCCTGGTTCGCCTCGGTCAGTGGCCAGGACGGCCTGCGTTACGGCGGCGACCGCAACTGGGTCTACCGCAACACCAGCGGACCCTCCGTCACCGTGGGCAACATCAACGCCAACGCCCCCGCCTGGGGCAGTAGCGCGCCGGTGGGCGGCCTGCAGATCGCGAACTGGGCCGGTGCTTCCGCGACCGTACCCGAGGGCAGCTTCGGCTATTCTTCGTCGCTGGGAAAACTGAACCGCATGGATCCCGCCGCCAGTTCGGGCGCCGTGGACTACGGCGCGTCGGTCGGCAGCGGCAGCGTGCGCTACGGGCTGACGCCCGCCCTGACGCTGGAAGGCCAGATGCAAAGCGCGCCGTCGCTGACGACCCGCGGCATGGGCACTACCTACGCGGCGGGTGAATACGGCACCTTCCAGGCCGGTGCCACGCAAAGCTCGTTCGACGCTGCCAACGCCTGGCGCTACCGCTTCGGCTACAGCGTGGACGTGGCCGATGCCGTGAACCTGGGCTACACGAATGAACAGATCGGCGCCGGTTTCGGCGACCTGTCCACCTACTCCGGCGGCGTGGCGTCGGCCCCGCAGTCGCGCAACACCCTGACGGCAGGCGTGCCGATCACCGGCTGGGGCACCCTCAGCGGCTCGTATTCGGGGCTGCACGAAGGGTCGACGCTGGCCGAGCAGCGCGTGGGACTGACGCACAGCATGTTCGTCGCCCCCAAGGTGAAACTGGCCGTGGGCGCCGACCGCGACATCATTTCGGGCAACTACGAATGGCGCGCGAACCTGAGCATGCCCGTGGACACCTTCATGCGCGGCACCTGGTTCAGCTGGTAGCCGGGCCGCGGGACGGACGGAAATATCCCCTTAAAGGGGGTTGTCCGGAATTGCGGCTTAAAATCCCTGCCATGATGCTCCCGGCCTACCCCCATGTCTGACGCGCGCGCCCTCGGCGTATTGCAGCGTGTTTTCGGTTACGAATCCTTCCGCGGCGACCAGCAAGCCATTGTCGAACAAGTGATCGACGGCGGCGACGCGCTGGTCCTCATGCCCACCGGCGGCGGGAAATCGCTCTGTTACCAGATCCCCTCGCTGGTCCGTGAAGGTACCGGCATCGTCGTGTCGCCGCTGATCGCGCTGATGCAGGATCAGGTCGACGCCCTGACCGAACTGGGCGTGCGCGCGGCCTTCCTGAATTCCACGCAGGAATGGCGCGTGGCCCGTGACGTCGAACAGGCCTTCCTGGCCGGCGAACTGGACTTGCTGTACGTCGCCCCCGAACGCCTTCTGACCGACCGCTGCCTGCAATTGCTCGAACGCGGCCGGATCGCGCTGTTCGCCATCGACGAGGCGCATTGCGTCTCCCAGTGGGGCCACGACTTCCGGCCGGAATACCTGGGCCTGTCGATGCTGCATGAACGCTGGCCGGATGTGCCGCGCATCGCGCTGACGGCTACGGCCACCGCCGATACGCGCACCGAAATCGCCCAGCGCCTGTCGCTGGACGACGCCCGCCATTTCGTCTCCAGCTTCGACCGTCCCAACATCCGCTACCGCATCGTCGAAAAGAACGAGGTGCGCAAGCAGCTGCTGGACATGATCCGCACGGAACACGACGGCGAGTCCGGCGTGGTGTATGGCCTGTCACGGGCACGCGTGGAAGAGACCGCCGAATTCCTGTGCAACCAGGGCATCGACGCCATGCCGTACCACGCCGGGCTAAGCCCGCAGGTGCGCGCCGCCAACCAGTCCCGGTTCCTGCGCGAGGACGGCGTGGTCATGGTGGCCACCATTGCCTTCGGCATGGGCATCGACAAGCCTGATGTGCGCTTCGTCGCTCACATCGACCTGCCCAAATCCGTCGAAGGCTACTACCAGGAAACCGGCCGGGCCGGCCGCGACGGCCTGCCTGCCACCGCCTGGCTGGCCTATGGCCTGCAAGACGTGGTGCAGCAGCGCCGCATGATCGACGAATCCCCCGGCGACGAGTCCTACCGCCGCCGCCTGGGCCAGCAGCTGGACGCCATGCTGGGGCTGTGCGAAACCGTGGAATGCCGCCGGGTGCGGCTGCTGGCGTACTTCGGCCAGCAGATCACGGCGTGCGGCAACTGCGACGTGTGCCTGGAACCGCCCCAGGCCTGGGACGGCACGGTCGCCGCGCAGAAGGTGCTGTCGGCCGTCTACCGCCTGTGGAAAGAACGGGGTCAGCGCTATGGCGCGGGCCACATCATCGACATCCTGCGCGGCAAG
Source organism: Achromobacter sp. Bel (assembly GCF_012928505.1). Taxonomy (GTDB): domain Bacteria; phylum Pseudomonadota; class Gammaproteobacteria; order Burkholderiales; family Burkholderiaceae_B; genus Achromobacter. The sequence continues at coordinate 5,474 of NZ_JABBJN010000100.1, read as the reverse complement.
GTCACCGACCGCACCAAGCAGCACGGCCATGAAACGCTAAGCGTGTTCGGCGTGGGCGAAGACCTGAGCGACACCGCCTGGCGCGGCGTGCTGCGCCAGTTGCTGGCGCAAGGCCTGCTGACGGTGGACAACGAAGGATTCGGCACGCTGGCGCTGACCGAAGGCAGCCGCGCGGTGCTCAAGGGCGAACGCCAGCTGATGCTGCGGCGCGAATCCGAAAAGAAGACCCGCTCGGGCAAGACCAGCAGCGGCCGTCCCAAGGCCGCCGCGATCGACCTGCCGTCTGAACTGCAACCGGTGTTCGAGGCGCTGCGCGCCTGGCGCGGCGAAGTGGCCAAAAGCCACGGCGTACCGGCGTACGTCATCTTCCATGACGCGACGCTGCGTGAAATCGCCCTGGCGCAACCCGACTCCATGGATGCGCTCAGCCACATCAGCGGCGTGGGCGCGCGCAAGCTCGAAGCCTACGGCGAAGAGATCCTGCAGCGCGTGGCCAAGCCGGTGCTGTAAGGCCCGGCCCGCTGCCGCCGTCAATACGACGGCGGCGGCAAGAGCGGCACCGGCGCGCGCTCTTTCCCGAAAACCGACCGGTAGGCCAGGATGTTGAACACCAGCACCACCGGTATCCCCACGACCGCGCCGGCCATGACCAGCCGCATCGAGCTCAGCGCGCCCGCGCCGTCCCACAAGGTCATGTCGTCCAGGATCAGATAGGGGAACAGGCTGTACGCCAGGCCGCTCAGCATCAGCAGGAACAGCGCCACGCACAGCACGAACGGCAGCCAGCTGAAGCGGTCCGCGCGGCCGGGCAGCCGCGCCAGCAGCATCTCGGCCGCCACATAGCCACCCAGCATCATCAGCCAGACCGTGGCGGCCAGGCTCAGGTGCGCGATGTTGCTCCACTTGTAGAAGATGCCCGCGTTGGCCAGCCCCAGCGTGACCGCGATGGCGACCATGCCCACCGCCGTCCAGCGGATGGCGTGGCGGGCCCAGCCGGCGGCGCGGCGTTGCAGATCGCCATCCACCCGCATGACCAGCCAGGACGCGCCCAGCAGCACGTAGGCCGCCACGGCGCACAGGCCCACGAACATCGCGAACCAGCCGTAGCCGGCGTCGGACTGGTAGCCGGTGGCGATCCGGCCCAACAGCACGCCCTGGCCGAACGCCGTGATGATCGAGCCGGCCCAGAAGCCGAAGATCCAGCGCGGCTTCATTTCGTTGCGCGCACGGATGCGGAATTCGAACGACACGCTACGCAGCACCACGCCCAGCACCATGACGGTCAGGGGCCCGTAGAGCTTGCCCAGCACCGCGCCCCAAGCGAACGGAAACGCCGACGCGAACAGGCCCATGCCCAGCAGCAGCCAGAATTCGTTGGCGTCGCGCCAGGGGCTCAAGAGCGACATCATGCGGCCGCGCTCGTGTTCGGGCGCCAATTGCAGCAGGATGCCCACGCCCAGGTCGAAGCCGTCCAGGACCATGCCCGCGGCGATCACCACGAACAGCAGACCCATGAAGGCAAGCGGCATCCAGAACGACGGGTCTTCAGGGCTCAGGCCCTGAGAAGCGGCCAGCATGGCGATCATGGCGAGCCTCCGCCGAGTTTACGTACCGGCACCACGCCGTAGCGCGCCGCGTGGAACAGCATGGCGGCGAATGCGGCCAGCAGCAAGGCGTACAGCAAGCCGTAGCCCGCCAGCCCATAGAGGACGGTGCTGGACGCCATCTGGCCCAGCACCTCGGATTGCGTGATGGTGCCGTTGACGGCGAAAGGCTGCAAGCCGATGATCGACACCCACCAGCCGGCCACCACCGCGATGCCGCCCGAGAACATCATGCCGCACAGCACACGCTGCCACCAGAGCGGCAACGTGGACGGATCCAGCCCGCGACGGAAGGTCCACAGGAACGTCACGCAGGCCACGACAAGCATCAGCAGGCCCAGGCCCACCGCCACCCGCAGCGACCAGAAGGTCAGCGCCACTGGCGGCAGCATGCCGGAATACTTGTCCAGGCCCTGGTAGGTGCCGTCCGCATTGCGGTGCAGCCACATGCCTCCCGCATTGCGGATAGTCACATCCGACAGATTCACATGCGCGCGGGCGTCCGGCCAGCCGAACAGCACCAGTTGGGGTTCGGCGCCGCTTTCCCAGAAGCCGGCGGCGGCGGCGGCCTTGGCCGGCTGCAGCTTGGCCACCATCTGGCCCGCGCCCGTGGCCACCGGCACTTGCAGGAAGGCCGCGACCACCGCGATCACCAGCCCGGTCTTGAACGTATTGCGTTCGCCATCGCCCAGCGGGCGGCGCAGCGCCTGCAAGGCGCTCACGCCCATCATCAGGAACGAGGCGGCCAGCGCCGCGCCCACGACCACGACCGCCATGCGCCAGCCGACCGAGGGGTTCAGCACCACGGCCGTCCAGTCGTAGACTTGGTAGCGGCCGTCGACGAGGATGGCGCCGTCCGGCGTCTGCATCCAGGATTGCAGGGCAAGCACCCAGAACACGGCCACCAACTGGCCCACGGCCACCATCAGCACCGCCAGCGTGTGCGCGCCATCGGACACGCGGCGCTGGCCGAACAGCATGACGCCCAGGAAGCACGACTTCAATATGAACGCGGACAAGATGCCGTAGCCCAGCAAGGGGCCGGCCACATTGCCGATCTTGTCCATCAGGCCCGCCCACAGGCTGCCGATCTGGATCAACACCGGCACGCTGGCGGCAAGGGTCAGCACGAAGGCCAGCGCGAAGATGCGCACCCAGAAGCGGTAGGCGGCGGTCCAGCCGCCACGGCCCGACCAGCGGGCGCGCAGCTTGAAAAACAGCAAGACCCAGGCAAGCGCCAGCGAAACCGCCAGGAACAGCGCCAGAAAACTCAGGCTGGCCACGAACTGCGCACGGGCCAGGGAAAGGGTGGATATATCCATGATGGCCCGTAGTGTAGAGCCAGTTACAAGACAATGGGGGCAGTTTGAAACCGGTTGCACCGGGCCCGAAAAGGCTCCTTGCGCGGAACGTGGCAAAATTGACGCTTTGTCGCCGCTTTTTCCTATTCTTTCAAGAATGACCTCCGCCACGACGCCGACCCCTGCTGCATCCAATTTCCTGCTCAACATCGTCCAGGACGACCTCGAAGCCAACCGCTTCCAGGGCAAACGTTGGGCGGGCAAGCCTGGCCCGGCCGCCGTGCAGCAGCAGGGGGCGCCCGACCCGGCCCGCATCCGCACGCGTTTCCCGCCAGAGCCCAACGGCTACCTGCACATCGGCCACGCCAAGAGCATTTGCGTGAACTTCGGCCTGGCCCGCGACTTCGGGGGCATCTGCCACCTGCGCTTCGACGACACCAATCCCGAAAAGGAAGACCAGGAATACGTCGACGCCATCATCGAGGCCGTCCGCTGGCTGGGATTTGACTGGAAGGCCGACAACGGCCAGGAAAACCTGTATTTCGCCAGCGACTACTTCGGCTACATGTATGAATTCGCCGAAGCGCTGGTCGAAGCCGGCCACGCCTACGTCGATGAACAGAGCCCCGAAGCCATCCGCGCCAACCGCGGCACGCTGACCGAACCCGGCACCGACTCGCCCTGGCGCAACCGCCCGGCCGCGGAGTCAGTCGCGCTGCTGCGCGAAATGCGCGACGGCAAGCATCCGGACGGCAGCCTGGTGCTGCGCGCCAAGATCAACATGGCGTCGCCCAACATCAACCTGCGCGACCCGGTCATGTACCGCGTGCGCCACGCCACCCACCACCGCACCGGCAACCAATGGTGCATCTACCCGATGTACAGCTGGGCCCACCCGGTGGAAGATGCGCTGGAAGGCATCACGCACAGCGTCTGCACGCTGGAATTCGAAGACCAGCGCCCGTTCTACGACTGGATCCTGGCGCGCCTGGCCGAACTCGGCAAGCTTGCCCAGCCGTTGCCGCACCAATATGAATTCGCCCGCCTGAACCTCAGCTACATCGTCACCAGCAAGCGCAAGCTGCTGCAGCTGGTGCGCGAAGGCCATGTGGACGGCTGGGACGATCCGCGCATGCCGACCCTCTTCGGCCTGCGCCGCCGCGGGTACACGCCGGCCTCGATCCGCCTGTTCTGCGATCGCACGGCCGTCTCAAAGTCCGATTCGCGTATCGACTACAGCCTGCTGGAACAAGCCGTTCGCGACGATCTGGACCCGATCGCCGCCCGCTCGGTGGCCGTGCTGGACCCGATCAAGCTGATCATCACCAACTACCCGGAAGGTCAGACCGAAATCTGCACCGCGCCCCGCAACCCGCACAACCCGGAAGCCGGATTGCGCGAGTTCCCGCTGTCGCGCGAGCTCTGGATCGAACGCGACGACTTCCGCGAAGAGGCGCCGAAGAAGTACTTCCGCCTGTTCCCCGGCAACACGGTGCGCCTGAAGTACGGCTACGTCGTGCGCTGCACCGGCTTCACCAAGAACGAGGCCGGCGAGGTCGTCGAAGTGCAGGCCGAGTATCTGCCGGAGACCCGGAGCGGCACGCCGGGCGCCGACAGCGTCAAGGTCAAGGGCAACATCACCTGGGTCAGCGCGGCCCACGCGGTCCCCGCCCAGATCCACCTGTACGACCGCCTGTTCGCCGACGCCCGCCCCGATGGCGGCGACAAGGACTTCCTGACCTGCCTGAACCCGAACTCCAAGCAGACCGTCTCGGCCTGGCTGGAGCCCGGCACCGTCGCCACCCCCGGCGCCACCTGGCAGTTCGAGCGCCTTGGCTACTTCACGGCCGACCTGAAGGAATCTTCCGAAGCCGCGCCGGTGCTCAACCGCATCGTGACGCTGCGCGATTCCTGGGCGCAAGGCTGACCCGCCCGCGCGCATATCACGGGAAAAGGCGCCTTCGGGCGCCTTTTTCTTTCGTCTTCCCGACTGCGCACCCCACCGCCCGGCGGGTTATCATCCCCGACATCCCGCAGCCGGTCGTGCGCGCCGTTTCCTGGCGTCCGGACCGCCAGCCACCATCAAGATGAATACTGAATCCCTAGCCCTGGACTTCAAAAGCGCCACCCTGTATGCCATCCGGGTGGTTCTGCACAGCGCAGACCCCGAACGCCTCGTTGCCGCGCTGGCCAAGCGCATGGCCGACGCCGGCAGCTTCTTCGAGAACGAACCCGTCGTCATCGACGCCAGCCGCGTCGAAGAGAAGATCGATTGGAAGGCCCTGGTGGCCGCGCTGCGCAGCCATAACCTGCCCCCGATCGGCGTCGTGGCCGAAGGCGCCAACCTCAAAGCCGCGCGCGAGGCCGGCCTGACGCCGGTGGAACTGTCCACCCCCGCCGCCCGCCCCGCCCCCGTGGTCGACACCGCGCCGCCGAACGACGTTTCCACGCCCGTGCCCTCGGTGCCGGCCGCTGCCGTCGAGACCGCGCCCGCACCGACGGATACATCGGCTGCCGATGTGCCCGCCGCCGACGCGCCTGCCGCCACGGACAAAACCGCCGCGGCCGG
>NZ_JABBJN010000010.1 GCF_012928505.1 Achromobacter sp. Bel | reverse complement strand
GCCAGCGCCGAATAACGCCATGCCGCCCGCCATCGTCCGCGCCTATGTCGGCCTGGGCGCCAACCTGGGCGACAGCGCGGCCACCCTGCGCCGCGTGCTGGCCGAACTGCAGGCGATCGACGGCATCGCCGCAGTGACGGCGTCGCCGTTCTACCGCAGCGCGCCGGTGGATGCCGCCGGCCCTGATTTCGTGAATGCCGTGGCGGCGCTGGACACCCGACTGCCGCCGCTGGCCTTGCTGGATGCGCTGCAAGCGCTGGAAAACAGCCACGGCCGCCTGCGCCCCTACAAGAACGCTCCCCGCACACTGGACCTGGACCTGCTGGCGTATGGCGACACGCAGCTGAATCACGAACGGCTGATCCTGCCCCACCCCCGCATGCACCAGCGTGCCTTCGTGCTGCGGCCGCTGCGCGATCTGGCGCCCGAAATTTCCGTGCAAGGCAGGCCGGTCAGCGAGTGGATCGACGCGATCCACGATCAGGCGATCGAACGGATCGTCGAATAGATGGATGGGGTGTGCGCGGTTGGCCCCCGCATCCCATCATCCAACCGTTGCCGCAAACACCCTTACCCCGCCTTCGCCGCGAACGCCATCATCGCGCGTTCCACGTCTTCCACTTTCGGCAGCCCGGCTTCGTTGCCCAGATGCTGGATCTTGTGCGCCGACGCCGCCCGTGCAAACGTGAAGTGCTCAGCCCAGGGTTGTTCCGGGCGGTTCAGGTAGGACCACACATAGGCGCCGTGGAATACATCGCCCGCCCCCGAGGTGTCCACGATGCGGTTGCCCGGCACGTCCAGCGACGGCAAGACGTCGACACGGCCGGTCTCGTCGTACCAGAGCATGCCGCGCTCGCCCAGGGTGACGGCGCCGATGCGGCAGCCACGCGCCTTGAGCAAGTCCAGCAGGCCCTCCGGCGTCAGGCCCAGCTGTTCGCACATGCGTTCCGCGCAGACGGCGATGTCGATGTGGCGCAATAGCTCGTCGGTGTTCTCGCGCACGCCGCCGCCGTCCAGCGACGTCAGCACGCCCGCCTGCCGGCACGCCCGCGCATAGTGCAGCGCGGCGTCGGGCTGGTGCCCGTCCAGATGCAGCACGCGATAGCCGCCGATGTCCAGGCGGGGGAAATCGTTCAGGTAGTCCACGTCGCGCGCGCGCACGATGGCGCGCTTGCCGTGGTTGGGCATGATGAAAGACAAGGACGAGCGGCGCACATGGCGCGCGTGCAGCGTCACGCCGTGCCCCGCGGCCATGTCCGTGTACATGTGCCCCAGCCAGTCGGGCGCCAGCGAACAGATCAGATCGGGCGGCGAGCCCAGGCGCGCGCAGGCGAATGCCGCCGTGACGGCGTTGCCGCCAAAAGACACCGCATAGTCCCGCGCCACGCGCTTGTCGTCGCCCGTGGGCCATTCGTCGGCCAGCACGGTGACGTCGATATAAGTGTGTCCGATGAAGAGCGCATCGCTCATGGCGCAGCCTGTGAATAAAGGTGGGGATCCCCGAGGATAGGCGATCTACCCCGGTTACGCGCCGTGCTCCCCGGCTTGCGCCAGCACCAGCCGCGCGCGCGCGATGACCGGCGCGTCGACCATTTTGCCGTCCAGCATGAAGGTGCCCGCCGCGGTCTCGCGATGCGCGGCGACGACGCGGCGCGCCCAATCGAGTTCTTCCTGCGCCGGCACGAACGCCGCGTGGATCACCGCCACCTGCGTGGGGTGGATGCACAGCATGCCGCCGAACCCCATCTGCTGGGCGCGGCCCGCCGCATGCGCAAGGCCGGCTTGGTCCTGCACGCCGGGGAACACGCCGTCCAGCGCAGGCGCGAGCCCTGCCGAACGGGTGTGCAGCAACACTTGCACGCGCGCGTGGTCCAGCACGGTTTCCGCGCCGGGCGTGTCGGGCGTCAGTCCCATGTCCAACCCGTAGTCCAGGCTGCCGAACGCCAGCCGCGCCACCCCCGGGGTGGCCGCCACCTCGGCCGCGTTCAGCAGGCCGCGGGCGGTTTCGATGATGGGGATGACGGGCAGGCCCGTCTGCGCCACATGCCGGACCTGCGCCAGGCTTTCCGCCTTGGGCAGCAGGATGCCGGCGACGCCGGGCTGGCCCCGGCAGGCTTTCAGGTCGTCGTCGTGCCAGGACGTGGACGCATCGTTGATGCGCACCCACAGGCGCGCCTGGCGATGCGTCCCCAGGAAGTCGCACAGGGACTCGCGGGCGGATGCCTTGGCCAGATGCTCGACCGCGTCTTCCAGGTCGACGATGACCGCGTCCGCGCCGGCGGCCAGCGCTTTGGGAATGCGCTCGGCGCGCGAGGCGGGCACGAACAGGGCGCTACGAACGACGGGATGCGTCACACGACCTCCGAGGCATGGAATTGCGCCACTTGATCCGGCGCGTATCCCAATGATGCTAGCACCGCGTCGGTGTTTTGGCCCACCGAGGGCACCGCGGCCATGCGCGGCGTGAAGGCGTTGCTGCTGGCCGGCGGCAGCAACGCCGGCAACGTGCCGGCGGGGCTGTCGACCTGGCTCCAGCGAGCGCGCGCCTGCAACTGCGGGTGCGACCAGACGCCTGCCATGTCGTTCACCCGGGCATTGGCGATCTGCGCGTCTTCCAGCCGCTGCGTGACCTGCGCGACGGACAGGTCGGCAAAAGCCGCCACGATCAGGTCGCGCAAGGCGTCGCGGTTGGCGGTGCGCTGGGAATTCGACAGGAAGCGCGGGTCTTCCGCCAGGTCGGCCTGGCGCAGCACCTGGGCGCAGAACACGCGCCATTCGCGCTCGTTCTGCAGGCCCAGCATGATGGTGGAGCCGTCACCCACCGGGAACGGCCCGTAGGGGTAGATCGAGGCATGGGCGGCGCCGGCGCGCACGGGCGGCGCGGCGCCTTCGAACGCGTAGTACATGGGAAAGCCCATCCATTCGACCATGCTTTCCAGCATGGACACGTCCAGGCGGCTGCCCAGCCCAGTCCGCTGGCGCAGCAGCAGGGCGTTCAGGATGGCCGAATAGGCGTACATGCCCGCTGCAATGTCGGCGATCGAGCACCCCGCCTTGACGGGATCGTCTTTCGTGCCCGTGACGGACAGGAAACCGCTTTCGCTCTGGATCAGCAGGTCGTAGGCCTTCTTGTCCTGGTAGGGGCCGCCTTCGCCGTAGCCCGAGATGTCGCACACGATCAGGCGCGGGTATTTCTTGTGCAGGGCCTCAAACGACAGCCCCAGCCGCGCGGCGGCGCCCGGCGCCAGGTTCTGCACCAACACGTCGGCCGATTCCAGCAGGCGATCCATGATGCCGCCGGCTTCGTCGCGCTTCAGATCAAGCGTCAGGCTTTCCTTGGAGCGGTTGGTCCAGACGAAATGCGAGGACAGGCCGCGCACGCGTTCGTCGTAGCCCCGGGCGAAGTCGCCGCTGCCGGGGCGCTCGATCTTGATGACGCGCGCCCCCATGTCCGCCAGTTGGCGGGTGCAGAATGGCGCGGCGATGGCATGTTCAAGGCTGACGACGGTGATGCCGTCCAAGGGGCGGGTGGCCTGCGTGCTCATTCGGTAAACCTCAGTTCAGCTTGGTGGGCCAGCGTGCCGTCCTGCTCGGCCCACAGCTGGGCCACGCCCGGCTCGGTCAAGCGGCCGGCCACCTGGAAGGGCGTGGGCGAAATCAGCGGACGCAGGCCGCGGTACGACAGATGCGTCAGGCGCGCCTTGGGATGGGCGCGCGTGAAGGCGGCCACCATCTCGGTGGCGATCAGCGGGCCGTGCACCACCAGGCCGGGGTAGCCCTCGGTGCCGGTCACGTAGGGGTGGTCGTAATGGATGCGGTGGCCGTTGAAGGTCACCGCGGAATAGCGGAACAGCAGCACGGAAGACGGATTGACCGTGTCTTGCCATTGGGCCTGGGGCGCGGGTTCGCTGCCCACGAGCTTGGGCGGCGACGGCTGCCGGTAGACGATGTCCTGTTCTTCCTGGATGACGATCTGGCCCGCCTGGTGGTATTCGTGGCGCACGGTCACGAACAGCAGCGCGCCGGTGCGGCCGGTTTTCTCTTTGACGTCGGCGACCGTCGACACGCGTTCGGCCGGCACGCCCACCTTCAGCGGCTGGCGGAATTCCACCCGGCCGCCCGCCCACATGCGGTTGCGGTCCTGGGCCGGCGGCAGGAAACCACCGCGCGACGGGTGCCCATCCGTCCCCAACCCGTCCATGCCTACCGTACTGATGAAAAACGCCCATTGCCACAGGGGCGGCAGGGCCTCGCCTTCGGCCGGCGCCGCGCCGCCCAGCGTGGCCGCGATGCGCGCGGCATGGCCAGGGTCCATCGCGTCCGCCTTGCGTTCGCCGCTGCCGATCCAGCCTGCCGGATCTGTAGAAGTCATGCCGATATCCTTTGGTGGGGTTTTCTCAGTTGCAAGCATGCCCGCAAGCCGTCCCCGTTGTGAATTCGTTTTTCCTCAAGGCGGGGTTTGCGGCGCCTGAATCGACAGCCCATGCCCAGCCCCGGCGCCGCGCGCCGTAATATATGCCCCATGCACTTCGACCTTGCCGACCTACGCCTGTTCATCCACATCGCGGAATCCCCCAGCCTGACCCAGGCGGCCAAACGGGCGCACCTGTCCCTGGCCGCGGTCAGCGTGCGGATCAAAGCGCTGGAAAACCAGCTGAACACCCGATTGCTGTACCGCGACAGCCGCGGCGTGGAGATCACGCCCGCTGGCCAGAAGCTGCTGCAGCACGCCCGCGTCATCATGCGGCAGGTGGACCACCTGAAGCACGACTTCCAGGAGCAGTCCGACGGCGACGCCGGCCACATCCGAATCTTCGCCAACACCACGGCGGTCACCGAATTCATGCCGGACATCCTGGCGCAGTTCCTGGCGGCCCATCCGGGCGTTACGGTCGACCTGCAAGAACGCCTGACGCGCGACATCGTGCGCGGCGTGCTGGACGGCACCACCGACCTGGGCATCGTGGCCGGACCGGTGGACGCGCCCGAATTGCAGACGATCCACTTCAGCACCGACCGGCTGGTGCTGGTGGTGCCCAACGGCCATCCCTTGCAAGACCAGGACAAGGTCAAGCTGGTGGACGCCGTGCGCTATCCGTTCATCACCATGCACGAAGGCTCCACGCTGGTCGCCTTCCTGCGCGACCAGTTGGAGCGCGGCGGCCAGCGCCTGCCGCAACGCATCCAGCTCTACAGTTTCGATTCGATCTGCCGCATGGTGCAGGCCGGCGTCGGCATCGGCGTCATCCCCGACTCCGCCGCCCGCCGCTATGGCGCCGACACCAAGCTGCGCGTGGTGGAATTGGACGAGCCGTGGGTGGTGCGGGAGCGCAAGCTGCTGGTGCGCGACATCGACGCCCTGCCCGGCTGCGCGCGCGAGCTCATCGAACAGATCCAGGTGCCGCGGGCGCCTTGACGCCTGCGGCCTCAGGTGCCGGTGAACGCCGGCGGCCGTTTTTCAGCGAATGCGCGCATCCCTTCCAGGTAGTCGTCGGTGTAGCCGAGCTCGCGTTGGAATCGGCATTCCAGGTCGAACTGCTGCGCCAGCGTATTGCCGCTGGACGCGTGCAGCGCCGCCTTGGTCGCGGCATAGGCCCGCGTGGGCCCCGCCGCCAGGGTTGCCGTGACGTCCGACAGCGTGGCGGCCAGCGCGTCATCCGGCACCACGCGCCAGATCAGGCCCCAGGACTCCGCCTGCCGGGCGCTGACCGCTTCGCCGAACAGCGCCGCCCCCATCGCGCGGGCCGAGCCTACCAGTCGCGGCAGGAACCACGTGCCGCCCGCATCGGGCAGCAAGCCGATCTTGCTGAAGGCCTGGATGAAGCGCGCGGACTCCACCGCGAACACCACGTCGCACGCCAGGACCAGGCTGGCGCCCGCGCCGGCCGCCACGCCGTTCATCACGCACACCACCGGCACGGGCAAGGCGCGCAGGCGATTGATCAGCGGCCGGTAGCACTTTTCAAGAATCTGGCTGAGGTCGCGGCGCGAACCGTCATCAGCGGGTTTGCGTTCGCCCAGGTCCTGGCCGGCGCAAAAGCCGCGGCCGGCCCCCGTGATGACCAAGCCGCGCAGGCCCGGATCGGCCTCCATGGCGTCCAGCGCGCGGGCCAGCTCGGCGTGCATGACTTCGGTGAAGCTGTTCAGCCGGTCGGGGCGGTCTAGCGTGATGACGCCCACGCCCCGGTCCAGCGTGAAGCGGATCTGGGTGTATGCGCCGCCTGCCGGCGGAGGGGATGCTGCCGCGCTCATGCCCGTTCCTCCAGAACGGCCAACTGCTCGGCCGTGTCACCCAACAATTGGTCCACGACCGTCAGCCGCTTGAAATAGTCGCCCACGTCCAGCTCGTCCGTCATGCCCATGCCACCGTGCAACTGCACCGCCATCTGCGCCACCTGGCGCCCGGCGCGCGCGGCTTCCAGCTTGGCCGACGCGATCATGCGGCGGCGCTGCGCGGCATCCGGCTCGGTCAAGGCGGCGACCGCCACATACGCCATCGACAGGGCCAGTTCCTTGGCCACCAGCATCTCGGCCAGCCGGTGCTGCAAGGCCTGGAACGACGCCAGCGGCTGCCCGAATTGCTTGCGCGTCTTCAGGTAGTCGACCGTGATCTCCAGCAGGCGCTCCATGGCGCCCGCCGCATGCGCGCACAACGCCGCCGTGCCCCATTGAAGGGCCTGCGCCAGCGCCTCGTCCGCCGCCGGCCCTTCGGCCAGCAGGGCGTCGGCGGGCAGGCCCACCGCGTCGAAGTCCAGCCGCGCGCATCGCGCGCCGTCCAGCGTCGGCGTGTCGGTCACCCGCAGGCCGGCGGAATCGGACGGCACCGCCAGCAACAAAGTCTGGCCGTCGGCGCCCTGCGCGCTGACCAGCCATGCCGAGGCCGCGGCGCCATGCCACACCAGATGCTTGACGCCGTCCAGGCGCCAGCCTTCGGCCGTCTTGGCGGCGCGGCAGCCCTGCGGGTTCGTATCGTAGCGGCGCCCGGGTTCCTGGTAGGCCACGCTGACGATGGACTCGCCCGAGGCGATGGCCGGCAGCCAGCGGCCGCGCACGGCGTCGCCGCAGGCGTCCAGCAGCGCCGCGCCCATGACGGCGCTGGGAATGACCGGTTCGGACACCAGCCCGCGGCCTAGCTCCACATGCACGGGCAGCAAGCTGGCGGGCACTTCGCCGAATCCGCCGAAGTCCGGTGAAATGGTCAGCCCCAGCACGCCCAGTTCGGCCAACGCGCCCCAGGCTTTGGGGTCCAGTTTGCCGCTTGCCTGGCGGGCGCGACGCTGGGGATACGTCCATGCCTGGTCGACCAGGCGGCGCAGGCTGTCGGCCAGCATGCGCTGTTCTTCGGTGTAGATGAAATCCATGCGTGTCTTCCTGTCGGATTGCGCGTGGCCGGGCCTACAGGCCCAGCACCAGGCGGGCGATGATGCCCTTCTGCACTTCGGTCGTGCCGCCGTAGATAGAGGTCTTGCGCATATCGGCGTAGCCCGCGCCTGACGCCGCGGCCATCTCGGGGCCCGGGCCGTGGAAATCGCCGCCGGCCTGCAGCCAGTCAGGGTCGTAGGGCCAGGCGTCCGGCCCGGCCACTTCCATCTGCAGCATGGCCAGGTCCTGCTGGATCTCGGACCCGCGGATCTTCAGCACCGACGCCTCGGGCCCCGGCGTGCCATCGTTGCTTGCGGCCACGCGCAGCAGCAGCATTTCCAGCGCCATGATGTCCACTTCTATCCGTGAAATGCGGTCGCGGATGCGGCTGTCGGCCAGCAGCGGCTTGCCGTGCGATTGCGCACGTTCGGCCATCTGCTTCAGGATGCCGAGCTCGCGGTGGCAGTGGCCCAGCCCGGCGATGCCGGTGCGCTCGTGGCCAAGCAGGTATTTGGCGTAGGTCCAGCCCTGGTTCTCTTCGCCCACCAGGTTGGATACCGGCACGCGCACGTTTTCCAGCCAGACCTCGTTCACGTCGTGGCCGCCGTCCAGCGTGCGGATCGGGCGCACGGTCACGCCCGGAGCGCGCATGTCCAGCAACAGCATCGAGATGCCGCGCTGCGCCCGCGCGTCGGGGTCCGTGCGCACCAGGCAGAACATCCAGTCGGCGTACTGGGCCAGCGTAGTCCAGGTTTTCTGGCCGTTGACGACGTATTCGTCGCCGTCGCGCACGGCGCGGGTCTTGAGCGAGGCCAGGTCCGAACCGGAGCCCGGTTCGGAATAGCCCTGGCACCACCAGTCCTCCACCCGCAGCATGCGCGGCAAGAGGCGCGCCTGCTGCTCGGCGCTGCCGTACTTCATCAGCACGGGCCCGATCATGGACAGGCCAAAAGGCAGCAGCCGCGGGGCGCCGGCCTTGAAGCATTCCACTTCGAAGATCAGGCGCTGCAGGGCGTTCCAGCCGGTGCCACCGTGCTCGACGGGCCAGTTGGGCGCGCCCCAGCCGTGGTCGGCCAGGATGTTGTGCCAGCGCACGTAGTCCTCGCGTTCCAGCCGCTGGTGCCGCAGCACCTTGTCGCGGATATCGGCCGGCAGGTTGGCGGCGGCGAACGTACGCACCTCGTCGCGGAATTGGCGCTCTTCTGGCGTCCAGGTCAGGTTCATGGTCTACCTCCTTTGCCCGGTATCTAGCCACGCCCCGGGCGGGCCGGCAATCTGCCTCTTCCGAAGACCGGCTTCGCGCAGGATGTAGGGCGCCGTCCCACTACAGGCGCGCAAAAGGCCTGCTTCAGCAATGAAGAATGGCCGAACCCGGCGCCAGTGCCGACACTAGCAGCCGTCATCCACTGGAATCCCATCGCACCATGACTGTTCCCGATCACAAGGAAGGCGTGTCGCAGGGCGTCGAGGCGCAATACCGCCAGGCGCTCGACCAGGGCCGCTTTCTTATCCAGCACTGCGCCGGCTGCAACCGCGCGGTGTTCTATCCCCGAATGATCTGTCCGCATTGCGGCGCGGACAAGCTGGCCTGGGCCGAGCCTGACGGGCGCGGCACCGTCTATTCCACCACCGTGGTGCGGCGCAAGCCCGAGGCGGGCGGCGACTACAACGTGGCGCTGATCGACTTGCAGGAAGGCATCAGGCTGATGAGCCGCGTGGACGGGGTGCCCCCCGCCGACGTGCATATCGGCATGGCGGTGCGCGCCCGCGTGGCAGAACAGGACGGCCACGGCCTCGTGGTGTTCGTACCCAACAAGGAGGCGCCATGACGCTGAACGATCTGCGCGGTGCCGTCGCGGTAGCGGGCGTGGGCCACGCGGGCCTGGGACAGGCCACGGGCTATACCGAAATGGAAATCCTGGTGCAGGCGGCGCAACGCGCCGTGGCCGACGCCGGCTTGACGATGCGCGACATCGACGGCATCTGCACGGCCAGCGTCGCGGCGCCGATGTGGGCCATGCCGGTGATCGAACACCTGGGCATCCGCCCCTCCTTCATCGACAGCACCATGCTGGGCGGTTCCAGCTTCGTGGCGCACCTGATGCCGGCCTTGCATGCGCTGGCCTCCGGCCAATGCAACGCGGTGCTGGTCTGCTACGGCAGCACGCAGCGTACGTCAACCCTGAGCCGGGCCGAAATCGGCCGGGTCCGCAAGCAGTTCGATCCCCAGCCCTACGAAACGCCATACGAGCCGCTGAGCCCGCTGTCGTCCTACGCGCTGGCGGCGGCGCGCCACATGCACCAGTACGGCACGCGCCGCGAACACCTGGCGCAAGTGGCGCTGGCGGCCAACCAATGGGCGCAGCTGAATCCGGAGGCGCAACTGCGCGAGCCCGCCACGCTGGACCAGATCCTGTCGGCCCGCATGGTGTCCGACCCCTTGAGCGTGCGCGATTGCTGTCTGGTCACGGACGGCGCGGGCGCCTACGTGCTGGTGCGGGCCGACCGGGCGCGCGACCTGCCGCGTCCCCCCGTCTACGTACTGGGCAATGCCACCGCAGTCTGGAACCGGCAGATCTCGTCCATGGAAGACCTGACCGTGACGGCCGCCGCCGAATCCGGCAAGCGTGCCTTCGACATGGCGGGCGTATCGCCGAAAGACATCGACGTGGTCGAACTCTACGACGCCTTCACCATCAACACCCTGCTCTTCCTGGAAGACCTGGGCTTCTGCGCCAAGGGCGAAAGCAAGGACTTCATCGCGGACGGCGCAATCGCGCCCGGCGGCAGGCTGCCGGTGAACACCAACGGCGGCGGCTTGTGCTGCGTGCATCCCGGCATGTACGGCGTCTTCATCATGATCGAAGCCGTCCGGCAATTGCGCGGCGAATGCGGTGCGCGCCAGATCGCCGACGCGCAACTGGCGCTGGTGCATGGCAACGGCGGCACGCTGTCCAGCCAATCCACCGCAATCCTGGGCACCCAGGCCACCCTTTGACCTTCACGGCAACACCGATGTCCCAAGCTGAACCCATCACCCGCATCCACGAAGTCCTGGCGCTGCAAGCGCGCCAGCGGCCCGACGCCGTCTGCCTGCACGAAGAAGGGGGCGGCACGCTGAGCTACGCTCAACTGTGGCAACGCGTGCAAGCCGTGGCTGGCTGGCTGCGCGACCAGGGCGTGCAGCCCGGCCACCGGGTGCTGATGGTGGGGGAAAACTGCGCGGCGATGATCGCGGCGCTGTTCGGATGCGGCCTGGCCGGCGCCTGGCCGGTCGGCGTGAACGCGCGGCTGTCCGCGCGCGAGGTCGACAACATCCGTCAGCACGCGCAGCCCGAACTGCTGCTCTACACCACGGGCATCTCGTCGGCGGCAGCCGCGCACGCCGTGGCGGCCGACGCGACGGACGCCGACCTGGCCGTCTGGGGCCCAGGCGTGCAAGCCTTGCGGGCGGCCGCGCCCACGCAGGCGGAGACCGGCGAACAGGCCGCGGAAGTGGCCACCGTGATCTATACGTCCGGCACCACCGGGGCGCCCAAGGGCGTGATGGTGCCGCATCGTGGGCTGCTGCATTTTGCGCGTGTGTCGGCGGCGTCGCGTCGCCTGACGCCGCACGACATCGGCTATGCGGCGCTGCCCATGTCGCACATTTTCGGCATCGCCACGGTACTGATGGCCACCGTGCATGCCGGCGCCAGCTTGGTGCTGCGCAGCCGCTTCGACGCCGAAGACGCGTTCAAGGCACTGGCGCATCCGGGCGTCAGCATCCTGCAGGGCGTGCCCACCATGTTCAGCCGGATGATGGCCGTGGCGCCGCCGCGCGCGGACCTGCGCGCCCCGGCATTGCGCTACCTGTACACCGGCGGCGCGGCGCTGGATCCCACGCTCAAACGCGATGCCGAGCGCTATTTCGGCGCCCCGATGCACCATGGCTACGGCATCACGGAATACGCGGGATCGATGTTCATCACGCGTATCGACGCCCCGCGCGCGGACTGCTCGGCAGGCTATGCGGTTGAAGGCGTCGAAATGCGCATCGGCAGCCCCGACGGCGGCACGCCCGCCCCCGGCGAGCGCGGCGACATGCTGATCCGCGGTCCTGGCGTCATGCTGGGCTACTACCGCAGCCCTGAGCAAACGGCGCAGGCGCTCTTGCCCGGCGGTTGGCTCAATACGGGCGACATCGGCTATGTCGACGACAGCGGCGCGCTGTTCATCGCCGGCCGCTCCAAGGACCTGATCATCCGGTCCGGGTTCAACGTGTACCCCATCGAAGTCGAATCGGTGATCAACGCGTTTCCCGGCGTGCGGCTATCCGCCGTGGTGGGCCGCGACACGGCCGACCGGAACGAAGAGGTCATCGCTTTCGTCGAGCCCCTGCCCGGCGCCACGATCGACACCAACCTGCTGATGCTGCACCTGCGCGCCCAGCTGGCGCCCTACAAGCGGCCCGCAAGAATCATCCCCATCGAGACCATTCCCACGACCGTCAGCGGAAAAATCCTGAAGCAGCCGCTGAAAGAAAGGCTGGCGTAGGCGCGGACCCGCTGTTCCGCTCCACGACCCGCCGCTTATACACAAGGAGACAACAGCGTGAACATCAAGACCCTGTTTGCCGCGGCCACCGCCGTGGCGGCGCTTGCGACGGCGGCCACCGCCCATGCGGACGCCTACCCCGAACGCCCCATCCGCCTGCTGGTGGGCTACGCCCCTGGGGGCCCGGTCGACACCACCGCCCGCGTCTTCGCCAAGTATCTGGGCGACAAGCTGGGGCAGACTGTCGTGGTCGAGAACCGCGCCGGCGCCAGCGGCATGATTGCCTCCGACGCCACTGCCAAGGCCGCGCCCGACGGCTATATCCTGGGCTTTGCCGCCAGCCCCACCCTGACCATGTCGCCACTGGTTCAGCGCAGCACGCTGTTCGATCCGCGCCGCGACTTCTCGCTGATCGGGCTGGTGGTCGATTACGCCAACGTGCTGCTGATCGGCCCGCAGATCCCCGCCAAGAATGTCGGCGAACTGGTCGGCTACGCCCGCGCGCACCCCGATGCTGTGTCGTTCGGATCCGCCGGCATCGGCGCGTCCAACCACCTGTCGGCCGAACTGCTGAAGAAGCAGGCCGACGCGTCGATGCTGCACGTGCCGTACCGCGGCAACTCGCCGGCCATGATGGACGTGATCAGCGGCAAGGTGACCTTCATGTTCGACATCACCAGCACCGCCATCCCCTTCATCAAGAGCGGCAAGGCGCGTGCGCTGGCCGTCACCTCCAAAACCCGCAATCCGGAACTGCCTGATGTGCCGACAATGATGGAAGCCGGCATGAAGGACTACGAGGTCGTGGGCTGGTACGCGCTGGTCGGACCCAAGAAGCTGCCCGACGCCGTCACGGCCCGCCTGACCCGGGCGCTGGGCGACGTCTCCAAGGACCCCGCCTTCCGCCAAGCCATGACCGAAGGTGGCTACACCATCAACGCCGGCGACTCGAAGGCGTTGCAATCCCGTATCGACCGCGAGTACGCCCTGTGGTCGGACGTCATCCAAAGCGCCAACATCCAGGCCAACTGACCCCCACCGGAGCTCCACGATGCATCCCCCGCTTGCGCTACACGCCCAGACCCGCTTGCCGATCATCGGCGCCCCCATGTTCCTGGTCTCCGGACCTGAACTGGTGGTGGCGCAATGCGCGGCGGGGATCATCGGTACGTTTCCGTCGCTGAACGCCCGCCCGCAAGAACAACTGCACGACTGGATCACCCGTATCGAGGAAGGCTTGGCCGCCAAGCGCCAGGCCGACCCCGGCGCCCGCGTGGCGCCGTACGGCGTGAACCTGATCATCCATCCCAGCAATCCGCGCTGGCAGGGCGACCTGGCCATCTGCGCCGAACGGCGCGTGCCGCTCATCATCACCTCGCTGCATGCGCCGGAAGCCGTGGTGCAAGCCGTGCATCCATACGGCGGCCTCGTCTATCACGACGTCACTAACGTACGCCACGCCAAGCGCGCGCTAGAGGCAGGCGTCGACGGCCTGATCCTGGTCGCGGCCGGCGCCGGCGGCCATGCGGGGCAGATCAACCCTATCGCGCTGGTCAACGAGATCCGGGCCTTCTACGACGGTCCGCTGGCGCTGTCGGGCTGCATCAGCCATGGCAAGGACATCCTCGCGGCGCAGGTGCTGGGGTGCGACTTCGCCTACATGGGCACGCGCTTCATCGCCACGCAGGAGTCGCTGGCGGGCGAGGCTTATCGCGAAATGGTGTTGCAGGCGCAAGCGGCCGACGTGACCTACACCCCATATTTCTCGGGCGTGCCGGCCAACTACCTGTCCGCCAGCATCCTGGCGGCGGGACTGGACCCGCGGGCGTTGGCCACGCACGGCGAGGCGCCGCCCGCGAACATGGACAAGAACGCCCGGCCCAAAGCCTGGAAAGAGGTGTGGAGCGCCGGCCAGGGAGTGGGCGCCGCGCAGGAAATCCTGCCCATCGCGACGCTGGTGGATCAACTGGAAGCCGAATACCGCAGCGCCCGCAGCGCGATGATGGCCGCATAAGACAAGAAGGCGGGCGGGCCCGTCGCCGGGGCCGCCCGCCTGGCTCGGGCCGCCTTTCAGCGTTCGGCGCGTGTTCTTCGGACCGCGCGCCGCCGCCCTACTCCAGCTTGATGTTCGCGGTCTTGATCAGATCGCGCCACTTCACGATCTCGTCCTGCACGAACGCGCCGAATTGCTCCGGCGTGCCGGGCTTGGGCTCGGCGCCGGCGGCGATCATGCCCTTGGCCGTGGCGGGGTCCGACAGCACTTTCACCATATCGGCGTTCATGCGCTTCACGATGTCCGGCGGCGTGCCCTTGGGCGCCATCACGCCACTCCACGAATAGGCTTCGTAGCCCGGCAGTCCGGATTCGGCGATGGTGGGCACCTCCGGCAGCATGCTGGAGCGTGTGGGGTTGCCCACGCCCAGGGCGCGCACCTTGCCGCCCTTCAGGTGCGGCACGGCAGACGGGCCGTCCGCGAACATCACCTGCACCTGTCCACCCAGCAGGTCCTGCATGGCGGGCGCGCTGCCGCGATACGGGATGTGCTGGATCCGCACGCCGGCCATCGCATTGAAGAGCTCGCCCGCCAGATGCGTGCCGCCTCCCGTGCCGGACGAGCTGAACGACAGCTTGCCCGGGTTCTCCCTGGCGTACGCGATCAGTTCGCTGACCGTATTGACCGGCAGCGATGCGTTCACCACCAGCACGATGGGAAACACCGCCGCCATGCCGACCGGCACGAAGTCGCGGCTGATGTCGTAGCTGAGGTTGCCGCGCAAGCTGGGCAGCACCGCGTGGTGGATGGACGCGAAAAAGAAGTTGTAGCCGTCGGGTTCGGCCTTGGCCGCGAATTGCGCGCCGACGATGCCGCCCGCGCCTGATTTGTTGTCAACTACCGTCGGCACCGACCATAGCTGGCCTAGCGGTTGCGTGGTGAAGCGGGCGGTGGTGTCCACCGGACCGCCTGGGGGAAAGGGCACGATGAAGGTCACGGCATGGCCCGGCCAGGCGGCGGCCCGAACGGTGGCGGGGAACAAGGCGGGCACGACGGCGGCGGCGCACGCGGCGCCCAGCCCCGCGACGACGCGGCGGCGTTGAATATCGGTCACTGCAGTCTCCTGAGTCTTGGTGTTATTCACGGTCAAGCTTCAAGAACTGCTGCCCGCCGCTCTTATTTATTATTTTCCGGACACGCGGATTCGCCGCTACACATTTTCAAAAGCCCCTCTTTCGCAAGGGCTGGAAAGTTCGGTAAGCGGACACGATCTGCGCCTGCGCGATGCGTGGATGCGACACTTGGCCCAGGGAAAACCGCGCAGGCGCCGATTCGCCCCCCCTCCGGTCTGGTCATTGCCCGCGCGCGGCGCGCTGCACGTGTTCGATGAAGCACTCGGCGAAACTGGGCAGGTCGCGGCCGCGTTGGCGGCACAGCAGACGGTCGCGCAGCGCCCAGGGGTCATCCAGCTTCAGCACGTGCAGGGCATCGGGGCGGCTGTAGCGCGCCGCGCAGGCGCGCGGCACGACGGCGATGCCTGCGCCCGCTTCCACCATGCGGCACACCGCTTCGAAGCTGCCCACGTGCACGCGCTGGCAAATGCGTTTTCCCAGGCCGCTGGCGATGTCTTCCAGGAAGGTCTGGATGGCGCTGTCGGGATGAATGCCGACGAACTGGTAGGCGTCGACCAGGTCCGCGAAATGGGCGGACTTGGAGGCCGCCAGCGGGTGGTCCAGCGACGTCACCACGGTGAGTTCGTCGCGGAACAAGGGCGTGACGTCCAGCCCTTCCACATCGATGTTGCCGGCCACCAGGCCCAAGTCCCCGGCGCCCGCGCGGATCGCAATGACGATGTCCCCGGATATCTTCTCTTCAAGCTCGACGTCCACATCAGGGTTTTCCGCCAGGAACGTGGACAGCGCATCCGCCAGGAACGAGTTCGTGGCGGTGGTGTTGGCCAGCAACCTCAAGCGTCCCTTTAATCCGCTGGCATAGGGTTGCAGATCGGCGTTCAGGCATTCCAGTTGCCGGAACACGGCGTTGGCGTGTTTCAGCAGCACCTCACCCGCCGGCGTCAGCGCGACGCCGGTCGCCAGGCGCACCAGCAAGCGCGCCTTGAACGCTTCTTCCATGTGCTTGACCCGCGCGCTTGCGGCCGGCAACGACAGGAACGTGCGTTCCGCCGCCCGGGTCAGATTGAGTGTTTCCCCTACGTTCAGAAACAAACGCAGGTCGGTCAAATCATGTCTCATGTTCCACCACGCAGAAGGGGGGCATTTCTAATTTTGAATTCTTCGAATGCCGGGTCGAATCTACCATGCACCAGGGCCTGTTAACACTAACAGGCCCTGGTCCCGCGAACCATACTGGTTGATGCGGAACTGTTTTCCACAGGCGGCGCGTGCGCCGCAGCACAGGAGTCACAGGCGATGAGCGGCATGGTTTCCGGAAAGGTAGTGGTCGTCACGGGCGCGGGCGGCGGCATCGGGCGCAGCATTGCGCTGGCGATGGCGCAAGCAGGCGCCAAAGTCGTCGTGAACGACATCGGCGTGTCGCTGACGGGTGAAGGCGGCGCGGAAGGCCCGGCGCAAGCGGTCGTGAAAGAGATCGTCTCGGCCGGCGGCCAGGCCGTCGCCAACACCGACAGCGTCGCCGCCTATGACAGCGCCAGCCGCGTGGTGCAGACCGCCATCGACGCGTTCGGCCGCATCGACGCGGTGATCAACAACGCGGGCAATCTGCGCGACCGCGTTTTCCACAAGATGAGCGAAGAGGAATGGCGCCAGGTGATCGACGTGCACCTGAACGGCTCGTTCTTCATGAGCCGCGCGGCGGCCCCCTATTTCCGCGAACAGGAATCGGGCGCCTTCGTGCACATGACGTCCACGTCCGGCCTGATCGGCAACTTCGGCCAGGCGAACTACGCGGCCGCCAAGCTGGGCATCGTAGCCCTGTCCAAATCCATCGCGCTGGACATGGCACGCTACAACGTGCGGTCGAACTGCATCGCCCCGTTCGCCTGGAGCCGCATGACCAGTTCCATCCCGGCGGAAACCGACGACGAGAAGGCCCGCGTCGAAAAGCTGAAGAAGATGGAGGCCGGCAAAGTCGCGCCGATGGCCGTCTACCTGGCCAGCGACGCGGCCAGCGAAATCACCGCGCAGATCTTCGCGGTACGCGCCAACGAAATCATGCTGATGAGCCAGCCGCGGCCGCTGCGCACCGTGCACAACAGCGAAGGCTGGACGCCGGAGCGCATCGCCGAAATCGCCGTGCCCGCCATGCGCAAGCACTTCTACGCCTTGGAGCGCTCGCCCGACGTCATCGACTGGGATCCCATCTGAGACCGCCATGCCCCTGGATTACGCGACGGTAAAGAACTGGCGCTTTGACGATGTGCGTCAGCGCTACGAACAGAAAGACACCATGCTGTATGCCCTGGGCATCGGCCTGGGCCAAGACCCCGAAGACGCCGGCCAGTTGCGCTACGTGTACGAAAAGGATCTGCAAGCATTTCCCACGATGGCCGTGGTGCTGGGCTATCCCGGCTTCTGGGTGCAGGACCCCCGCGCCGGCATCGACTGGGTGAAGGTGGTGCACGGCGAGCAGCGCCTGACGGTGCATGCGCCGTTACCGACATCGGGCGTGGTTCTCGGCAAGAGCCGCAACACGCATGTGATCGACAAGGGCGCGGACAAGGGCGCCATCGTGATCACCGAGCGCACGCTGCACGATGAAAACGGCGCCTGCCTGGCCACCTTGCGGCAAAGCACCTTCTGCCGCGGCGACGGCGGCTTCGGCCAGGGCGACGACAGCCCCGAGGCCCTGCCCGCCGTGCCCGGCGGCAAACCGGACCTGCAATGCGAATTGCGCGTTCCGCCCAGCGCCGCGCTGCTGTACCGGTTGAACGCCGACCGCAACCCGCTGCACGCCGACCCCGAGGTCGCACGCCAGGCGGGTTATCCCCGGCCCATCCTGCACGGCCTGTGCTCGTACGGCGTGGCGGCGCATGCCATCGTCAAAAGCTGCTGCGGCTACGACGCGTCGCGCCTGACCAGCCTGAACACGCGTTTCTCGGCGCCCGTGTATCCCGGCGAGACGCTGCAATGCGACATCTGGCGCATGCCGGACGGACAGATCCGCTTCCAGGTTCGGTCGCGCGAACGCGACCTTGTGGTCATGAGCCACGGTACCGCGACGGTGCAATCATGACGCGCCCGCCCGCGCTTGACGGCATCCGCGTGCTGGACCTGTCGCGCATCCTGGCCGGCCCCTGGTGCACGCAGAACCTGGCCGACCTGGGCGCCGACGTCATCAAGATCGAACGCCCCCACGTCGGCGACGACACGCGCGCCTGGGGCCCGCCCTATCTGAAAGACGGCAATGGCCAGGACACCAACGAGTCCGCCTACTACCTCAGCGCCAACCGCAACAAGCGGTCGGTCGAAGCCGACATGGCCACGCCCGAAGGCGCGGCGCTGATCCGCGAACTGGCGGCGGCAAGCGACATTCTGGTGGAGAACTTCAAGGTGGGCGGCCTGGCCAAGTACGGCCTGGACTACGACAGCCTGAAGGCCGTCAACCCGCGCCTGATCTATTGCTCGGTCACTGGCTTCGGCCAGGATGGCCCCTTTGCGCAACGCCCCGGCTACGACTTCATGATCCAGGGCATGGGCGGATTGATGAGCATCACCGGCGAACGCGACGATCTGCCCGGCGGCGGGCCGCAGAAGGCGGGTGTGGCGGTGACCGACATCGTGACGGGCATGTACGCCACCGTGGCGATTCTGGCGGCCCTGCAGGAACGCCATCGCAGCGGGCTGGGACAGCACCTGGACATTGCGTTGCTGGACAGCCACGTCGCGCTGCTGGCCAACCAGAACTCCAACTACTTCAATTCCGGCGTGGCGCCCAAGCGCGCCGGCAACGCGCACCAGAACGTGGTGCCCTATCAGGTGTTCGCCGCCAGCGACGGCCACCTGATCGTGGCCACCGGCAACGAATCGCAGTACCGCGCCTATTGCCGCGCCATCGGCGTGCCGGAGCTGGGCGACGACCCGCGTTTTGCCACCAACCGACTGCGCGTCACCCACCGCGAAGTGCTGATCGGCATCTTGACCGCGATCATGCTGGAAGGCCGCCGCGACGATTGGATCGCCAAACTGGAAGCGGTGGGCGTGCCGTGCGGCCCCATCAACGACATCGCGCAGGCTTTCGCGCATCCGCAGGCGCAAGCCAGGCAGTTGCGCCGGGACCTGCCGCATCCTGCCGGTGGCATGGCGCCCGTCACGGCCAGCCCGCTGCGGTTTTCGGCGTCGCCCGTCGTCTATCGCCGCGCCCCGCCCTTGTTGGGCGAGCACACCGAGGAAGTGCTGCGCGACGTGCTGGGCAAATCGGCCGACGCCATCGCGGCGTTCAAGGCGGCCACTGCGAAGACGGCTTAGGAGGGCCGGCGCACTACGGATGCCATTGCGTGCGCGTCGGCGCCTGGCGCTGCGCGCCGCCGCTCAGCACATACGACAGCTGGCTGGCTTTCTGCTTGATCAGCTTGGCGAATTTCTGCAGCTTGGCGCGCGGCAGGCGGCCCCCGGGGCCGGACACGCTCAGCACGCCCAGCAAGCGCCAGTTGGCGCCGAACACCGGCGCCGACACGCTGGCGATCTCGGCTTCGCGCTCGCCAATCGAGATATAGAACCCGTCGTGCCGGATGGTCTCGTAAGGCTCGCCGGGTTCGCCTGAGAACGCCAGCAGCACCCGGCCTGGCGACCCTTTTTCCAGCGGCAGCGCTTCGCCCATGCGGATGTGGTGGCGGATCGCTTTCGGCCCTTCCACCCGGACAAGGCACGTCCGGATATCGCCTTCGCGCACGAAGAACGATGCGCTCTCGCCCGTCTCGCGCGTCAGCTCGCGCAAGGTGGGTTCGATCTCGTTGTTCAGGTCGAACGACGCTTGATACCGCGCGCCCAGCCAGCCCGTGGCGGGCCCCAGCCGCCAGGCGCCGTCTTCGTCGCGCTGCACCAGATACCGCGCCTCGGCCAAGGTGCGCGCAATACGCAGCGTGGTCGTCTTGTGCAGGCCCGCGCGGCGGCTCAGTTCGGCCAGCGACACGAACGCGTCGTCGACCTGAAACGCTTCCAACAGGCGCAGTGCGCGCGCCACGGCGATGACGCCGCCCGACTCCCGGTCCTCGACGGCGGTGGCGGAGCGCGCCGGTTCCGCCGGTCTTCCAGGCGTTTTCTTCATGTTCCTTTCCGTTTCACGGCATGCACCGCGTTTTGCCAGACGAAACGCCATTGTATAGAGCGAAACGCATTTCTATAGTGGAACCCGCCCACAGATCCGCACCCGACGGACCGGCGCAAAGAAGCATCCCCATAAGACCGGAGACAACCATGAAATTGCTTTCCCAAGCGGCCGCGCTGATCGGCGGCCTCGCGATCGGCGCCAGCGCGCTGGCCCAAACCTTCCCCGACCGCCCCATCCGCCTGATCGTGCCGTTCCCCCCCGGCGGTGGCACCGACATCATCGCCCGCGAGCTGGGCGTGGCGCTGAACAAGACCTCGGGCTGGAACCTGGTGGCCGAAAACCGCCCCGGGGCCGGCGGCAACCTGGGCGTGGAAACCGCCGTGAAGTCCGCGCCGGACGGCTACACGCTGGTGCTGGGGCAGACCAGCAATCTGGCCATCAATCCGTCGCTCTACAGCAAGCTGTCCTACAACCCCGCCCGCGACCTGGCGCCGGTCGCGCTGGTGGCCACGGCGCCGCTGGTGCTGGTGGTGGCGTCCAATTCCCGTTACCAGACCCTGGCCGACGTGATCACGCAGGCCAAGGCCCAGCCCGGCGAACTGAACTTCGCATCGCCGGGCAACGGCACCGTCGCGCACCTGACCGCCGAACTGCTGCAACAGTCGGCCGGCATCAAGCTGCAGCACATCCCCTACAAGGGCGCCAACCAGGCGCTCAATGACCTGTTCGGCGGCCAGGTGCAGTTGTTCATGTCGTCCATCCCCACCGCTCTGGGCCAGATCCGCACGGGCAAGCTGCGCGCGCTGGCGGTCACCTCGGCCAAGCGCGTCGCCGAACTGCCCGATGTGCCCACCGTCAGCGAGGCCGGCTACTCGGGCTTCGACGCCAACACCTGGTTCGGTCTGATGGTGCCGGCGGGCACGCCGCCCGATGTGATCCAGACCCTGAACGCGGCGGCCAACAAGGCCATGGCCAGCGACGAATACCAGCAGAAGATACGCGCCGAAGGCGGCGAAGTCCTGGGCGGCACGCCGGAAGCGTTCAGCGAACGCCTGCGCAAGGACCACGCGCTGTGGGCCGGCATCGTGAAGCAGTCCGGCGCCCGTATCGACTGATCCCGACTCTCCGAATTTCCTTCGATCCCCTCCCGCCATCAAAGCCCCCATCATGAGCGAAACATCCCTCCCTCCCATCCGCCGCGACATCCAGCGCGTCAGCCCCGAACTGGTCCGAGCCGCCAGCCGATTTCAAGCCGCCATCCTCGCCGACGTAGGCGGCCGCCGCGGCGCGCTGGGCGGCCGCATCACCCCGCTGTCGCCGCGGATGAAAGTCGCCGGCCCCGCCTTCACCGTTGAACTGCGTCCCGGCGACAACCTGATGTTCCATGCCGCGCTGGCCCTGGCGCAACCTGGCGACGTCATCGTCGTCGAGGGCAAGGGCGACCGCACGGCCGCGCTGTGCGGCACCATCATGACGACGCAGGCGCAGGCCGGCGGATTGGCGGGCTTCGTGGTCGACGCCGCCGTGCGCGATTCCGACGAGATCATTGAAAGCGGTTTCCCCGTATTCTCCGTGGGCACCAACCCCAACGGACCGACCAAGGGCCTGCCCGGCCGCGTGAACTGGCCGGTGTCGCTTGCGGGCGTCACGGTCAATCCCGGCGACCTGATCGTCGGCGACGCCGACGGCGTGGTGGTCGTGCCGCGCGAGAACGTCGCCGACGCCCTGGTGCTGGCTCAGCAGAAAGTGGAGGCCGAAGCGCGCCGCATCGCAGAGATCAAGGCGGGCAAGCTCGGCGCGCCGTGGCTCGCGGACGCGTTGCGCGCCGCTGGCGTCCTGCGTGCCGGGGAATCGCTATGACTGCCGGCGCGCAATCCGTCGTGCTGGTGACCGGCGCCGACCTGGCGGACGAGGCCGTGCGCGTGCTGGAGGGCTACCGCCTGGTCTATGCCGGCCCCCGACCGACCGAAGACGACCTGCTGACGCTGGTGCGCCAGCACGACCCCGTCGCGATGATCGTCCGCTACGGCCGGGTCAGCGCGGCGCTGATCCACGCGGCCAGGTCGCTGCGCGTGATTTCCAAGCACGGCAGCGGCATCGACACCATCGATAGCGCGGCGGCCAGCGCGCGCGGCATCGCAGTAAAGACCGCCGCGGGCGCCAATGCCGCGGCGGTGGCCGAACACGCCATCGCGCTGCTGCTGGCCTGCGCCAAATCCGTCGTGCCGCTGGACGCCCGCATGCATGCCGGCCACTGGGACAAGGCCACGCACAAGAGCATCGAACTGGCGGGGCGTTGCATCGGCCTGGTGGGTCTGGGCGCCATCGGCCTGCGCGTGGCCGCCGTGGCGCACGCCATGGACATGCGGGTGATCGGACACGACCCCTACGCCAAGGACGTCCCGCCCTGGATCGAAACGGTCAGCCTGCCCCGGCTGTGGGCCGAGGCGGACGCGATCTCGCTGCACTGCCCGCTGACGGACGGCAACCGCGACCTGATCAACGCCGCCACGCTGGCGCAGTGCCGCGACGGCGTGCTGCTGGTCAACACCGCGCGCGGCGGCCTGGTCAATGAAGCCGACCTGCTTGCCGCCGTGCGTAGCGGCAAAGTGGGATGCGCCGGCCTGGACAGCTTCCAGCAGGAACCGCCGCCGGCCGCGCATTGCTTCCAGGGTCAGCGGCGGCTGATCCTGAGCCCCCACGTGGGCGGCGTCACGCACGATGCCTACGTGAAGATGGGCGTGGGCGCGGCGCGCAACGTCCTGCAGGTGCTGCAAGCGGGATAAGGCAAAAAAAACGGCCGCTGGATTCCAGCGGCCGTCTTCGTATGCCGTATACGCTTACGCCACGGCCACCGGGATCTTGCCGATCTTGGCCTGCCATTCCTTGGGGCCCGTCGTGTGGACCGAGGTGCCCTGGGCGTCCACCGCCACGGTCACCGGCATGTCCTTCACGTCGAACTCATAGATGGCTTCCATGCCCAGGTCGGCAAAACCCAGCACCTTGGCGCCGCGGATGGCCTTGGACACCAGGTAGGCCGCGCCGCCGACGGCCATCAGGTAGGCCGAACCGTGCTTCTTGATCGCTTCGATGGCGACCGGGCCGCGTTCCGACTTGCCGATCATGGAGATCAGGCCGGTCTTCTCCAGCATCATGTCGGTGAACTTGTCCATGCGGGTGGCGGTCGTGGGGCCGGCGGGGCCGACCACTTCGTCGCCCACCGGATCCACCGGACCCACGTAATAGATCACGCGGTTGGTGAAGTCCACCGGCAGCGGCTCTCCCTTGGCCAGCATGTCCTGGATGCGCTTGTGCGCGGCGTCGCGGCCGGTCAACATCTTGCCCGACAGCAGCAATGTCTGGCCCGGCTTCCAGCTGGCGACTTCTTCCTTCGTCAGCGTATTCAGGTCGACCTGCTTGGACTTGTTGTAATCGGGGGCCCAATGCACTTCCGGCCATTCCGACAGCGACGGCGGATCCAGCCGCGCGGGGCCCGAGCCGTCCAGCTCGAAGTGCGCGTGGCGCGTAGCGGCGCAGTTCGGGATCATCGCGACCGGCTTGGAGGCCGCATGCGTCGGGAAGGTGCTGATCTTGACGTCCAGCACGGTCGTCAGGCCGCCCAGGCCCTGCGCGCCGATGCCCAGCGCGTTGACCTTTTCGTACAGCTCAATGCGCAGTTCTTCCAGCTTGTTCTGCGGGCCGCGGGCCAGCAGTTCGTACATGTCGATGTCTTCCATCAACGACTGCTTGGCCATCAGCATGGCTTTTTCAGCGGTGCCGCCGACGCCGATGCCGAGCATGCCCGGGGGGCACCAGCCGGCGCCCATCGTCGGGACCGTCTTCAACACCCAGTCCACCAGCGAATCGCTGGGGTTCAGCATGGCGAACTTGGTCTTGTTTTCAGAACCGCCGCCCTTGGAAGCGATCTGCACGTCGACCTTGTCACCCTGGACAAGTTCGACGTGCAGGATACAGGGCGTGTTGTCGCGCGTGTTCTTGCGCGCGAACAGCGGATCGTCCAGCACCGAGGCGCGCAGCGGATTGTCCGGGTTCAGGTAGCCGCGGCGCACGCCTTCGTCACAGAGTTCCTGCAGAGTGCGCTTGGTGTCGAAGCGCACGCTCATGCCGATCTTCAGGAAGACGTTGACGATGCCGGTGTCCTGGCACAACGGGCGCTTGCCTTCGGCGCACATGCGCGAATTGGTCAGGATCTGCGCCATCGCGTCGCGCGCGGCGGGGCTTTCCTCGCGTTCATAGGCGCGCGCCAGATGGCGGATGTAATCCACGGGATGGTAGTAGCTGATGAACTGGATGCCATCGGCTATCGACTGGATAAGGTCTTCTTCTTTAATGATGACGGACATGGCGATTTACGAGCTAAAAAACAGGGAAACACGGCCAACCTGACAAGCCAGCCGCAGTGGAGAAAAGATATCTTTTGCCGCCGGGCCGCCCCAAGGCAAAAGGCGCCCCCTCGGGGGGCAGCAAGCACGCGCAGCGCGCGCGGCGTGGGGGCCCTCTTTTGCCGCCGGGCCGCCCCAAGGCAAAAGGCGCCCCCTTGGGGGGCAGCAAGCGCGCACAGCGCGTGCGGCGTGGGGGCCCTCTTTTGCCGCCGGGCCGCCCCAAGGCAAAAGGCGCCCCCTCGGGGGGCAGCAAGCGCGCACAGCGCGCGCGGCGTGGGGGCCCTCTTTTGCCGCCGGGCCGCCCCAAGGTAAAAGGCGCCCCCTCGGGGGGCAGCAAGCGAGCGCAGCGAGTGCGGCGTGGGGGCCCTCTTTTGCCGCCGGGCCGCCCCAAGGCAAAAGGCGCCCCCTCGGGGGGCAGCAAGCGCGCGCAGCGCGTGCGGCGTGGGGGCTCATAGTTTTATTTACCTTGCCAGACCGGCTTGCGCTTCTCGGCGAAAGCCGTGGCGCCTTCTTTTGCGTCGGCCGACGAGAAGATGTGCGCGATCAGAGGGCGCTGGCGGTCAAACATGCCTTCCTGCTCCCAATCCCCGGACTGCGACACGATGCTCTTGGCGGTCTGCACGGCCAGCGGGCCGTTCTCGACGATGGCGCGCGCCAGTTCCAGCGCACCGGCCAGGGCGCCACCCGGTTCGGTCAGGCGGTTGACCAGGCCGAACGAGTAGGCGCGTTCGGCGCTGAGCATTTCGCCCGTCAGGATCACTTCCATGGCGATGTGGTACGGCAGGCGGCGCGGCAAGCGCAGCATGCCGCCGGCGCCGGCCACCAGGCCGCGCTTGACCTCGGGCAGGCCGAACTTGGCGTTGCTGGCCGCCACGATCAGGTCGGAGGCCAGGGCCATTTCGCAACCGCCGGCCAAGGCGTAGCCTTCCACGGCCGCGATCAGCGGTTTCTTGGGCGGCCTTTCGTTCAAGCCGGCAAAACCACGGCCTTCCACGTAGGGGCGCTGGCCCGATTTGGCAAACGCCTTCAAGTCCATGCCCGACGAGAACGTGCCGCCGCCACCCGTCAGGATGCCGATGCGGATGTCGTCGCGGCTATCCAACTGGTCCAGCGCGGCGGCCATGGCTTGGGCGGTTTCCAGGTTGATGGCGTTCTTGGCTTCCGGGCGGTTGATCGTGATGATCTGGATGCCGTCGGTAACTTCCACCGTGATCAGGTCTGACATGGGACTGCTCCTTCCAGGAATTCTCGAAAATCCCGGGGTGTCGTCGGGTTCCGGGTTTTATATAAGACTTGAGGCTCAACCTGGAATCATACGATCATTGGTTTGCGGGCGCAGCCGGCGCCCGCCGCGGCGTCCAAAGAACGTAGATGTAACCGCCCAACGGCGATCGCGAAACAGGACCGGCCCGGGCCAGTTAAAATGCCGGGTTTCCCACGCCCAAGGCAAGCCTTGCCCGGCGAGTCGAATTCCAAGAATCCTATGCTCACCTTTCAGCAAATCATCCTTACGCTCCAGGAATACTGGGACAAGCAGGGTTGCGCCCTGCTGCAACCCTACGACATGGAAGTCGGCGCCGGCACCTCGCACACGGCCACATTCCTGCGCGCGATCGGCCCGGAGCCGTGGCGCGCCGCGTATGTGCAGCCCTCGCGCCGACCCAAGGATGGCCGCTACGGCGAGAACCCCAACCGCCTGCAGCATTATTACCAGTACCAGGTCGTGCTGAAGCCGGCGCCCCCGGAAATCCTGGACCTGTACATCGGTTCGCTGAAAGCGCTGGGCATCGACCCGACGCAGCACGACATCCGCTTCGTCGAGGACGACTGGGAAAACCCGACGCTGGGCGCCTGGGGCCTGGGCTGGGAAGTCTGGCTGAACGGCATGGAAGTCACGCAGTTCACCTATTTCCAGCAAGTGGGCGGCCTGGACTGCACGCCGACCACGGGTGAAATCACCTACGGCCTGGAGCGCCTGGCCATGTACCTGCAGGACGTGCAAAGCGTGTACGACCTGGTCTGGACGGAAGGCGCCAACGGCAACCGCGTGCTGTACCGCGACGTGTTCCACCAGAACGAGGTGGAGCAGTCCACCTACAACTTTGAACACTCGTCGGCCGATATGCTGTTCGCGCATTTCAACGATTACGAAGCCGAAGCCAAGCGCCTGATGGACGTGCCGCTGGCGCTGCCGGCCTACGAGGCCGCGCTGAAAGCCGCCCACACGTTCAATATGCTGGACGCGCGGGGCGCGATCAGCGTCACCGAGCGCGCCGCCTACATCGGCCGCATCCGCAACCTGTCGCGCGCCGTCGCCCAGGCTTACTACGAATCTCGCGAACGACTGGGCTTTCCCATGCTGGGCCGCAACCAGGCCGCCGGGGAGGCTGCATAAATGACGACGAACATCCGCCCGCTGCTGGTCGAACTGCTGACCGAAGAACTCCCGCCCAAGGCCCTGCAAAAGCTGGGGCAGGCCTACGCCGAAGGCGTGCGCGCCACGCTGGCGCGCCACGGCCTCCTGGCCGACGGCTGCGCCGTGACCGCGTATTCCACGCCGCGCCGCCTGGCCGTGCACCTGTCCGCCGTGCTGGCGCAGGCGCCTGACCAGCCCTATGCCGAAAAGCTGATGCCCGTGAAGATCGGCCTGACCGAAGACGGCCAGGCCACCCCGGCGTTGCAGAAAAAGCTGGCCGCCAAGGGTCTGGAAAACATCGACCTGTCCACGCTGGACCGCGAATCCGATGGCAAGCAGGACTACCTGGTTGCCCGCGGCACCGCCCCCGGCGCGCAACTGGCCGTGGGTTTGCAGGAAGGCTTGGACACCGCGCTGAACAACCTGCCGATCCCCAAGGTCATGCGTTACCAATTGGCCGACGGCGTCACCACCGTCAAGTTCGTGCGCCCGGCGCACGGCCTGGTCGCGCTGTTCGGCGCCGACGTGGTGCCGGTGTCCGCGCTGGGCCTGACCGCCGGCCGCGACACGCTGGGCCACCGCTTCATGAGCACCGGCCCGGTGTCGTTCGCCGATGCTGACGCCTACGCCGCCACCCTGGCGGAAAAGGGCCGCGTCGTGGCGTCCTTCGAAGGCCGCCGCGACGAGATCCAGCGCCAGTTGCTGGATCACGCCGGCCGCCTGTCGGCCACGCTGGGCGACGACCCGGAAGTAGCCGCGCTGCTGGACGAAGTGACGGCGCTGGTCGAACACCCCACCGTCTACGTGGGCCAGTTCGAAGAGCAGTTCCTGCAAGTGCCGCAGGAATGCCTGATCCTGACCATGCGGTTGAACCAGAAGTACTTCCCGCTGTTCGACCCGGCTACCGGCCGCCTGACGCACCGTTTCCTGATCGTGAGCAACATGCACACGGACAATCCGGTGAACATCGTCGAAGGCAACCAGCGCGTGGTGCGCCCGCGCCTGGCCGACGCGCAGTTCTTCTTCGAAACCGACCGCAAGACGCCGCTGGCCGCGCGCGTCGAACAACTGGGCTCCATCGTTTATCACAACAAGCTGGGTACCCAGCTTGAGCGCGTGGAACGCGTGCGCGCCATCGCCCGCGGCGTGGCGGGCCATCTGGGCGGCGACATATCGGCCGCCGATCGCGCCGCCATGCTGGCCAAGGCCGACCTGGGTTCGAACATGGTGGGCGAATTCCCCGAGCTGCAAGGCATCATGGGCGCGTACTACGCCGCCGGCGACGGCGAGCCCGACAGTGTCGTGCAAGCGCTGCGCACCCAGTACCGCAACCGCTACGACACGCCGGTCACCCAGGACACGCTGACCGCCGCCACGCTCTTTATCGCCGAACGCGTGGAAACGCTGGTCGGCATCTGGGCCATCGGCCTGGCGCCCACCGGCGAACGCGACCCCTTCGGCCTGCGCCGCGCCGCGCTGGGCCTGATCAGCGCCTTCGAACAACTGGCCGCCGGCGGCTGGCTGAAGATCAGCGAAGACGGCCCGCTGTCCCTGGACGGGCTGCTGGACCTGGCCGCGGGCACGTTCCCCGCCGGCAAGATCCCGGCCGATACGCTGGCCGAAGTCCGCACCTTCATCTACGAACGCTACCGCAACCAGCTGATCAACGACTTCGACCGCAACGCGGTGGAAGCCGTCATCGCGCTGACGCCGCCGCTGCATCAAGTGGCCGAACGCGTGCGCGCCGCCGCCGCTTTCGCGCAACTGCCTGAAGCTGCCAGCCTGGCCGCCGCCAACAAGCGCATCGGCAACCTGCTGAAAAAGGCCGAAGGCGAGATCGGCGCGGTGAACGCCGCCGCGCTGGTGGAACCCGCGGAAAAGGCCCTGGCCGCCGCAGTGGCCGCCCTGCGCCCGCAGGCCGAGGCCCAGCTTGCCGCCGGCGACTTCGCCGGCAGCCTCTCCACGCTGGCCCAGGCCCGCGAGCCGGTGGACGCGTTCTTTGCCGACGTCATGGTCATGGCCGAAGACCCGGCCGTGCGCGCCAACCGGCTGGCCCTGTTGAGCCAGCTGCATGGCCTGATGAACCAGGTGGCCGACATTTCCAGGCTGGCACAGTGAAACTGATCATCCTCGACCGCGACGGCGTCATCAATCAGGACAGCGATGCGTTCGTCAAGAATCCCGACGAATGGATCGCGCTGCCGGGCAGCTTGCAGGCGATCGCCCGGCTGACACAGGCGGATTGGAAGGTGGTGGTCGCCACCAACCAGTCGGGCCTGGCGCGCGGCCTGTTCGATATGGACACGCTGACCGCCATCCACACCAAGATGCGGCGCGAGCTGGCGGCCGTGGGCGGCAGCATCGACGCCGTGTTCCTGTGCCCGCATGGTCCGGACGACAATTGCACCTGCCGCAAGCCGCGCCCCGGCATGTTCGAGCAGATCGGCCACCGCTACGACATCGATCTGGCCGGCGTGCCGGCCGTGGGTGATTCGCTGCGTGACTTGCAGGCATCCTCGTCCGTCGGCTGCTCGCCCTGGCTGGTGCAGACCGGCAATGGCAAGAAGACGCTGGCCAAGGGCGGCCTGCCCGACAACACCCGCGTATGCGAAGACCTGTCGGCCGTGGCCGACATCCTGCTCCAGGACAATTGATTCGATGGCCCGGCTACGCTCGCTGCTGTATTTCCTGTTCCTGGCCGTCACGGTCATCCCCTACGCCTTCGCCTGCATCCTGTGGGCGCCGCTGCCCCTGCACTGGCGCTACAAGCTGACGGTGGGCTGGCCCCGCCTGGCGATCTGGGGCGCCAAGGTCTTCTGCGGCATCCGCTGGCAGGTCAAGGGCTGGGAAAACCTGCCCAACGGCCCCGCCGTGATCCTGTCCAAGCACCAGTCGGCATGGGAAACGCTGTTCTTCCCGGCCCACATGCCGCGCGAAGTTTGTTTCGTCTACAAGAAAGAACTGCACATGGTGCCGTTCTTCGGCTGGGGCCTGGCGCTGCTGCGCATGATCGCCATCGACCGCGCGAAGGGTCGCGACGCCTTCGAGCAAGTGGTCAAGCAAGGCCAGGCCCGCATGGACGAAGGCCGTTGGCCGCTGCTGTTTCCCGAAGGCACGCGCGTGCCGCCGGGCAAGACGGCGCGGTTCAAGATGGGCGGCGCGCTGCTGGCCTCGCGCACCGGCGCGGTCGTCATTCCCGTGGCGCATAACGCCGGGGAGTGCTGGCGGCGCAACGCTTTCGTCAAATATCCCGGCATGGTCACCCTGTCGATCGGTCCCGCGATAGAATCCAAGGGACTCACCCCCGAAGAACTGAACCAAAAGGTCCAGGACTGGATCGAAGGGGAAATGCGGCGTCTCAACCCTGAAAGGTATGTCTAGCACTGATCAGCTCGAACTCCTGTTCGACGTGCAAGAAGACGGCGCGCCCCTGGGCGCGTCGCCGCTGATCGTCACGCCGAAGCCCCCTGCGGCGCCTCGGCCTGCCGCGCCCCGCGCCGCGCCTCCTCGATCTGCCCCCCCGCAGCCGGTCACGCCGAAGACGCTGTTCCCCGATGCGCAGACAGGCGCCGCCCCTGCGGGCGAACCGCTGCTGACGCTGTCGCCCAACGCGTCGTCCCGGGTCCCCACGCCCTGCCCGGACCCGCTGCCCCCCAGTGCGCGCTGGCGCGAAGTGCCCACCGAAGAACAGCCCATCGGCTTCGTGCTGCTGCGCTCGCGCCGCCGCAGCATCGGGTTCGTGATCACCGACGACGGCCTGCGCGTCACCGCGCCCAGCTGGGTCACGCTGGCGCAGATCGACGACGCGGTGCGTGAAAAGGCCCGCTGGATCCTCGCCAAGCTACGTGAGTGGCATGCCCGCAAGCAACAATTGGCCATGGCGCATACGCGTTGGCAGCCGGGTGGCGAACTGCCCTACCTGGGCAAGCGCATCCTGATCGGCGTGGGCGGCGATAGCCGTCAGGCCCGCTTGTCCGGCGACGCGGACGCGCCGCAAGACGGCGACACCCTCTGGCTGGCCCTGCCCTCCACGGCCGAGCAAAGCCGCATCCGCGATTCGGCGCAAGCCTGGCTGCAGCAGCGGGCCGGTGCCTGGTTCGGCGCGCGGCTGGCGCACTTCCTGCAGATCAGCGGCCTGAAGATCCGCCGCTGGCGGCTGTCGTCCGCCGCCACGCGCTGGGGCTCATGCACCAGCGACGGCAACATCATGCTGAACTGGCGGCTGATCCATTTCGCGCCCGCGATCATCGATTACGTCATCGCGCACGAGCTTGCCCACCTGCGCGAAATGAACCACAGTCAGGACTTCTGGCGTGAAGTTGGGCAGATCCTGCCTGACTTCGAAGACGCCAAGAACATCCTGCGGCGCCACGACCCCGCCTCCCTTCCCCAGTTCTAGAAGCCCCTCTGGAGAGACAAGATGCTTCTGCTCATTCCCGGCCCGGTCACGACCGACGCGCGGGTGAAGGCCGCCATGGCGCAAGACTACGCGCCGTGGGACAACGATTTCCGCGAGACCTACCGGCAGGTCTGCGCAGGCGTGCTGCGCGTGGCGCAGGCAACGCCCGACACACACGCCGCGCTGGCGCTGCCCGGCTGCGGCCACTTCGCGGTGGAAGCCGCGATCCGGACCTTCGTGCCGCCCGGCGGCCGCCTGCTGGCGCCGTCCACCGGCGCCTACGCGTCCCGCCTGCAGAAGCTGGCCGCTGACGCGGGACGGGTCGCCGTGCCCTTGCCCGTGGGCGCGACGGCGCGCGTGGACCCGGTAGCCGTCGCGGCGGCCCTGGAACGGGACCCCACGCTGACGCACCTGGCGCTGGTCTACAGCGAAACCGGCAGCGGCATCTGCCACGACGTGCCCGAACTGGCTCGCATCGCCCACGCGATGGGCCGCCGCGTCATCATCGATGCCGTATCCGCCTTCGGCGCCCTGCCTTTGGACCTGTCCGCCCTGCCCGCGGTGGACGCCGTCGTGCTGACAGCCAACAAGTGCCTGGAAGGGCTGCCGGGCGCCGCCTTCGTGGTCGCGCGCGTGGACCGCCTGGAAGCCGCCCGCGGCAACGCAGGCAGCTGGTCGCTAGACCTGGCCGACATCCACCAGCACGCGCTGGCCCCCAACGCCGGCCCGCGCTTCACGCCGCCCGCGCCCACGCTGGCGGCGCTGGCCGTGGCGCTGGCGCTCTTTGAACAGGAAGGCCGAGAGGCTCGCCTGGCGCGCTACACGGCGAACATGCGCACGCTATATGATGGTGTGATCGAGCTTGGCCTGGCGCCCCATCTTCCGCGCGACCTGCAGGGCCCCATCGTCGTCAACGTCTGCGCACCGAACGCGCCGACCTGGAACCTGCAACTGTTCGTCGACGCACTCAAGGCGCGCGGCTACCTGCTCAGCAATTTCAGCAACACCGAACAACCCACGTTCCGGGTCGGCTGCATCGGCGCTTTCGGCGCCGAACAGATGCGGCTTGCGGTCGACGCCATGGGCGGCGCACTGCGCGACATCGGCATCACCCGGGAAAGCGCCGGCGCTCCGCTGCGCTTTTCGCAACCCCTCATCGCTTAAAGGAAGATATCCATGCGTATGCTCCACACCATGCTGCGAGTCGGCAACCTCGACCAATCCATCGATTTCTACACCAACGTGCTCGGCATGCGTGTCCTGCGCCGCAACGACTATCCGGAAGGCAAGTTCACGCTGGCCTTCGTGGGCTACCAGGACGAAAGCGAGGGCGCGGTCATCGAACTGACTCACAACTGGGACACCGAAAAGTACGACCTGGGCAACGGCTACGGCCACATCGCCCTGGAAGTCGACAACGCCTACGAAGCCTGTGACAAGGTCAAGGAACGCGGCGGCAAGGTCACCCGCGAAGCCGGCCCGATGAAGCACGGCAAGACGGTCATCGCTTTCGTGGAAGACCCGGACGGCTACAAGATCGAGTTCATCCAGAAGAAGGGACGGCAAGACTAAAACCCCCACGCCGCACGCGCTTGCCGCCCCCTGAGGGCGGCCCGGCGGGGAAAGCCTTACTTTGTTGATAGACCGACATCATGATCCATCCCATCCTGAAAATGGGCGACCCGCGTCTGTTGCGCGTGGCGCCGCCGGTTGACCGCTTTGACACGCCCGAGCTGCACGCCCTGATCGACGACATGTTCGAAACCATGGCGGCCGCGCAAGGCGTGGGCCTGGCCGCGCCACAGATCGGCGTGGACTTGCAACTGGTGATCTTCGGTTTCGACCGCAACGAGCGCTACCCCGACGCGCCCCCGGTGCCGCAGACCATCCTGTGCAATCCGGTCATCACGCCGCTGTCGGACGACATGGAAGACGGCTGGGAAGGCTGCCTGTCGGTGCCTGGACTGCGCGGGCAGGTGCCGCGCTACCGCCACATCCGCTACAGCGGCCGCGACCCGTATGGCCAGCTGATCGAGCGCGAAGCCGCAGGCTTCCATGCCCGCGTGGTGCAGCACGAGTGCGACCACCTGATCGGCCGCCTCTATCCGTCGCGCATCCAGGATTTCTCGAAGTTCGGCTTCACCGAAATCCTGTTTCCGGGCATGGACCCGAACGCCGACGACTAAGCGCCGTGGTCCGGACCCGGGTCTGCGCCCGGGTTCGCGTTGCGCCCGGCGGCCGTCGTCGGCGCATCCGCCGCCTGCGGCGACAAATCCGCCGGCGCGAAATCATCCACCTGCAAGACCTTCGACACCAGGGCCTCCGCCGCTTCCAGTTGCGCGGCCTGCGCGTCGGTGATCGCGCCGCGCTGATGCGCTTCGCGCCAGTCGCGCACGCCCGATTGGCGCAGGCGATCGCGGATCGGCTGCACGGCGTCCACCAGCGCGAACGCGCGAGTCAGCTCGCCCAGCGGATCGCCGCCTGCACGGACGTCCCCCAACAGCACGCCTGCCGACGGGGCATTGCCCGGCTCGCGATGCAGGTCGGCCGCCAGCCGCACATGCGTGGGCGACGGCTTCAGCAGCAGTTCGGCGCACTCGCGCGTCAGGGCGTCATTCGGCCCCCTGGCCAGACGCAGCGGCAGGATGGCCGCGCGCAGCCCCCAGGCCAGCACGCGGCCCGGCAAATTGCGCAACACCTGGTCCAGGCTTTTTTCGATGCTGGCATAGCCCTGCTCCATGCACCAATGCACGAGCGGCAGGTCGTCGTGCTTGCGGCCTTCGTCTTCCCAGCGTTTGAGCACCGCAGACAGCAGATAGAGCTCGGACAGGATGTCGCCCAGCCGCGCCGAGATCATTTCGCGCCGCTTCAGCCCGCCGCCCAGTTGCGCCAACGTGGCGTCGGCCAGCAGCGCGAAGCCGGACGCATAACGTCCTAGCCGCCGGTAGTGGCCGGCCGTGGGGCCCGACACCGGCGAAGGCGCCAGCACGGCGCCCGTCCAGGCGCGGCCGATCGCGCGCAGCGTGTTCTTGCCGGCATGCCGCAAGTGCCGCCAGAACACGTCGTGAAAGACCTCGATGCCGCGCTCTTCGTCCGGATTGGCCAGCGCCAGCATTTCCGGCATCAGATAGGGATGGGCCCGGATGGCGCCCTGGCCGAAGATGATGAGATTACGCGTCAGGATATTGGCGCCTTCGACCGTGATGGCGATCGGCACCGCTCGGTACAGGCCGCCCAGGTAATTGCTTGGCCCGTCCATGACGGCGCGCCCGGCGTGCACGTCCATCGCCGCGTTCACCGAGCTGCGCATGCGCTCGGTCGCGTGGTATTTCATGATGCCCGACACGACGGCCGGTTTCACGTCCTGGTTCAGCGCGGCGCAGGTCAGCCGCCGGGCGGCCTCCACCATGTAGGCATTGCCCGCCAGCTGGGCCAGTTGTTCCTGCACGCCTTCGAACTTGCCGACCGGAATGCCGAACTGCTCGCGCACCCGCGCATACATGCCTGTGGTGTGTGCGCACATGACAGCGGCGGCCGCCGACAGCGATGGCAGCGAAATACCGCGCCCCGCGGCCAATGCGCTCATCAGCATCTTCCAGCCCTGCCCCGCGCGCGCCTCGCCGCCGATCAGCGCGTCCAATGGCACGAACACGTCCCGGCCCGTGTTGGGGCCGTTCTGGAACACCTGCATGGCAGGCAGGTGGCGCCGGCCGATCTCCACGCCCGGCGCCTCGGTGGGCACCAGCGCCACCGAAATGCCGATGTCCTTGGGGCCGCCCAGGATGCCGTCCGGGTCGGACATCTTGAATGCCAGGCCCAGCACTGTGGCCACGGGTCCCAGCGTGATGTAGCGCTTGTGCCAGTTCAGCCGGATGCCGATCAGTTCGCGGCCGTCCACCACCTGGCGGCAGACGACGCCCGTATCCACCATGGAAGCGGCGTCCGAGCCCGCCTCGGGGCTGGTCAGGCCGAAGCACGGCACTTCGCGGCCATCGGCCAGGCGCGGCAGCCAGTAATCGCGTTGCGCAGGCGTGCCGAACTGCATCAGCAATTCACCGGGTCCCAGCGAATTCGGCACCATGACCGTCACGCCCGCCGTGATGGAATACGCCGAAATCCGCCTGACGACTTCGGAATGTGCGTAGGGGGAAAAGCCCAGCCCGCCGTAACGGCGCGGGATGATCATGCCGAAAAAGCGTTGCGCCTTCAGGAAAGCCCAGACCTGCGGCGGCAGGTCGCGCCGGTTCCAGGTGATGTCCCACTCGTCCAGCATGGCGCACAACTGCGCGACCGGGCCGTCGATGAACGCCTGCTCGTCGCGGGTCAACGTGGCGGCGGGCACGTCCAGCAGCTTGCGCCAGTCGGGGTTGCCCGTGAACAGATCCGCATCCCACCAGGTGTCTCCGGCCTCGATGGCCTCGCGCTCGGTGGCCGACATGGCCGGCAAGGCGTTGCGCGCCCAGCGGTACGCGGGTTCCGAGATGCGGCGCCGGCGCCAGGCATTGAAGTCCATGAGTGTCCCTCACTGTTATGGCCCTAGGGCGTATCGGGCCAAAGTACCAGAATTGGCGGCGCGCAGCCAAGCCTGGGCGTGCCGACTCTGCGACAATGGGCGTCGCCGCGCTGGTGCGCAATCAACCGCTATCCGGGCACATTCCGCATGCTGAACAAACTCTGGCTGGGCTTTTTCCTGACCGCCGCAGCCGCCGCCCTGTACCGCTGGCTGGCTGTCGGCGACCCCGACGTCTTCCGCCTGATGGTGGCCAGCCTGTTCGACATGGCGCGCGTGTCCGTGGAAGTCATGGTGCTGCTGTTCGGCACGCTGACGCTGTGGCTGGGGTTCCTGCGCATCGCCGAAGGCGCCGGGCTGGTGGAAAAGCTGGCGCGCCTGCTGGGGCCGCTGTTCGCGCGCCTGATGCCGGAGGTGCCGCGCAACCATCCCGCCATCGGCCTGATCACGCTGAACTTCGCCGCCAACGGCCTGGGGCTGGACAATGCCGCCACGCCGATCGGCCTGCGCGCCATGCGCGAACTGCAATCGCTGAACCCCACCCCCGAAACCGCCAGCAACGCGCAGATCCTCTTCCTGGTGCTGAACGCGTCGTCGCTGACGCTGTTGCCCGTCACGCTGTTCATGTTCCGCGCGCAACAGGGCGCCGCCGACCCCACCCTGGTGTTCCTGCCGATCCTGCTGGCCACCAGCGCCTCGACGCTGGCGGGTTTCCTGGCGGTCGCCGTCTGCCAGCGGCTGCGCCTGACGGATCCGGTCGTGATGCTGTGGCTGGGCGGCGCGGCGCTGGTCATGGGCGGCTTCATGGCGCTGCTGGCCAGCATGTCGGCCGCCGCCATTGCGTCGCTGTCCTCGCTGCTGGGCAACCTGGCGCTGTTCGGCATTCTGCTGGCGTTCCTGATCGCGGGCGCCTGCAAGAAAGTGCCCGTCTACGAGGCCTTCATCGAGGGCGCCAAGGAAGGCTTCGACATCGCCAAGAGCCTGCTGCCCTATCTGGTGGCGATGCTGTGCGCGGTGGGCGTGCTACGCGCCTCGGGCGCCTTGGACTTCCTGCTGGACGGCATCCGCTGGCTGGCGCAGTACGCCGGCTGGGACACGCGTTTCGTTGACGCCCTGCCCACGGCGCTGGTCAAGCCGTTCTCGGGCAGCGCCGCGCGCGCCATGATGCTGGAAACCATGGCGCACCATGGCGTGGACAGCTTCCCCGCCCTGCTGGCCGCGGTGATGCAAGGCAGCACGGAAACCACCTTCTACGTGCTGGCGGTGTATTTCGGATCGGTGGGAATTCTGCGCGCGCGCCACGCGGTAGGCTGCGCGCTGATCGCCGATCTGGCCGGCGTGCTGGCCGCGATCGGCGTGTGCTACTGGTTCTTCGGTTAAGGCCGTGGCGGGGCTTGCACCCCGCCCGGGCCGGTCCTAATCCACCAACAGGATCTTCATGCCGTTGGTGCCGCCGCTGTCGCGGTAGAAGTCGCCCTTGGTCAGGATGACCCAATCGCCCGTCGTCACCAGGTTGCGCTTGCGCAATTCGTCGATGGCGGCGTTGCTCAGGTCCGCCGGCTCGTAATCCGACGGCGCGAACGGCACCGTGTAGACGCCACGGAACATCGCCACGCGGTTCTGCGTCAGGCTGTGCGGGCTGTAGCAGTAAATTGGCACGCCGGAACGGATGCGCGACATGATCAACGGCGTGTGCCCGCTTTCCGTCAGCGCGATGACGGCCTTGACGCCGGGGAAGTGGTTGGCCGCGTACATGGCCGCCAGCGCGATGGTCTCGTCGCAACGGGTGAAGGTCTCGCCCACCCGGTGATGCGATTTCGTCGTGGTCGGGTGCTTTTCCGCACCCAGGCACACGCGCGCCATCGCCTGCACGGCCTCGACCGGATACTGGCCCGATGCGCTTTCGGCCGACAGCATGACGGCGTCCGTGTAGTCCAGCACCGCGTTGGCCACGTCCGACACTTCGGCGCGCGTGGGCATGGGGCTGGAGATCATCGACTCCATCATCTGCGTGGCCGTGATCACGACCTTGTTCAGCGTGCGCGCGTGCTGGATGATGCGCTTCTGGATGCCCACCAATTCTGCGTCCCCGACTTCCACGCCCAAGTCGCCGCGCGCCACCATCACGCCGTCGCTGGCGCGGATCAGGGCGTCCAGCGCTTCGTCGTCCGCCACCGCTTCAGCACGCTCGATCTTCGCGATGATCCAGGCCTGGCTGCCGGCTTCGGCCAGCAGGGTGCGGGCCTCGTCGATATCGCTGCCGTAGCGCGGGAACGACACGGCCACATAGTCCAATTCCATTTCAGCCGCGAGCTTGATGTCGACGCGATCCTTGTCGGTCAGGCTGGGCGCGGACAAGCCGCCGCCGCGGCGGTTGATGCCCTTGTTGTTCGACAACGGCCCGCCCACCGTCACGGTCGTGTGGACTTCGTCGCCTTCGACGCGGTCCACCACCAGCACGACGCGGCCGTCATCCAGCAGCAGTTCGTCGCCCACGCGGCAGTCGGTCACGAGTTCGGGGTAATCGATGCCCACGATGCTGGCGTTGCCGGCTTCCTTGGGATGCACACGCGACAGCGTGAACGGTTGGCCGACCTGCAACTGCACCAGCTTGTCCGTGAAGCGCGCAATGCGAATCTTGGGTCCCTGCAGATCGCCCATGATGGCGACGAAACGGCCTTGCCTGGCGGCGATCTCGCGCACCAGGCGGGCGCGCTCGCGGTGGTCGTCCGCGCTGCCGTGCGAGAAGTTCAAGCGGGCCACATCCAGGCCTGCGCGGATCAGTGCATCAATGCGTTCGGGCGACGAAGTCGAAGGGCCCAAGGTGGCGACAATTTTGGTGCGGCGCAATACAGGCATGACGGTCCACTCTCGCAAAAACAACGAAAGCGTTATGGTACGCCGCCTGCGTCCGCACGGGTATCATGGTCGTCACACCGACCCACAACGAGCCCATTCAAACCCGTGAAAATCGTCATTGCTCCCGACTCGTTCAAAGAAAGCGTTTCCGCGCCCGATGCCGCGGCGGCCATTGCACGCGGCGTCAAAGCCGCCTGCCCCGGCGCCCACACGATATGCGTGCCGATGGCGGACGGTGGCGAAGGCACGGTCGAGGCCGTGTTGGCCGCGACAGGCGGCAAGGAACGGCAACTGACCGTCAACGATGCGCTGGGCTACAAGGTCGATGCCGTCTGGGGCTTGCTGCAAGACGG
This sequence comes from Achromobacter sp. Bel, assembly GCF_012928505.1. Taxonomy (GTDB): domain Bacteria; phylum Pseudomonadota; class Gammaproteobacteria; order Burkholderiales; family Burkholderiaceae_B; genus Achromobacter. The sequence continues at coordinate 106,948 of NZ_JABBJN010000010.1, read as the reverse complement.
CACCGCCGTCATTGAAATGGCCGCGGCGGCGGGCCTGGAACTGATCGCCCCGTCCAAGCGCGACCCGATGCGCGCCAGCAGCCACGGCGTGGGCGAACTGATGCTGGCCGCCATCAACGCGGGCGCCACGCGCATCATCCTGGGACTGGGCGGCTCGGCCACCAACGACGCGGGCGCCGGCATGCTGACGGCATTGGGCGTGCGCCTGCTGGACGCGGAAGGCCATAGCCTGCCGCCGGGCGGCGGCGCGCTGGGCAAGCTGGCCAGCCTGGACACGCGCGGGTTGGACCCGCGCCTGGCCAGCATCCGTATCGACATCGCCTCTGATGTGGACAATCCGCTGTGCGGCCCGCAAGGCGCCTCGCACATTTTCGGGCCGCAGAAAGGCGCCACGCCGGAACAGGTGCTGGCGCTGGACCAGATGCTGACGAACTTCGCCGACGTCTGCGCGCGGCACTTGGGCGCCGACCACCGCAACGAACCCGGCGCGGGCGCCGCCGGCGGCCTGGGGTTCGCCGCCAAGGCCTTCCTGCAAGCGCACTTCCGGCCCGGCGTCGAAATCGTGGCCGAACTGGGCGGGCTGGCAGAGGCCATCGAAGGCGCCACACTGGTGTTCACCGGCGAAGGCCGCATGGACGCGCAGACGCTGCGCGGCAAGACGCCTGCGGGCGTGGCACGGATCGCGCAGCGGGCCGGCGTGCCGGTCGTCGCGCTGGCAGGGTCGCTCGGCGACGGCTATGAAGCGCTACACGCCTGCGGCATCAGCGCGGCATTCAGCCTCGCCCCCGGCCCCATCACGCTGCAGCAGGCGCTGACGGACGCCGAAAAGCTGCTTGCCGACCGCGCGCGCGATGTGATGCAACTGTGGATGGCCGCGCAAAAGCGCATGCTGTAGACGCCAGCCTCCACATGAAAAAGCCCGCATCAGCGGGCTTTTCATCTTGAGACCGCGTTTCAGGCGGATTGCAGGACGCCCGCTTCCACCAGCGCATCCGACAAGCGGATGTAGCGGTCCACCGAGATGTCTTCGGCACGTGCCGTGGGCGCGATGTCCAGGGCTTCCCAAGGCACCTGCGGCGCCCAGTCCGCCAACACGCGGCGCAGCATCTTGCGGCGCTGCGAGAACGCGCGCGCCACCACGGTTTCAAAAGCCCGCGTACTGACCGGACGCAGACGGTCCGCCGGCAGCGGGACCATGCGCACGATGGCCGACACCACCTTGGGCGGCGGGTCGAAGGCCTCGGGCGGCACGTCGAACAGCTTGTGCATGCGGTAGCGTGATTGCAGCATCACGGACAGACGGCTGAAATCGCCCGACCCCGGCTGCGCCACCATGCGGTCGATCACTTCGCGCTGCAACATGAAATGCTGGTCGCGGATGTGGTCGGCCCACGTCATCAGATGGAACAGCAGCGGGCTGGAGATGTTGTAAGGCAGGTTGCCCACGACACGCAACGCGCTGCCGAACTGCGAAAAATCCACCGTCAACGCATCGGCTTCGACAACCGTCAGGCGGCTTGCCTCGAACTGCTTGCGCAGCCGGGCGGCCAGATCGCGGTCGATCTCGACTGCGGTCAGGTGATCCAACCGCTCGAGCAGCGGCCGGGTAAGCGCAGACAAACCCGGGCCGATCTCGACCACGGCATCGTCACGGGCGGGAGCAACCGCCCGGACGATGGACTCGACGACGCTTTCGTCGGTCAGGAAGTTCTGGCCAAAGCGCTTGCGCGCCTGGTGTTGAGACATGAAAAGCCCGTAATGCGTTTAGCGGTTGTTCTGCTGGATCTTCTGCTGCTTTTCCAGACGGTTGTCGACGTACGCTTGGGCGCGCAACTGGTCGAGCCAATCTTCGAAAGCAGGCTGGGCGCGGCGCTCGAACAGGATCTGGCGCGCTTTCATGCGGGCCAATTCGTCGGTGACGTCATGCTGGCGGCGTTCTTCAACCTGGATCAAGTGCCAACCGAAAGGCGACTGGATCGGAGGGCTGATCTCGCCCGGCTGCAAGGCGTTCATGGCGGCTTCGAACGGCGGCACGGTCTCACCCGGGTTCAACCATCCCAGTTCGCCGCCTTGGGGGGCCGTCGAGTCCTGCGAATACTGGCGCGCCATGTCTTCGAACTTCGCGTCGCCGGCCACCAGGCGCTGGCGCACCTGTTCCAGGCGTTGACGCGCGGTCTCGTCGCTCATGACGGTGGAGGTCTTGATCAGGATGTGGCGGGCGCGGGTCTGCATGACTTCCGTCGGACCTTGCGGCGCGGCGGCCTGCGGACGCGCCGCCGGCTGCTGGGGCTGCGGGGCCTGCGCGGGTGCCGGTGCGCGGGCGGTGCGGCCGGGAGCCGGTTGCGCCGTGCCGCGGTCCATCACCTTGATGATGTGGAAACCGTTGCCGCTCTGGATCAGGTTCGTGACTTCGCCCTTCTGCAGATTGCTGATGGCCTTGACGAACAGGTCGGGCCAGCCGTCCAGCGGGCGCACGCCCATGACGCCGCCTTGCAAGGCTTCGGGGCCGTCAGAAGAGGCCGCGGCCAGGCTGGCGAAATCGTCGCCGCGCTTGGCGCGCGCCAGGATGCCTTCGGCCTTCTTGCGCAACAGGGCAAGCTGTTCTGACGACGAGCCTTCCGGCACGCGCACCAGGATCTGCGCCAGTGCGTAGAGCATGGGACCGGCGGGCGCGGCGGCCTGCTCGGGCGGGGCTTCCGGTTGGGCCTGGGGCTGGGCTTGCGGCGCCGCGCCGAACGCCGGATTGCGGCGCTGGTCCTTCAGGAAGGCATCGACTTCGGTGTCGGAAATGACGATGGTGGAGTCCACGGCACGCTGGCGCAGGCGATCCGAGCGGATCTCATCACGCAGCGATTTGCGGTAGGCGTCCCACGTCGTGCCCGATTTTTCGATTTCCGCGCGCAACTGCGCCACGCTGATCTTGTTGCGTCCCGAGATGGTCTGGATGGCCTGGTCGACCTGGGCGTCATCCACGCGGATGCCCAGACGGTCGGCTTCATGGCGCTGCACGCGCTCCATGATCAGGCGCTGCAAGACCTGATGCTGCAAGGTCTGGTCGTCGGGCACCTGGATGCCGCGCGACTTCAGTTCACCCGAAATGCGGAGCGACGCATCGCGCAATTCGCGCAACGTGATCACATCCTTGTCGACCACGGCGGCGATGCCGTCGACGAACTGCTCGCCCTTCGCTGCGGGCGCCGCGGCTTGCGGCGCGGCCTTGGCGCCATTGTTCGCAGCCCGGCCAGTCTGCTCGGCCGCATGCGCGGCAGGCAGGCCGGCGCAAAGGGCCAGCAACAGCGCGCTGCCGGACAGGCGGCGCAAAGAGTGCAACCTACGCATCATTCATACCTTTCAAATGTGGTCCCAGCCGGCACGGGCGGTGTAACGCTGGTGTAGCCAGGAATACTTCTGTTCAGCAGGTTCATCGGATCGGTCCCCAAGGAACCCAGGCCGGTCAGCTCAAGCTGGAAGAACACTGCGGAGTTGGCGTCCGTAGCCGATACGGCATAGCGCTGGTAGACCACGCGGCCCACCCAGCAGCAATCGCCTTTGTACTCCAGGCCGGCGATGGCCTGCGTCACGCGGGGGGATTCGGTCGTATTGGCCACGGTGCTCGACGGCCCGGAACGCAACGAATAATCCACCCGGCCAACGCCATACCAGCGCTTGGTGAAGGGCCACTGCAACGCCAGGCTGACCTGGTTCTGGCCCTGCGGCTGGTAGGAAACCCCGGTTGGGGGATCGCGTTGATAACGGTACGACACCGCCACCGTCGTCAGGCGCTGCGGCGACCAGCGCGCGCTGATCAGTCCGCGCGACCACTGGTTGTCGTAAGGGTTGTACTGCGCCGCGACATCGGTGCTGAGCGTGTCGGTCAGCGCGGCGCTGGCGCCGACCAGGAAATCGGAACGCACGTTTTCGCGCGGCGTTTCACCCGGCAGGGTGACCTGCTGGTCCGCGAAATACAGGCGCTGCGCCACGGCCAGCGACAAGCGCTCGAAACCGGTATTGGCATCCAGCCAGCGCGTCGTCAATGCCGCGGTCAGCTGGTTGGCGTTGGAGATCCGGTCCCAGCCGCCCGTGTAGATGTTTTCTTCGAAGGCCTGCGAGAAGCTGAAATCCGCCAGCGACGTGTCGTAGACGGGCAGCTTGGACTGGTCGCGGTACGGCACGCGCAGGTAGTACAGACGGGGTTCCAGGGTCTGTGTGGAGGCCTTGCCGAACAGCGAGGTGTCGCGTTCGAAGATAAGGCCGGCATCCAGCGACATGATCGGCACGGTCCGCGACTGCGAGCGCGGCAAACCGTCCGCCGTTCCGCCGTTCAGGCCCAGCGCATCCACGCCATACCATTTGGTCTGGTACTGGGTGTAGTTGACGCCGGCCTTCGGAATGATGAACCAGCCCGGGCGCACGATCGGATAGGACACCGTCGGGTAGGACTGCAGGCGGTCACCTTCCGGATAGCGTACGGTCGAACCGAAATCCGGCCGGCGGAAACGCACCGCGGTCGAGGTCCAGTCCACGTCGAAGCCACCCCAGTCGTAGCGTGCGCCACGCAGGTAAAGCTCGGGTTCCTTGTCGTATGGCGGCACCAGCGGCGCATCCGGATCCTGCAAGGTCTGGTACTTGTACACCTGCGCGTAGGCGCTCCAATAGTTGGAGGCCCATCCCACACGGCCGCGCTGCGGCAGGTAGGTGGTGGACGCCTGGTTCAGGCCCAGTTGGGAAATGTCGCGGTAGTAGTTGTCGTCCGAGACTTTCGCGATATCCCAGTCCGCGTAGAAGCCGTGCGAGAACGTCTGCTGATGACGCCACCAGTACATCCAGCGGTCGTCGCCGGTGACGTTGTCGTTGGGCAGATAAGCGCCGTCGAGGGTGCCTAGATAGCTCGACCCCATGTAGCGGAATTCGCCCCCCAGCTGCATGCCGCGCTTGGAGAAATAGCGCGGCTGAATCGTCGCGTCGTAGTTGGGCGCCAGGTTCAGGTAGTACGGCAACGAAAAATCGAAGCCGCCCTGGCTGGTCGTGCCGTACGTCGGCACCAGGAAGCCCGACTTGCGTTCCTTCTTGACCGGGAAGGTCATGTAGGGCGACGCCAGGATCGGCACATCCTTGAAATACAGCACGCCGTTGCGCGCCACGCCTTCGTTCTCGTCGAAGTCGATGTCGACGGTGTTGGCCTTGATGTACCAGGACGGCGTCTCGCAGGCGCAGCCGCTGTACGTGACGGTGTGCAGCCGCATCTGCGACCTGCTGAAGATGTCCGCCTGCTCGGCGACGGCGAAGCCGCCGGTGGCACCCATCCAGAAATTGGGCTTTTCGATTTCGCCCGAGTACTTGTCGACGTTGAACTTGGCGTTGGGACCGGTCACCAGCGTGCCGTCGCGCATCATGCGCGCGCTGCCCTGCACGTCGACTTCGCCCGTGTCCTTGCGGTAATTGATCCGGTCGCCCTTGATGATGCCATCGATGCGGCGCACCTGCGCGCTGCCCGTCAGGGTCAGGTCGGAATCAGGATCGCCTTCGATGCTGTCCGCTTCCATATAGGCGGGGATGCTGCCGTCGGGCAGGCGATGCACCCGCAGTCCGGGAGACGTGCGCAGCACCGGGGCCGCGGGCGACGCGCTAGCGGATGATGCGGCGGAAGCCGGATCCTGGCTGCCTTGGGCCTGAACGGCCCCGGCGGCGACGCTGACAGCAGAGAGGATCAACCACCGAACCTTGCGCACGAGTGAAAACAGCCCTTTTTTGACGATGGGAAAACCTGGCACCGGCGCCGCGGAAGGGCCAATGCGAACGGAAACGAGCCGGTATTATAGAGAAGCCGCGCCATACGCCCAGCCTTATGTGCGCCGAACGTAAATTTCAGCAATATTGCCCTTCTGACACGGATCTTCCTTGAAAAACGATCACGACCCCCGCCTGGCGCAGATCCGCAACTGGCTGGATAGCCTGCCCGCCGACCTGGACCTGGCCGTGGACACCCTGCGCCCCGCCTCCGCCGATGCCAGTTTCCGCCGGTATTTCAGGCTGGACGCCGGCGAACGCACCCTGATTGTCATGGACGCGCCGCCTGCCCATGAAGACTGCCGCCCGTTCCTGCACGTGGGGCAGTTGCTGGCCGACGCCGGCCTGAACGTGCCCAAAGTGCTGGCGCAGGATCTGGAGCAGGGCCTGCTGCTGCTGTCCGACCTGGGCGAACAGACCTACTACCAGCGCATCCAGGCCGGGATGCCCGACAGCCAGCTCCAGACGCTGTACCGCGAGGCGCTGGCGGCGCTGGTCCAGCTGCAAAAGGCGTCCACCGCCGGGTTGGCGTCCTACGATACCGGCCGGCTGGCCGACGAGCTCAAGCTGTTCCCCGAGTGGTACGTGCAAAAGCACCATGGCGAGACGCTCGACGACAAGACCGCCAACGCGCTGGAGAAGATCTTCGCGCTGCTGTCGGCCAGCAATGGCGGGCAGGCGCAAGTGCTGGTGCACCGCGACTTCCATTCGCCCAACCTGATGGTCTGCGGCCAGCCACAATACGGCCCCAACCCCGGCATCATCGATTTTCAGGACGCGCTGGCTGGCCCCATCACCTACGACCTGGCGTCGCTGGTGACCGATGCCCGCACCACTTGGGAAGAGCCGCAGCAGTTGGACTGGGCCATCCGCTATTGGGAAATGGCGCGCGCCGCCGGGCTGCCGGTGGACTCCGATTTCGCCGACTTCCACCGCGCCTACGAATGGATGGGCCTGCAGCGCAACCTGCGCATCCTGGGCGTGTTCGCCCGCTTGAACCACCGCGACGGCAAGGCGCACTACCTGGCCCACATGCCGCGCATGAACGGCTACGTGCGCCAGGTGGCGCAGCGCTACGGCGTCTTCACCCCCTTGCTGCGCCTGCTGGACAAGCTGGACGACCGCCAGGTCCGCGTCGGATACACCTTCTGATGCAGGCCATGATCCTTGCCGCGGGCCGCGGCGAACGCATGCGCCCGCTGACCGACCGCCTGCCCAAGCCCCTGCTGGCGGTCGGCGGCAAACCGCTGATCGTCTGGCACCTGGAACGCCTGGCCGCAGCCGGCATCCGCGACATCGTCATCAACCACGCCTGGCTGGGCCACGAGATCGAACGCGCGCTGGGCGACGGCGCAGCGTTCGGCGTGCGGATCCGCTATTCAGCGGAAGGCACCGCGCTGGAGACGGCCGGCGGCATCGCCCAGGCGCTGCCGATGCTGGGGGATGCCCCTTTCCTGGTGATGAACGGGGACGTCTGGTGCGACTGGAACCCGGCGGCCGCCCCCGGCCTGGCCGGCGGACTGCCCGACGGCGGCGCGTGGCTGCTGATGGTGGACAACCCGATCCAGCACCCCGCCGGCGATTTCCTGCTGGCCCCCGACGGCAGCCTGCACGCCCAGGGGGAACCTCGTTTGACCTATGCGGGCATCGCCGTCTACCATCCCTCGTTGTTCGCGGATGTCCCGCGCGGCGCGGCGATGCCCATGCTGCCCCTTTTTCGGCAGGCGATGGCCAAAGGCCTGGCTCGCGGCGCGCACCACTCAGGCCGATGGACCGACGTCGGCACCCCTCAACGGCTTGCCGACCTGGACGCCGAGCTCCGCGCGGCGGCGCGTTGATGCTCACATATTTCACAATATCAAGGTGCGCAACCAGGATTTTCCGCGCACCCAACGCCCCCGGGTAACGGGGTATTCTCTGACGCTTTGGCTCGCGCGGGCTCCGCGCGGACGGGCAACACACAGGAAGTTTTCTAGGAATGGGGATGTTTGGAAGATCGCAACGGGCCGTATTCAAGCCCTCCGTATACCAACCCGGTCAACGCACGCGGCGCCTGCCGCGCTGGCTCGTCCTGCTTCTTGTGGGTATTGCCCTGGGTGCGGGCGGCGTGCTCTTCCTGCAAACCAACTACGGTCCGCAACGCCTGACCGTAGAGCAGTCCGAGTCGCTGCACAGCGAGCTCAGCGCGTCCAACCTGGAACGCCAGCGCCTGCAGACCCAGCTGGACGAAGCCACCCAGCAGCGCGACGCCAACAAGTCGGGCCACGAAAAGCTGACGGCCGACCTGGCTGAAGCCCGCAGCAAGATCGAAACCATGAACAAGGAACTGGTCTTGTTCCAGGACGCGATGCCGCCGGATCCGCGCGGCGGCAACCTGGGCATCCGCTCGGCCACGTTCAAGCGCGCCCCCGGCCAGCTGGACTACCAGGTGCTGGTCATGCGCGAAGAGCGCACCGGCGCGCCTTTCAAGGGCACGCTGACGTTCTCCATCGAAGGCAGCTATCCCAACGGCCGCGCCGCCACCGTCACGCCGGAAGGTCCGGCGCTTAACGTCGACCGCTACGATTACGCGCTGGGCCAGCTGAAGCTGCCCGACGGCTTCACCCCCAAGGTGGTGGTGCTGCGCGTGATGGACGGCGGCCAGAAGCAGCAGGCGATGCGCATCTATTACGTCCGCAACTGACGCCTTCGGCGCCGCTGCGAAACCCGCCCTGATCCGGCGGGTTTTTTTTCGTCTGCCAAAATTGGTTGCGCGCGCAACTTTTCAAGAATATAGTTGCGCACACAACTACATATCGGAGACAAGATGCCGCTCCCCTCGCACGTTCCCGTCCTGATCGCCGGCGGAGGCCCCGTCGGCCTGACGCTTGCCGCCCTGCTGGCTGAATACGGCATCGCCTCGCTGACGGTGGAAGCCGACGACGACTATTGCACCGGCAGCCGCGCCATCTGCATCTCGCGCCGGTCGCAGGAAATCCTGGGTTGGGCGGGCGCTGACCAGCCTCTGACCGCGACCGGCCTACCCTGGACCGGCGGGCGCAGCTACTACCGCGACCGCGAAGTCCTGCACTTTGAAATGCCGCACGATCCGCTGCAGCGCTATGCGCCGATGGTCAACATTCAGCAGTACTCGATCGAGGAATACGCCCACCAGGCCATGCAACGCCATCCCGGGCGGGCCGCGCTGCAATGGTCGGCCCGCGTGGCCGGACTGCGCGCGGACGCGGACGGCGTGACCGTCGAGGTCGATGCCGGCGGCCAGCGCCAGACCGTGCGCGCCGACTGGCTGATCGCCTGCGACGGCGGACGCAGCACCGTGCGCGAGACGATGGGCCTGAAGCTGGAGGGCATGCAGTACGAAGGCCGCTACGTCATTGTCGATATCGAGCAAGCCTCCAGCCGCCCCGTCGAACGCCTGGCCTGGTTCGACCCGCCGTCCAATCCCGGCTCGACGCTGCTGATGCATCGGCAACCGGGCAACGTGTGGCGCGTGGACTATCAGATCCGCGACGACGAAGATCCCGACGAAGCCGTCAAACCCGAGAACGTGCTGCCGCGCGTGCAAAGCCATCTGGACATGATCGGCGAGACCGCGCCCTGGAAGCCGCTGTGGATTTCCATCTACAACGCCAAGTGCCTGACGCTGGACCACTACCGCCACGGCCGCGTACTGTTCGCCGGGGACGCCGGCCACCTCGTGCCGATCTTCGGCGTGCGAGGCCTGAACTCGGGCCTGGACGACGCCGGCAACCTGGCCTGGAAGCTGGCCTGGGTGCTGAAGGGCCAAGCACCCGCCAATCTGCTGGACAGCTACAGCACCGAGCGCGTGCATGCCACCCGCCAGAACCTGGCCTATGGCGCAAAGAGCACCGAATTCATGGCGCCGCCGGATTTCGGCTTCCGCCTGATGCGCGAGGCCGCGTTGCGCCTGGCGCTTGCGGACGAGACCGTGCGGTCCTTGATCAACCCGCGCCAATCCGCGCCCATCTCCTACGACACCTCGCCGCTGAACCTGCCAGACGGCGCGCCCCAGGCCGGCCCCGCCGCCGCGCCTGGCCAACCCGCGCCCGATGCGCGGCTACAGGACGGCGATGCGCCACGCTATCTGAGCGAATGCTTCGGCAATGGCTTCGTGGCGCTGGCGGTGTCTCCGTCCGCCGCGCTGGCGGCGGAACTGGATGCGCTGGCCGCATGCACGCAAGGCGCGCCGCATCCCCTGCGAATCGTCCGCGTAGGCGCCGGCGGCTGGAACGATGCGCATGGCCAGCTGCGGCAACGCTATGGCGCCACGGACGGCCTCGTCTACCTGCTGCGCCCCGACGGCTATGTGCTGGGCCGCTGGAATGCACCGGACGCCGCGAGCCTGCGCGCCGCCCTCGCCCCCTACTATCCCTCGATCGCCGTGCCCGCGCACAAGGAAGGCAACGCATGAACCACGAAGAACTGGACCAGGTGTACACCGGCATGGCGCAGACGCTGACGCGCGTGGGCGAACCGCGCGCGTCGCTCTTGCTGTCGATACTCGGCTTGTCGCTGCTAAGCCGGCAACCGGACGCCGCATCGGCGCTGGCGTTGCTGGCGCAGGCGGAAAGCGCCTGCCTGGGCGAAGACGCTGTGGCAAACTATCCCGCCCCCACTCCTGCCTGCCCGACGTGAAACCGCCCGCCCTGGAACGATTCCTGACCTATCGCCTGCATGTGCTCAATAAGATCACGGACCGGGACACGAATCGCGCCTATCTGTCGGACTGCGGCATTCCCTTGGGTGAAGCGCGCTGCCTGGCGGCGATCGGCCGCTACGCGCCGCTTTCCGTCAACGACCTGGCCCGGTCGGCCAACCTGAACAAGGGCCAGGCCAGCCGTTCGGCGCAGGCACTGGTCGAACGCGGACTCGTCGAAAAGACGCTGTCCGCCTCAGACGGGCGCGGCGTGGTACTGACGCCGACCGACGCCGGCCTGGCGCAGTACCAGCGCATCATCGCGCTGATTGCGCAGCGCAACGACGAGATCTTCGCGTGCCTGGATCCCGGCGAACAGCGCGCCCTGGGCGACATGCTGGATCGCCTGATCGACCATCTGCAAACCCGTGAAGACGGCGCGGACGGCGAAGACGGCTAGGCGTCAGCCTTCGGCGCCGTCGCTCCCATCTGCGCGGCGGCCTCGTCCATGAACTGCGCCATGCGCACGTCCAGTTCGGTCACGCCGCCGGCGTCATGGGTGGTCAGCGTCACATCCACCCGGTTGTAGACGTTGGTCCACTCCGGGTGGTGGTTCAGCTTTTCCGCGAACATGGCCACCCGCGCCATGAATCCGAACGCCGCGTTGAAGTTGGGGAAGCGGAAGCGCTTCTCGATGGCGTCGCGCATGGCCACGGCCTGCCATCCGGACAACGCGGCCACGGCGATATCGGTGCCGATACGGGCGGGAGGGAACATGCTCATGACAGACCTTATTGCTTGACCGCGTACAGATAGATTTCCACGCGCCGGTTCAGCGCGCGCCCTTCGGCGGTCGCATTGTCGCCGATGGGATCGTTCGGTCCGCGCCCTTCCACCCCCATGCGGCCGGCGGCCACGCCTTGCTTGGCCAGGTAGTCCGTCACGCTCTTGGCGCGGTTGACCGACAGGGTCTGATTATGCGCCAACGCGCCCGTGCTGTCCGTATGGCCCACCACCTTGGCGCGCAACTCCGGATGCTGGTTGAGCGAACGTGCCACGCTGTCCAGCACCGGCAGCAACGCGGGCTTCAATTGCGTCTTGTCCGTGTCGAACGACACGCCGCTGGGAATGTTGACCTTCAGGCTGCCGTCGGGCATTTCCACGACATCGATCCCCAGAGACGACGCGCCCGACTGCTGAACATCCTCTTTGACGACCTTCCAGTTGTAGCCCACCAGGCCGCCCGCCACCGCACCGATGCCGGCGCCGATCGCCGCCCCTTTGCCGTGTCCGATCAAGGCGCCGATGCCCGCGCCGACCGCGGCCCCCGCCCCCGTACCCACGGCGGTGTTCGTCTGCTGTTGCGTGGCGCAGCCCGCCAGCAGCGCACCCGCCGCCGCAACCACCGCGATCCGGTTGAACATTGTTCTTGAGTTCATGGCAACCTCCACTATCCCGTCGGTGCGCCGGATCATTCCGGCATGAACCATGCTAGCAAGCGCGGGCGGAAGGACCGGCAACATTTTGTACTGGCCAATCGGCCAGAACGGGCTGCGGCCGCGTGCCGCTTGGGGTCAGCCGTTGCCGAACCCGGCCAGCCACGGCAACGCGCCTTCCAACCGGGGCGACTCCCGCTCCGGCGCCGGCGCCCCTTGCGGCAACGACAGCCCCACCCGGTTGTGCCAATACGTGCGCAGCCCCACTTTGCTGGTGCCGAACAGGTCATAACCCGACCCGGCGACGAACGCGGCCTCTTTCGGTTGCACCTGCAAGCGCGCCAATGCCAAAGCGTAGGGCCGGGGATCGGGTTTGTAGAAGCCGGCCTCCTCGGACGTCACCACCACGTCCCAATCGACCCCCAGCAGACTGGCCGCCTGGCGGCCCAAGCGGTCGGAACAGTTGGTAACCACGCCCAGCCGGCAATGCGGGCGCAAGGCCTGCAACAATTCGCGCGCCCCGTCCCATACGGGCAATTCGGCCCAGTGCGATTCCAGCGCAGCCGGGGCGCTGGCCGGCAGACCGACGGCAATGGCGGCTTCCTGCACCAATAGCTCATACGGCTGATACGCGCCGCATCCATAGGTGCGTCGCAAATAATCGGCGCGCCAAGCCCGGCCCAGGGCCTCGGTGCCCGCCGCCCGGTTCCAGACGGTCCATGAGTCCAGCAAGGCCGTCAGCAGGTCAAACAGCACCGCGCGCGGGTAGCCGGACGGAACGGTCGTATCGGCAGACACGGGAGAATCGGGGGTTTGGGACATGCGGGCGCTCCAGACAAGGCAATGCAGCCACTATAAAGAGCCGCGCGCCCCCTGTGATTTAGCAGCCGTTTACCTATCGTTAAGGCTGGAGTTAAGTGAAGTCCATGATGGCGAATTCCGTAACGCCTGAGCGCGCGATCGACTCAGACCCGTCTGCCCATCAGCATCGCCAACCCGAACACCGCTCCCAGGCCGCCGACGATCGCCAGCGAGATAGACGGTTCGCGCAGGTTCAGCGCCATGACGGCCGACCCCACGCCCAAGGCGGTGATCACCGCGCCGATCAGGCGCCCCCCTGTCGAACCGTAGAAGTGCGTCCGGCGCGCCGGTTCCGTTCCGGCGGGCTGCCGCTTCTGCCAAGCCTGCAGCGCGCTCTGGAATTCACGCAGCAGGCGCTCGCGATTCGGCAGATCCACCGCGCTGACCAGCAGCGTGGGATGCCCCGGCCGAACCAGTTTCAGGAAATCGTCGGTGCCCCAGCGGGTCAGGTCGGCAAAGGCAACCGGTGCACGCCGCGAGAACACCAGGCCGTCGGACGTCACGGTGACCCGGTTGCGGGTGGGAAACCCTTTGAAGGCCACGAGGGGCGGCCCCAGCAGGCCGGCCAGCGCGACGATGGCCGCCCACAGCAATGGCCCCCGGTTGAACACCACCAGCATGAAGCCGCCGGCGGCCAGCGCGAACGCCAACGGCACCGACAACTGATGCCAGCGGGTATAGACCGCGGCCTGGATACCGTCGCTGCCCTCGGGCACCGAGGCGTGGAACGGGCGGTCAGCCACGCTTGCCTCCCCACGGCATGCCCGGCGACGTCAACACGGCGAACCCTCTTTTGCGCATTTTTCTCCTCCCTTCGATCATGTTACCGGCAGGCGGCATCCCCGCCCGCCAACCGGTCTAGGATACGAATCCGATCATCAAGGCACTGCCTTCCACGCACGCCACCAGGGCGCTGCCGTCGCCCGCGCCGACTACCTGGCCGCCCGTGAAATCGGAAAACGCAGGCAGCACGGTCATGCTTTTCCTTAGCCAGAATGCGGGCCAACTGCGGGGGACGCCGGGCACGCGGGTCTTGGGATGCACGTGGCCCGCGATGACGTGCCGGCCGTGCGGATCGGCAAGGGGCAAATGCCGGAACAGGAACGGCCCGTCAGCCACCGATTCGCCCAGCTGCCTGATATCCAGCGCGGCGCCGTCCAGCGCGCGGTCATGGTTGCCCGTCAGCGCCTCCACGTCGAGCCTAGCGTGCCGCTTGCGCCATTGCGTCCAGGTGTCGCGCCAGTCCGCCCGGGCCATCGGACCATGCAGCACGTCGCCCACGATCCACAGCCCCTTCGCGGCGGTGGATTCGAGCAGCCGGTCAAGGCGCATCAGATCATCCCGGGTTGCGCCTTGCGGGACGGCGATGCCCGCCTGGCGAAACACATGGCTCTTGCCCAGATGCAGATCCGCGATGATCAGACGCGACCGGGCCGGCCAGTACATGGCGCGATCGCCCAACAGCACCACGGGCTCGTCCGCCAGCTTGATGGCGAGCCCTTCATCCCGCAACCCGGGCATAGCGCTTCTCCAATTGCGCGGCGGCACGCTTGACGCGGGCCTGCCAGGTTTCCGTGCTGAGCTGGCCGCGCAGGCTTTCCGTCCAGAGTGGAAAAGACAACGGCGTCAGGGCCCGAGGGGCACGTAAATCCAACGACCGCCTCGCGCAATCCTGCAAAGCGGCCAACAGGCGTGGCGCTTCCAGCTGGATTTCAAGGACTTCCCTTTCTGCTTGCGCCAACAGCAGATGGTCGGGATCGTAGCGGCGCAGCACGTCGTAGAGCAATCCGCTGGACGCCTGCACCTGACGCAGGGAGCGCGCCGCGCGCCCCGGCAGCGAAGGCGTCAGCAAGCCGGCCACGCGGGCGATCTCGCGGAACTGACGCCGCGCCAACTCTCCCAGATTGACGCCGTCGCGCAGGTCGCCGGCCAACTGGCCGGGGCTGAGCAATTCGCGCAGCAGCGCGTCGTCCAGATCCGCGGGTTCGGCCAGCGTCAGCATCAACCCGTAATCGTTGACCGTATAGGAGAACGTGTTGGCCTGCCGGCGCCCCCAACGCAGCGCAATGGTGGCCGCCATGCCTTCATGGACGGCGCGGCCGGCGAAAGGGAACAAGAACAGGTGCATGCCGCGGCGCGTGGCGATGCGCTCGGCCAGCAGGCGGCCAGGTTCAGGCAGCGCGCTGGCCTCGCGCTGGATCCGCAACAGCGGTTCCACGGCGCGCATCTCGGCATGCCGGCCCGGCTGGGCGAAAAGGCGTTCAACCTCTTGCGCCAGTTGGGTCGACAGCGGCATCCGGCCGCCCTGCCAGGTCGCCACAGGCCCGTTGCCGCCCTTGGCGCGGCGCACATAGGCGGTCATGCCCTCCAGGCGCACGAGTTCCAGCGTCCGGCCGGCAAACTGGAAGGGGTCGCCCGGACGCAGGCGCGCCAGGAATCCCTCTTCCACCGACCCCAGCCCCCCGCCCCGCAGGTACTTCACCGAGACGGCGCCGTCGGCGGTGATGGTGCCGATCGACAGCCGATGACGCAACGCGATGCGCCGGTCATGGACGCGAAAGCAGCCATCGTCGTCCCGCTGCACCCGGCGGAACTCGGGGTAGTTCGCGAGCGCGCGGCCGCCTTGGACGATGAAATCCAGCACGGCCTGCCACGTAGCCGCGTCCAGCCCGGCGTAGGCGTGCGTGCCCCGGACTTCCTCATACAGCGCGGCGGCATCGAAGCCGCCCCCCAACGCCAAGGTGACCGCGTGCTGCGCCAGCACATCCAGGCTGCCGCGCGGCGGCGGCCGCGATTCGATGGCGCCATGCGCAATCGCCTGACGGGCGGCGGCGTACTCGATCAGCTCCAGCGCCTGTGCCGGCACGCAGATCACGTGGCCTGACTCGCCGGGCCGATGCCTGGCGCGGCCGGCGCGCTGCAACAGCCGGGCGACGCCTTTTGGGCTGCCGATCTGCAGCACCTGGTCGACGGCGGGAAAATCGACCCCCAGATCCAGGCTCGACGTGGCCACCACGCAGCGCATAACGCCGTCGCGCAGCCCCTGTTCGGCCTGCGCCCGCAATTTTGGATCCAGCGAACCGTGATGAAGCGCCAGCGTGGACGCCGCTTCGGGCCAGATGGATTCCAGCGCGCGATGCCATAGCTCTGCCTGCGCGCGGGTGTTGGTGAACAGCAGACTGGTCCGGACATCGAACAGGCGCTTGAACACGCGCGGCAACTGAGACAGCCCCAGGTGCCCGGCCCACGGCAAGGCGCCGTTACGCTCAGGCAGCAGCGTCGAAATGACGACCCTGCGCGGCGTGGCGCCAGCGACCAGCGGGCTATCCGGCGCATGCGGTAACAACACCGAGCGGGCTTCGTCCAGATTTCCCAGCGTGGCCGACAGCCCCCACGTGCGCAGGTCCGGCGACAGGCGACGCAAGCGCGCCAGGCACAGTTGCAGCAGCACGCCGCGCTTGTTCCCCAACAGTTCATGCCATTCGTCGACCACGATGCAACGCAAGGCGCGAAAGCGCTGCGACGCATCCGCGTAAGACAGCAACAGCGCCAGCGACTCCGGCGTGATCACCAGCACATCCGCTTTACCTTGGCGAGCCAGGCGCTTGTCGCGCGCGCTGGCGTCGCCGGTACGCAGCGCGACGGTCCAATCGACCTTCAGTTCATGGGCGGTTTGCGCCAACGCCCGGGTGGTGTCGGCCGCCAACGCGCGCAGCGGCGTCACCCATAGCACCCGTGGCCCCGCGCCTGCCGTGGTCTGGACCAAAGCGGGATCGGCCAAGGCTTCAAGCAGCGGCCCGCCAAACGCAGCCAGTGTCTTGCCGCTGCCGGTCGGCGTGTGCAGCAGCCCGGATTGGCCGTGCAGATAGCGGCGCCAGGTCTCGCGCTGGAACGCCGCCGGCTTCCAACCCTGCGCCTGGAACCAGGCCGACAGGGGCGCATCCCAACCGCGCGGCGTTGCCGTCATCGCGCCAGCGCCTTCAATGTGTCCAGCTGATCCGCTTCGGCGGCGGGCTTGTCGTGCCGCCATCGCAGGATCCGAGGAAAGCGCACGGCCACGCCGGACTTGTGCCGCTTGGACAAGTTGACGCCTTCGAAACCCAGCTCGAAGACCTGGACCGGTTCGACCGACCGAACCGGTCCGAAGCGTTCGCGCGTGTGGGCGCGCAGCCACCGGTCCAGCGCCAGGATCTCTTTGTCGTCCAGGCCGGAATAGGCTTTGGCGATAGGCACCAGCGTATCGCCCTGCCACAAGCCGAACGTGTAGTCGGTGTAGAGCGTGCTGCGCCGGCCATGGCCCGCCTGCGCGTACAGCAGCACGGCGTCGATCGTCAACGGTTCGATCTTCCACTTCCACCAGTCGCCGCGACGTCGCCCGCTCTGGTAGCCCGCGCTGCGGCGCTTCAGCATGAAGCCCTCCACGCCACGTTCGCGCGCTTGCTCGCGCAGCGCGGCGGCGGCTTCCCAACCGGCGGGCGCCACCTGCGGCGAAAGGCCGAGGCGCGCATCGGGTTGGCGGCGCAACATCGCTTCCAGTTGCCGACGGCGTTCCGCCTGAGGCTGTTCGCGCAAATCGGCGCCGTCCAGCTCCAGCAGGTCGTAGGCAAGCATTCGAACGGGCGCGTCGGCCAGCCACTTGGGGCCCGGCTTCAACCGTTGGATCCGCGTCTGCAACGCTGAGAATGGCATGGGCTGCGCCGCGTCCTCCTGCCATGCCAGCAGTTCGCCGTCCAGCACGCAGTCCACATCCAGCGCCGCCGCCGCGGCTTCCACTTCGGGAAAGCGGCCGTCCAGGCGCTCTTCGCCCCGCGACCACAACGCCACCTCGCCATGGCGCCGGATCAGCTGTGCGCGGATGCCGTCCCACTTCCATTCCAGCAACCAGTCGTCGATGGGGCCGAGCGCCGCCGGCGGGCCTTCCAACGGCGACGCCAGAAAGAACGGGTATGGCTGCTGACGGTCGCCGGGCAGATCCTCGGCACTGAGCAGGTCGCGCAAAAAGGCCGGGCTGGGCTCCCAGGCGCCCAGCATCCGCTGGGCGATGCGTGCGATCGGCACGCCCGACATCTCGGCCAGCGCCTGCTGCACCATGCGCTGGGATACGCCGACGCGCAACGCGCCCGTCAGCAGCTTGTTGAATACCAGGCGTTCATCGAACGGCAAGCCGAGCCAGGCCGATACGACAACGTCGCGCCGCTCGGCCTCCTCGCGGTTGGCGACAGGCAGCAAGCGCTCTTCAATCCAGTCCGCCAAGCCAAGATCCGGCGCGGGATGCACGGGATCGGGCATCAGCAACGCCAGCGTTTCGGCCAGGTCGCCGACCTGATCGTAGCTGGCGTCGACCAGCCAGGGCGCGGTGCCCGACGCGGCCGCCGCCCAGGCGCGCAGTTCGGCCACGCCCGCGACCTTGCGCCGCGCACTGGTGATTTTTCCGCCGGCAAGCAAATAAAGCGCCCAGGCGGCATCGCGTGGCGGCGCATCCCGGAAATACGCGGTCAGCGCGCCGCGCTTGTCCAGGGTAGCGGTACTGCGGTCCAGCTCTTGATACAGCGCTGCGAATCGCTTCATGCCCGGGTGCGCCTCCGATGTCTAGTCGTCTTCACCATACTGGGTCGCCAGTGTTTCGGCCGCCACGCCGGCTTCATTCAGCGTGCGTACCAGCGCATCGGTGTCGCCATGCGTGGCGATGACGCGGTGCGCGCCGGTGTCGTGGATGGTACGCAGCAGATCCGGCCAGTCCGCGTGGTCGGACACGACAAAGCCACGATCCATGTTGCGGCGCCGCCGGTTTCCCCGCAGCCGCATCCAGCCCGATGCGAAGCCGTGCTGGGCCTTGCGGAAACGCCGCAGCCACGCACTGCCGGCGGCCGACGGCGGCGCGATGATCAGCTCTCCCGCAAAGCCGGCCTTTGATGCCGGCGAGTCGCCCTCGGCGTCGATCACCAGCCGCGTGTCGGCCATGTCGATGCCCGCCTGCCGGTACACCTCCACGCCGGCCGCGATGGCGCCATGCACGTAGACTGGCCGGTCGATGAACGGTTTGAGTTCGGCCAGGACGCGCTGCGCTTTGCCCAGCGCGTAGCAATAAAGAATGGCCGCCTCGCCACGCGCGGCGCAGTGGTCGCGCCATTGCACGATGTCCCGCGCGACGTCCGCCGTGCCGGGCCAGCGATAGATGGGCAAGCCGAACGTGGCTTCGGTGATGAAGGTGTCGCAAGGAACGACTTCAAACGGGCTGCACGTGGGGTCTGGCTGCCGCTTGTAGTCGCCCGACACGACCCAGGTCTGGCCGTCGGCCTCGATGCGCACTTGCGCGGAGCCCAGCACATGGCCGGCCGGGTGCAGCGATACGCGGGCATTGCCCAGGATGAACGGCTGGCCGTACCCATGCACGCGATAGTCCTGATCGCCCAATCGCCATTGCAGGATCGGCAGGCCTTCGGCACTGGTGTGATAGCAGCCCATGCCCACCCGCGCGTGATCGCCGTGGCCATGGGTCAGCACGGCGGTGGCCACCGGCCGCCAGGGGTCGATGTAGAACTGGCCTGCCGGGCAGAACAGGCCTTCGGGACGCAATTGCACGACATCGCGCATGGGGCACTCTCCTGGCACAGGGCTTGCCAACCGGGGGGGCAGACGATTCACGATACTCCATGCGAATGGAAGACCTGCAAGTCCCTGTGGCGAAGAGAAACCACCGGCAACGTAGCGCAAGGGCGCAGGCCGCGAGGAATTCCTTTTTCGAATCCCTGAATCGGGAATTTTGATTTGTCTGGAATTCCGCGGCTCCCTACCATTTCCGGAACCCTCCCCCCTATCCGGCATTGGCCTACGGACTCATCCCACAGGAGCACACGATGAAAATCACCATGCTTGGCACCGGCGCCGCGCTGCCCGACCCCGACCGCGGCCAATCGGCCATCCTCATTTCCACGGATGCCGGCAAGCACTACCTGTTCGACTGCGGCGAAGGCGCCACGCGCCAGATGGTCCGCGCCAACATCAATCCGGCGGACGTGGGGCTCGTTTTCCTCACGCACCTGCACCACGACCATATCAGCGACTTTCCCTACTTCGTGATCTCCAGCTGGATGCTTAACCGTGTCGGTTCGCCGATTTTGCTTGGCCCGAAGGGTACGAAGAACTTCGTCAACCACCTGTTCGAGGACGGCGCGTTCCGGGCCGACTTCATGGCCCGTTCGGCCTACCCGGTGCGCAAGAACAACATCGAAGCCGTACGGCCCGTCGTGCACGAGATCGCCCCGGGCGTCGTCTACGAAGACAGCGACATCCGCATTACCGCCCTGCACGTCGACCACCTGCCTCACGACATCTGCGAGTGCTTCGGCGTGCGCGTGGAAGCCGATGGCAAGGTGATCGCTTTCAGTGGCGACACCAAGCCCTGTCCGGCGATGGTCGAACTGGCCCGCGACGCGGACTTGCTGATCCACGAATGCACCTTTCCGCAGTCCTTCATCGACCACCGCGCAAAAACCGGCGTAGGCACGTTCTCGCACACGAGTCCGCTGGGCCTGGGGCTGATCGCGGCCGAGTCCGGCGCAAAGAGCGTGGTGGCCACGCATTTCGGGCATTTTGACTCAACCAGCCCGGTGCTCAAGCGCGCCGCAGCCAAACACCTGCCGGTGGAGCTGATGGGCCCCCATCTGATGGAAGATGTGGTGCGCGACATCCGCCAGCATTACTCGGGCCCGCTGCGCCTTGCGCACGACTTGATGCGCATCGATCTCTGACCCGTCATCCGCCAACGAGGGGCTTTGCCATGCATACCCGTACCGTGTCCCGCTTGTTGACCGTCTTGCGCGGCGGCGCCATGTGCGCTGCCGCCTGGGGCGCCGCCGCTCACGCGGCGTGGCCGGAGATGCCGATCCGCGTCGTGGTGCCTTACCCTGCGGGCGCGGCGGGCGATCTGGTCATCCGTAAAATGCAGCCCGCCCTGCAAACCCGTCTTGGCCAGCCCCTGGTCGTGGAGAACAAGGCCGGCGCCGGCGGCAACATCGGCACGCTGGAGGTGGTCCGCGCCAAGCCCGACGGCTACACCCTGCTGCTGGGCGCAACGAACAATTTCGTGATCAATCAGTATTTGTACAAACACTTGGGGTTCGACCCGCTGCAAGCGCTGGCACCAATTGCCAAGGTCGTCGACGCGCCCTCGGTGCTGTTCATCAATGCTGCGGTGCCCGCGCGCACCTTCCGCGAATTCGCCGACTATGCAAAGGCGAACCCCGGAAAGCTGAACTACGGCTCGCCGGGCAACGGCACGACGCCGCACCTGTCGGCTTTCGCGCTGTCGGAGGCCATCGGCGCACAGATGACGCATGTTCCCTACAAAGGCGCCCAGCCCGGCATCACCGGCCTGCTTGGCGGAGAAGTGCAACTGTTCCTGACGGGTTATGGCGTCGCCGGCGCGCAATTGCCCTCTGGCCGTATCCGCGCATTGGCAGTCGCATCGCGCCAGCGGCTCGACGTCCAACCCGAGCTGCCCACCACGGCGCAAGCCGGCGTGCCCGACGTCATCTTGAGCAACTGGTGGGGCATGGCGGCGCCCCGCGGCACCGATCCGGCTATCCTCAAGCGCCTTGCCGACGCGATCCATGCCGTGCTGAAAGAGACGGCGATGCAGCAATACCTTTCAGAGCAAGGATTCGTGGCCGCCGACGACTCGCCCGACGCGTTCGCTACCTGGTTGGCCGGCGAGGCGGCGCAGTGGCAACGGATCGTGGAGCAATCCGGCGCCACCGTGGATTGAATGACACGCGGCGGGCCCAGCCGCCTCATGCAGGCGGGTGCAAGCCGTGGCCGGCGCCGGCCTGCCCCTTCAGTTCCTCGGACACTTGCCGCACCAGCCCGATAAATGATTCCACTACTGGCGGACACTTGACCTGCGCGTGTCGCAGCAGGCCCACCGGCGGCATGCTGATCGGCAGCGGCAGATGCAGGATATCGAGTTGACCGCGGGATTGGTAAAGCCGAGCGACACTAAAGGGCATCGCTGCCACCGAGTCCGTCTGGTTCAGGATGATCTCGACCATCATTTGCGATGTCGTCTCGGTTCTTGGGGTTGGCCGACTCGAGCCTTGTTCCACAAGCACCCGATCAAGCTGCTGGCGCAGCGGCGCCAATTCCGGCGGCAGTATCCATTGAACGTCGACAAGATGCTTCGCGGACAGATTGCGCTTTCGAAGCAAGGGGTGTTTTTTGCGTACGACCAGGCTTACCGGCTCGTCATACAGGCGTTCGGAATGATAGAGATCAGACCGCGTATCGTGGGAAAGACGCCCCAGCACGATATCCAGCTCGTCCCGCGCAAGCGCGGGCAATAGCATGTCGTTAGGACCTTCGGTAAGCGTGACCACCAGGTCCGGCATGGTGGCGCGCACCCGTTGCAACACCTGGTTGACCAGCGTGGGAATCGCCACCGGCTGTGTCCCGACACGGACTCGCCCGGATGCCCCGGCGGCCACCATGTGCGCCTCGGCGACCGACTCACCCACATGATTCAACAGCAGCCGAGCCCAGCGGATAACGCTTTCGCCCGCAGCCGTGGCGCGCAGGCCGCGCGGCAAACGGTCGAACAGGGGCGTGCCGTAGATTTTCTCGACTTCCTGCAGCAGCTTGCTCGTGGCGGGCTGGCTGAGGTTCAGCCGAGGCGCGGCGTGATGAAGATTGAGCGTATCGCCAAGGGCGTCCAGCAACTCGATGTGGCGCAGGCGCAGCTTGGCTCGAAGGCGATTGTTGAGTTGCGGATGCATGGCTTTCCTTAGAGCCAGGATCTTAGATCACGTTGATCATTCGCCTTCGCTCAGTCGCCATCGATCATACGCTTTCGATCATTCACCGCCGGACATTCACCATTGGCCATTCACCATCGTGTCGTTACCGCCATTTGCCTCAACCTACCGCACTTCACTGCGGTAAGTGCAGTAAAAGTGCGGTCAAATCTGGCATGTTCCAGAGCCACCGCAGGAAGCCCCCGGGGAGACCCTGCTCTCTCCCGTGCAACTGCGGCGGCTTCTATCGCGGCCTGGCCGAACTCCGCCGCCATAGCGGCGAGCCGGACCTGACTGGCGACCCAGCGCTCACCCCGCCCACCCACGGTCAATCGACGATACGGCCCGGGTTGAGCGTATTTCTGGGGTCCAGCGCTCGTTTGACGCGCTTTAACAATGCAATTTCACCCTCGCTGCGGGTGTAGCCCAGGAACGGCTTTTTCAGGAAACCTATACCGTGTTCGGCGCTGATCGTCCCTTGCCGGCCTCGCAGCGCGCTGTACACGAGTTCTTCCACGTCCAGCCATTCGCTGGGGCCGTGCGGCCCCGTCAGGATGTGGACGTTGTTGTCGCCCAAATGTCCCAGGAACAAGTGCACCGCATCTGGGTATTTCTGTTTCAGCGCGGCCTCGACCTCGGTCACGAAGCCCGACATTTCAGCCCAAGGCAGGCCACAGTCGAAATTCACCGTGGGCTTGAGTGCCGTCAACAGTTCCGGAATGCACTCCCGCAGCCGCCAGAATTTCTGCGCATCGGACAAACTGGACGCCACCGCGCAATCGCTGATCGTGCCGGATTCCAACGCCTGTTCCAGCGCACTTTCCAGCGCCACTTGCGGATCCATGCCAGCCAGCCCGCTGGCCTGAATCAGCACGCTCCATGGCGCGTCGCCAGACAACGGCAAGGACACGCCCGTCAGGTCCTTGGCGCGCAGGAGAAACTGCGCCGACATGAATTCATAGGCGGTCAGTTGCGGGCCCAAGGTCTTTTTCAAATGGCGCAACAACAAGGCCATGGACGCCGTGTCCGGCACGTGCACCAAGGCCGTAGCCGGCGCGCCCGGATCGGGCTGCAAGCGCAACATCAGCCGGGTGATCACGCCCAGCGTGCCTTCGGACCCAATGAACAGATACCGCAAGTCCAGGCCGGAACTGTTTTTGACCAGGCGCGTCAACGACGTCACCACCGACCCATCGGGCAAGACCGCTTCCAGCCCCAGCACCGAATCGCGCATCGTGCCGTAGCGCACAACCTGCGTGCCGCCGGCGTTGGTGGCCGCGTTGCCGCCGACCTGGCAAGTGCCGCGCGCGCCCAGGTCCACCGGAAAAAACCAGCCGGCTTCTGCCGCGGCTTCTTGCACCTGTTGCAAGGTGGCGCCCGCCTGCACCTGCATGATTCCTTCCACCTCGTCGATGGATTCAATCCGATTCATGCGCTCCATATTGATGACCACATCGCCATCGTCCGGCACCGCGCCGCCAGCCAGCCCCGTCAGCCCGCCCTGGATCGTGATCTTGCGGCCTTGCTGATCGGCATCGCGAACGAGAGCCGCCACTTCGTCCGTGGTCGTGGGCCGGTGCACCTCGCCAGGCACGCCCCGCGTCAGTCCGCTCCAGTCTTTGAGATACCGCGCATCCACCGTCATGCCGCTTGCTCCACCTTGGGTGCGGGCGTTGCCCCGCTAGCGCCCATCATCGAGGCGGCTTCGGGGCCGCCCAAACGTTCGATCATCGCGGCCTGGTCGGCCTTGGCCTGCCTGTCCACGTCCTCCGGGTTGCAGATTGCGTACAACGCCGTCTTCATGTCGGCCAACACGCTTGCATAAGCCGGGTCGCCCGCCAGATCGTGCAATTCGCCAGGATCCGAGTCCAGGTTGAACAGCTCGGGCTGGAAGCGCACATAGTGGTGATACTTCCAAGGCCCCTTGCGCAGCATGAAGCCCGCCGTGTTGCTACCGGCGGCATGGTATTCGCTGAGGATCGCACGGCTGGCGTCGACCCGTTGCCGCGCGATGTCGAACAGGGACTTTCCTGGCCGAGCGCCCTGATGCGGCGCCGGATCCACGCCCACGGCCTGCAACAGCGTCGGGTAAAGATCCAGCAAATCCACCGGCGTCTCGCAGACGGTGGGCGCCACGTCCGGGCCCGCCAAGATCATGGGGATTCCCACACTTTCCTGATATAGCGTGGATTTTCCCCACAAACCGCGGGCTCCGACGTTGTCGCCGTGGTCCGACGTATAGACCACGTAGGTGGAATCGGCCAGCCCCAACGTAGCAAGCTCGTCCACGATACCGCCCACGTTGCTGTCCAGGAAGCTGCAAAGCCCGTAATACGCCAGGAAGGCGTTGACGCGCTCGTCCTCGCCCTGGAACGTTTCTTCAGTGCGCTCGAATTCCGCGTAGGCCCGCACCCAGGGATGGCGTTCGTAGCCGTTTTTCGGATGCAGCTTGGCCTGGGGAATCTGCCGGGCCTCGTACAGCGTGAAGAACTCCTGCGGCGCAATCAACGGAAAATGCGGCGCCACCAAACCCACGTACAACACAAAGGGCTGGCCACGGCTGGCCGCCGCGCGCAGCCATTGCAGCGTGCGCCCGGTCACCGAGCGGTCATAGGACGTATAAGGCGATTCGCCCATGCCGATACGGTCGCCAAGCATGCGCTTGCGGCCGGCCACGGGCAAATAAGGATCGCGGATCGACGCCCACACCATGCCGTGCCCGCCCACCACATGCATGGGGATATGCTCGGCATCGAAACCGACCGGATCCTCTTCATTGCGGTAGTGCAGCTTGCCGATGCTTTCCACGTTGATGCCGTGCTGCTGCAGCACATGCCCCCATCCTTGGGGATCGCCCAGGTACGGCATCGCGTTGTCCCAATGCCGCGTCTGGTGAACACGATGGCCGGTGGCAAACGCCGCCCGCGCCGGCACGCAGATCGGACTGGGGGTATACGCGTTCGGAAACCGCGCCCCCCGCGCGGCCAGCGCGTCCAAGTTTGGGGTCTTGATGAACGGATGCCCGGAACAGCCCATGAATTCGGGATTGTGCTCATCGGACATGATGACGACGACGTTCTTGCCTTTCATTTGTGCATCCTGGAAATTGGCTGACCACGCGCGCGGCGTCAGGCCTCGGGGCGATAGCCGCTGTCTTTGACGACCCGGTCCCAGAACGCATATTCACGTTCCAGTTGCTGTTTCAAGGCGGCGGGCGCGGTGACTTTGGTTTCGAAGAACTGCTGCTGCATGACCTTTTCAAAGGCCGGCGAACGCACGGCGTTGGCCACGGCGCGAGTCAATGCCTGGGCCTCGTTGCCTGGCAAACCCTTGTGTCCCAGCAAGGTGAAATATTCGGCCACCGTCAGCGATGGATATCCGGCAGACGCGAACGTGGGCACGTCGGGCAGCGCGGACGACGGCGCGGCCCCCGTCGTGGCCAGGATCCGGATCTTGCCGGACTTGTGCATGGGAATCAGGTTGGGCAGCGTTGTGATCAGCGCAGGCAAGGTCCCGCCCACGGTGTCGGCCAGCGCCGGCGATCCGCCCTTGTAAGGGATAGGCGTCAAGGGGACGTTGCTGGCGTTCGCCAGCATGATGCCCAGGAAATTCATGACAGTGCCGGCGCCGGGCGTGCCGAACACGGCCAGGCGCATGTCCTTTTGCGCCAGCTGCAGGAATTCCTGCAGTGTTCTGGCAGGACTGTTGGCGCCCACCGCGAATGCGAAATCGAATTCGCTGGCCGTGCCCAGCGGTGTGAAATCCGCCGTGGTGTAGCGCAGGTCCTTGTACAGATGGGGATACAGCGTCAGGTTCGTAGAGGGCGTGAACAGCACGGAATTGCCATCGGCGCCCGCAGTCAACAGCGAATCGACCGCAATGCGGCCACCCGCTCCCGATTTGTTTTCGACGATGGTGGTGTAGCCCGACGCACGCATGCCTTCGGCCAGCGCACGCGCGACCATGTCGGCCGCACCGCCCGGCGCGAAACCGACCAGCATACGTAACGGGGGATTGGCTCTTGCCTGTCGTAAGGGCACCGCGCTACAGCACACGGCGGCGCCCAGGGCGCCCAGGAATTGTCTGCGTCGGACTTGCATGCTTGTCTCCGTATCGGCGTTTTCTGTGCGCCATTTTGGAGGTAGCGTACGGTTGCGCCGGCCCTGAAGACAAATATTATTTATCTGCGTTTTGTATAAGTTTTTTCATATATCCGTGTGCCGCGCAGCACCTTGTCTTCCACCAGGGTGTGCAATACGTTCTGCAACGCCAGTTCCACGGCCAGCACCGCGTTGCCGGGTGCGTTTTCCGCTACGCGCACGATGGACTGCATCCGCCTGATGGGTGGCCGCAGCAGCCGCCGCGCGCCAACGGTATTGGTGCCCAGCCCCAATTCCAGGCCTACGCTGTCGGGCAGGATCGCAAACGCCACGCCATCGCGCACCAAGGCAAAATTCAGTTCGGGATCGTTGATTTCATATTTCACGTTCAACGGGCAACCCAGGTCCACGGCCGTACGCTCGACCAGCCGCCGCAGATCGTGATCGCGGTCCGGCGCCACCAGCGGCCGGGACCCGATCTCCGCAAACGCGATTGTCTTTCCAGGCCGCTCGAACATCGATTCCAGGCCGAACAGCGAAAACCCTTCCTCGTACACCGGCTTGCAAGACAAGCCCGGCAATTCGAACGCGTTGGGCATCAGCGCCACATCCAGTTGCCGCGTCTCGAGCGCCGCGCGCACCTGACTGGATAGCGCCGACGACAACAATAGCCGTATGTCGGGATACTCCTGTTCCACGTACCGTATCAAGGGCGCGGCCACCACCTGCGCCAACGACCGCGCCAGGCATACCCGCACCGGTCCTCGCGGTTTGCCCGTTGAGCCCAGCACATCGGCTTTCAGCGAATCCAATTGGTCCAGGATGGAGGCGGCGCGCTGCTGCAGGCGCTTGCCTTCCGCCGTCAGCGTGACACCCTTGGCGTGCCGTTCGAACAGGGCCACGCCCAACTCGCTTTCCAGCACCGCCACGTGTTGGCTGAGCGCGGGCTGCGCGATGCGCAACGCGCTGGACGCCAGCGACAGACTGCCGCTGCGGGCGATTTCAAGAAAGTAACGAAGCTGGCGTGGCGTCATGGTTCAAGGATCAGGGAGTCATGCATGCGGCGCCGAAGCGCGAGCGCTGCCGGCAACGGCGCGCAGTATTTCCAACAGACGCTGCGCGCGCGGGTTCACGCTGGCATCGCGCCACATCACGATACCCAGCGGCGCCGGCGTCCAGGCCAGGTCCACTTCCAGTCTGCGCACACTATTGGACAAGGTTCCCGATGCGTACAGCGACATCGGCAGGAAGCCCAATAATTCCGATGTTGAAACGACCGCCGCCAGTGCCAGCATGGAATAGGACGCGATGCGCGCCTCCGGCTGCGCCACACCCGCCCGCCGCATCGACTCCGCAATCTGCTTGTAGAAGCTGGTGTCTTCGGCAGGCACGATCCAGGAATGATCGTAAAGCGCTTCCATGTTCAGCCGGCTTTTACGCGCCAGCGGGTGCCGCAACGAGGAAATGACGACGCAACTGTCCTGGAACAAGGTTTCCCGCAGCAGGCCAGGCGCGGGCTCATCGTCGGTCAACCTGCCCACGAATATATCGATGCGCCGGTGATGCAAATGCTCAAGCAAGATTTCGCGCGACCCTTCGACCAGCACGCACGCGGGGTTGGCCGCTTCCGAGGCGTAGCGCCCCAGCGCCACCGCCAGTATGCCGCCCGACGTGACCGACATGCTGCCGATGCGCAGCGGCGGCTTGTCGTTTCGTGACGCGTGCCATAGCGCCTCGGCAGCGACCCCGATGTCCGATCGCAAGCTTGCCGCCAGTTGCCAGACGGCGTCGCCATAGGCCGTGGGCGTCATGCCGCCCGCGCCACGCACA
This sequence comes from Achromobacter sp. Bel, assembly GCF_012928505.1. Lineage (GTDB taxonomy): Bacteria > Pseudomonadota > Gammaproteobacteria > Burkholderiales > Burkholderiaceae_B > Achromobacter. The sequence goes on along the minus strand of NZ_JABBJN010000010.1, from coordinate 78,489 downwards.
AACAGAGGCACGCCCAGTTTGCTTTCCATCTCACGCACATGCTGGCTAAGGGCGGGCTGGCTCACGCCCAGGGCCACTGCGGCGCGCGACAGGGTTCCCGCCGTCTTGATGGCCAGCAACGTCCGGAACTCGGTCATCGTCAAGCGGCCCAGCGCGCGGCGCGCGTCATCCAGCGAATCGTATACAGGCGCAGTCATAAGGATCAGCTTATCGCATATAAGCTCGTTATGCGTCGCGCCGCCAAGCCCAGGCCTAGACTTTCCTGCGACAACACCGAAAAACACTGGAGACCCGCATGAAACCGCAAAACCTGCTCGTCATCATGTCCGACGAACATAGCCGTAAAGTCCTGGGCTGCTACGGCAATCCCATTGTGCATACCCCGAATCTGGACGCATTGGCACAGCGAGGCACGCTGTTCACCGACGCCTACACCACCAGTCCCATCTGCGTGCCGGCACGCGCGGCCTTTGCGCTAGGCAAGTACGTGCACCAGATTGGGTTCTGGGACAACGCCGATCCGTATGACGGCTCGGTTAAAAGCTGGCATCACCAGCTTCGCGACCGCGGACATCATGTGGTCTCGATCGGCAAGCTGCACTTTCGCAGTTCGGACGAAGACAATGGCTTTTCCGAAGAACTGCTGCCCATGCATGTCGTCGAGGGCAAGGGAGACCTGATCGGCTTGCTGCGCGATCCCTTGGCCGCGCGTGGGCATGCCAAAAAGCTGGCCGCCACCGCCGGGCCTGGCGAATCCACCTACACGACTTACGACCGCGCCATCGCGGCCACCGCGCAGGTGTGGCTGCGAGAAGAGGCGCAAAAGCACACGAACAAGCCGTGGGTGCTCTTCGTGTCGTTTGTCGCGCCGCATTTTCCGTTGACGGCGCCTCCCGAGCATTACTACCGTTACGCCGATCGCACCTTGCCCATGCCCAAACTGCATCAGCGCCCCGGCGACAACCTGCATCCGTACGTGCGCAACTACGCGTCCTGCCTGGACTACGGCGCCTACTTCGAAGACGACGCGCACGTGCAACGCGCATTGGCTTCGTATTACGGCTTGTGCACGTTCCTGGACGAACAGATCGGCAACGTGATGTCGGCATTGCACAAAGCAGGGCTTCAGGACAATACGCGCATCGTGTACACCAGCGACCACGGCGACAACCTGGGCGCGCGCGGGTTGTGGGGCAAATCGACCCTGTACGAAGAATCAGCCGGCTGCCCGCTGATTGTCAGCGGCGCGGGGCTGCCGTCGGGCAAGACGGTGGACACCCCCGTCAGCCACGTCGACATATTCCCCTTCCTGTTCGAAGCCGTAGGGGAAGACACGGCCGGCCTGATGGAAGACCGCCCTGGCGTTTCGCTCTCGCAACTGTGCGAGGGGCAACAGCCGGATCGTGGCGTGCTGATCGAATATCACGCGACCGGGTCGGTAGCGGGCGCCTTTGCAGTGCGCCTGGGCAAGATGAAATACATACACCACATCGATCTGCCCGCCGAACTGTACGACTTGCAAGCCGACCCGGAAGAACTGCGCAACGTCGCGGACGATGCCGGCTATGCCAGCGAACGCGCTGCATGTGACCGGGCGCTGCGCGCCATCTGCACTCCCGAGACCGTCGACCAACGCGCCAAAACGCGGCAGTCCGAGTTGATCGCCAAACATGGCGGCCGCGACGCCATCCTGCAGCGCGGAGATTTCGGAAACACCCCCGCGCCCAACGAACGCCCCCGTTTCTATTGATCCTTGTCATTACAAAGACCAGACCGGCGTTCAACGCCGGCGTCGCAGGAGACATCCATGTTCGATTCGTTCGCGCGTCTGGCGCGCAAAAGCCTTTGTATTCAACTCGCCGTCCTGGCCGCTGCCACGGCAATGGCGGCAGGAACGGCGCAGGCAGACACGTATCCCGACAAGCCGATACGCATGGTCGTGTCGTACCCGGCCGGAGGCGGCATCGACGCCATCGCGCGCCTGCTTGCGCAAGCCATGTCCACCGAGCTCAAGCAAAGCGTGGTCGTCGAAAACAAAGGCGGCGCCGCCGGCATGATCGGCACGGAATCCGTAGTGCGCGCTCGCGCGGACGGCTACACCGTACTGGTCGCGGGCAACCCGGAACTGACGGTCAACCCCGCGCTGTATCGGGACACGCGGTATGACGTAACGCGCGACTTGGTCCCGCTAGTGCTGATTGCAGAATCGCCGAACATCATTGCCGCCCATCCGTCGGTTCAGGGCACGCTGAAAGACGTGGTCGCACAGGCAAAATCGGGGTCGCCCCTGAGCGCGGGCACGCCTGGGACCGGATCCACGCATCAGCTGGCCTTGGAAATCATGAAGGCCCGTACCGGCGCCGACCTGATCCACGTTCCGTACAAGGGCGCGGGGCCGGCCGTGTCCGATGCATTGGGAGGCCAGGTGCAACTGGTGATCGCGGGGCTGCCGCCGTTGCTGCCGCAGATTCACGCGGGCAAGCTACGGGCGCTGGCCGTGACCCAGCCAACCCGCACGGCGCTGGCGCCCGAGATCCCCACCGTCAGCGAAGTGCTTGGGCCTGCTGGCAATGAGGTCATTGCCACCACATGGTACGGCCTGCTGGCGCCGGCAGGCACGCCGGCCGAAGCGATCAAGAAACTTCAGGACGCCGCGCTGGCCGTGCTGGCCAAGCCCGAGATCCGCACGAAGCTCGCCGAGATGGGGACCGATCCCGTGGGCCTGGCCGGGGACGCGTTCGGTGCACGCATTAAGACGGAACTGGAGCGCAATGATGCTCTTGTGCGGGAGTTCGGAATCAAGGTGAATTAGGAGCAAAGGGAGGAAAGCGTGCCGGGGTCGACGACTGCTTGCGGCCATGAACAGCCGCTCGCCACGAAGCGGCGAGCGGCTCTCACGCTACTCTCCATTCATGATTTCCGCATCACGCGCTGATGCCGCCATCGACAAGGATTCCCGACCCGGTGACATACGCGGCGCCAGGCCCCGCCAGGAAGGCGACGGCTTCGGCGACCTCCCTGGTCTTTCCGTAGCGGGTAATAGACAGGCTTGGCAGGATTGAGGCGGCGAGTGGGCCGTCAGCAGGATTCATGTCCGTGTCGATGGGGCCAGGACGAACCAGATTGACGGTGATGTCACGGTGACCCAGCTCACGCGCAAGCCCACGGGTAAAGCTCTCCATCGCGGATTTGGTCGCCGCATAGACTGCGATGCCGGCGAATGGCACCGACAGGCCGGCATTGCTGCCAATCGTGATGATGCGGCCGCCATCAGGAAGGTATTTCAGCGCGGCCTGGGTGGTCATGAACACGCCGCGCACATTGACGTCCAGTTGCAGGCTTATCTGCTCCAGCGACTGCTCGAAAAACGGGCCTGAAATCAGAACGCCAGCGTTGTTGACGAGGATGTCCAGCCCCCCTAGTTCCTCCACGGTCCGCGCTACCGCGGCCTTCGCGGCATCAGGGCTGGCCGCATCGGCCTGGATGGCGACGGCGTTGCGACCGAGGGCGCGAATCTCGGCCGCCAGCGCCTCGGCCCTCTCCACCGATTTTTCGTACGTAATAGCGACGTCCGCGCCGTCTTCGGCCAGCTTGAGCGCGATGGCCGCGCCGATGCCGCGCGCTGCGCCGGTGACAAGCGCCCGTTTATGGGCGAGACCAGGCAAGGAATTCTTCAAGGCTGTGTTCATAACAGAGCGTTCTCTTGGAAGCATGCATCCACGATGCAAAAGGATAGTGCGGCGGCCAGCGCCAGTGACGCGCCTATCGCCAATGAAGCCACCGCAAATCCAAGCTGCACGTCCTGAGCGCTTGCCCCATCAGGCGCGATAGCGATGAATAGACCACCGAACAAGGCAACGCTTACCGCGGCGCTGATCTGCAACGTGGCATTTACCAAGCCCGAGGCCAGCCCGGCCCAGCGTGTTTGCACATGGTCCACGTTCAAGCGCACCAGCGCAGGCAGGGCGATGCCTTGCCCGGCGCCAATCAGAAACAAAGGCAACGCCAGCCACGACGACGCGCCGGCCAGCGCCAGCGCTGCGACCATGACCAGACCGAGCACCTCCAGAACCATGCCAAACCCGGCGGTGCGTGAGCCTATTCGCCGAGCGATGTGCGGGCTGCACAGTGGGCCAAGGAAAAAACCGATGCCAAGCGGCAGGATGGCCAGGCCGGCTGTCAACGCATCGTGGCCCAGGCCGGCGTGTTCGTACACGGCGAACACCAGGAAGAACGCGGCGAGCGCATAGAAGAGGAACGTTGATGCCAAGCTGCGTCGCAACCCACGCACAGCCAGAAGCGATGGCAGAACCAGCGGAGTTCTGCCGGCGCCCTCCTCTGCCTTTTCGTACTGCCAGAAGAGCCATAACAACGGCATGCTCGACGCCAGCGGCACGATGCACCACCACGGCCAGTGATGTTGCTGCCCTTCGATAAGCGGAACCACGAGCGCCAGCAAGCCAAGCGCCAGCAACACCGCCCCCGGCACGTCCAAGCGTGGCGAACGTTCGGCGCGACTTTCACGCAGCAACATCATTGCAGCCGGAATGGCAACGATGATGATGGGAAGGTTGATCAAAAAGACGCTGCGCCACCCCAGCCCCCACGGACTGGTCGAAACCAGCACACCGCCGAGCAATTGGCCGCCCACCGAGGCCAAACCGAAGGTCACGCCGTATCGACTCAGCGCGCGATTCTTCTCGCCTGCCGGAAAGATGGCGTGTATCGACGCCAATGATTGCGGCGCCATGATCGCCGCGGATATCCCTTGCAGCAGCCGGCCGGAGACAAGCATGCCGGGCGACAGCGCCAGGCCGCACAACGCCGACGCGACGCCAAAGCCGAGCATGCCAGCGATAAATACCCGCTTGCGGCCATAAAGATCACCCAGACGACCGCCCAAGATCAGCGTGACGGCATAGGCGGCGGCATACACCGAGATCACCAACTGCGAGACGTCGGACGAAACTTGCAGGTCCGTCCGTATGGCAGGTAGCGCCACGTTGACGATGAAGAAGTCCAAAGGTGGCAAGAGCGTGCCAGTCAACAGGACGGCCAAGGCGAGCCAGCGACGGGGGTCAGGGGCTGCCGTCCCAGCGTCCCTCGCAGCGGCGCGTTCCGATGACGCAAACGCGGCGTCGAGTGCTCCTGCGAGCCGGGGTTCAGTATTCATATCTTAAGGCTCCAAATCAGACGTGCCTGGCCGTGAGCGCACAGCAGGTTCGCCAGGACATTCGTCATGGAGCGCATGATGATCAAAACAAATTTGTTCTACCACTGACATTAATGTATATTTTTCGTACATTTTTGTACGTGCAGGCTAGACATGGAATGGAACGACGTACGCATCTTCCTGGCGGTCGCTCGCTGCGGATCCTTCGGCGAAGCCGCCCGGGCGCTGAACGTGAGCCATCCAACAGTGGGTCGCCGAATCAAAGTGCTTGAGGACGAAGCCAAGCAGGCGCTCTTTCGGAGAACAAAGGACGGCCTGGTGCTCACGGATGCCGGTGACACCGTGCGGGCGCTGGCGGAGTCCATGGAGGATTCCGCGCTATCCATGGAAAGGCGTCTGACCGGCAACGACCAACGCCTTGAAGGCATCCTGCGGATCTCGTCAGCGGACTGGTTCGCTGGCTATGTCCTGGCGCCCGTCTTGGTCGAGTTGATACATCGCCATCCCGCCGTCGTGCCGGAAGTGATTGCCAGCCATCGCTTACTCGATCTCTCACGGCGGGAGGCCGACGTGGCCTTTCGCATCGTGCCTTTCAGCGAACCGGATATTGTTCAGCGTCGCCTGATGCGAATGCCATATGGGGTGTATGCGTCGGCGGCAACCGCCCAAGCCTTGCAGGACAATCCCGCATCCGTGGGCGTCATTCTGATGAACACCGCACAGTCACACTTCCCCGATGTGGCTTGGGTGCTGGAGAGGTTTCCGCGCTGCCGACGCGCGTTCACAAGCACGAATCGTTCGGTCCAGGCGCAGATGTGCTTGAGGGGCGTGGGCATCGCGGTGCTGCCAAGGCCGCTGGGAGATGCAGTCTCCGGATTACAGCGCCTCGATACGCCGGATCAACCTCCGACGCGGGATATATGGGTTGGCTACCATCAAGACCTGCGGCACATGGATCGCTTGCGGGCGATGCTGAATATCGCCGACATGATGCTGTCGGATTCCGCGACTGTGGAACATTGATCGGCATGCGGCACACCCCGCGGTATATCAAACCCCTCTTCAATTTCATTTGACTTCTCTATGCCTAGACCACAGCGCGTTGCTCTCATAACAGGGTCGACTTCAGGTATTGGAAATGCGATAGCGCGCCGGCTATCCAAGGACGGCTATGCAGTCGTGCTGCATTCGCGTAGCTCTGTGGATGTCGGCATTTCCATGGCGCGTGAGCTGGGTTTGGCTGCTTATGTGCAAGCAGACCTCGCTGTCGATGCAGACCGGATACGACTGGTGCAAGAAGCTGTTGCGCAATGGGGTCGTTTGGACGTGGTCGTGAACAATGCAGGAATCAGCCGCGTCGTTCCTCATGCCGATATGGCAGCTGCCACTCCTGACATTTGGCGCGAGCTGCACGAGGTCAATGTCATTGCGCCGTTTCGTATCGTCGCGGAAGCGCAGGCCGCACTGCGGGCGTCTGCCGCTGACGGCGTGCCTGCTTGCGTGATTAACGTGAGCTCGCATGCGGGCGTTCGTCCTAAAGGGGCTTCCATCCCGTATGCCGCGACGAAGGCGGCGCTGAATCATGTCACGCGCTTGCTGGCGGTCTCACTTGCTCCTGATATTCGTGTGAATGCCGTCGCCCCTGGGCTTGTGGATACGCCGTTGACTGCTGACTGGACGCAGGCTCAGCAATTGTGGCGAGAGCGAGCACCGATGCGGCGGGCGGCGAGCCCTGCAGATATTGCACAAGCGGTATCCATGCTCATTGAATCCAACTATTTGACGGGCGAGATTTTGCTTTCCGATGGCGGATTGAATCTCACATAACGCGGAACGAACCGCATTGAACGGCGGCAACGGGTCGCGGGCGGTTGGCCGGCGCGCGCGTCGCAAAACTGCCCCGTTTTACGTACTCATGCACCTGCCACGCCTCGCCCAAATTTCTGCCGATACGCAGCCGGACTGGTCAGAACGATGCACCGAAAGTGCCTGCGCATGGACTCCTCCGAGCCGAACCCCGCCAACTCGGCAATACGACCGACCGGCAAGGACGTTTGCGCTTCAAGCATCTCACGGGCCGCCGCCACCCGTTCACGCACCAACCATTCATACGGCGCCATGCCGGTAGCGTCATGAAATTGCCGTTGTAGCGTACGCGGACTCATGGCCGCGCGTTCCGCCAACGAGCGCAGCGTGTGCGGCAACGCGGGATGCTGGCGCATCCAGTCCATCAACTTCGTCAAGCGCCCGCTTTCGTCATTAGGCATGGGGCGCGGCACAAACTGCGCCTGGCCGCCTTCCCGATGCGGCGCCACCACCAGCCGCTGCGCGACCCGGTTCGCCACGGCCCCGCCGTAATCGCGCCGCACCAGGTGCAGCAACATGTCCAGCCCTGCCGCCGAGCCGGCCGACGTGATGATCTGGCCTTCGTCGATGTAGAGCGCATCCGGCTCAACCCGCACTTGCGGGTAACGACGTTGCAGCGCTTCGGCGTATCGCCAATGCGTGGTTACGGTCTTTCCGTCGAGCACGCCGGCCGCGGCCAGCACGAACACGCCGGAGCAAATCGAACACAGCCGTGCCCCACGCTGGTAGGCCATGCGAATTCGCTTGAGCAGCGCCTCGGGCGGCAATTCGTCGGCATCACGCCAACCGGGCACCACGATCGTGTCGGCGCGGTCCAGCATCTTGAGCGTGTACGGCGCGGCGACCGTGATGCCGCCTGCGGCGCGCAGCGGGCCGGGCTCGCTTGCGCAGACGGCGAAGCGATACCAATCGACACCCAGCTCGGGGCGTTCCAGCGCGAAGAGTTCCGTCACGCACCCGAATTCGAAAGTACACAGCCGGTCGTAAGCCAGCGCAACGACAAGATGATTAGTCATGGCGTGATGTTACCGAATAATGGCAATTACGCCACTACTGCGAATGTCTGCCAACCGCCAGAATGAGGCACCTGAATCTGCTTTCCAGGCGCTTTACTTCCGAACCATTTCTGCAGAGCCCAACCATGTCGACTCCCAACGCCGTCACCGCGATACCCGCCGCCCACAGCGAAGCCGCGCTTGTCCACTTCCGCGCGGCGATGCAGTTCGAGACCGATTGTTCCGACGTAGCCAGCGCGCTTACCAGTGGCGCACCCGGCTTCGTTCTGCTTGACGTCCGCAGCCCTGCCCTGTTCGCGCAGGGCCACGTGCCGGGCGCGCTGAATCTGCCGCACGGCAAGATCGTCAAATCGAAACTCGTGAACTATCCCGTGGATACGCTCTTTGTCACGTACTGCGCCGGACCGCACTGCAACGGTGCCACGCGCGGCGCAATTCGATTTGCCCAGTTGGGGCGGCCGGTGAAGGTGATGATAGGCGGGATCACCGGGTGGCTGGACGAGGGTTTCGACCTGGCGACGAGCGATGCGACATGGGACAGACATGCCTGAACTGATTGAACTGATGCGTGGTTTTTTTCCAAAACTGCGCCGGTCAGATAACACGTACAAATCGACCATTTCAACAACTTGTATGGCGCTTGGCGGTAGACTTTGACCGTCTTCATTTCGTGGCCCTCACGGCTATCGTTCGTTTGTTGTTGCCTGGCCACGAGTAATAAATGAAGCTGCTGAAGCAGCGCTTTGAGGAAATGATGAATTTTTGGGTCCCTGTAGTCTTCGGTACGTTCAAGCTCCTCGTGTTGGGCACGGGCATGTATCTCGCCATCAAGTCCCATTACGATGGAGAAAAAAAGGAGAAGAAAGAGAAGGAGAAGGAGATGAAAGCCCCGTAAGGAGCTTCACAAATAGAAGTTCGGGGTCGTTGTCATCCAGATTTTCAATCTGACTCTCATGTCATCGTCCCACCCCTGTGTATCCGCCAGCCCCAGATCCTTGGAAAGGACGTTGACGTGGAAAATGATCTGGCCAAACGAGTCGTTGTCATCGGTGCTGGCATCGTTGGCGCGTCACTGGCGTATCACTTGGCAGTGAAAGGCGCGAAGGTCACCGTGGTTGAGGCGGAAGGCATCGCCTCAGGCGTGACGGGAACCTCGTTCGCATGGATCAACGCCTCGCACCACGAATCCGACCCAATCGCACCATTACGCGGCGCCGCAATCGAAGCGTACCGCCGCCTGGAAACGCAGCTTCCTGGCCTGAAAGTCCGATGGACAGGCGCTTTATCCTACAGCGCAAGCTCAAGAAAATCGCTGCCGGGATCGGACAAGCAGGCCTCGAAAAAGGTGGTGTCCCGATCGCGAATTATCGACCTTGAGCCGAAACTCAAGAACCCTCCGCAATCTGCTTCGTACGCCGCCGATGAAGGGGCGCTGGATGCGGCGGAAGCAACGTACGCGTTGATCGCAGGAGCCCAGGCAAATGGGGCCAGGGTTCTTACTCAGACACGCGTTCTCGGCTTCGAAAACCTGGGCGCAACAGTGACGGGAGTTAACACCGCCATCGGCATCATTGAGGCCGATATTGTCGTACTGGCAGCCGGAACAGGCACCGCGAAGCTCACAGAGATGCTTGAAGCGCCTCTTCCGATAGAAGCGTCTCCTGCCATTTTCATTCGCTATAAGTCACCCCTCAACCTTGTCCAAACCCTGATCTCGAGCCCGGAAATGGAAGTCAGGCAAGGCTCGGACGGCGCGTTATTGGCGGCGGAAGATTACTTGGACGACGCCTTGGAAAACCAGCCAGCAGCGATGGCGCTACGAACCGCTAAGGCGATTCAGAACGAACTTCATGGCGGTGCGTACCTTGACCCGGAATTGGCCTGCGTCGGATTCAGACCCATGCCTGCCGATGGCATCCCTGTCATTGGCTATCTACCCAAAATCGGCGGCGTATATGTTTGCGCAATGCACCCCGGCGTTACGTTGGCGGCCATAGTGGGCCGTCTAGCCAGCGAGGAAATCATGGACGGCGAGCCGTCAAGTGCCCTTGACCCATGCCGCCCCAAGCGATTCTTCCAAACGTAGGAATGTCGAAGGCGGCAGTCGCCATCAAAAACGCCGTAATCCACGGCTCCGTGAGCGGCTGATCGCGCGATGCCTGCGTCAATCCGAGGCCGACGCAGAAGATGTAGCTGGGCAGAGGGATTTCAGTTGAGGATATGCTCATGACGCCGCCGCATCCTTTGCGGCTATCTGGAGCGACTGAGGTAAGGCTTTGAGGCTTTCCCTGAAAAAGCGTCGTTGCCCCGGACCCAAACCTTGCACTACGTGTGCAAGCCGCTCCACCGCAGCGAAAACTTGGCGACTCAGCCCCTCGCTATGAGTGCGATACCAAACGAATTCAAGCAGCAGGTTAGCCACTTGATGAGCCCCGTAGAAAACTCGGCCTGCATCATTCTCCTCAAGCGTGAAGGCCGCGACATTCGACCAGTCTACGTAGCCCTTGGCACGCGAAAAGGCGGCTTGGAACGGCTTGACTGCCTCTAACATTTTGCCCACGGGAAGGGGCGACTGCGCTTGAAATCGCTTCAAGTCCCCGCTTTTGTCATCACAGCTACCACGAGCGATGCGAAGTACGAACACTGTATTCCAGGCAGAACTGCCACCGACGCCAAAGCGGTCGCAAATCCATTCCGATAGCCCCAGCCAGCGTAGCGATAATCCTTGCACCGTGTGAACGTTCTGGTCGTTGAGTACAGCAAGCAGTCGCTGTTGCCAAAATAGCCACAACGTCCATCCGATGTTTGCCGCCACATCCTGAGCGGCCTCGACAGAGTCCGCCTCGTAAGCGGCCTGCAGCGCTTCTGACAAGGCGCAGATCGCCTTCTCCGCCTCATTCATTTTCAAGACTCGATCAGTACTCTTGTCCTCGAGAGCGCTGCCTTTATGCAGCAAGGCACGCAAATTCAGATATTCGAAGCGCACGCGGGGGTTGTAGCGAATTACAGGCGCCAGAAACTGGTCCGCCACCAGACGGTCCAGTCCGGCATGAGATTGCCTGATATCCCCGCGCGCATAGCTATTCCAGGCCGAGGCGACCGACGCCATTGCCGACAAGGTCGGCATGGAAGGACCGACGCCTTGTGACTGGAGAATACGCCCCAGCCTGTTTAACGCGGCCTCGCTGCGCCTTATGTCACCGTGACGACGCCATGCGAGACTCTCTTTGAGTATGGCCAACGCTCGCTGAAAGTCGTCCAGTGCCGTTCGGTCTGCCGCCCGATAACTCGCAGCCCAACTCATACCCGTCGCCGCCATGCCATCTCGCGCGAGCCGCATGGCCTGGGTCAGGTGATTCCAGTAGTCCCCATCCTGGGTCACGTATTGCAAAAGATCTGCGCGCGGGGGTACATGCCCGCTCAGGCCGAGAAAGTTCGCCACGAAGTCCAGGCTTGCAGGCTCCGCGCCGTGGCGGCACAGCACCCTATCTGCCTGCGCTTGCGTCATCCAGAATGGTCCCTGGCTGCGGCGTGATGCATTGAGCAAGGCAGGGGGCAGGTCAATGGAATTTCCCCACCCGACATCCACCCCCCACGTTGCGAAATCACGAAAAGCACGGGAAACAAGCATGCGAAGGTTGGAGTTCCCCGGGTATCGGGCCTGCAATGATGACCCCGGCACTGACACCTCACCTGTTTGCTGCGCGTACCAGACTCTTAGCAGCAGCCAAACCGACTGATACCGCGCAGGCATGCCGTCCACGAGAAGTGGACGGCCTAAATCGATTTGGATTATCCGAGTCATTCCGCCATGTTACAGAGGTTACGGCAACCTGATTGGAGCTCGTGAGACACACGCATATTCTGGCTCCCACATGCATCCCGCATGACAATCACGGAGATAACATGAAGTCGAAATTTCGTCGGTTTGCCAAAGCAGCATTGCCGCTGCTAATAACGTTGCTCGGATCGGCAGGTGCTCAAGCCGAACTACCAGTGGTTGATATTGGAGCGAGATTTCAAGAGCAGCAAGTAGAGGGCACGTTCGTCCTTCTTGACGGACAGACCGGAGAGTTTCGGCGCCATGACGAGGCCAGGGCCGCTCAACGGTATCTGCCAGCGTCCACCTACAAAATTCCCAATTCGCTCATTGCATTGGAAACAGGTGAAGCGGAAAGCAAGGACTTCGAAATCAAGTGGGACAGTAAACTCGCACCTCGCCAACCATGGTGGCCGGCGGCATGGGCGCAAAACCATACGCTTGAATCGGCGCTACAAAACTCCGCCGTCTGGTACTACCAGGAAATCGCCAGGCGCATTGGCGCCGAACGTATGCAGGCTTATGTCGACCGCTTCAACTACGGCAACCGGAACATTTCTGGAGGCATAGACCAATTTTGGCTAACCGGTTCGCTCAGAATTTCCGCGAACGAGCAGGTGGAATTCTTGCGTCGGTTCTATGTCAATCAATTCGGCCTGGCCGAGCGGACGGTGCAGATGACCAAAGACATGCTCGTCCTGGAACAGACACCCGACTACCGCCTGAGTGGCAAGACAGGATGGGCCGGACTTGGCGAACCAGGCGCACCGCAAACGGGCTGGCTCGTAGGCTACCTGGAACGGCAGGGAGAGGTTTTCTATTTTGCGCTCAACATTGACGTTAAGAAAAGCCAGGATGCCGCTGCGCGCATGAAAATCGTACGCGCTATATTCGGCGACCTGGGCTTGCTGTCCACCGCCCCTCCCGCATTAACACCGCAGGGCGCGCAATCTGCGATTTCTGGCGCCTCCAGATAGCGCCAGCATCGGATTCAGCTCGCCATTTCCACACGAGGCGTTGGCCTAAAGCGTTCTTCGGGTCGGAAGCGGACGTCCTCGAGCGTCCGCTCCCGGCCAGAAGCGGAGGTTCGGGGCGGATGAGATAGCGCGTCAGGGCGCCGAGCGCGTGCCCTTGGCCGTGAGCACGCCCAAACCGATACATGAGGTTCCCGCGAGCCGGTCCAGTTCGAACCTCTTAGCCATGCGGTCTGCTCACTAAAGTAAAACTGGCCTGTCCAGGCCGGCCATTCTGTTCGTAGACTCGTCCGCTCGCCACGGTTACGCGGGCGCAACAATGCTTGAGCCCGCGCCTGGCGGGGCAGGATCAGGAATCATGGCAAGGTCATACAATTTCAGTGCAGGTCCCGCCGCGCTGCCGCTTGAAGTTCTGCAGGAAGCACACGAAGAGTTCTTCGATTTTGCCGGTACAGGTATGTCCGTCATGGAAATCAGCCATCGGTCTGGCGTGTTCATCGATATCGCGCGGCGGGCCGAGCAGGACCTGCGGGCCCTTCTACAGGTGCCGGACCGCTACAAGGTGCTTTTCCTGCAGGGCGGCGCATCGCTGCAGTTCTCGCAAGTGCCGATGAACCTGCTGCGCGGCAAGGCTTCGGCAGACTACCTTCACACCGGCCTCTGGTCCGGCAAGGCTATCGAGGCGGCCAGGCGCTATTGTGCAGTCCGCGTCGCGGCGAGCAGCGAGCCGACCGGTTTTGACCATGTTCCCGCTCCCGGGCAATGGCGGCTGGATCCCGACGCCGCTTACCTGCACTACACGGAAAACGAGACCGTGCACGGCGTACAGTTCGCCGCCGCGCCGAAGGCGCCGGTGCCCCTGGTGTGCGATGCGTGCTCCAGCCTGTTGTCCAAGCCTATCGATGTATCCCGGCACGGTCTCATCTACGCTGCCGCGCAAAAGAACATGGGGCCAGCCGGCGTCACTGTCGTGGTGGTGGACGAAGCCTTGCCGGACGGCGCGATGTCCATCACACCCGATGTGCTGAGCTACTCACACGCGGCGCGCGCAGATTCCATGCTCAACACGCCCGCCACGTTTTCCTGGTACCTGACCGGACTGACACTGCGCTGGATCCGTCGCAACGGCGGGATAGAACGCATCCACCAGAGCAACCAGGCCAAGGCCTGGTTGCTGTACCGCGCGATCGACGCCAGCGGCGGCTTTTACGCCAACAAGGTGCAGCCAGAATTCCGCTCTATCAACAACGTACCGTTCTTTCTGGCCGACTCGGCGCTGGAGCCCCTGTTTCTGCGCCAGGCCGATAGCGCCGGGCTGATGGGCCTGAAGGGGCATTCGCATACCGGTGGCATCCGGGCCAGCCTCTACAACGCGGTCGACCTGCCCGCGGCGGCCGCGTTGGCCGACTTCATGACACATTTCCAGCGCGCGCATGGCTGACGGCTGCGCGCATGACACGGCAGCCATTTCAACAAGCCGCACGCAGAGACCAAAATGGATTTCAGGCAACTCAGGCAGTTCGTCGTGTTGGCCACGGAACTGAACTATCGCAAGGCGGCGGCGCGGCTGCACATGACCCAGCCGCCGCTCAGCGTTGCCATCAAGCGGCTCGAAGCTGAAATCGGGGCCGACCTGTTCGAGCGGGATCGCCTGGGCGTGCGCCTTACCGTCGCCGGCGGCGCCTTCCTGCGCGAAGCAAAGCGGCTGCTGGAGGGCGCCGATGCCGCGTTGCAAGCCGCGCGCGATGCAGCCGAGGGACGCATGGGCGCCCTGCGGGTATGCGCCGTGCCCAGCGCTGCCCTTCACCTGCTGCCGCGCATTCTCCCGGAATTCACTCAACGCTTTCCCCATATCCGCCTGCGCCTGAGCAGCGGCAGCACCGTCAGCATTCTGGCGGGGCTTCAGCGCGGCGAACTGGACGCGGCGTTCTTGGTGCCGCCTGCGTCCGGCGTGCCGGGTATCGCGATCACCGCCCTGCAGCGGGAGAGGCTGGTGCTGGCCGTACCGGCTGGCCATCACGTGGCCGGCATGAAGCGGGTCAGGCTGTCGGACCTGATGGACGAAACACTGGTAACGCTCGCGCATTCCGACAGCCCCGGCTTCGCAGGTGAAATCGTCGCGGCGTGCCAGCGCGCCGGGTTCCATCCACGGGTCTTGCAGGAATCATCCCACGCCCTCATCAGCCTGCCGCTCATCGCGGCCGGACTGGGCGTCGCCATCGTCCCGGCGGCGCTGCGTCGGATCGCCATCGACAACGTGGCCTATGTAGACCTCGCCGACGAATCGAACGCGCCGGTGACCTACGCCATGGCGCTGGCGGCGCCGGCCGAGTCGATGAACCCCGCCGTCCACTGGTTCATCGACTTGGCGCGCGAGCTGCTAGGTCCGCAAGCCGCATAACACCGGGAAATTACTGCGCCGGGCGGGACAGGATGCCCGCCCATTTCTTCTGTTCGGCGAGAACCTTCCGTTCAAACGCTTCCTGCGTTCCGTCCACAGGCTCACTGCCGCGCGCATAGATCTTGTCCTGCACCGAGGCGCTCTTGGCAACCGCGGCAATCGCCGTGTTCAGGCGCGCGACGACATCGGCAGGCGTGCCCTTGGGCACGGCAATGCCAGACAGCGACCCGCCCTCCACGTCCTTGCCCAACACTTCCTTCACCGTGGGAATATCAGGCAGATTGGGCAGGCGCCGCGACGAGGTCACGGCAAATGGACGGATCTGCCTCGCCTCGATGAATCCCACGGCGGTGACGGCCGAAACCGCTGTCATGTCCGTGTTACGGCTCATTACCGCCGTCATGGACTCCGAACCGCTCTTGTAGGGCACGTGCAGCATCTTTACCCCGGTGGCCTGTTGCAGCAGCTCCAGCACCTGATAGTTGTCAGAGCCTTCTCCCGCGGTGGAAAACGCGATCTTGTCTGTCTGCGCCGAGGCCACCTTGATGACCTCCGGCAGCGACAGGTACGGGCTGTCCGCGCCCACGGCCAGCACGGTAGGCGTATTGGCCAGCATGGCAACGTAGGTGAAGTCCTTGTTCGGGTCGTAAGGCAGCTTCTTGTAGATCAGCGGATTGACGGCGACCATGCCGTTGGTGATCACCAGCAGCGTGTAGCCGTCGGTCGGCGACTTGGCCACTGCGCCTGCCGCAATGGAACCCCCCGCCCCGCCACGGTTCTCCACCACGACGGGCTGGCCCAGTTCGCGCGTCAGGCCCTCGGCGAACACACGCGCCGTCGTATCCGTCACGCCGCCCGCGCCAAAGGGCACGATCAGGCGGATGGGCTGATCGGGATAAGGACCCGCCCAGGCCGCCGCGGCCGGAATCACCATACCCAACAAAGCTGCCGTCCAGCGGCGCAATCCCTTGTTCATTTGACTAGCTCCATTTTTCCGAGGATTTCAAGAAGTCGTTGTTCCTGGTCCGCAGTCAGAGGTGACAGCGGCGCGCGCAGCCGGCCGGGGTCGAAGCCACGAAATTGCAGGCCCGCAGCGACGGTCCTTGGTAATCCATGGTCCATAAGGAAGTTCAACAGGTCGATCTGCCGGGCGAACCACTCGTCCGCGCCGCGCGCGTCGCCGGCCATCGCGCAGCGGTAGAGATTCAGGGCGTACGACGCGCTGACGTTGGCCGATGCGGTGCACCAGCCCGCCGCGCCTTCCGCGAATCCCGTTCGCGCCATGCAGTTCAGGCCGATATACACGGCCGTCTTTGCCGGACAGACCGCGCGCAACCTCGCGATCTTTGTCGGATCGGGGCTGCTTTCCTTGACCATGGTGACATTGGGCAGCTCGGCCAGCCGTGCCAGGAACTCGACAGACAGGTCCATGCCCGTAGTGAAGGGGTTGTTGTAAATCATCACCGGCGTGGATACTGACTCGCAGACCTCGCGGTAGTAGGCATGGATCTCATCCTGGGTCAGTTTCCAGTAGGTGCTGGGCAAGATCTGCAAGGCGGCCGCGCCCGCGCGCTCGGCATAGCGCGCGTGGCGCACGGTGCTGGCCGTGCTGAGGCTGGACACGCCCGCAAGCACTGGCACCCGTCCCTGCGCCGCGCCGATGACGGTGTCGATGACAGCTTCGCGTTCGCCATCGCCCAAGTACGGCAGGCAGCCCACACTGCCCAACGGCGCCAGGGCGTGCACGCCTTCGCCGATCAGCCGCTCGACGTGTGCCTCCAATAGCGCATGGTCTATCCGACCGCCGTGGTCGCAAGGCGTAAGCAGATATCCAATGATTCCCTTCAAGTGCATAGCTCGATTCTCCCTGTCGACTTGCAGTCTAGGGAGGCCGCACAAGCCGGTCCAATACCTATTTCCTGGGTGCCTGATATCTCCCGCCCGAACCGCCAATGGCAAATCTTGTATCCAGTAATTCCTGCGCAAGGTCTATAGACTTTCCTCGCCAATTCACCAAGGAGCAAGCCATGAGCGGCAACGACGTTCTCGACCACGCGCACACCCATCACATGCCTGAATACCGCAGGTCGGAAGACATGAAATGGGAAATGGGCAGATTCAAGAACAAGACAAAGTTCCTCTTCCACACGCGGGAAGAGCGCCCCACCGAACCCAATGCCGGCTTTTTGCGCTATGAACCTGGCGCGGGATTCCGCCTCCACAAGCACGACTTCGCCCAGGTTTGGTACGTCATCGAGGGGGAATTCAACATGGGGGGCAAACAGTACGGCCCCGGTACCGTCGTCTTCCATCCGGATCCGCACATCGAGGAAGCGCTCAGCACCGAGACGGGCGGCACCTTGTTCTTCGTGCAGTACCAGGGCCCCACGACCGGCGGCCGGCCGGTCTACGAAGGCCGCATGAACATCAAGGGCGAGGTGCCGGAAATCACCGAGCAGGATCTCGAACGCTGATAGCCGCAGGCCGACGGGCGGCCCCGACAGGCCGTCCGCCTAAAACTAGAAAATTCCCAGGAGACAAACACCATGCACGCCCCGAAACTGCGCACCGGCCTCGCGTCCTTGACGCTTTCGCTGTCCTTCACGCCATCCGCTCCGGCCCTGGCCGCCACCGCCTGGCCGGACCGGCCCATCACACTGGTCGTGCCCTTCGGCGCGGGCGGAATCACCGACCTTACTGCCCGCACGGTGGCCAAACAGCTGCAAGCCGAGCTGGGTAAGCCCGTGGTCGTGGAGAACAAACCCGGCGCCGGCGGCAACATCGCCGCGGACATCGTGGCTCGGGCAAAGCCGGATGGCTACACGCTGATGGTGATCACCAATGGCATCGTCGCCGTCAATCCGCTCATCCACAAGCAGCTGAACTACGACGCGCTCAAGGACTTTGCCTACATCTCGATGATCGCCAACACGCCTCTGGCCCTGGTGGTGCCGGAAAACTCGCAGATCCAGGATTTTCCCGCGTTGATCGCGCGAGCCCGCAGCAACCCCAACGCTGTTTCTTTCGCCAGTTCTGGCCAGGGTACTTCGATACACCAGGTTTTCGCCCTGATGCAGCATCAAACCGGTGCCGCCCTGATGCACGTGCCCTACAAAAGCGGTGCCGAAGCCGCCACCGCCCTGCTGTCCGGCGTGGTCGACGTGACCGCGGTGGAGACCGTGGTCGTCGGGCCGTTCATCCAGTCCGGAAAGATGCGGGCGTTAGGCGTGACGTCGGATCAAAGGGTGCCGAACCTGCCAGACGTTCCCGCCGTCCGAGAAAGCTTGGGCATCGAGTTCGATGTAGGCTCGATTTCCGGGCTGGTCGCACCCGCCGCGACGCCCCAGGACATACTCGACAGGCTGGAGCGCGCCATGCAGGCCGTAGCGAAGAGCCAAGGCATGGCACAGCTGTATGCGCAGGGTAGCCAGCCCATGCCGTCGGATTCGCAGGTCTTCCTGGAACGCATGCGCATGGAGCAGAAAAAGTGGCGGCGGGTATTCTCCGGGGAGCCCGCAAAATAACCGCATGACCGTTACCGAATTGGGGAGTCAGGCTATGGAACGCGCATATCCCGCCGCAGAAGAGCTGTTGCAGCACCTTGTGGAATCCATATCCGCAAAGATTTTCAATGGCGCTTATGCTCCCGGGCAGAAGCTGCGACAGGAAACCCTGGCCGAGGAATACGACGTCAGCCGCACGCCAGTGCGCGAAGCATTGCGGCAGTTGGAGATCAAGGGCCTGATCGTGCAGCAGCTTCGCTACGGCGCCACGGTGGTCGCGCCAACCGTCAAGGACATCAGCGCGAATTACTGGCTGCGCGGCGAACTGGAAGGAATGGCCGCCGAGCTTGCGGCACACGGGATTTCCGACGTAGACCTGCAACGGCTGCACGCCACCCACGCCGAATGCGCGCAGGCCGTCTCCGCGCTGTATGCCGAGGTCAATGCGGGCGGCGCTGGCGCGCCGCGCCACGCCGCCGCGTCCATGCGGCACTGGGTCCTCAAGAACCAAGAATTCCATGCCCTGATCTTCCGCGCCGCCGACAACCCGTCGCTGGAACGCATCATCAAGGATCTGCACACCGACTACACCAGGAACCTCCTCAACATGACCGTGCTGGGCATGTACGAGACCCGCATGAAGAAGAACATCGAACACCATGCGGCCATCGTCGAGGCGCTGACATCGCGCGACGCCGCCGCCTCACGCGCGGCCATGCGTACCCATATCCACGAATCCGGGGAGTTCGTGGTCGAATGGCTGCAAAAGTGCCCGCAAGGCCGTCAGCCGCAGCGGTAGCGTCCGCCCCGATTCGCTTGAAAGAAAAGGGCGACGGCCACGGACACTAGGCCTCCAATCTGAACTGCGGCAATGTGATCTCGGGGGAGACCTGCTCAAAGCACACTCGCACCCGGGCGCCTATCCTGATCGCTTCGTCTGAACAATCCACAATGTTGGCCATCATGCGCACGCCTTCGTCCAGGTCGATCATGGCGACGACATATGGCACCTTCTCGCTCAAGGCCGCGTTGCTCGGGCGCCGGTTGATGGTGTAGGTGTAGACGGTCCCCCGGCCGGCGGACTCGATCCACTCGATGCGGTCCGACAGGCAGGCCGTGCAGAATTCACGCGGATAGAACTGCCGCGTTTTGCAGCAGCCGCATTGCTGGACGACCAGGCGGTGGTCCTTCGCCGCATCCCAGTAGGGCTGGGTGATCCGGGTCGGTTGCGGCAGCGGGCGTTGGGCTTGGTCCATGGTCAGACTCCGAGTATCAGGGTGGTGTTGCAGGAAAAAACCAGGCCGGGCGCATGCACCAGGGCCAGTTCAGCCTTGGGCAGTTGGCGCTCGCCGCATTCCTTGCGCAGTTGATGCACGGCCTCGAGCAGCAGCAGCATGCCGAACTGGCCCGGATGGTTGTAGGACAGACCGCCGCCGGAGGTATTGATGGGGAAGTCGCCTCCGGGAGCCAGACGCCCATCCGCCACGAAGGCGCCGCCCTCCCCGCGCTTGCAGAATCCCAGCTCCTCCAGCGACTGGATCACGCCGATGGTGAAGTGGTCGTAGATCTGCACCACGTCGATGTCCGCGCGCGTGACGCCGGCCATGGCCAGCGCGGCATCCGCCGTCTGCGCCACATCGGTGTCCAACCAGTCCACCGTATTGAAGGGCGTGTAGTGGTGCGAGAAGGATTCGGCAATACCCATCACGTAGACCGGCGGCCGCTTGAGCGTGCGGGCGCGGGCGGCGGACGTGACGATGACGGCGCCGCCGGCATCGGTCACAAGGCAGCAGTCGCGCTGGCGCAAGGGGTCGGCGATCATTTTGGAAGCCATGACTTCCTCGATCGAGGTGTCCTCGCGGCGGTAGGCCTTGGGGTTGAGCTGCGCCCACTTGCGCGCCGCCACCGCCACTTCGGCCAGGTCCTTGGGGGTGGTGCCGTAGCGCTGCATGTGCAGCTGCGCCACCATCGCGTAATAGCCGATGGGGCTCAATTGCCCATAGGGCGTGATGAACTGGCCGCGCGGCATGCGCATGTCTTCGGGCGTGCCGCCCACCTTGCGCGTGCCGTCCGACAGCTGGGTGCTGCCGTAGGCCACCAGCGCCACCTCGCACATGCCGGCCTCGATGGCCGCCATGGCGTGGCGGATGTGCATGACGCTGGACATGCCGCCCACGCTGGTCGAATCGACGTAGCGCGGCCGTATGCCCAGGTATTCCGCCAGATGCAGGCCGGCGAACTTGTCGTCCACGTGTGCGAACACGCCGTCGACGTCCTGCAGCGTCAGCCCGGCATCGCGCAGGGCGCGGGCGGCCGCCTGCGCCTGCAGGTCCAGCGAGGTCATGCCGGGGACTTTCCCCAGGTCGGATTCGGCGGCGCCGACAATGGCGACCGATTTCGAAAGATGCTTGGTCATGTTGGGATCTGTTCCAGTCGAAGTCGAAGAAGAGCGTTCAAAGCGTGCGGGCGATCAGTTCGCGCATGACTTCCGAGGCGCCCCCGTAGATCCGGTTGGGTCGCACGTCGGTGTAGGCGCGGGCAATGGGGTATTCGCGCATGTAGCCGTAGCCCCCGTGGAACTGCAGCAGATCATCGATCGCGCTGGTGGCTTCGGACGCCCACAGCTTGGCCATGGCCGCCCCCCCGGCGTCGAGTTCGCCGTCCAGGTATTGCTGCACGCAGCCGTCGACGAAGGCACGGGTGGCGGCGGCCAGGGTCTTGATATCGGCCAGCTTGAACCGGATGTACTGGTTGTCGATCAGGGCCTTGTCGAAGGCGCGCCGTTGCTTGGTGTAGTCGACAGTCCATTGCAGCGCGCTCTCCAGCGCCATGGCGCAGCGCACCGCGATCATCAGGCGTTCGCGCACCAGTTCCTTCATCAGATAGCCGAAGCCCTGCCCCGGCTCGCCCAGCATGTCCTCGTCCGGCACGAACATATCCTGGAAGAACAGCTCGGCCGTGTCCTGCGCCTTCTGACCGACCTTGTCCAGCAGCCGTCCCCGCGTGAATCCGTTGGTCGCGGTATCGGCCCAGAACAGGCTGATGCCACGCGCGCCGGCGCCGGGGTCCGTCTTGGCCACCACCAGCACGCGGTCGGCGTGAAAGCCATTGGTAATGAACGTCTTCTGGCCGTTGATGACGTAGCCGCCCTGCGCCTTGACCGCCGTGGTGCGTATGGCCTTGACGTCGCTGCCCGCCCCCGGCTCGGTCATCGCAATGGATGCAACGATGTCGCCTCGTGCCATGCCGGGCAGGTCGCGTTGCTTCTGGCGCTCGGTGCCGAAGTTCAGCAGATAGGGCGCCACGATGTCGGAATGGGTGGTGAAGCCGGTGACCCCGGTGGCCAGCGCGCGGGCGATCTCTTCCACCACGATGATGGTGTGCAGGAAATCTCCGCCGCCCCCGCCGTATTCCTCGGGGGTGCTGGGTAGCAGGATGCCAGCCGCGCCGGCCCGGCGCCACAGATCGCGCGGCACCAGGCCGTCCTGTTCCCATTGGTAGTGGTGCGGCGTGATCTCGTCCGCGATAAAACGCGCCACGGTGTCGCGGAACAGTTCATGGTCCGCAGAAAAAAGTCTGCGCTGCTGGTTCATGCCGTCTCCTGATCTGTCATGGTGGGCCGCCTACGCTTGCGGCCAGTAGCGCTGTTTGACCAGGCGCTTGAGCAGCTTGCCGGTCTCGGTGCGCGGCATGTCGCCAGAAAAATCCACGCTCTTGGGGCACTTGATGGGCGAGATCCGGTCACGGCAATAGGCGATCAGTTGCTGCGCCAGCTCGGGGCTGGCGGCGGCGGGATCGCGCAATTGCACGACCGCCTTCACCTCCTCGCCGAACTCCTCGTTCGGCACGCCCACCACCGCCACGTCGGCCACCGCGGGATGCGTACTGAGCAGGTTCTCCGCTTCTTGCGGATAGATGTTGACCCCGCCCGACACGATCATGTTGGACAGGCGGTCGGTCAGATACAGATAGCCATCCTGGTCCAGGTAGCCGATATCGCCGTAGGTGGCCCAGCCGCGCGCGTTGTAGGCGCCGCGCGTCTTGTCCGGATCCTTGTGGTATTCAAAGGAACCGCCGCCGGAAAAGTAGATGACGCCAGGCTGTCCCACGGGCAGTTCGTTCATCCCGTCCTCGCTCATGATGTGAGCCTGGCCGAACTCCGGCCGGCCGACCGACCCGCGATGCGTCAGCCATTCCTCGGAGCCCAGCGACGTGCGCCCCACCAGTTCCGTGCCGCTGTAGTACTCGTACAGGATCGGGCCCCACCACGCGATCATGGCTTCCTTGACGTCGGCCGGGCACGGCGCGGCCGCGTGCACGGCATAGCGCAGCGTGGACAAATCATGGCGCTCACGCACTTCCCGCGGCAGGCGCAGCAGGCGGATGAACATGGTCGGCACCCACTGCGAATGCGTGACACCGTAAGTGGCGACGGCCTCCAGGGCCGCTGCCGCGTCGAATTTTTCCATCATCACGCAGCTGCCGCCCGCGCGCAGTGCCGCCATGTTCCAGCGCACCGGGGCGGCGTGATAGAACGGCGCGGTCGACAGATAGACCGTGTCGCGGTCGAATGCCTTCCACGCACTGCTGGGCGCGTCCCCCACCCGGAAATAGCGGTTGGCCACCGATAGCGGACGCTTGATACCCTTGGGCAGGCCGGTGGTGCCCGACGAATACAGGAAATCCGTGCCTTCCGGGGTTTCTGGCAGCGCCACATCGTCGGCATAGCGGCCGATCCACGCCTCGTAAGAGATCGCGCCGGCGTCCGTGCCGTCCATGCGGACGCGCAACACGCCGCGCGCATCCAGGCTGTCCGCATCCGTTTCGGCCTGCGTGTGGCTCGAATAGAACAGCACCCGCGCGTCGCAGTTGTCGATGATGTAGCGCGCTTCCTCGCGCTTCAGGTGGCGGCTGATGGTGGTGTAGTACAGGCCGACGCGATGCGCGGCCCACAACAGTTCAAAAAAACGCGGGTGGTTTTCCAGGAACACCGCGATCACGTCGCCGGCCCGCAGGCCGGCGTCCAGCAAGGCAGCCGCGCATTTGCGGCTGCGCAGCTCCAGTTCGCGCCAGGTCACCGTGGTTCCGGAGGGAATCATGCGGTAGGCGATGCGGTCGGGCATCTCCCGGGCATGGGCTTCAAGTGCAGACATGGGTTTCACCTCTCGTTTGCGCAATACGCCAGGCTGGCGACGCCGTTGCTCAGCACCACCGTGTCGCGCTCGTGGGCCACGGCGCGAAATTGCAAGCTGTCGCCGTCGCGCCAGATCTCCACGCGCAGCGTCTCGCCCGGAAAAAACGGCGCGGAAAAGCGGGCGGCGATCGCGCCAAGCCGTTGGGGCGCTATGCACCCGCACGCCTGCAGTAGGGCGCGCGCCGCCATGCCATAGGTGCACAGGCCATGCAGGATGGGCCGGTCAAAACCGGCGGCGCGCGCCATGTGCGGCAACGCATGCACCGGGTTCAGGTCGCCGTTCAGGCGGTACAGCAAGGCTTGTTGCGGCAGCGTCGGCAGCAGCACGACCTGATCGGGTTCGCGCGCTGGCGTGGCGGGCAATGCCTCGGGCGATTCGTCGCCCGGGCCAAAGCCGCCATCGGCGCGGCAGAACGACACATGTTCGACGGTCGCCAGCGGCACGCCGCTCTCGGCGTCCGAAATGTCGCGCACGGTCACGACCAGCGCGCCCTTGCTGGCGCCCTTGTCAACCACCCGCGTGACGCGGGTCTGGCTGCGTACCGCGCCGGCGGGGGCCAGCGGGGCATGGAAAGTCATGCGGTGCTCGCCGTGCAGGATCTTCAACCAGTCAATGCCGGTGGCGGGATCCGCCGCCCAGCCGTTGGGCGCCCCGATGGTGGCCAGGAAAGTCGGCACTACGGCCGTTTCCTCTTCATGCACGTAGCGCAGTTCGCTTTCATTCGCAGGATCGCTGCCGTAGCCCAGCCCCAACGCGTAGATCATGCAGTCGCGCGCGCTGTAGCGATCGACGCGGTCCTCGAACTTCCAGTTGCGCAGGTTTTGATAATCGATTGCCATGGATCATGCCTCCCTGTGCAAGCCGGCGGCGCGTTGCCGCCGGCTTGCGGGTCATTCCGCCTTGATGCCGGCGGCCTTGATGATTTTTTCCCAACGGTCTTTCTCCGACCGGATGAAACGGTCGAACTCGGCCGGGGTGCCGCCCAGCGGAATGCCGCCCTGCTGCGCCAGCTGCTTCCTGACCTCTTCATCGGCCAGGACCGCGTTGAGCTCCGTGTTCAGGCGCGCGACCACGGCCGGCGGCGTGCGCGCCGCGACCAGCACGCCCAACCAGGCGCCAACGTCGATATCGGGATAGCCCTGCTCGGCCAGGGTCGGCACGTCGGGTAGGATCTGGCTGCGCTCGCGAGTGGTGACCGCAAGCGCGCGCAGCCTGCCGGCCTTGACCAGCGGCGCCACGGTGATCACGTTCTCTACGGTGAAATCCACCTGCCCCGCCACCAGGTCATTGGTCGCCGGCGCGGCGCCTTTGTAGGGCACGGTGACCGCCGTGAAATCCAGCCGGCTCTTCAGCAGCTCGCCGCCCAGGTGGCCGGACGTGCCGATCATGGAGACCGCCATGGAGAGGCTGCCCTGCTTCTTGCGGGCATAGTCGCGGAATTCCGCCAACGTCTTGACGGGCGCGTTGGCGTTGACGACCAGCGCGTTCGGCATGGTGATGATGCGGATCACCGGGGCGAAGTCGGACATCGCGTAGGGCAGCTTGCTGTACAGGGTGTAG
This sequence comes from Achromobacter sp. Bel, assembly GCF_012928505.1. Taxonomy (GTDB): domain Bacteria; phylum Pseudomonadota; class Gammaproteobacteria; order Burkholderiales; family Burkholderiaceae_B; genus Achromobacter. Next base: position 52,981 of record NZ_JABBJN010000010.1, on the reverse strand, counting down.
TTGACCGCGTTGGGTCCGCTGCTGCCCATGACCATCGTGTAGCCGTCGGGCTCGGCGCGCAGCAGGCCTTGCATGCCCAGGATGCCGGCCGCGCCCGCCATGTTTTCCACCACCACCGGCTGCCCCAGCCGTTCGGACAATTTCTTCCCTATCACCCGGCTGGTGATGTCCAGGATCCCGCCCGGCGAACTGGGTGCGATCAGGCGCAGAGGTTTGTTCGGATAGCCATCCGCCGCGCGCGACATCTGCGGCAGGGCCAATGAGGTCATCAGGCCGGCCAGCACTGCCAGCGCGACTCGCCTGCGTGTGTTCATGTATGTCTCCTGATAGTTTTGTGTTCCGCGGGCTTGTGGCGCCCGCTGTCTCGGATCCGATGAACGGATTCGTTACCGTCGCGTCAATCCACCTTCATGCCGGTGGCGTCGACCACGCCCTGCCACTTCTTCACTTCGGTCTTCAGGAAAGCGCGGGCCTCTTCCGGGCCGCCCGTCAAGGGCCGGGCGTAGATCCGGTCCATGAACTCCTGCACGTCGGGCTGCTTGTTGATGTCGGCAAGGGCGTCGGCCAGCTTCTTCAGAACCGGCGCCGGCACCTTGGCGGGCGCCGCCATGAAGTACACCGCTTCGACGTCGTAGCCCTTGAGGCCGGCCTCCTCGATGGTGGGCAGGTCCGGCATCGCCTTCATGCGTTCGCGTCCGGTCACGGCCAGCGCCTTCAGCTTCTTGGACTGCACCAGCGGGATCGCGGTGGAGACGCTGCCGAACATCATGTCGACCAAGCCCGACATCAGGTCCACTTCCGCCGGAGAAACCCCCTTGTAGGGCACGTGCGTCATGTCGACCCCGGCCATGACCTTGAACAGCTCGCCCGCCAGATGGATGGACGACCCCATGCCGGCCGAAGCGAAGGTCAGCTTGTTGCCCGGCGCGCGGGCCTTGCGGATCAGGTCGTCGACGCTCTGGATGCTGGAGCCGGGCGGCACCACCAGGATGTTGGGCGTGGACGCCACCATGCCGATGGGCATCAGGTCGCGCTCCCAGTCGTAGGGGTTGCGCTTCATGGCGGCGTTGGCCGCCACATAGTTGGCCGCCATCGCGATGGTGTAGCCATCGGCCGGCGCCTGCGTCAGCGCCTGGATCGCGATATTGCCGCCGGCCCCAGGGCGGTTTTCGACAATGAATGTCTGGTTGAAACGCTCGCCCAATTTCTTGGCGTACAGGCGGGCGAGCAGGTCGGTCGCGCCGCCCGGCGCGAAGCCCACGTACACCCGCACCGGCTTGTCCGGATACGCGTCGGCCCCGCTGGCCGCACCCACGGCAGCCAAGCTCAGTACCGCGGCCAACAATCCCTTCAACATTGTCATGAGTCGATCTCCTTCCGTTTTTAGAGATAGGGGATGCCGGGCCAACTTATTCCGACATACCGAACAGTATAACGAGGTGCCGATATTAATTGTCAATATTTCCGGTGGTGTGTATATTTCTTCGGAATCTCGGAATAAATTTAACCCTGCCCGGCCATTCCCGAAATATCGGATTTCGGATTCCATGCGCCAGGGCATCCACCAGCTACAGAAGGGGAATGGAGATGGACCTGCAACTCACCGGTAAAGTCGCTGTCATCACGGGATCGGGCCGCGGCATCGGCTATGCCTCGGCGCTGGCCCTGGCGCAGGAAGGCGCCCGGATCGTGATTACCGACATCAACCCGGAATCGGTGGAGCAGGCAGTCGGCAGCCTCAAGCAGGCCGGCCATGAGGCCATCGGCGCCGTGCTCGACGTCTGCGATCCGGAACAGGTCCAGACCATGGCCGAGCTGGCCGCGCACGCCTTCGGCGGCATCGACATCCTGGTCAACAACGCCGGCTTCACGCGCGACAAATACCTGCTCAAGATGCCGGTGGAAGACTGGGATTCGGTGGTGGACACCATCCTGAAGGGCGCCTACTACTGCACCAAGGCCGCCCTGCCCTCGATGATGGAAAGGAAATGGGGCCGCGTCATCAACATCGCCTCGCGCGCGCACTGGGGCAACCCCGGCCAGACCAACTACTCGGCCGCCAAGGCTGGCCTGATCGGCTTCACCCGCGCGCTGGCGTTGGAACAGGGCAAGTTCAACATCACCGCCAACGCCATCGCTCCGGGCTTGATCGAAACGCCACTGGTGCGCGGCCTGTCCACCTATGAAACCCTGCGCGCCAACGCGCTGGCGCGCCAGCCGGTGCCGCGCCTGGGCGCGGTCGAAGACATCGCCAACGCCGTGGCCTTCCTGGCTTCTGAACGGTCCTCCTTCATCACGGGCGAACTGCTGCACGTGACCGGCGGCCGCTACGCTTCGTAAAACGCCCCCCCCGCGCCCCCACTCCGGAATCCGATCAGCCATGCAAAGCGCAAGTCCCGCCAACCCGCTCCCGCTGCCACCGCCGACATCCCTGCCCTCGCTGGAGGTCGGCCACTGCTTCGAGTCCGCCGGCCGCACCATTACTGAGAGCGACATCGTCAACTTCGCCTGTCTGTCCGGCGACTTCAACCGCCTGCACGTGGACCATGAGTACGCCCGGACCACGCCCTTCGGCCAGCGCATCGCCCACGGCCTGCTGGTGCTGTCCGTGCTATCCGGCCTGACCACCCAGTCCAGCGGCTACCGCCAGTTGGAGCCCTACGTGCTGGCGCTGATCGACATCAATTGCCGCTTTCCCAAACCCACCTTCATCGGCGACACCATCGTCGTGCGGGTGACGGTGACGGAGAAGACCGAGCAGTACCGGCCCGGCAAGGACAAGGTGGTGTTCCGGCGCGAAGCCGTCAACCAGCGCGGCGAGGTGGTGGTCCAGGCCGACTTCGCGATGGTGCTGCGGTCCATGGAGGGCTCGGCATGAAACCGTTCACAGACCTGACCCGCTTCATCAATCCGCGCAACGTGGCCGTGGTGGGCGCCTCCGCCCGCGAATCCAGCCAAGGGCGCCGCCTGTACGACAATCTGGTGCTGCATTCGGCGGTCCCGGGCGAGGTGTACGCGGTCAATCCGGCCTACCAGGAAATCGGAGGCCGGCCCTGCTGGCCGTCGATCAGCGCCTTGCCCGAGGCCGAAATCGACGTGGCCCTGATCATGATCAACGCCTCGCTGGTACTGGATGCGTTGCGCCAATGCGCGGCGCGCGGGATTCCGTTCGCGGTGGTCATGACCTCCGGCTTCTCGGAAGCCGGCGAGGAAGGCCAGCGCCTGGAACACGAGATCGCCCAGCTGTGCGAGACCACCGGCCTGCACGTCTACGGACCGAACTGCCCTGGCTTCGTCAATGTGCGCGACCGCCTGGGCATGACCTTCTCGCCCGCCTTCAAGGACGATCTGAACACCGGTTCCATCGGCCTGGCGACCCAGGGCGGGGGACTGGGCCGCAACCTGCTGCAGGGCCTGTCCTATGGGCAGGGTGTGGGCCTGTGGTTTTCCGCCGGCAACGAGGTCGACCTGGAGATCCCGGACTTCATCGCCCACATGGCGAACGATCCGAAGATCAGCGTGATCGCCCTGCTGATGGAAGGCGTCAAGCACGGCAGGCGCCTGACTGCGGCGCTGGACCTGGCGCGCGCCCGCAACAAGCCCGTGGTGGTGCTGAAGGTGGGCCGTTCGGAGGCGGGCGTGCGCGCCGCGCAATCGCACACGGCATCGGTGGCCGGCACGGCCGCCGTCAACAGCGCCGTGTTCCGGCAATTCGGCGCGATCGAGGTGGATGACCTGGACCAGCTGCTGGCAGTCTCGCGCCTGCTGACGCGCATCACCCGCAAAAGCGGCAACGGCCTGTGCATCTATACCTTTTCCGGGGGCACCGCCGCGCTGGCCGCCGACATTGCCGGCGCCGCCGGTCTGCCGATGGCAGTGTTCGCGCCCCAGACCAAGGCCGCCCTGCGCAAGCTGCTGCCGGATTTCGCCAGCATGGACAATCCGGTCGACACCACCGCCGACATCCTGCGCAACCCCGAAGCCTCGGCCGCGTGCCTGCGCGCGATTTGCGCCGACCCGTCGGTAGGCACGGTGCTGTTTCCCATTCCCATGGATTACGGCAGCATCACCGACGGCATGGCGCAGGCCGTCGCCACGGTGGCGGCCGAAACCGAAACCCTGATCGTCCCGGTCTGGATGAGCCGGCGCCTGGGCGGCGGCTTCCAGTTGCTGGAAACCGCCGGCCTGCTGCCCTTCCTGTCCTTGTCGGACGCGATCGCGGCCCTGTCCAAAGCCATCCCGTGGCGGCGGTCCGAAGGCGGGACGGCTGCTGCGTCCCGACACGCCGATGGCGCCGTCGTGCCGGCCCGCATGCTCAGCGAAGCCGCGGCCAAATCCTTACTGCGTGAAGCCGGCCTGCCGATTCCTGAAGGGCTGGTGGTCAGCAGCGCCGAGCAGGCGGCCCGCGAAGCCGAGCGCCTGGGCTTTCCCGTAGTGATGAAGGTCGTCAGCGCCCAAATCGCGCACAAGACGGAAGCGGGCGGCGTCAAGCTCGGCATCGCCAGCGCGGGCGCCGCGCGCGAGGCCTATGCGGCCATCCATGCAGCCGTCGCGCGCCATAGCCCTGGCGCCGTCATCGACGGCATCCTGGTGGAGCGCATGCTGCCGCCAGGCGGGCGCGAGGTGCTGATAGGCGTGCACACCGATGCGGCCTTCGGCCTGGTGCTGACCTTCGGCCTGGGCGGCATCTTCGTCGAAACCCTCCGCGACGTCGCCCACCGCATGCTGCCGCTGTCGCGCGACGACGCGCACGCGCTGCTGCACGAGATCCGCTACGCCGAAGTACTGGACGGCGTGCGCGGCGAGGCGCCTGCCGATCTCGCCGCGCTGGAGGCGCTGATCTTGCGGGTCTCGGACTTCGCCTGGAGCCACCGCGACGCCTTGCAGGAAATGGAGCTCAACCCGGTCTGGGTCGGCGCCGAGGGGCAAGGCGCGATGCCGCTGGACGCGCTGATCGGCCTGCGGCCAGACGCCGATGCCGGCCTGGGGCAGCGCCTGTCATGACCGCCGCCGGATTTCTCTCTTCGACCCTACCCGCCTAGGACCCGCATGGACTTCTCACTGGACGCCACCCAGATCGAATTGCGCGATTCGCTGCGCCGCTACCTGACGGCCGAAGTCGCCCCCATCGTCAACCGCTACGAGGCCGAAGCCCGCGTGGTGCCGCAGGAAATGGTCCGCGCGATGCGCGACTTCGGCCTCTTGGGCGGCATGCTGCAAGAAAAGGACGGCGGCTACGGCTTGCCGATGACGACCTACGGCATGCTGATCGCCGAGCTGGCGCGCGTCTGGCCTTCGCTGCGCAGCATCGTCAGCACCAGCAATCTCGCCGCCTCGGTGCTGAGCGACGGCGGCTCGCCCTATCTCAAGGAAAAGTACCTGCCGCGCGTCCTGTCGGGCGAGGCAATCGCCAGCTTCGCGCTCAGCGAACCGAACATCGGCTCGGACGCCGCCAACATCGAAACCCGCGCCGTCGAAACCGCCAGCGGTTGGCGCGTCAATGGCCGCAAGCTCTACATCAGCCTGGGCACGGTTTGCGAGCTGGGCGTGGTGTTCGTGCAGACCCGGCGTCAAAGCGGCGAACGCGGCGTGTCCTGCCTGCTGTTCGAGCGCGCCATGCCAGGCTTCTCGTCCAGTCCCATCGACAAGATGGGCATGCTGAGCTGCCCGCTGGGCGAGTTGCTGTTCGAAGACGTGGAGATCCCCGCGGCCAACCTGATCGGCACCGAGGGCAAGGGTTTCGCGCTGGCCAAGAAATACCTCAACATCGGCCGCTGCGTGGTGGCGTTCTCGGCGCTGGGCATAGCCGAGGCGGCCTATGAGGCAGCGGTAAAATACGCCGGCGACCGGGTCCAGTTCGGCCGGCCCATCGGCGGCTTCCAGCTGGTCCAGCATATGATCGCCGACATGATGACGCTGGTCGAAACCTCGCGCCTGTTGTGCTGGCGCGCCGCCGACGCGCTGGACCGCAACGCCGCCGACAGCCAGATGCTATGTTCGATGGCCAAGCGCCACGCCACCGACGCCGTGCTGCGCGTGGCGGAACTGTCCATGCAGGTGCATGGCGGCGCGGGCTACACCACGTTGTTTCCCGTCGAGCGTTACTACCGCGACGCCCGCCACCTGAGCATTGCCGAAGGCACCAACCAGATCCAGGCCCTGCTCATGGCACAGAGCGTACTGGGCATTTCCGCGTTGAAATGACCGACTACGCAACCGCCCGGGCCGGTTCCCCACTCAATTCCGACATCCTATGCCGCAAATCCTCCCTACCGCACAGCGTGTACTGCAAGTCTTCGAAGTCTATGCGCGGGAACGCCGTCCCCTGACGAACTCGGAAATGGCGCGCTTTCTCGATCTGGCCGACAGCAGCTGCTCGGACCTGCTCTACACGTTGCGTCAGGCGGGCTACCTGCTGCGCACGCCGAAATCGCGCTACTTCCACCCCACAGGCAGGCTGCTCGACGTGGCCCAAGGCATTTCTGCGGCCGACCCGCTGCAGTCCTTCGCGTCGGAAGCGCTGGAGATCCTGACGCGCCAGTCCGGCGAATCATCGATGTGCGGCTTGCTCGACGGCAACAAGGTAAAGATCTACGCCAGCCAGGAGAGTCCGCGCGCCTTGCGCTATGTGGTGAAGCCCGGCACCACCTTCGACCTGCAGGTTGCTGCATTGGGCAAAGCCCTGCTGGGCGAGATGGACGCGGCGGAACGCAATGCGCTCATCGATACGCTGCCGTTTGAACACGTCACGGCCAGCAGCATCACCAACCCTGACACCCTGCGCGCGCAGATCGAATCGCAGTTGCCCAAGCACTATTTCAACAGCCGCGACGAAGGCAATGAAGGCGTATCGGCCGTCGGCATCGCGGGGCGCGTGGGCGGGCAGCTGACCGCCCTATCCATCGTCGGCCCGACCCACCGCATGGACGCCAACATGGAGAAGTACGTCCAGATCATCCTGGACGCGCGCGCCGAATTCTTCGAATCCTGAGAACCCCGATTCATCATGGAGTAACGATAGACATGGCTGGTCCCCTGAGTGGATTTACGGTGGTGGAAATGGCCGGCATAGGGCCCGGCCCCTTCTGCGCCATGATGTTGGCGGACATGGGCGCGGACGTGATCCGCATCGACCGGCTGACGCCCGGGTTCCTGGGCGGAGGCGGCACCCTCATCGACCGGGGCCGCCGCACGATCGCGCTGGACCTCAAGAAACCCGGGGCGACCGACATCGTGCTGCGGCTGCTGGACAAGGCGGACGCCTTGCTTGAAGGCTTCCGGCCGGGCGTCATGGAAAGGCTGGGCCTGGGGCCCGACGAGTGCCTGGCGCGCAACCCGCGGCTGGTGTACGGACGGATGACGGGCTGGGGCCAGGACGGCCCGCTGGCGCAGGCCGCCGGCCATGACTTGAACTACATCGCCCTCAGCGGCGCGCTGCACGCCATGGGACATGCCGGGCTGCCGCCGACGCCGCCGCTGCACCTGGTCGGCGACATGGGCGGCGGCGCCATGATGCTGGCCTTCGGCGTGCTGTGCGGCCTGCTCGAGGCCGGCCGCACGGGCAAGGGCCAGGTAGTGGACGCCGCCATCTGCGACGGCGCCTCGCTACTGGCCAGCGCCTACCACGGCAAGCTGCAAGACGGCAGCTGGGTCAACCAGCGCCAATCCAACATGCTGGACGGCGGCGCCCACTTCTACGGCTGCTATGCCTGCGCGGATGGCAAGTATGTTTCCATCGGCGCGATCGAACCGCAGTTCTATCGCCTGTTGCTGGAACGCTGCGGCATCGACGACCCGGACTTCGAGCCGCAATGGGAGCGCGCGCAATGGCCGCAGCTGCGCGCCAAGCTGGCGGGCATCATTGCGGGCAAGACCCGCGAGCAGTGGTGCGCGCTGCTGGAAGGCACGGACGCCTGCTTCGCGCCGGTGCTGGACTTTGAAGAAGCGCCACAGCACCCCCACCATCAGGCGCGCGGCAGCTTCATTGAAACCGGCGGCATCCTGCACCCCGCCCCCGCGCCGCGCCTTTCGCGTACGCCGGGACAGGCCGGCACGGTGCCCGCACCCGGCGCGCACACGCAAGAACTGCTGGCGCAATTGGGCCTGGCGCAAGCCGAGATCCAGGCCTTGCGCGAATGCGGCGCCATCACCTGACGGCCCGCGACAGCTTGCGGCCAGGCCCGCATGGCGCGGCCCGGCCATCATGGAAGGCAGACATGGAGACCAATACGATGCAAGCCAGCGCTAGCGAGTTCAAGACCCTGCTCTATACCGTGGAAGGCGGCGTCGCCACCATCACCCTGAACCGTCCAGCGCAGCGCAATGCGCTGGACATGGTCATGCGCGAAGAGCTGGCCCATCTGGTGGGCCAGATCCGGCGCGACCGCGGCGTGCGCGTCGTGATCCTGGCCGGCGCCGGCGGGGCCTTCTGCTCGGGCGGCGACATCGCCACGATGGGCTCGGGCGGCTCCGCCGAGGAAGCGCACGAGCGCATGGCCGGCCTGCTGCAGACGATAGAAGGCCTGATCACGCTGGACCGGCCGGTGATCGCGGCGGTCGACGGCCCGGCCTACGGCGCCGGGCTGGGCCTTGCCCTGACCGCCGATCTGATCCTGGCGTCGCCGCGGGCGCGCTTCTGCCTGTCCTTCCTGCGGCTGGGCGCCATCCCGGACTGCGCCACCATGTACACCCTGCCGCGCATGGTGGGCCTGCAGCGCGCCAAGGAACTGGCCTTCTCCACCCGCGAGTTCCAGGCCGAGGAAGCAAAGGAGATGGGCATCGTGTTTGAGATCCAGCCGCAGGAGCGGATCCACGAACGAGCGCGGCAGATCGCCCTGTCCATGGCCGAACTGCCTATGGCGGCGCTGGCGATCACCAAGCGCGGCTTCAACGCTTCGCTCAACAGCGACCTGAGCGCCATGCTGGACCTGGAGGCTGCCGGCCAGGGCGTGGCCCGTTCCACCGAGTACCACCGCGAGGCGGCAGGCCGCTTTCTGGACAAGGTGGCGCAGCGCTTCCAATGGCCGGCAGCGGACGCCGTATAGGGCATGGCCCATCTGATCGTTTTCGAGCGCTGACGTCCCGAGAACGGCTGACACACCGTGCTTCGCCAAACGGCACGACCAAATCCTGGATGACGCTACGGTTACCCGCTGTGGGAAAGATCATCGAACTTAGACGGCGCGTTGTTTCGCCGCATCGAAAGCGGATCTCCCTGCCGAATTACTTCTCTTGCATCTTCAGACAGCAATGAGCCATAGGCTTGGCCATCGACTGCTCTGGGCCACAAACTGCCGGTCACATGCGCCGGCGGCGGCTCTGCTTCGTAGCCGGCCGTTGTTTGTCGCAAGGCGAGAGCTCGTTCAGCGGCCAGCAGGGACACCAATCTGAGCGGCCAACGACGCCAAGCTCCACCGAGCGGAGGCCTCTCCCCGTTAATCCTTGTCAGCTTGCCGGATTTCGCGCCACGACGATCCACGCCGCCCCGTTGATCATCACCGCCCCCTCGCCGGGGAGGCTCGCGAAGGTGGCGCGAACTGCGGCGCAGGCACGGGCGCGGATGTCGTCGGGCTGAGCAGCGAGCGCACGCGACAGCGGGCCAACCTCAAGCGTCATCCTCACTGCGTCATCGATCGCGGCGTCCCGCGTTTCGCCTTCGCCGAATGGGACGGCCGCGTCGCAGGGCGAGATAACGATTTCGGTGAAACCGGCCGCCGTCAGGATGCGCGCCACGTGCTCCCGGTCGCCGAACGAGAATGGGCCGGGCGCTTCGGGATCGGATAGCGCGCTCGGCGGGATGATGCCCTTGAGCGCGCCCATCGGCAGTCTCATCCAATCGTTCTCGGCCGCACCGCGCCAACAGACGAATGCGACCCGGCCGCCCGGCCGGAGCGCACGTCGCATGTGGGTGAACGCCGCTGTCGGATCATCAAAAAACATCACACCGAAACGCGAGAACAGAATGTCGAACGCGCCTTCGGGCAGCTCTGCGTTGCTGGCGTCGGCCACCTGAAACCGCGCCGACGTATTGGCGTGGCACGCAAGCGCGCGCGCTCGATCGATCAGCGGTTCGGATATGTCCACGCCCAGCACTCGCCCCCCCGCGCCGACGCGAGCGGCCAGCGCCAGACTTGACGCACCCGCGCCGCAGCCGATGTCCAGCACGCGCTCACCCGTCGCGAGCGCAGCGGCTTCTATCGTGGCCTGGCCGAACACCGCCACCAAAGCGTCGAGCCGGGCCTGATGGACGACCCAGCGCTCCCCGCTTTGGCCATTCCAGTCGCCGACCTGATCGGCATTTTGCTCTGCCATGACATATCCTCGTTCTGATGGTTTTTAACTAAGCTGCCGGCCACCTTCCGTAGCCGAGGATGTCAGGTGCCAGCCCCCTGGCGCCGCACGCCTCCAGGCCTGTGCGGACCGCGCCCCGGAAGTGGCAGCTGGTTGCGGAGCCACGGAGGAGGACCATGGGAAGATCATGGTCGCTGTGCTCCCAGATAGACGAAGGGCGGGAGGGAAGCGCACACCCGCACTGTCCGGTTTGACGGCCATCCTCATCTCCAATCTATGCTCTTAAACCAGCATCGGCTGCTGGCGAAGATTCCCGCATCGCGCCTCACCATAATTCCCGGGTCAGGCCGTGCAGAAGCCCGGGACGGCGACCTTCTGGAACAGGTGCGGTCTGGCTTCGACCGATGAAGGATATGCAGGAAGTTTCGCAAGGAACTCAGGATCAGTGAAGGCGGCGCGGACCGCCTCGGTGGATTCCCACATCACATAGTTCAGGTAAGTCGGGCTATCGCCGATCGCTCTATGCAGTTGCATGGAAACGAAGCCCGCTTGCTTCGTGATGATCTCGGCAGCCGCCTTGAAAGCCTCCAGGAAGCCCGCTTCGTCGGCGGGGTCGACGACCGTGAAGAGATTGATGAGCACGAGAGGAGCCGCCGCGATACCGAGTTGGCGGTCAAACGGAAATTTCTCGTCGAGAGGTATGAATGGTTTTGCGGCGGCCATGGTGGCGCTCCTGTCTATCGTGAAATTGAAGCGGCGTGATGCTACCTGCTCTCAAACCAGCATCGACTGCTGAACGAAGATGCCCGCCATCGCGCCTTGCCATGTTGCCGTGGTAACCGAGGGGATGCCGGGGTTGGCAAGGTCACCGGCGGCGTAGATGCCCGGCATGCTGGTTTCGCGGCGCTCGTCGGTCTTAAGCGCGATGCCGGTTGGCGTATTGACCGTGGCGAGGCTCAGTGCGTCATGCAGGCTAGCGGACGGCTTGTTGCGCGGATGCGCGAACAGAATGTCGACCGCGACATCGGGGCCGGTATTGAGCTTGATGGTGGCACCATGGCTCCCGTGACGTGCGATTTCGGTGATCCGGCCATCAACGAGAGGTACCTTTCGGCCCGCCAGATCGGCCCGTATGTCGGCGGTGATGTCGTTACCGTTGCCGAAGACGGTCAACCTGTCGGTCCAATCGTGAAACAGCCTGACCTGATTCATCGACTGCGGGCCGGACCAGACGAGGCCCCAATGCTGGTCAGCAACTTCGAAGCCATCGCAGTACGGGCATGGAATGACGGATGTTCCCCAGTTCTCGGCAAAGCCCGGAACATCAGGCATCTGGTCGACGACACCATAGCTCAGGATCACGCGGCGCGCCCTCAGCCTTTCGTGATCGTCAGTAATGACGCGGAAATCGTCGATGGCGCCAGACACGCTCTCGGCCCGAGCACTGACGAGGCTGATCGTTGGATAGCGCGCCAGTTGCCGCCGCGCTTCGACTAGGATGTCCAGCGGCGGCTTGTGATCGTGGCCGAGCATGCCATGCGAGTGGCCGGCAAAGCGGTTACGCGGCCGGCAGGTATCGAGTACGGTGACAGTACGGCGGGCCCGGCCAAGTTGCAGCGCGGCGGCGAGGCCGGCAAAGCTGCCTCCGATGATGATGACGTCTTTCATGATGATGGACTCCGTGTTGTGGATGGAGGGTTGGGCTGGGCGTGGTGTGCAGCATCGTCCGGCGATACGCGTTTCTCTTGCAAATTACGGTACTTAATGGTATCGTAATTTGAGAATTTAAATACTGTCAAGTACTGGAATTGTCGTGACCGAAAATAGTCAGGGTCGGCGCGGCCGGCCCGCCAACGCGGCGCTTCGCCAAACGATCGTCGACGCCGCCGGCGAACTCTTTGTGGAATTAGGTTTTCAAGCGACGACCATGGACAAGGTCGCGCAGAGGGCGCAGATATCCAAGCTCAGCATCTATCGGCACTTCGAGAACAAGGAGGCGCTATTCAGCGCGGCTATGGTGGCCCACTGCCATCAATTTGCACCCCTGGCCCTTTCTGACAGTGTCGGCGGTTCGGTCGAAGATCAGCTCATGGCGGTGGGATCATCCCTGCTTCGCACTCTGTTGAGCCCGGACGTCCGTAGTGTCGAAGCCATGGTTTTGGCCGACAAGACGAATCAAAAGTCGTTGAGCAAGCTGCATTACGAAGCCGGGCCCGCCCATGTCATCGGCCAAATCGAGGCCGTGTTGCGTCAGTTGCACGCTAAAGCGATTCTCAACGTCCCCGATGCTCGCCGATCCGCCCGTTTGTTTGCCGCGCTTTTCAAAGGATCCGATCTTCTGCTTATCGCACGCTTCGATGAGGCGAGAGCGGAGGATGCCAACGAAATCGAATCCTATTGCCGGTCGGCCGTCGCCATGTTCATCGCCGCGCACGCGGTCTAGGCGGCCACAAAGGCCGATGACTTGTCTCCCTGGCGACGGCGCGGAATGACCGTTCCACTCCGATACCTACCATTAGGACAGAGACTGCTCGACCAGCTGCAACGGGTCGCAATCAGTCGGACGATAGCGCCCCAGTGAACCGTTAGCGGCATTTACCCAACGTCAATAAACCAAAAGTCCATCCGAAAGCTCGTGCGGCGCGAAGCGCACGCCGAGCCACTTTTGGCCTGAAGCCAGCGCATCCAAGAGGCACCACCCGCTATTTACTGCCGGATGGTTCGTCTTCGAGATGGTGGCGCGACCTTTGAGATTACTTCCGGGCGCATCTGCGTTGATGTGGGCGTCTCTTGGTGATGAAACCTCCATCCGGCCCAACTCGCGCGGCACGTCCGATCCGTTCACACCCTCTCGGGTATATTGGGTTCCCCTCCAACGCCGATGGACGCTCAATGCACATGCCCACGTATCCCGCACGCGTTCCACTTTCATGGCTGGGCGCGCTGGCGCTGGCCGGCCTGTCGCAGATTCCCGGCGCTGCCAGCGCCGCCCAGCGCACGGTATACGCCGGCGAGCTGCAAGGCGTGGGCGAAGTCGTGATGGAACTGGACAGCGCCGCGGCGCAGAAGGGCGTCCTGCACGGACGCTACTTCTATGCGAAGCACGGCGTCGACATCCCCCTGAAAGGCTCCGACAAGGCGCTGCTGGAACCCACTCCCTACTGGGAGGCCGCCAAGTCCGGAAAGACGGCTGGCGCGGAAGCGGATGCCGCCGCAACCTGGCACGGCACGCGCGACGAACAGGGCTACCGCGGCACGTGGATCGACGCCCGCACGGGCAAGCAGCGCAGCTTCAACCTGAAGCGCGTGGCGCAATACGAGGCGGGATCGCAGGCGAGCGACGGCGGCATCGACGGCGACGCCGATATCAACGCGGCGAACGCCCCCTACGAAGCACTGAAGCTGGCCGGACACGCGGTTCCCATCGGCCCGGACATCGGCAGCGCGAAGGTCGCCTATCGCATGTGGCAAGACCCGCGCACCAAGTTCAGCTACCCGCGCCTGAGCCGCCATCCCGACGCGCAGGTCCTGGCGCGCGTCAACCACTTGCTCGAGCAGCGCCATTGGCGCATGAGCCATGCGGCGCTGGCATGCCTGGCATCCGCCTACACCAGCGGCTCGCCCTCCGCGGGCACGCTGGGCAACTACGACGAAGAAGTGATCGCCGTCCCCTGGCTGTCCAGCGCCCTGATGACGGTGACCGAATCCGGCAGCCTGGATTGCGGCGGCGCCCATCCCAACAACCATTTCGATCCCTACACCCTGGACCTGCTGCGCGGCGAGTACCTGGACTGGAACCGCGTCTTCGACGCCTACGCGCCGGGCGCCGCGCCCACGCGCACCCCGAGCGCAGCCTTGCGCGACCTGGTGGGGCGGATCCAGAAATCGCTGGCCGCGAGGGACGAGGCGGGATTGACGCAAGACCGATCCCAGGAAGGGTGCTGGGACCTCTGGCCCGGATATCTGGCGCTGGGCGCCGCCGCACCCGGGGCGCTGAGCCTGTCGGTGTCCGGCGTGGGTCATGCGTCGGGCGTCTGCCTGGGCACGCAGGCGCAAGTGCCCTTCCAGGATCTGGGGCCCTACCTGAAGCCGGGGGGGCAGGCGTATCTGGTTTCCGACTGATGGGCTGGCCTGCGGCGGCAGGCCCCGGCCCGTGCGATCGTGGGAATAATCGCACGCCGGCGCTGAGAGTTCAGATAGTTGCTGGCCGATTGCAGGTTTCGGCTTAACCGACTGCCAACCCGACGACGTATGCCGCTGCCAGCCATTGTTATGGTGCTCGTAGATATTGCCTTTATGGTCGGCATACACGTTGCCGTTGTTCCACCGTTCTCCATCCCAGACCATCAATCACCGTTCAGGTGGCGGTGAGATGCAAACCGTGGCAACCGGCCGCCCTCGGCCACAAACAGACGTTCAATTTCGTGGCAAACTTTGATAATAAATACCTTGCATAGGAAACATCGACTTGTCGCGCGCCCTTCGATATCTCACGTCGCCGACCTTACGCTGGGCATTGCCGATGCTGGTCCTTCTGGCCACCGCCGGATGTGGGTCTAATTACGCCGATAGCCCGGCCAAGGCACCGCTACGCAAGCTGAACCCCGCTCCGACGCAGGCCTATGAGATACGGCTCACACTTGCTAATGCGTCCGATCTCTCAAGCGCAGACGACGGCAAATCGCCGTTTACGGTAGTCGAGGGCACTGCGCAGTTCGACGCCAGCAACGGCGCCCGCTGTGGGAAATCCAACGCCCTGTCCGGCCACGTGCCGACATTGTCCAGCCACGAAACGTTCCAACTTTCCCGTATCTCCGCCACCGAGTACGTGGGCACCGTATATACCGACATGCTGCTCAATGAGGACTATTACGGGCGGGGGGTATGCCATTGGGCATTGACCGAAGCGCGCGTCGCTGTGCGCGCACGGGCGGACGCGGCTGATACGCGCTTCGTCACCGGGCTACCGGCACAAAAAGTGTTACTAGCCGGCACACAGGTGCGCTATTTCTGGAAAGGGTATTACCCCCGCTTCGAGCAGAGGCAACACACCGATTTTGGGAGGGACCACCTCGACACCGTTCCGGCCGATAAGCGTAACGAATTTTTCACCGTGACGCTGACGGCCAGGAAGATCGCGGGCGACGTTCAACGCAAGTGAATGCAGGACGGAGGGAACTAGTGCCGATTTCAGGGCGGCCCGGGGACTGGCCTGTGCTCCTCGATGGCTCCGCGCTGCAAGGCGCCAGGGTTTCTAATACATTGACGCCCTAAGCAAATAAATGCGAAAGCTCCGCGGCCAGATTTGCGTCGAGGAAGCTGGAGGCACTTGGACATTTTTTCGATGGCGTGCCGTCAAAAAGCACCTATCTCTCAACGATGGAACCTTGGGATAACGGTAAAAATGAAGAAATTAGCACTGCTTTTCGTTTTGTCATCACTACTGGGGGGATGCACCTCTGGACAGATGAACATGCTGATGGGCACTCGGAACAAAACCTACAACGACGTCAATGCACCTTGGGTCGGCAGCACGGAAGAGCAATTGATTTCCAAGTGGGGACCGCCCAAAAAGAGCTATACGCTTGAAAGCGGCGCAAAAATCATTTCGTACGAAGAGATCTGGGGCCCTATGTCCGCGTATCACGTATGCGCGGAGAAATTCATGATCGAAAAGGGTGTCGTGACCAAATGGGGGATTTCGGATTGCCCAAAACGCATTTCGGGCACGCTACCGAAAGACACCCCTATTCCACAACCGACCCTGTAGGGCGAGCGTCCTCGAACTATTCTGAACGCAGCGAGAAGCCGGGGGTCGTGCCAACGCGCTTTTTCTGACTGGTCAGCTCGATAACAAAGTCTAGGAAGGCCCTGGTCTTTGCCGGCATGTGATGACGCGACGGGTAGTAGGCGTAAAAGGGATACCGCTCGTCTGTCCATTCCGGAAACAGATTGACCAATCGGCCTTCGGCAATCAAATGCTCGGCACCAAGGACCAGCATCTGTGCAACCCCAGAGCCGGCGAGGCATGCATTAAGAAGCGCGCTGGGATCGTTGACCGTGAGACGACCTTGGGTGTCGACCAAAATGCGTTTTCGCCTGCGATGGAATTCCCAGGGAAACGGCTTGCCGGTCTCCGGATTACGAAATTCAAGACATCTGTGGTTGCCGCTTTCAAGTTCTTCCGGTTTAGCGGGGTGTCCCCAACGGGCGATATACGACGGCGCGGCGACGGTCACGATGCCGCTATCCAGCAGTTTTCGCGCGATCAGGGTGGAGGTCTTGGGCTCGCCGAACCGTAGCGCCAGGTCGAAGCCGTCCATGACGAGGTCACCCAGACTGTCTCGCGCGATGAACTCGATTTCAAGCTCTGGGTGCGCGTCCATGAACTCATTGAGCCGCTGCCCCAGAATGATCCGGTAGAAAACGGGATCCAGATTGACTCTCAGCTTTCCGCGCACTGCCGACGCGCCACCTGCCGCGGCGGCGGCGGCTTCCTCCAACCCTGCAAGGTGGGGCATGACCTGCTCGTAAAATCGGCGGCCTTCTTCTGTCAGGGAGACGGAGCGTGTCGTTCGATTGAAGAGCCGGATCTTCAATTTCTCTTCCAGCCTCGCAATCGCCCGACTGACGCCTGGTGGCGACATTCCTAACACTTCCGAAGCGGCAGCAAACGTCCCTGCATCGACTACCGCAGCGAACACGCCAATGCCGCCAGACAGCTTCTCGCTACTGTATTTCATGGTTTAGCTCGTACTACGGATGATGAATCACTAGTGATCGACTTAGGGTCAGTACCGCATCATCGCACCGGACGGCCATGACGCACACAGATTTCAGCCATGCCTGATTAGTGATTTAGTGTCACTTATCTAATGCTATCCATGTCATTTTGTTTTGATCGGCATTTCAGCAGAATGCACCTCACTGAAACATCTTTCATTCAGAGAGGAATTCAAAATGACCGCTCGACTGAATCGCCGCGACCTTCTAAAGGGTGCGTCGAGCCTGCTATCCGTCGCGGCGCTTGGCGGGTTCGCAAGCCGTAATACGCTGGCAGCGCCACCCGGTTCCCCACAAGACACGGTGCTGACCCAGCCCTCGGGCTACCCATCAATCGATCAATGCCTGCAACGGGCCGTCGACGACGGCACGGTAGCCGGTGTTGCCGCCATGGGTGCAACGGAACGCGGGCTCGTCTACGAGGGAGCGCGCGGGCGGGCTAGAGCTCATAGCGGCGAGCCCATCGGCCCTGACACCATCTTCTGGCTTCTGTCGATGACCAAGGCGATTACTGCCACCGCTTGCATGCAACTTGTCGAACAGGGCATGCGACTAGATCAGCCGGCCAGCGAGATCCTCCCACAGTTGAAGGCGCCACGGATTCTCGAGGGGTTCGACGCTTCAGGCAAGCCGAAGCTGCGCCCCGCGCGTAACGCGATCACGGTGCGTCATCTACTGACGCATACCTCTGGCTTCACGTACAGCATCTGGAGCGACGGGCTTAGCCAATACGAAAAGTCGACGGGCATGCCGGACATCGGCTACTCAATGAACGGCGCGTTCGCGGCGCCGCTTGAGTTCGAACCCGGCGAGCGCTGGGAGTACGGCATCAGCATGGACTGGATCGGCAAGCTGGTTGAAGCGGTGACGGACCAGTCGCTGGAGGTCTACTTCCGCGAGCACATCTTCGAACCGCTTGGGATGCATAACACGGGCTTTCTGATTGGCAGTGCACAGAAACAACGCGTCGCCACCATGCACAGGCGTCAGGGAGATGGGTCCCTGGCGCCCGAGCCGTTCGAGATCAACCAGCGACCTGAGTTCTTCATGGGCGGTGGTGGACTGTTCAGTACGCCCCGCGACTACATGGCCTTCCTGCAGATGCTATTGAACGGCGGCGCGTATCAAAACGAGCGCCTGCTGCGTACCGACACTGTCGCCATGATGTTCCGCAACCAAATCGGTGACCTGCTAGTTAGCAAAATGGAGACGGCCCAACCGTCGTGGTCGAACAGCTTCGATCAGTTTCCGGGTGCTGCGCACAAGTGGGGATTTTCGTTTGACATCAACACACAGCCTGGGCCACACGGACGCAGTCCGGGAAGCGTGAGCTGGGCTGGACTGCTGAACACGTACTTCTGGGTGGATCCCGTCAAGCGCGTCGCAGGATCGCTTTTTACACAGATGCTGCCTTTCTACGATGCCCGCGTAGTGACGCTCTACGGTCAGTTCGAGCGGGCGCTTTACGACGGTCTGCAACGCGCCTGACCGCATGGCGGCCACTGCTTCGGTGCCGCGCCACTTTATTTACCCATGTAAGGAGAATGAGCAATGTTTGCGATTACGGGAATCACGGGCAAGGTCGGCGGCGCAGTTGCCAGCCAACTTCTCGCGGCAGGTCAACCGGTGCGTGCCGTTTTGCGCGACGTAGCACGAGCAGGTCCGTGGGCAGAGCTTGGCTGTGAAATCGCGATGGCTCGCATGGAAGACGCTGCATCGCTCACCGCTGCGTTCGAAGGCGCAAAAGGTGTTTTCATCCTGCCCCCTTCGGAATTCGATCCAGAGCCTGGATTCCCCGAGGCGCGGGCGGTGATCGACGCCGTGTCGAAGGCGATTATGAAGGCTAGGCCCGAAAAAGTGGTCTGCCTGTCGACGATCGGAGCCCAAGCGCAGGAAAGCAATCTGCTCACTCAGCGCACATTGATGGAGCAGGCACTACGCAAGATGCCAATGCCGGTGACATTCCTGCGCCCGGCCTGGTTCATGGAAAACGCGGCATGGGACGTCGCGTCCGCGCGTCGCGATGGTGTGATCGCCAGCTACCTGCTGCCGCTCGACAAGCCCGTACCGATGGTCGCTACCGCGGACGTCGGCCGCGTTGCGGCCGAACTTCTCCAACAAACGTGGGGCGGCGTACGCATCGTCGAACTGGAAGGCCCGCGTCGGATATCGCCCAACGATCTCGCGTCGACTTTCGCTCGCGTGCTCGATCGCCCTGTCCACGCCGAGGTCGTCGACAGGCAGACCTGGGAAGCACTGTTCCGCTTACAGGGCATGAAATATCCGCTGCCACGGATGCGCATGCTGGATGGATTCAACGAAGGTTGGATCGATTTCGAAGGGCACCTTGATGGAATAGCCCACGGCGATATCGAGCTTGAGAAGGTGCTGGGCGAGCTTGTGTCGACATCTACGGCGTACTGCGTGAAGAACTAACATTGAATTCGTCGCTGTGCGATTCAATGAACTGATAGGCATGTCGTACGTTGCTGGGCGCCGTGGTTTTGGACATGGTGGCCCCTTTGTGCCGGCCCACGCGAACACGGTCAAGTTTTGGTCAAGCTCGAGCCAAAACGAAAAACGCCACTCCGAAGGAGTGGCGTTATGCGCTTGATTTAACAAGGAATTCTGGTGGGCTGTGAGTGGCTCGAACACTCGACCTACGGATTAAGAGTCCGCTGCTCTACCAACTGAGCTAACAGCCCTGCAATCCACTCATTTCCGATTCGTTTTCAACTGCGCTGAACCGTTGCCGGTGCGGTGCTGCTGCCTGCGTTTCGTTATGTGTGTAGTGCGAAGAAGCAAGATTATATGTAGGTTTTTTGGTTTGTGCAAGTCATGTGCCAAAAAACTTTTCAGGCCCCTTGCATCAGGCGGCGTAGCCGCCGTCCACGGCCAGGCGCGCTCCCGTGATGTAGCGCCCTTCGGGGCCCGCCAGGAAGGCCACCATCCCGGCGATGTCGCGGGTTTCTCCATAGTGCGGCAAGGACAGCACGGCCACCAGTTCGCCCGCGCGTTCGCCATCAGCCGGATTCATGTCCGTGTTGATCGGGCCGGGATGCACCACGTTGACGGTGATGCCGCGCGTGCCCAGGTCGCGCGCCAGGCCTTGGGTCAACCCGATCAGCGCGGACTTGCTGGCCGAATACAGCGCCACGCCGGCGCGGCCCGCGCGGACTGCCAGGCAGCTGCCGATATTGATGATGCGCCCGCCGTCCGGCATCGATGCCTGCGCCGTGCGGATGGCGACGAAAGGCGCGCGGACGTTGATGTCCATCGTCCGCTCGTAGTCGTCCACGCTGGTATCCCCGATCAGGCCCGCGACGAAGATTCCGGCGTTGTTGACCAGCACGTCCACGGGGCCCAGTTCCTTGATGGCAGCTTCCACCGCCTGCCGTACCGCCAGCGCGTCTTCGGAATCGGCCTGGATCGCCAACGCGCGGCGCCCGTCCATGCTCAATTCCTTGGCGAGCGCTTGCGCGGCGTCGGCGGAGGATGCGCTGACATAGGTGAACGCCACGTCGGCGCCCTCGCCCGCCAGCCGCCGCACGATGGCCGCGCCGATGCCCCGGCTGCCGCCCGTCACGAATGCCACTTTTCCCGTCAGGTTGCCCATCATTCGTCCTTAATTTGTAGTGATCAGTACAAATATCATCGTCGCACCGCCTGCCTCTCGTCAATCATTTTTTTATCGTTCAACACAAAAATACTGTGACAGGTAAAATCGCCAGATGGCAGAACGTGGGCGCCCCCGGAACTTCGACCGGGCCCAGGCCTTGCAAAAGGCCATGGAAGTGTTCTGGTCGAAGGGATATGAAGGAGCTTCGCTAACCGATCTGACGGAAGCGATGGGCATCAACTCGCCCAGCCTTTATGGCGCATTTGGCTCAAAAGAAGGGCTATTTCGCGAGGCCGTCGAGCTCTACCGCGAAACAGAAGGCGGCTCGTCCCGCCGCGCGTTGCAAAACGCGCCCACCGCGCGCGACGGCATCCAGTCCATGCTGATGGCTGCGGCCGAACGCTTCACTGCCCCCGGCCAGCCCCCAGGCTGCATGATCGTGCTGGGCGCGCCGTCGGGCAGCGTCAACCACGCCAGCGTCGGTGGCTTCCTGTGCGACAACCGCCGCGACATGCAAGGCCGCATCCTGGCTCGCCTGAACACGGGCGTCGCCCAAGGAGAATTGCCGGCCGCCGCCGATACGAAGAGCCTTGCGGCCTTCTACACAACCGTGCTGCACGGCATGTCCATCCAGGCACGCGACGGCGCCAGCCGCAAGACCCTGCAAAGCGTGGCGCGCCAGGCCATGTGCGCCTGGGATGCCCTGACCGGCGGCCTGCCGCTTTCCGGCCTTCCCCCGGGCAGCGCCCGCAACTGACGGATACCCCATGTTCCGCCTTGACCTCCGGCGCCTCATCCTGTGGATCAGCCTGCTGTCGGTCATATTGGTCTTGGCCGGCGGGCTGCATGCCAGTTATCTGGTGCAACGCGACCTGCTGCTGCACAACGCGCTAGAGGTCAACCGCGTCTATGCCTCCAAACTGGCGTCCACCACCGATGTCTTCCTCAACGATGTGCGGCGGTACCTGGCATACAGCGCCGACATGCTGGCCGACATGGAGACCCGCCCCGCGCTGATGGCCGAGGAGACGCGCCGCCAGCAGGAGCAATTCGGCCATTTCAATTCCAGCATCATCGTGTCGCCCGAGGGAAAAGTAATAGCGGTGTCTTCCGCCTATCCGGAATTGCTGGGCCAGCAGTTGAGCAGCGACGCCTCCAAGACCGCCCTGCGCACCAAGCAGCCGATCATCAGCGAGCCCTATCAGACCCGTACCGGCCGCTGGCTGATCCTGTATTCGTATCCCATCTTCTCGCACGACTACCGCTACCTGGGCTACATCGCGGGCACGCTGTACCTGCATGAAGACAACGCGCTGGACCGCCTGCTGGGCCAGCATTTCTACCGCGACGACTCATTCCTGTATGTGATGGACCGCAACGGCACGCTGATCTATCACCCCGATCGCAGCCTGCTGGGCCACAAGGCGCCCGACGATGACGTCTTCGCGGCCGCCCTCCGGGGCGAAACCGGAGAACGGCGCTTCACCGACAGCGAAGGCCGCGACATGCTGGCGGGCTACGCGCCGGTGCCCAGCACCGGCTGGAGCATCATCGCGCAGCGTCCGGTGGCCAGCACGCTGCATCCATTGAGCGATCTGGTCATGGCCACCGCGGAAAACGCCCTGCCGCTGCTGTTGCTGTCGGTGGTGTTGATCTGGCTGTTGTCTCGCTGGATCGCGCGGCCGCTAGGAGAGTTGGCCGGCATCGCCCGCCATATGCAGGACCCGGACTCGGCCTCTCGCATCCGCGATGTCCGTTCCTGGTATTTCGAAGCCGCGCAGCTCAAACGCGCACTGCTGATGGGGTTGGCATCGATCCATCACAAGATCCGCGACCTGCGCCGCGAAACCACGACCGACACCCTGACGGGCCTGCTCAACCGGCGGGGCCTGGACGAGGCGCTGGCGATGTTGCAGGCCGACGAGTCCCCGGTTGCGCTGATGATCATCGATATCGACCACTTCAAGCACATCAACGACCGATACGGCCACACCGCCGGCGACCGCGCCTTGCAAGCCCTGGCCACGTTGATGAGTGAAGGCTCGCGCAGCGGCGACACGCTTGCGCGCTCCGGCGGAGAAGAATTCGTCATCCTGATGCCCGGCGCATCGCTCGCCGCGGCCGTCTCCGCCGCCGAGCGCCTGCGCCTGCGGCTGGCCTCGCAGCCCGCCCCCGGCGCCATCGGCTCGCCCATCACCGTATCGGTGGGCGTGGCACGCTACCCCGACCATGGCGCCACGCTGGACGCCGTCTTCCAGCGTGCCGACCAGGCGCTCTACTACGCGAAGAACCACGGCCGCAATGCCGTGTGCGCCGCGGACGACGACGTGCGCGACGGTTCGCGCCGGGTGTCGCCGGGCTGACCGGGCAAATCCTCGCGGGTGTCCGCGCCGGCGTCCCCCGGGCCCTCGCCCGGCCTCCCTTTACTTCCCCTTGGGCGCGGCGGGCGCCGGCGCCTTGGGCGGCTTGCGCATCTGCTCCAGCAGCGGAGCGCAGGCGTTCTCATCGGTCGTACTGGGCGCGATCAGCGCCAGCAAGCCGGCAGCGGGCGTCAACAGCACGCCCAACGCCACCATGCCCGCGCCGCGCGCCGCCAGCGGCAGCACATGCACGCCCACGTCCGGCGAACCGAAGGTGCCGCGCACATACAGCGGAGAACGCAACGAGAAGATGCGGAATCCCTTGCTGTCCGGCGTAATGTCCATATCCATCGTTTCATTCTTGAAATCGGCGGTGCCGGTGATGCTGATCAGCGCGTTCTCGGTATCGAACACGAACACGCGCGGCGTCATCACGCCGTTCTTCATGGCGAGGTCGGCGGCCCCGCAATTGATTTTCACCTCATCGTCGCCGAACAGTTTGGACATCACGTAGTTGCCCACGTTCAGCCCCGCGATCTCCATCAGACTGCGGCTGATGACGCCATCGTTGACCAGCATCTTCACGTCGCCCGTCGCCGAGCCCAGCAATGCGGCCACCGAATTGCCAGCGCCGCTGATCGCCATGTCGCCGTTCAGTTCGCCCAGCGTCTTCTGCATGGCCTCCGTCGCCGGGAACAGTTGCTTGAGCCGCAGGCGGCGCGCACGCAGGTCGACGCGCCCCGTCAGCGCTTCGCTGGCGCCGTCCAGCTTGATGGTGCCGTTGATATTGCCGCCGGCGATGCCGAACCGGAACGGGTCCAGCGTCAGCTTGCCGTCTTGCAGCACCACATGCACGGACAAGTCGGATAACGGCAGCTTGCTGTCGTGCACGATGCGCCCGGCATCCAGGCTGACGTCGGCGTCCATATCGCGCCAGCGATCGGTGCGGAAGGCCTGCGTGGGCAGCACCTTGCCGCCCTTGGGCTTGGCCGGCGCATCCTTGGCGCGATCGGCCGGCACCGCCGGCGTGCCGCCCGCGGGCACGCCGATCAGCGGCCCCAGGTCGACCATGCGCAGCTGCGTCGACGACAATTTTCCGGTCAGCTTCGGCCGCGGCGCGCCCAACGCGAAGGAAATGCCGCCATGCAGGTCGCTGTTGCCCACTTTGCCGTTGAAATCCTTGTAGTCGAACACCGCGCCGCCGGGGTTCTTCAACTTGGCGACCAGATGCCCGTCGGTGGAATAAGGCGGCGTGTCCGGCAGGGTCACCCCCGTCAGCGGATAAAGCTGCGCCATCGAGGCGCCCGACAATTTCAGCCGCAGATCAAGGGCGCCCAGGTTGGCCGGATCCGTCAACGTCCCCGTCACCGCGGCCTTGGTGCCCCCGACCGCAACCTCCGCCTGCACGGGGAACGGCTGCCTCGCGTCTTGCAAGGCCAGCATCCCGCCCACTTTGCCTTCTCCCTTGGTGGCCAGCCCCTTGAACTTGCCGTCCACCTTCCAGCCAAACACGTAATCGCGGGGCGCGGGCGCGGCCCCGTCTTCCGGCACGAACGCGGCGCCGGCCACATCCGCGAACGGCACCGGTTTGCCCAGCGGATCCACCAGCACGGTCAGGTCGGCCTTGAGGATCTCGTCGACCAACCCGACCCGCCCCTTGTCGAATCCGATTTCATTGATGTCCAGCACCCAGGGCGAGGGCTCACCGGTATCGGGCAGGGTGAAGACCCAATTGGCACGGCCGTCGGCCACCCTTTCCAGGTCGGCGGCGGGTTCGGTCAACTGGATGCGGCGGATGACGACCCGCTGGTTCAAGAGCGGCAGAAGCGCCAGGCTGAACTCGCCGCGCTTGAGCGTGGCGAAATGGGGGGCCTTCGCCCAGGGCGCGTTGCCGACCGAGATGTCATTGGCGATAACGTGCGGCCATGGCAGCCAGGCCCGCCACCCGCCCGCATCAGGCTCTCGTTCCCATTTGACGCTCAGGTCGCCATTGATGGCGAAGGGACGCCCGATGGCGGCGCTGGCGCGCTCGTTGATCATGGGTTTGGCCCGGTTCCAGTCGAAAGTGGCGATCACCACTCCCAGCACCAGCACGACGAGGGCCAGACCCCCTACAATCCCGATCGCTATTTTTCTTGTGCGCGTCATGGTTTTATCCTTGGCGTTGTGGCCGGCCTACCGCCGCCGGCCCTCTGTTAGCTGCAAGGGTATCGCGGCCTACTGCAAGGGTTAAGCCAACCGGCCCCATAATGTGTGCGGATCTTTCCGCCCGCGAAGCGCCCGGGCGGCCCGCGCCGTGTGGCGGCCCATCGCCGCCCGCGGGTTTGCGCAGCACGCCGTGTTCCCGGCACCGGCGCTCGGAAGTTACAAAAAGAAATGGCTAGGTCCACCGGAAAGTGACCGGATTTCGGTAACTCATTGAATTTTCAACGCGCCCCCTGCTCCAATGCGCGGACGAGCGATTCCGCCCCACCGGGTGGGATAGCAGAACAACCTGGAGGCCCGATGCGGCATTCAACCTTGATTTTCGTGGTCGCGGCGTTTGCGCTGCTGACGCTCAGCCGCCTGGCGCTGGCCGCCTGGCAATGGCAGCGCGTGCGCAATGCCGGCGGGCTGTTCCCGCTGCTGCTGGGCGGCTTGCGCATCGACGCCCATCAGATCGCCGTGTTGGCCGCGCTGCCTGCCGTGCTGTCGCCGCTGCTTGGGCACTTCCCTATCGCCGCGACGATCGCGGGGTATTGGTATCTGGCGGCCTTCATCCTGCTGGCTTTCCTGGAGGTCGCCTCGCCCCCCTTCATCCTGGAATATGACACGCGGCCCAACCGGCTGTTCGTGGAATACCTGAAGCACCCGCGAGAAGTCTCCGGCATGCTCTGGCGCGGATACAAGCTGGCGCTGCTGGGCGGCCTGGGCGGCGTGGCCGTGATCGGCTGGCTCGCGTATGGCCTGTTCGGCTACGCCCAGCCCGACGCGCCACTGACCTGGTGGCAGATGCCGCTTGCCAGCGTGGCCATCCTGGCCATCGTCATCCTGGCGATCCGAGGCACGCTGGGCCATCGCCCCATCAACCCGTCCTCGGTCGCTTACAGCTCCGACGGCATGCTCAACACGCTGGCCTTGAACTCGCTCTACAACGTGTTCTACGCGATCTACAGCATGAAGAACGAGAAGTCGGCATCGGACGTGTATGGGGGCATGGACGATGCCAAGATGCACGATCTGGTGCTGGCGCAGTCCGGACTGCCCAATCCCCCGGCCAACCCCGACTACCCCAGCCTGCACCGCCAGACCGCCACGCGCAAGACGCCGCGCCCGCTCAACCTGGTGATCATCCTGGAAGAAAGCCTGGGCGCGCAGTACAGCGCCGACCTGGGCGGCGCCAACCTGACGCCAGAGCTGGACGCGCTGGCGCGCGAGTCCTGGACCTTCACGCGCGCCTATGCCACGGGCACCCGCTCGGTGCGCGGGCTGGAAGCGGTGGTCACCGGCTTCCTGCCCACCCCGGCGCAGGCCGTGCTGAAGCTGCCTCGTTCGCAACGCGGCTTTTTCTCGCTGGCCGACCTGCTGGGCCGCCACGGCTATCACTCGCGTTTCATCTATGGCGGCGAATCGCACTTCGACAACATGAAGGGCTTTTTCCTGGGCAACGGCTTCAAGCAGATCGTTGACCGCGCCGACTTCGTGGACCCCGCCTTCGTGGGCACCTGGGGCGCGTCGGACGAAGACATGTTCACCCAGCTGGACCGGCTGCTGCGCGAAGACGCCGACCAGCCCACCTTCACGCTGGCGTTCAGCGTGTCGAACCATTCGCCATGGGAGTACCCCGCCGGCCGCATCCAGACGGAAGGCAACCCGGCCACCGTGGAAAACACCGTGCGCTATGCGGACTGGGCCCTGGGCCGATTCTTCGAACGCGCCAAGGCGTCGCCCTATTGGGAGAACACCGTCTTCCTGGTGGCCGCCGACCACGATTCCCGCGTGTTCGGCGCCAGCCTGGTGCCGGTGCGCCACTTCCACATCCCCGCCGTGATCCTGGGCGCGGGCATTGAAGCGCGCCGCGACGACCGCCTGATCAGCCAGATCGACCTGCCGCCGACCTTGCTGTCGCTGATCGGCGTGGATACCGAGCACCCGATGATCGGCCACGATCTGACGCGCAGCACGCCGGGCCGCGCCATCATGCAGTACGACAGCACCTACGGCTATCTGAAGGAAAACGATCTGCTGGTGCTGGCGCCCAACAAGACGCCCGTGCAGTACCGCTACACCGCGCCCGAAGACTACGCCCCCGTGGCGTTGAACCCGGAGCTTGCGACCGAAGCGCTGGCGCATGCGCTGTGGCCCAGCTGGGCCTACCGCGAAGGCCGCTACAGCCTGCCGGGCGTTGTGCCCGAATCGGCCGCCGCGCCCACCGCTACGCCGGCCGCCGGTCCGCCGGCCGCCGGACCGCCGGCCGCTTGAAGTCCTTACGCGCTTTTTCGCTCAGCGCGTGGCAATGGCACCCCGGGTTGTGATCGTTCACCATGCCCACCGACTGCATGAACGCGTAGACGGTGGTGGGCCCCACGAACTTCCAGCCCAGCTTCTTCAATGCCTTGGACAAGGCGAGGGATTGTTCAGACGTCGACGCGCCCAAGATGGAGGGCGCACCCGCCGGGGCTTCGAAGCGCCAGAAGAACGCCGCCAGCGAGCCTTCTTTTTCAATCATTTCCAAGGCGCGGGCCGCGTTGTTGATCACGGCTTCGATCTTGCCGCGATGCCGGACGATGCCGGCGTCGGCCAGCAAGGCCAGCACCTGCTTTTCACCGAACCGCGCCACCTTGGCGGGGTCGAAATCAGCGAAACCGCGCCGGAAGGCTTGGCGCTTGTTCAGGATGGTGCGCCAGCTGAGGCCTGACTGGAAACCTTCCAGGCAAAGCTGTTCGAACAAGGCGCGGTCCTCGCCTTGCGGGCGGCCCCATTCCGTGTCGTGATAGGCCATGTATTCGGTGGACGTATCCACCCAGCCGCAACGGGCCAGGCCGTCGGGGAAGTCGGTTTTAGCGTTCAAGGCATTGCTCCAGGCGGCAGTCAGGCCACCGATGCTACCCCAGCAACGTCCCCGAAAAAAGTCGTAGCGGCCGCCGTCCGAATCCCGCTACTATTTGCGCCCTGATCCCGCGCCGGCCGCGGCCTGGACAGGCTTTCTAATCCATCCCCATGTCCCTGCTCGAGACCGCTGTCCTGACGTTCGTTTCACCCGCCGTGCTGGCCGGTGACAACCCGGACGCAAACCCCTGCCTTGATTGCGGAGCCTGTTGCTCGCACTTCAGGGTATCGTTCTATTGCGGTGAACTGGCAGGCGAAAACGGCGGCCATGTCCCCGTGGAACTGGTCACTCAGATGAGTCCGCTGCGGGCCTGCATGAAGGGCACCGAGATGGGCGGCGGCCGCTGCATATCCCTGCGCGGTGAACTCGGCCAGCCCGGCATCCACTGCGCCATCTACGAAAACCGCCCCACGCCTTGCCGGGAATTCGACATCTGGATGCCGGATGGCTCGCCCAACCCCGATTGCCAACGCCTGCGGATAGGACTCGGCTTGCCGCCGGTGCCACCGCGCCCCGATGCGGAAAACGATCCGCAAGGCCCGCTGCTTCCGGACCAGCCCGCCGCGGCCTGAGCCGGCACATCGGCCACCGCTGGCCGCTTGCGCATCCGCACCAGCCCGGGATCCTTGCCCAGAAAGGCCAACACGTCACGCATGACGCGGTCGCGCTCGTGGTCGACGCAGATCATGTGATAGCTGTCTTGCAGCATCACCACCGTCGCGCCGGGAATGCGCGCCCCCAAGAAGCGCGCTGACCGCGGGCTGGTCAGTTCGTCTTCTTCGGCATGCATGATCAACGTCGGGCAATTCAGTTGCTCAAGCCCTTGCTGGACCATGCCGCGCAGGCGGTCTACCTGCCGCACGCAAGCCAACGGCACCCACTGGTAGTGAAACCCGTCGCCGCGCGCGAATCCCGCCTTGATAAAGGCGCGCACCAGCTCGCTTTTCACGCCGTAGGGGTCCTCTTCCTGAACCCGGATGCGCCGCGGCATGCCCGGCACGTGATACAGCAGATACCGCAACCCGCGATACCACGGCGTGCTCCAGCCATCCAGGAACACGGGCGCCGACAGCGCTACCAGCGCGCCGCGCGTGTGCGATTCGCGCTTGCACAGTTCCACGGCCAGCAACGCCCCCAGGCACATGCCGATCACATGCACCACCTCGTACTGTCCGCACAGCTCGCGATAACGCCGCGTCACCACGCCCATCCAGTCTTCCACCCGCACGTCCAGCAGGTCTTCCGGTTGCCCGGCGTGGCCGGGCAACGTCACGCCGTGCGTCTCCACGCCTGCGCGCGCCAGCACCTTATGCAGCGAGCCCATATCGAATTCCGTGCCGCCCAACCCATGGATAAGCAGCGCGCCGGTGCGCCGCGGCCTCAAAAGGTCATTCATCTCTCACCTCAAGAACATCTCGGGCGGGCGATCAAACCTTTGCCCACCCCGTGACGCCATACTAGGGACAGGGCGCAAATGAAGATCCGCAAAAATGTCGGAGAAACGTGAAGATGCGTAAAGGCGGAACGGCCGCGGCCACAACGGCGGCATTGGCATTGACCACGGCAACAGCGGCGGCAAAGGCCGCCGCGCGCGGCTAGCGGTCCGCCAGGTAGCGGGTCGGCGTCATGCCGAAAGCACTGCGGAAGCTGCCGATGAACGCGCTGGTACTTTCATACCCCACCGACAGCGCGGCCTCGGTAACCGACCCGCCGCGGCTCAGCATCTCCAGGGCACGCAGCAATCGCGCCTGCTGCCGCCATTGCCCCAGCGTCACCCCGGTCTCCTGGCGGAAGCGGCGCATCAGCGTCCGCGACGACATGTTCAGGCGCTGCGCCCATTCGTCGATGCCGGCGGTATCGTCAGGGGTGTCCAGCAGCGTATTTGCCAGGTCCTGCAAGCGCGGGTCGGCAGGCATCGGCAGCAGCTGCGGGGCATGCTCGCGGTGCTTGAGTTCTTGCAGCAGCACCTCGAACAACTGCTCCTGGTAGGCGCCGGAAACCGCGCCGTCGTGGTTGCTCGTGAACCGGTCGATCAGCGCTTCGATCAGCTTGGACGACGGCCAGGAACGGCAGTGCGCCGGCAACTGGTCGCAGACGTCGCGCCGCACATACAGGAATGAACCGCGCGCATCGCCGAACCAGCGCGCCCCATGCGGCGTGCCCGGCGGGATCCAGCCCAGGCTGCCCGGCATCACCGTCCAGACCTCGGCCCCGGCCTGCACCACCACCAGCCCCTCGTGCACCAACACCAGCATGCCCTCGTCATGCACGTGCAAAGGCACCGCGATGCCTTTGGTTTCGCGGCGCCCTTGCACGCTGAACGGCGTCAGCAGTACGTCGGGAAGCGGGTCGGCGATAGCCACATGAAGCATGGTTGGCAGGTTTGAGCTACAGGTTGACGGGTTCCCGTTAGCGGGTTCAGTTGAAAATGTACATCATTCTCATCAGTCGGGCATCAGCCCCCCGAACGGAGAAACCACATGGACACCACGCGGCTGCGCGACGCCGGCATCAAAGCCACTTTCCCCCGTCTGAAAATCCTGGACATTTTCTACCAGCACGCCAATCAGCACATGAGCGCAGCGGACGTCTACCGCAACCTCATCTCGGACCACAGCAGTATCGGCCTGGCGACGGTTTATCGCGTCATCACGCAACTTGAGGACGCCGGTCTACTCAAACGTACTCAGCTCGACGCGCACATCACGGTGTTCGAGCTCAACGACAAAGGGCACCACGACCACCTGGTCTGCACGCATTGCGGGCAGATCCTGGAATCCAGCGATCCCGCCATGGCGCAATTGGTCAGGAAGATCGCCAAGCGCAGCGGCTTCGCGCTGGACTCCTACAGCCTGGTGCTCTACGGCGGCTGCGGCTGCAAGCCGGGCGCGCCCGTTCATCCCCACGGAGATTTCGAATGAACCGCGAACAATTTTTCTTCCACGACCTGTCCCACTTCCCCATCGTCACCGCCAAGCACGGCAGCGCGCCCAAGGGCTACTCGGCCAGCTGGATCCGCGAAATGGAATTGCTGGTGGACAACCCGCAGACCTTCGTCATGGTCGTGCCCGATATGCGCCAGGAAGCTGCCCATGACGACCGCAAAGCCATGATCGAATGGCAGACCACCAACATGTCGCGGTTGAAGGCGCGCTGCCGGGCCTTCATCGCCGTCGAACGCGATACCGGTGCGCTGGACAAGATCCGCAAGCAGGGCGAAAAAATGGCGCGCGCGTTCGGCATGCCGTTCCTGGCGGTGGCCACCCCCGGCGAAGCGATGCAATGCGCGCGCGAACTACTGGGCCATAGCGGCCCCGGCGGCTTCGTCGTGGACTGAGCTGACCACCGGGCCCATTGCTGCCATGTCATCCCACGCGCCTCCGGGCGCGTTTTGCATTTCCGGGCCCGGTCTGCGTCGCCGCTGAACGGAGGCGCGCCGCGATTGCCGAAATTAGAATGCAATATTGATAAATTTGCGATTGTGGCAAAAGGTGGAGCTGGAATAAATTCCACCCCTGGCCCATCCGCCCGTCCCGCCACGTCGGGGCTGGCGTCCTGGCGCGCCGGACTCTCCGGATGACGCTTGTCGGCCTATCCATGGCGCAACCCGCCATCGCTTCCCTGGTCCGTACCTGTTGGCCTGCGCGTTCACAAGACGCCGTGGCGGACGGCTATCCCACTGCCATCCGCCTTTCGCGCGCTATTTTTGCGGCTGCCAACCGCCTGGACTCGACATTGAGATTTACGGCATTCACATCAATGAAGCGATTCCAATTCGATAGCACCGCGCTTCGTTATTTCCTGACCGTCGTCGACACCGGGTCCGTCAATGGGGCGGCCGCGCGCCTGAACGTGGTCAGTTCCGCCGTCAGCCGCCAGATCGCCGGCCTTGAGCAGCGGCTGCAGAACCAACTGTTCGAGCGCCACCCCAAGGGCATGCGCGTCACGGAAGTTGGCCGTATCCTGGCGGACCATGCGCGCCGGGTCGAAGCCGACGCCGCCCGCACCTATGCCGAGATCGGCGGGCAGCACGGCCGCTTTACGCAGACGGTGAAAATTGCCGGCGCCCATGGCTTCGCGGCCCAGGCGCTGCCGCCTAAATTCGCCGCCTTCCAGGCCGAGCACCCTTCCGTGCGATTCAACCTGACCATCCTGGATGCCGGGCTGGTCACGGAACGCGTGCGTTCGGCGCAGGCGGATATCGGTATTACATACAGCCACGCGGCCGAGAAGGACATTGCCGTGATCTTCGCGCGCCCCGCCGAGATCATCGCGGTGATGCGGCCCGGCCATCCGCTGGCGGGCAGCGGTGCGCAGCGCGTGACGCCTCTGTTGTTGACGCAATTGTCCGCTTACCCCTTGGCCTTGCCCGAAAGCGGCAGCGCCTTGCGCCGGGTGCTGGACATGGCGTCCAGCTTGTACAACACCACGCTGTCGCCGGCCTTTACCTCCAATCACCCAGAAGCCGTCTACCACTATCTGCTGACGGGCGATGCCGTGACCTTGTGTGCGCGCCTGACGGCCGCCGAACATCTGGCCTCGGGCCGGTTGGCCTGCCGCCCCGTGGACGACGCGCTGCTCAATGGCGGGCAGATCCAGGTTCAGACACACGTTTCCCGGCCGCTGCCGGACGCCGCCCAGCGCTTCCTGCGCTTTCTGCGCAGCGACACCCCCGCCCTGTTCTGATCGCCCCGGTATACCGGGGCATAAGGCTTCGCCCTGAAGCCTGCCGGCGACGCGTTGCCGAAACCAGAATGCCCCTGTGAAAAATGATCAATTGTTAAAATTGTAATTCAAACTTACATTTGGCTCGGGTTTACCACTAGATCACGGCTGCCGGCCTCGCTGGCCGCCTTATGCAGGAGCCTTGCGCATGCTTAAGAACCTGAAAATCCGAACCGGACTGCTCGCGGTCCTGGGCCTTTTCGTGCTGGCGTTGGCTTGCGCCACCGGCATGGGCTGGGCGTTCGCCCGAGCGGCCGACGACGCCGTCGACAGCCTGAACCGCGTCGCCACCGAACAGACCCGCCCGCTCTACGAAACCCAGGTGCTGTTGCTGCGCACCCGCATCACGCTGGTCGCCGCCTACCTGGATGTGCAGGCTGGCCGCAGCGCGCAGGCCCAAGCCAGCGTGGACCAGGCCGCCAAATTCCTGGCCGACGCCCGCCAACGCTACGACACGTTCCAACGCGTGCCGAAAGTCACGGATGCCGCCCGGAAACTGACGGCCGACCTGGATGGCATTTTCAACGCCTATGTGCGCAGCATCGATGCGCTGGGCGAGGCCCTGCAAAAGCAATCCGCGGAACGCTATGTCACCGCCGTCGCCGACGCCCGCGCCGCCGACGCCCGATTCGAAGAACGGGTTGTCGCCTTCCTGGCTCACACCGAACGGCGCGCCGCCCAGATCAACGACGCTTCGGACCAGCGCTACAACCTGGCCGAACTGGCCACGATCATCATGCTGGCCCTGGCGGTCGTCCTGGCCGCCGGGTGCTGGCGCTTCATCCGCCGCCAGGTGCTGTCGCCTTTAAAGGATGCCGCGCAGCACTTCGACCGCATCGCCTCGGGCGACCTGACCCAACGCGTGGCCGTCGGCGCCCACAACGAGATCGGCGTATTGTTCGCCGCGCTCAAGCGCATGCAGGACAGCCTGACCCGCACGGTCGCCGAGGTGCGGCGCAGCGTGAACGAAATCAACACGGGCGCGGCCGAGATCTCGTCCGGCAACACCAATCTGTCATCGCGCACGGAAGAGCAGGCCGCCTCGCTGGAAGAAACCGCGGCCAGCATGGAAGAACTGGCCACGGCCGTGAAGCAGAACACCGAACACGCCCACCAGGCGAACGCGCTGGCGGCCGAAAGCCGCGGCGTGGCGCTGCGCGGCGGACAAGCGGTGGATCAGGTCGTAGAGACGATGACACGCATCTCGGACAGCTCGCGCCGCATCGCCGAGATCGTGTCGGTCATCGACGGCATCGCGTTCCAGACCAACATCCTGGCGCTGAACGCGGCAGTGGAAGCCGCCCGTGCGGGCGAACAAGGCAAGGGTTTTGCCGTCGTGGCGGGCGAGGTCCGTTCGTTGGCGCAGCGTAGCGCGCAGGCCGCCCGCGAGGTCAAAGGCCTGATCGAACAATCCACCAGCAACGTGGACAGCGGCGCGGCCCAGGTGCGCCAGGCAGGCGAAACCATGCAGGAGATCGTGGCGTCGGTGCAGCGCGTCACGCAGATCATGGCCGAGATCACCGAGGCGTCCACCGAACAATCCATCGGCATCGACCAGATCAACCGCGCCGTCACGCAGATGGACGACGTGACCCAGCAGAACGCCGCGCTGGTGGAACAAGCCGCCGCCGCCGCATCCTCGCTGGAGGACCAGGCCAAGCGCCTGGCCGCCACCGCGGCCTTCTTCAAGGTGCCGTCCGAAACCGTCATCGACATGACGGCCGAGACCGCGCCGGTCGCCCTGCGCCCCGCCTACGCGGCATAGCGGGCGTCGGCCAGTCCTCATGCGTTCGGCGGACGCCTGAAGGATTAGGGCGATACGCCGGCTTAAGAGTTGGCCCGCATGGCCGTTGTCTATGGCAAGGCGCCTTCCCGGGGCGCCCTCCTCCAACCCGCCGATGAGCCGCCCTCCGCATGAACCGCGCACTCGCCTGTATCTTTTGCCAATCGACGCTGACCCAAGGCGCGCCGCTGCTTGAAAAGAACGGCGCCGCCATCTGCAAGCCCTGCGTGGACCGGTTTTCCGAGCTGTTCGCGGAACGGGCCTGGCTCATGGCCGCGACACTGCAGGAACAGCTGGACGTGCTGCTGGAAGAAAGCCGGCGCGCGCTGGCGCAAAGCGAATCGCTGTCCGAACGCGCCCGCAGTTGCGGGTTGAGCCTGCATGAACTGTCGGGCACGACGGCGCGCACGTTGTCTTAGGTCCTGTCGTAACGCCCGACAGCCTGTGACCCAGGATCCGCCTGCCCTGTCGCGTTTTGGGGCGGAGCCATGGATATTAAAGCGTTTATATATATGCCGAGCCGTGGCTCGTCCGCATTAAGGTGCTCGCTGATGATAGTTGGAGCTCGTCAAGCTTGGAACGGACGAAGGTTTGTATTCGAAAATGAGATTGGCGGGAAACGCACTGCAAACCGCGTATCAATCAACGTTGCCGATAATTTACCTACGAGTATCTCCTTGGACTCGACGCGTGCCGCCAAGAGAGTCGTCAAGTCAGGCGAGTTTTCGGGATCCACCGCGCTGACCATTTCCCCTCCTTGACCCGCTACAGCATGGGCCAGATGCCCCCCGGCACCTCGCCATTGGCTGCGTCGTGTCTTTATTTCTGCGCGCCCGATTCCACGACGCCGAGAATATTATTGAATGTATCAATTCGCGCCATTTTTATAATATGGATGGTATCCATTAGCGTGCCAATAATAATTTGGATGGTATCCATTTCGGACGTCCATATAACAAGGATGGTATCTCTGCATTAATTCTTGGTATTGCAAAAAAACTGGTTTACATTGCGTCCTTTTTTTTCGACGGCTGATTATTCCGGCGCGTTTTTTCCTGTTGCGCGGAGATACTTTTGCATCAAATCAGCAATATTTAGCCATCGAATTATTAATCGGACGATAAAGGACCATGTTTTGAGATACGGCACGAGTAAGTGGCTAACAGCGACGCTGGCACTCGGCACGACCTACTGCGGCGGTGTCACCGCTGCCGACCTCACGGTTTCGCCGGGCGACACGCAGGTGTTCGACGGGTCGGCCCGTTACCCCGGCGGGATCGATGTCAACGGCGGCACGCTTGTGATCGGCGGTAACGGCGGCGGGGCAGGCGTTTCCATCGATGGGAACGTCAATGCGGCGTCAGGCGGCACCATTGCAGGCTTCGGCTCGGTCAACGGCGATCTCAACGTGACGGGCAACTCCCGTGTCGCACCGGGATATTCCGTCGGAACGCCAACCGGCGTCTCCAACGGCAACCTCGTCGTGAACGGCAACCTGTCGATGAACAACGCCGTGTTCGCCTTCGAGACCGGCTATGCGGGGCTGCCCATTACGCAACCCGGCACGGGCGACAACATCACCGTGGGGGGCAACGTCGCTCTCAACAACACGACGCTGAACGTCTCGGTCAATACCTTGGGCACCAACGTTGGCTACTACCGGATCCTGTCGTACGGCGGCACGTTGAGCGGCAACGGCCTGTCGTTGGGCACCGTCACCGGCGACTCCACGCCTGCGGCGACCATCCAGACGCTGACCGGCGACAAGCAGATCAACCTGATCCTGGGCCCAAGCACGACCAACCTCTGGAACGGCAACGGCGCAGCGTCCGCGACCCATTCGGGCGGCGGCAATGGCACCTGGAGCGCCGCCAGCACGAACTGGAACAGCCCAGGCAATGCCACCGGCGCCCTGCCCGATGGCGGCTACGCCATTTTTACCGGCGCGGCCGGCACCGTGACCGTGGACGGCAGCGCCGGCCCGGTGCGCGTGTCGGGCATCCAATTCGCCACCGACCGCTATCGCCTGCAAGGCGCTCCCATCACGCTCGTCGGCAGCGGCGGTAACCCGCCCGCCATTGTCGTCGGCGACGGCACCTATGCGTCCGGCCAATTCGTCGACATCATCGACAACCCCTTGCAGGGCACGCAGGGCTTCGTCAAGACCGGGCCCGGCTCGGTGATCCTGACCGCCGATAGCAGCGGCCTGACCGGCCCCATCCTGATCGCTGACGGCGCCCTGGAAATCGACGGCAAGTTGAACGGCCCCGTCGATATCGGCCGCGAAGTCGTGCTGGCGGGGGTCGGCCAGTTGGGCAGCACCACCCTCTACCCCACCGCCGTCGTATCTCCCGGCAATGACGGCTCGCCCATTGGCACGCTGACCATCAACGGCAACCTCACCTTCGGTGAAAACACGATCTATCGCGTGCACGCCGATCCCGCCAGCAGCGCAAGCGACCGCATTCACGTCACAGGCGTGGCCTACCTGGATGGCTCCGTGGCGCACGTGGGTCCTGACGGCAACTATGCGCCGCGCACGACCTACAACATCCTGACCGCCGACGGCGGCATACAGGGCAGGTTCACCGGCGCCTCAAGCGCGTACGCGTTCCTGACCCCCACGCTCAGCTACGACACGAAGAACGCCTTCATGACGCTGACGCGCAACGACGTGCCGATCGGCATCATCGGCGGCACGGACAACGAGAGCAGCGTGGGCGGCGCCCTGGATCAGGAAGAGCCGCCCGCGACGGGCAATGGATCATCCTCGACGGGCAACGGATCGTCCTCGACCGGCAATGGATCGTCTTCGACGGGTAACGGATCCTTGACGACAGGCAACGGCGCATCGACGAACGCCAACGGATCGACCTCGACCAGCGACGAATCGTCGTCCACCGGCACTCAATCGCCGGTGGTCGGAAGCGGCATCGCGGCGGGCAAGAACTCGGGCGCCGGGCAGGTGGCGGCGGCCGTCCTCACCATGACGCCGGGCGAAGCGCGCTCGGCCTTGAAGCTGCTTTCTGGCGAAGCGTACGCAAGCACTGCCAGTGTGCTGCAGAGCCAGGGCGACGTCGTGCGCACGATGCCCCTGGCGCACCTGCGCGGCAACCTCGACGCGCCGCTGCTCGCCGGACGCCCGACTGCCCAACTGGGTTCGCCGTCGTCCGACGCCCTGCCGCAAAGCGGCGCCTCTCCGGTCTGGGCGCAGGCGTTCGGCAACTGGAGCACATTCGGCGGCGACGGCAACGCATCCAGCGTCAGCCAATCCGCAGGCGGGCTCTTCGTTGGCGGCGACGGCGCGGTGGGCGGCGGCTGGCGGCTGGGCGGTGCGCTCGGCTATACCGGCAGCCACAATTCGATCGCCGATGCGTCCTCGCGTACCGATATCGACAGCTATACGGCCACGTTGTTCGGGGGTCGCAACTTCCCCGCGGGTCGCGGCCATTTCCGGTTCATGGCCGGCGCGGCCTACACCTGGCACGACATCGACACGAAACGCGACGTGGTCGCCGGAAGCCTGAACCAGCGGCTCGAGTCGTCCTATCACGCCTCGTCCACGCAAGTGTTCACCGAGCTCGGCTACAACCTGCCGGTGGGCGATGCCTACACCATCGAACCCTACGCGGGCTTGGCGTGGAACCAGGTGCGCACGCGCGACTTCCAGGAATCGGGCGGCTCGGCGGCCCTGCACGGATCGGGGAATTCCGACGATGTCACCAGCACCACGCTGGGATTGCGCGGCGCATGGCAGTTCGGTACCGACCTGGCACCGGGCCGCTTGACCGCGACGCTGGGCTGGCGCCACGCAATGGGCGATGTGAAGCCCAGGCAGGAACTGGCGTTCAGCGGCGGCGGCACATTCTCGGTGACGGGCGTGCCGATCGCGCGCGACGCCGCCGTACTGGGCCTGGGCGCCGAAATGGCCATCACCCGCAACACGACGGCAGGTATCGCCTACGACGCGCAGTTCGGTGGCGGTAACCGCCAGCAGGCCGGCCTGCTCAAGTTGGCGGTGCGCTTCTAGGTCAGGCGGGCCTAGGCCCCTCAAGCGCCACGACGAGAAAAAGCTCCCAGCAGTGACGTGCTCCCGGCAATATCCGTACAGGTCAAAACTAGAGGTAAGGTTTGGCTTTGATCCGCTCGGGTTGCTTGGACTGCGTCGATATTAGTGATCGGGCTGTCAGTGGCCTCCGACGTACTGTCGGAGGCCGTATTTCCGAGCCAGTTCTCCCGACGATAAGTCATTCAGGGCCATGCGAGGCCGAGCCTCATTGCAGTCCTGGGGCCAAACCTCGATCTCTCGTTTAGCCTCAGCCAAGGACTCGAACCAATGCAGATTCATGCATTCGTCCCTGAATGTTCCAAAATCTCACGCATGCGCTGGTGCATCGCCGTTTGCGGACCCTTGACTCTGCGATAGGGAGTACGTCTGCTCGGACACGCCGAGCGGGCATACCGGATCAGCCGCCGGCATGCCAAGCTCCCCTGCTTAAGCGCCGCGACGATCTGCTCGACCGGATACTGCTTACGTTCTTGGCCAAGCTCCCGTTCTCGCGGGGAACCTCGCCCTAAAACACCAACATCTAATTCTGTCCAGGATGTCGACAACAGATCAATGCCCAACCTGAAACACCCGCGCGCTATTCTTTTAGCGATAGGTCCCATTCATGCGCGGCGGTTCGCAGCTTTTCCATTGCAACGTAGAAAAGTCGACGCTCTTGCGCAGTTAGCACACTGAGGAAATGATTCTGCCGCGCCAGCGCTAGTGGCCGAATTTTTCCGATCAACGTTTGACCTTTTCTTGTTAAAGCCATGGTCGTGCTACGGGCATCGCCAGGCGTGTCGGTAATCTCAACCAGACCCGACTCCGAGAGAGATTTTGCCGACCGATGAACTAGTGCTTTGTTCACTTCCGTTAGCTCAACAATTCGCGCAAAAGTTTGTGCCCCCGATTGGAGCATCGCCATGATGCGCCACTCGCTGAGGCTAACCCCAGCCTTGTCCCTCATGTAACGGGACCACTGGCGCTCGAACGCACTTGACAACTGGTTGACCCGAAAGGTCAAAAAAAGGTCAACAGGCAGCGATCCAGACTGTTCAAGCAGGTCAAGGGGATCTTGCCACTGAGAAGTTTCTATAACTGAAGGGCGCATCGAGATCCAGTGCTCCGAATTCGTTAGTCTATTTGTAAACAATATGAGTCTATCCCAGTGGAGCGAAGGCCGGACTCAGGCATGAGACTAGGGCACTGTTCCTCTCATGGCTCCCGGCACGCCGTTCGCCCTCAAGACCTGGCATCCCTCTATCCGCTGCACTGCCCCCCATTCCAGCAAAACCCTGAGACGCTCGAGTGCGCGAACCATGCTGCGTCACGGGAGCCGCGGCCTATGTTTCGAAGCTCCATGCCCGACCGTTCGCCCTGGGCGGTGTAGCTGCGCTTGATCACTACAGAAACAGCACACTTTTTGTTGACTAGTAAACAACTAGTGATCATACTTCGCGAATCTGAAGACAAGTCGACCTTGAAAGTCACACGAGACACGCTCAAATGCCCCAGGACAGAAAGCGCCCCAACATCCTCCTCATCACGAGCGATCAACACCGTGGCGACGCCTACGGTTTTGAAGGCACGGGAGTTCACACGCCTCACCTTGATTTGATGGCGAGCCAAGGCACGCGCTTCTCGGCATGCATCACACCGAATGTTGTTTGCCAGCCTTCCCGCGCATCGATACTCACGGGCCTGCTGCCCCTGACGCATGGCGTTCATGACAACGGCATCGAACTCGACGAGGAATTCGCCAATCGTGGCTTCGCTGGCTCCTT
This sequence comes from Achromobacter sp. Bel, assembly GCF_012928505.1. Classification (GTDB taxonomy): domain Bacteria; phylum Pseudomonadota; class Gammaproteobacteria; order Burkholderiales; family Burkholderiaceae_B; genus Achromobacter. The sequence goes on along the minus strand of NZ_JABBJN010000010.1, from coordinate 12,500 downwards.
AAGCCGCGCAGGGTACGCGACGACCTTTATCGGCAAAGCGCACTTCTCGACTTATCACACCAACACGCCCACCAAGCGCCCCGAGAACGTCGCCGGATCAGCGCTCTACGGCGACGACTGGAACGGTCCATACATGGGCTTCGCCAAGGCCGAAATGATGCTCATCGGTCACAACTACTGGTTGCCCGATCGCGCGCCACGTGGACGCCAGTACGAGCAGTGGTATCGCAACGACGGCCTCGCCGATTTCAAGGACCAGCTATACAAGACTCACGCCGGAGATGACGGTGGGGCTGCACAAACACATCACTCGGCGCTTCCACCGGTTTGGCACAGTTCCAGCTGGGTAGGGGACCGCACGGTGGAAATGCTGCGCGATCACAAGCGTAGGGGCGAGAAGCCTTTTTGCGCTTGGGCGTCCTTTCCAGACCCTCACCATCCTTTTGACGCACCGTTGCCTTGGAGTCTGCTGCACGCGCCAGAGAATGTTCGTCTCCCTGAACACCGCATTCGTGATTTCGAGCGTCGTCCCTGGTGGCACCGAGCGGCTGTCGAAACGCCGCCAGGTCAAAAAGGGGAGATGGGCCGCGTGCGTCGTGAGTACTCGCGCATCGAACCTCAAACAGACCAGCAACTGCGCCACATGATTGCGAACTACTACGGAATGATCTCGTTGATCGACCACAACGTAGGGCGCATCCTGACCACGCTCGACGAACTAGGCCTGAGCGAGGATACGATTGTTGTCTTCACCTCGGATCACGGTGAGTGGCTCGGCGATCATGGCCTTATTCTCAAAGGCCCCATGTTCTACGAAGGCCTTCTTCGAATCGGCATGATCGTGAAGGGCCCTGGCGTACCGGCGGGCAAAGTCATTGCCGATCCGGTCTCCACGGTAGACCTTGCAGCGACCTTCGCCGACTATGCCGGTGTCTCCAACGAGTCAGCTCGCCATAGCTCGACACTTCGGCCGCTGCTTGAGGGCGATGGGCGGCGCGACTTTGCCTACAGCGAGTGGAAGCTTGGGCCGGCCCGTTGCGGCGTCGCCTTGGATCTCCGCGCCGTGCGGACCCAAAAGGCCAAGCTCACCCTCGAGATCGAATCCGGCGAAGGCGAGCTCTATCTTCTAGATGAAGATCCGGGCGAGATGGTCAACCGTTTCAACGACCCGGCGTGCAAGGCGTTGCAGGACGACCTTGCCGCAATGATCCGAGCGCGGCCCAAGGACATCCGCGATCCTCTACCGTCGCCGATTGGCGCCGCTTAACGAATCCGCGCATGTCCATGAACTTGCAACAAGCCGCTAGCATCAGCGACCTGCGAGAGATGGCGCGCCAGCAGCTTCCGAAGATGGTCTTCGACTATATCGACGGCGCTGCGGGCGAGGAGATCACCGCCAAGCGAAACCGAGAAGCGTTTAATGACGTCCATTTGACTCCAAATGGGCTGGTCGACGTCTCGACTCGCAGCGTTGGTAGCCAGCTATTTGGGAGCAAGGTTGCATTTCCCGTGGTCATCGGGCCTACCGGTCTAAATGGTGCCTTCTGGCCCGATGGCGATCTTGCCCTCGCGCGGGCCGCTGCACTGGCCGAGATTCCGTTCGTACTCAGCACGGCGGCAACCGCCAATCTTGACACCGTGTCGCAATCCGCCGGCCCCCTGCGATGGTTTCAGCTGTACATGATGAAGGACCGTGGGCTTGTCGAAGCATTTCTGCAGCGCGTGTTTGAACATGGCTATGACGTTCTGCAATTGACGGTCGACACCAGTGTCTCTGGTCGCCGGAACCGGGACATTCGCAATGGCTTCACGCTTCCATTTCGATGGACGATGAAGAATCTCATGGATAGTGCGGTTCACCCCAGATGGTCGTTCTCGATGCTTCGCTCGGGGGTGCCCATGCTGCGACTGTTCGAGGACATTGCAGGCGCACCGCCCCAAGGGGCGACCATTAGTGACGTCATGCAGCAGCAGTTAAGCAGCTCCTTTACCTGGATTGATCTCGGGTGGCTTCGCTCACGCTGGAAGGGCAAGTTGATGATCAAGGGCATCAGCTCGCCAACACAAGCGTGTCAGGCGATTGACGCTGGCGCTGATGGTTTGGTGGTGTCCAACCATGGAGGCCGCCAACTGGACGGGACGCGCTCGACCATAGAGTGGCTACCGGAAATCGTAGCGGCGGTTGATGGCAGGACGACCGTGCTCGTCGACAGCGGATTTCGCTCGGGTATTGACATCGGAAAGGCTATCGCCCTGGGCGCAGACGGTGTCCAACTTGGACGAGCAACGCTCTATGGGCTCGCGGCCGCCGGCGAAAAGGGCGTACTGCACGCGCTTGACATACTTAAGAGCGAACTGGACAGAACCATGGCTCTGTGTGGAGCACGGTCCATTATCGAATTGCGTGGCCGACTCGAAAAGTTGAATTCACCATCGACAACCCGCAGTGCCGGCGATTAGGAGCAAGAACGGAATTCCAGAATCTCGCCTGCATTCAGCGGCGCAGCCTAACTATATTGGAGACAATCTTGAGACATTCAAAATATATCTGCGCGATGTTGCTTACAGCGCTTTCAGCAATTACCTCATCTAACGCGGTCTCCCAATCCACCCCGCCCGTCAAGCTCATCGTGGGCTTTCCCCCGGGGGGCTCAGTCGACACCATTGCACGCGCCTTCGCGGAACAGGCTCGCGCCCAACTTGGGCTCTCGATGATTGTCGAAAACCGCCCTGGAGCGAGCGGAAAGATTGCGTTCGATGCACTGCAAAACGCGCCAGCGGATGGTATGACCGTCCTGATTGCACCAACGAGCGTCATCGAACTTGGCCCAATGGTCTTGCCAGCGATGAAGTTTGACGCGATCAGGGATTTCGTCCCCGTCGGCAGTCTGGCCGAATATGGTTTCGCCGTCGCGACAGGACCCGCCTCAGAAGCTAAGGATATTGATTCCTATAAAGCCTGGGCTAAAGCCAATCCTTCGGCCAGCAGCTTTGCAACGCCAGGGCTGGGTACGCCTCAGCACTTCTTGGGTACGCAGTTACAAAAAGAACTCCAGATTGAGCTGATCCATGTCCCTTACAAAGGGGGAGCAAATTCGATAACCGATGTATTGGGCGGCCAGATCCCGTTGCTCATCACGACCGAGCAAGTGGTCGTCGCATACGAAGGTCAAGGCAGACTCAACACCCTGTTCATCACCTCCAAAAATCGCAATCCACTCATGCCTGGAGTACCCACCGCCAAAGAAGTCGGTCTTGACCAACTAGAGTCCGTGGATTGGTTCGGCGCATTCGTAAAACCTGGCACTCCCACCGGAAAGGTCAACGCATGGAAAGCCCAAGTGCGCCAGATCGTCGCCTCTTCCAGCTACATAGACGCGATGAAGAAACTTGGCTACGAAGTCCCCGAACGGCAGCCTGCCGATTTTGGCGCGTTGATGACCGCTGAACGCGATGTCTGGACGGAACGGGTAAAGCTGTCTCGCTTCAAGCTAACCCAGTAATAATCCTTTAGAGGACATCGCTATGCTTACCATTCTCCGACGCGCGATTTTTGCCACTATCGTGGCATTTCCGTCGGTCGCTGCGGTCGCCCAGACCCCCGGTCCGGACCGAATCGTACTACTCGGCACCAAAGGTGGCCCGTCCATTCGCGACGCCTCTCACTTTCCGACCTCAAACGTGCTGGTGATCAACGGTCAAGCGATTGTCGTTGACACCGGCTATGGAGTGACACAGCGATTGATTCAAGCGAAAGTGCCGCTCCGGACCCTGCGGCATGTGTTCATCACTCATCATCATTCTGACCACAATTTGGAATACGGCACTCTTCTGTATAACGCTTGGGTAGCAGGTATTAAGGGCCCCGTCGAAACGTATGGGCCTAAGGGAATAATGGAGCTTGATCGCGGGAGTTGGATGGCAAACCGGTCCGACATCGACACACGCATCGCTGATGAGGGACGCCCTGATCCACGCAAGATCTTCCACGCAAACGAGTATGGGCCGGGCGTGATTATGGAAACCAAGACGATGAGGGTTTCAGCTTGTCGAAACATTCATCCTCCGATCGACGATAGTTACGCGCTGAAATTCGAAACCGCAGGAAAGACTATAGTTTTTTCGGGCGACACCACCTATGCGCCCGCTCTCGCTGATTTTGCTGCAGGAGCCGACTACCTGATCCATGAAGTGATGGACGAAGATGGCGTCAATCGGCTTGTTGCCCGCCACGGCGCTAACGCGTCCACCCTCCTTAAGCACTTGAAGGCGAGTCACACGCTTGCGGAGGATGTCGGACGCATTGCCGCAAAAGCCAAAGTCAAGAATTTGGTCCTGACCCATTTCGTGCCTTTTGATGATCCAGAAATTACTGATGAGCACTGGATGAGCGCGGTGCGCAAGCACTACAACGGCAACATCATCATTGGTCGCGATCTTCTCGAAATTCCACTGAACTGAGTTTCGCGCGAGATAGCACCTGCCATTTTATAGAATCGTGAGATTTTTATGACTGAATCTAATGGGAACCCAATGGGCCTGATGGGTTTCGAGTTTGTCGAATTCGCCTCGCCGACCCCTGGGGTGCTGGAGCCGATCTTCGAAATGTTGGGTTTCACGCTCGTGGCCAAGCACCGATCAAAGGACGTGGTGCTCTATCGACAGAATGACATCAACTTCATCGTCAATCGTGAGCCAAACAGCCCAGCCGCCTACTTCGCAGCTGAACACGGCCCATCAGCCTGCGCTCTTGCCTTTCGGGTGAAGGATTCGCACAGGGCGTACAGGCTGGCGCTAGAGCGAGGAGCCCAGCCAATCGAGAGTGCGACCGGCCCAATGGAGCTGCGCTTGCCCGCAATCAAGGGAATCGGCGGAGCGCCGCTGTACTTGATCGACCGTTTCGAAGAGGGAACGTCGATCTATGATGTCGACTTTCAGTTCATCGAAGGTGTGGACCGCAGTCCGGCAGGCCATGGGCTAAAGCTGATCGATCATCTCACACACAACGTTTATCGCGGGCGCATGGCGTTCTGGGCCGATTTCTACGAGCGGCTGTTTAACTTTCGTGAGATCCGCTACTTCGACATCAAGGGTGAGTACACCGGCCTGACATCGAAGGCGATGACCGCACCGGACGGCATGATCCGCATCCCACTCAACGAAGAAGCGCGACAGGGCGGCGGTCAGATTGAAGAGTTCCTGCTGCAGTTCAACGGTGAGGGCATCCAACATATCGCGCTGATCTGCGATGACCTATGCGATACCGTTGACAAATTGGTGCTGGCCGGCTTGCCGCTCGCTACCGCGCCAAACAACGCTTACTACGAAATGCTTGACAGCCGATTGCCGGGCCACGGGCACAACATTTCGGGGCTGCAGACACGCGGTATTTTGCTGGATGGCACAACAGAAAGCGGTCAGCCGCGGCTCTTGTTGCAGATCTTTTCACGACCGATGCTTGGCCCTGTGTTTTTCGAATTCATCCAGCGCCAGGGCGACTACCGGGAAGGTTTTGGCGAGGGCAACTTCAGGGCGCTTTTTGAGTCGCTCGAACGCGACCAGATCCGCCGCGGCGTGCTGGAAGCAGACTATCGGAAAAGCTGAGTACTGCAGTTTCTAAAGAGGACTTCGGCTCACCATACTACCCATAAGCGCCGTAAGCCCACGACGGCCTATGCCAGGTCGATGCTCGCCGCACATCACGGTAGCGCGCGAAGTCGGCACCCCGAAGATTCGCAAGGGTGCGATGACCCAAATCTGTGCGCAACCACCGATCGACGCGGCCAGACGCTTACTTAGGAGATTTCTTGCCAGGCAGCACCTCAAGTCGATAGCGCTCCAGCGCTTCCTTGAGGGTGCTTCGCTCCGCCTGACTTGGATCGACATAGACGCCAGCATCCATGTCGGATTTGGTTCGACGGGCCCACTGCGGGGCGAGTTGGCGCGTATCAAACGTTCGATAGGCGGGCTTGAACCTCGCCGACGGATTTCGGCGCGCCAATACGCGCCCTACAGACGAAAAAAAAGCACCGCGATCACTCGCAGGTGCTTGATTCTCTTACCGCCTTCGTCAAAAAGCGGGGGTGGTGGGCTGAGCGAGACTCGAACTCGCGACCAACGGATTAAAAGTCCGCTGCTCTACCGACTGAGCTATCAGCCCGACCGAAGCCAGAAATTATGGCGGATTTTCTTGAACTTGTCAAAAAGTTTGGCTTGGACCGCGTTGACCGGCCCCTTGACGCCCGTCCAGCATCCCTTCGAGCCGCCCATGAAAAACGGCCGCACGCGGCGGCCGTTCCTGGGTGCGGATGAACCTGGAATTACCAGGCAGCCACCACGGCGCCCTTGTACTTGGTCTCGATGAACTGCTTCACGGCCGGGCTGTGATAGATGCTGACCAGCTTGGCAAAGTCGGCCCGGTCCTTGTCCTTTTCACGCACGACCAGCACGTTGGCGTACGGCGAATCCGGCGATTCCTGGGCGATGGCGTCCTTGGTCGGGTTCAGGCCGGCTTCCAGCGCGAAATTGGTGTTGATGGCCGACGCGTCGGTGTCATCCAGCGAACGCGGCAGTTGGGCGGCGTCGAGTTCGATGAAGCGCAGCTTCTTCTTGTTCTCGACCACGTCGATCGGCGTCGCCTTCAGGCCGGCTTCCGGACGCAGCTTGATCAGGCCATTGGCTTGCAGCAGCAGCAGGGCGCGGCCGCCGTTGGTCGGGTCGTTCGGCAGCGCGATGCGGGCGCCGTCCTTAAGTTCGGCCAGCGACTTGATCTTCTTGCTGTAGATGCCGATCGGGAAAATCACGGTCTTGGCGATGCTGACCAGCTTGTAGCCGCGGTCGGCGTTGGCGTTGTCCAGGTACGGCTGGTGCTGGTAGCTGTTGACGTCCAGATCGCCCGATGCCAGCGCCACGTTCGGTTGCACGTAGTCAGTGAATTCGATGATCTGGATGTTCAGGCCCTGCTTGGCGGCTTCGGCCTTCACCACATCAAAGATCTGGGCATGCGGGCCGGCGGTGACGCCAACCTTCAGCGGCTTGTCCTGAGCCAGCGCGGGCTGGGCGAAAACGGCGGCGCCCAGGGCGAACGCGGCCAGCGACTTCAATACCTTGATGCTCATGTTGCGATATCCCGAATAACGGATGTAGAGAGAAGAATGAATCGGCGCCGTGGCGTTCAGCGATGCGACAAGCGGCGCACGAAACGGTCGCCAAGGCTTTGGATGGCCTGGACCAGCACGATCAGCACGATCACGACCGCGGCCATGACGTCCGACTGGAAACGTTGATACCCGTAGCGGATGGCCAGGTCGCCCAGGCCGCCGCCGCCGATGGCGCCGGCCATTGCCGAATAGCCGATCAGGCTGACGACCGTGACGATGGTGGCGGCAATCAGGCCCGGCAAGGCCTCGGGCAACAGCACCTTCCGGATGATCTGCATCGGTGACGCGCCCATGGCGCGCGCTGCGGTGATCAGCCCCGGGTCGACTTCGCGCATGGCGTTTTCCGCGATGCGGGCCATGAACGGGATCGCGGCCACAGACAGCGGCACGATGGCGGCCGTGGTGCCGATGGAGGTCTGCGCGACCAGGCGCGTGAACGGAATGATGGCGACCATCAGAATCACGAACGGCACCGAGCGGGTGGCATTGATGACGGCGCCCAGCACGTGGTTGACCGGTTGGTTCTCCAGCATGTTGCCGCGCGCGGTCACCGTCAGCGTCACGCCCAGCGGGATGCCGATCACCACCGCGATGGCGCTGGCCACGCCCACCATCAACAGGGTGTCAAGCAGCGACGTAATAAGCAGATCGATCAGTTGCGGACTCATGAGCTATTTCTTCAACGGTGATGGCACGGGCGGTCAACGCGGCGATCGCGTCCTTGACCGCGGCGGGCGCGCCTTGGGCCAGCACGAACATCGTGCCCACGGCCACGCCCTGGATGTCTTCGACGCGGGCCTGGATCAGGCCGACGTCCAGCGAGTACTGCTTGGACAGGTCAGACAGGAACGATCCCGACGCGTCCGTGCCGGTCAACGACAGGCGCAGCAGACGCACGGCCTGGCCGGGTTTGGCCGCGGCCAGCGCGGCAATGCGTTCCTTGACGGCGGCCAGCGTGGCGTCGGTCAAGTCGGACGCGGTGGCCGCCGACACCATGCCGCGCGTGACGTCGTGGCGCGGCTGCGCGAACACTTCACGCGTGCTGCCCACTTCCACCACTTCGCCTTGCGAGAGCACGGCGACGCGGTCACAAACTTCGCGCACGACTTCCATCTGGTGCGTGATCATCACGACGGTTACGCCGGTCTTGCGGTTGATGTCCCGCAGCAACGCCAGGATGTTGTGCGTGGTTTCCGGGTCCAGCGCAGACGTGGCTTCATCGCTGAGCAGCACGTCGGGGTTGTTGGCCAGCGCGCGCGCAATGCCCACGCGCTGCTTCTGGCCACCGCTGATTTGGCTGGGGTAGCGGTCGCGCAGATGCTCCAGCCCCACCAACGCCAGCAGGCGCTCGACGCGGGCCGGGATTTCGCCCTTGGCCACGCCGGCGATCTCCAGCGGCAACGCCACGTTGCCGTAGACGGTGCGGCGCGACAGCAGGTTGAAGCCCTGGAACACCATGCCGATGCGACGGCGCTGGCCGCGCAACTGCGCTTCGTTCAAACCGGTGAGCGGCTGCCCGCCGATGGTGATCGTGCCTTCGTTGGGGCGTTCCAGCAGATTGATGCACTGGACCAGCGTGCTTTTACCGGCCCCGCTGGGGCCGATGATGCCGAAGACCTCGCCCTGCTCGATATGCAGGTTGATGCCTCGCAGCGCCTGGAATTCTCCATGCGGCGTGGCATAGGTCTTGGATAGGTTCTCGATGTGAATCATGGCAAGCGATTTTGTATCTTTTCTCTTCTAAAGAGAACGACCGTTTTTTCCATTTTTTATAACTATAAGAAATATAGGACGTCGTAGCTGCCTGAGGGCAGGCCGACGGGGCCTATCTCGAATCCTGCAATCGGGTGCCGGGCAAAAGGCGTAAAGGGCAGTCAGGAAGGAAAGCCTTCCTGACTGCCCTTTTTGTCGCGGTGGCCGGTCAGCCGGCCACCCTGCCGTCAACGAGCGCGGGAAATGCGGACTTCGGCGCCCCGGCGCTTGACCTCAAGGCCTTCGGACGGCGAAATGCGCAGCCCTTCCAGCCCCTTGATGTAGCTGGAGCCCTGCATCTGCATCACGCGGATCTTGTTGCGCATGACGACCGGGTTATGCACCGGCATGCCGAACATCCAGACTTCGTCCAGGATGCGGGCCGAGTTGAACTCGCCCGTATGCTGCGCGGCGGGTCCCAGACAGAGCATGTGCCCTTCGCGTCCGAAAACCGGGAACTGGCCCAGTTCGCAGTCGATTGTCCAGGTCGTGCCGCCTTCGTAACGGTGCCCCGTGTTCAGGTCCCACCACGCCTCGCCCTTGGGCAGGTACACGCGCACCTGCTTGCCGGGTTCGGTCACGGGCGCCACCAGCAGGGCCGGGCCCAGCAGGTATTGCAGGTCCCATTCATGGGCGTGCGGGTCGTTCGGGAACGACAGGGCCATGGACCGCTGCACCGGCAGACCGGTGCGGGCCGAATCCTCGATGGCGCCCAGCACATAAGGCACCAGACGGTAGCGCCATTGCATCCACGTCTTGGCCTGAGCCAGCGTTTCTTCGCCGAAATCCCAAGGCATCAGGCCTTCAACGCCCTGGAACGAGAAGTTCGCCGAGAACACGCCGATAGTGAGCCAGCGCAGATACAGCTCGGAGGTCATGCCCGAGCGGTCGCGCGCGGCCGAACCGATGCCGTGCACCTGAACGGGCACGCCGCTGGCGCCGATCGACAAGGCGGTGCGCAGGGTATGGCGCAGGCCATCCCACGTGTTCTCCACCTGCGGCCCCACCTGCCAGGGCAGGCGCTGCGCGGCGGGGAACAGGTCCGAACTGGGCACCACGCCTTCCGGCGGCACCTTCAGGCCGGCGACGGCGTCGAACAGCGCGCGGCGCACCAGCAGCGGATACATACTGCGCAGCGCCGGGCCGGTTTCACCGTTGCGGGCGGTCACGCCGTCGGGAATGGCGATCTGGGCGTCGCACGCGGGCGCGTCCAGGCCGTCTTCGATCAACAGGCGATGACGCTCGACCCACTGGTTGTAGATGTCGCGATAGGTCAGGTCCAGCAAGCCGTACGGCTGCCCCGACGTGGCGGCGTTGCCGTCGAACACCTGGGCCGCGCCGTCGTCCTTGGTCAGCAGCCAGCCACGGTCTTCCAGTTCTTCGAACAGCGGGCTGGACTTCAGCACGCCGGGAAAACCGGAGGCCGAAACGTGCACGTTGTGCTTATGGAAGAGCGCCAGCATCTGCTTGGCGTCCGGGAAGCGCTGGGCGTCCCATTCGAAAACGGCCTTGTCGGACTGGAAGCCCCAGGCCGCCGGCTGCGCCAGGGTCACGGCGTCGACCGGGATCTGGTTTTCGCGCATGCGGGCGACCAGGGCCACCGTCTGCGTCGGCATTTCGCCCGTGGCTTGCTGCAACCACGCGCCCATCGCCCACAGCACGGGCTGGCCGGCACGGCCGGTCAGCGCGGTGTACTGGTTCAGGATTTCCGCAGGTTCGCCGGCGAACAGGAACAAGTCCAGCACGGCGTCGTCCACGGTCAGCACGTAGGCAGAATCCGCAGGCGCGACGCCTACCGCGTGCTCGACACGGCGCATCGTGTTCACGTAGACGCCCCAGCCGCGCGGACTCCAGGCCAACGGCAAGGCGCGGTGCTCGGGGTCATCGGAAACGACCGATTCTTCGCGGCGGTTCAGGTCGCCCGGTGTTTCACCCAGGCCGAAGACACGATCGTCGGCCTGCAGGGTGAACCCCGCCGACCAGACCGCGTCATCGTCCTGGTCCAGCGCGTTGTGCCCGAATGCGGGCGTGTGCGCGGAAACCTCGGACTCGAACACCCGTTCATCGTTGCGATAGATCGCCACGCGCACGGGGTTGGATTGGAGCTCCAGGGCAACGTCGCCCTGGGTAATGCGCCAGCCATCCCCGCCTTCGCGAGGGGCAATGGCGGCTTCGCCCACGGCCTCTTGGCGCGCGAGCAGCATCTCCGCCACGGCGCGCGCACGCGCGCTGGGCTTATCTTCATTCAGGTGGTTCGCCTCGCCGCAGCGCAGGCGAAAAACACCAGGCGCATGCGCCTCGACTACCAGGTGCAACCCATCGCCCGCGTCGAAATCGAAGCGACTGGGGCGGGACGTCAGCAGCTCGATGTTATCGAGCTGGGTAGTATGGGCAAAGTCGAACTTGGGCGGCACAGAGCATCCCCCGGCTTAAGCCAAAAACCATCAAAAGACGCTATTTTGACGGATTTGAGCTTTGAAATAAACTCGGTCCCTCATTTGGAAGACGATCTCATCCAAAAAAGGGGCATAAAGCCCTCGGCCAGCGCCCATCGGTCCTGATGCCCACGAGCCGCCGAAACGCCAATTTCGAGCCCAAAGCGGCCTATTTGGCGCCAAATCCTGGCAATTACTGCAATTCTACGCCACCTGACCGCGAGGCCCGTCACCGGCCTGACTTTTTTTCACCTTGGCGAAATAAGTTGGGCCAGATCGGTTTCCAGTGGCGACGGCTCGCCAGCCAGGCGGGCGGCGATCAAATCGCCCATCAACGCCGACCAGGACAGCCCCCGCGAGGCATAGCCCACGGCCAACCAGACGCCGCGAGCATGCTGCAGTTCCCCCACTGCCGGCAAGCGCCCTGGCAACACGGCGCGCCAACCGGCCCAGCCCGGCAGGCTGCCCGGCACCAGCGCCTCGAAGTCAGGAAAGTGACCGCTTAGTAGCCCCGCCGCCTTGGCCAGGGTGACGCGCTGCCCGTCGGCGCTGACGCGCGCCTCGGTCGCATCGTGGACATAGGTACTGCCCACCACGCAGCCCTCTCCCACGTCGGGCAGCAGATAGCCTTCGCCGCCGACAATGCAACGAGGGCCGCCCGACAGCGCCGCCGCCGGCACCAGCGTTACCTCGCCGGTCAGCGCGTGCATCTGCGCCACCCGCGGCAGGGGATCCAGCAGGCCGCTGCCGGCCAGCACGTCGCGCGCGCCGGCGGCGTTGGCCAGAATGACCACCTGCGCCTGCACCCACTCGGCGCCCTGCTCGTCCAGCACGCGCCAACCTTGCCCGGCAGGCTCGACGCGCGCGGCCTTACCCGGCAGCAGCGTCACACCGGCGGTCTCCAGTAGCGCATCAATCAGGCGGTTGGGCTGCACCAGCATGCCCTGGGAGAAGAACACGCCGCCCCGCGCCAACGGCAGGCCGGCCAGGGCGCTGGCCTCGTCGCGATCCACCTGGCGCACCCAATCAGGCGGGAACGCCAGGGTTTCCAGAGTGCCCGCCAGCGCGGCGGACTTGCCCGCATCGCGCTCGACCTGGACCGTGCCGCATACCCGCGGCGCAGCGTCGCCCGCCAGGCAGATCGGAAGAGCGT
>NZ_JABBJN010000001.1 GCF_012928505.1 Achromobacter sp. Bel | reverse complement strand
GCCACCCGGCCCGGCACGCCCAGGCCGCGCGCGGCCAGACGCCTCAGGTGCCAGGCATGCAATGCGGCCACCCCGTCGATCACTGCCCGCGCCATGTGCGCGCGGCCGTGATGCCCCTTCAACCCCACGAATCCCGCCGCAGCGCCGGCCGCCACGCCGCCCCCGTTGATGAACGGCAGAAAGCGCAGGCCCTCGGCCCCCAGCGGCACCGACATCGCGCACTCCACCGCAGCCGTCGCATCTTCGAACTGCAACGTGCGCGCCAGCCAGGCCACATTCGCCATGGACGACGGGCTGTTCTCAAGATAGAGCCGCGACGCCTGCGGGCCGTGGCGCACGATCGCGCCGACCTCGGGTTTGGGCTCGCGCGCGGCCGCCACCACCGCATTCACGCACCAGGTCCCGAACACGGCGACCGCATGGCCGCTTTTCACGGCCCCCACTGCGGACAGCGACGCCAGCAGGTCAATCGCGCCCATGGCGATCGGCAGGCCCGCAGGCAATCCGCAGGCCGCCGCGCGCGCCGCCAGCAGGTGCCCGATCACCGTGCCCGTGGGCACGATCGGCGGCAAGGCGCGCGGCATCAATGCCGCCAGGCCCGCCGCCTCGAACGCTAGCGCCGACCACGTCCCGGTTTCCAGGTTCAACAGGCCTGCGGTGCTGACGTCGCTGGCATCAGTCGCGATGGCTCCGCTGAGCAAGAACCCCAAATAGTCCTTGGCGAACAACAAGTGCCGTATCGCCTGGTGCCCGCCGCTCTCCGCATCAAACAGTTCCGCCGCCACCAGGCTGGGCTGCCCCGCCCAGGGGCGGCAGCCCACTTCCTGATACAGGGCGTCCCCGTGCCGCGTTCCCAGCCGGCGCGCGCGCCCCGCGGCCCGCTGGTCAGTCGACGCCACGGCGCGTTCGCCCAGCAAACGGCCTTGCTCGTCCAGCGCATACAACCCCGCGCCATGTCCCGTGCAGCAGAGTGCGCGCACCTCGGCCGCACGCGGCCCCAACTGCTCGGCCACGCCGCGCAATGCCTGCATCAACGCAGCCTCGATGGCGTCCGACCACAACTCGCAGCCGCCGCCCGGCAGATGCCGATAGGGCATCGCACCGCCCGAAGTGGCCAGCGTGGCCCCCGTCCCGGCCTCGAAGGCGACGGCCTTCAGGCCCGTGGACCCCATGTCAATACCCAGGAATATGTCTGCTTTCATGTTATGACATTGTCTACAGATATTTTCCGCAGAATAGCAGTGTTTCCCCTAGTAAAAGAAATAATTCGACTGCCATATAGTTCAGTTGATGTCATAACAACTAGTTGAGCCAATCAGGCCCACCACCGGGTATCCAAGCCAACAGGCAATGGATCAATGCGAGGAAAAGGAGCGCAACATGAGAAGAGAATTCTTGAAGACCGTAGCCGCTGCGGGCGCCAGCCTGGCAGGGGCCAATGCCTTTGCGCAACACGCGCCGGCCTCGCCGGGCACGGGCCTGAAAGGCGCCGCCAGCGACGTCTATGTCATGAACGTGATGGTGTCCGGGGTGGAGTACTGGTTCCCGGTGTATGAAATGATGAAACAGCTGGGCCACACGCTGGGCGTCAAGACGCGCTATTCGGGCACGCCCGAGTACGACGTAAACAAGCAGTTGGCCTCGTTCGAACAAGAGCTCGCCCGCAAGCCCGCCGGCATTCTGCTGCACCCCATGAACCCCGATCCGTTCATCGAACCCATCAACCGCGCCGCGGCGATGGGTATTCCCGTGGTCACCTTCGCGGCCGACTCGCCCAACTCCAAGCGGGTATCGTTCGTCACCTCTGACAACGACCGCGAAGGCGCCCAGGCCGCCGACGCGATCGCCGCGGCGCTGAACGGCAAAGGCGATTACGCCGTGCTGGAGAACCCCGGCCAGGACAACCACGACCGTCGCATCGCCGCCTTCATCAACCGCATGAAGACCCAGCACCCCGGCATGAAACTCGTGGGCCGCGCCGCCAGCAACCAGGACCCCAACAAGGCCTACCAGGCCACCTTGAGCCTGGCGCAGGCCAATCCCGGCCTGGCCGCGCTGTTCATGCCCGAAGCCAATTCCGCGCTGGGCGCGGCGCAAGCCAGCATCGAAACCAAGAAGAACATCAAGGTGCTGTGCTGCGACGTGAACGCCAAGATCCTGGACATGATCAAGTCGGGCGAAGTCTACGGGTCCGTCAATCCGAACCAGGGCGTGCAGGGCTATATGGGCATGATGCTGCTGTTCCTGGCGCGCAACCAGCAACTGATCGACCCGATGAACGACGCCAAGCGCAACGGCACCAACCCGATGGCCGTGCCCTTCCTGGACAACGGCCTGTCCATCGTCAGCAAAGCCAACGCCGACGACTTCTACTGGGACAAGTACCTGGCGCGCCGCGGCACCAAGGGCATCAACGAATGACCGCGCAACCGCCCCTGCTGGAACTGCACGGCATCGCCAAGCGTTTCGGGGCGTCGCGGGCGCTGGCTGGCGTGCATTTCTCGCTGCTGCGGGGCGAAATCCACGCCCTGTGCGGCGAGAACGGCGCTGGCAAGTCAACGCTGATGAAAATCATCGACGGCATCCACGCGCCCGACGAAGGCGAAATCCGCTTGAACGGCGAACGCGTCGTCATCGACGGGCCGGCCCACGCCATGCGGCTGGGCATCGGGCTCGTGCACCAGGAAATCGCGCTATGCGGCGACGCCACGGTGGCCGAGAACATCTTCATGCCCGAGATCACCACCCGGCCGCGCGCCTGGATGGACTTCGCCAGCCTGAACACACGCGCAGCCCGGGTGTTGGCGCAGTTGGGGCAACAGATCGACCCTGGCCTGCGCGTTGACGCCCTTGGCATTTCCAGCCAGCAACTGGTCGAAATCGCCAAGGCGCTCACGCTGGACTGCAAAGTCCTGATCCTGGACGAACCCACCGCAGCGCTGACCGAAGTCGAATCGGCCGCCCTCTTTCGCGTGCTGCACGACCTGAAAGCGCAAGGCATCGGCATCATCTACATCAGCCACCGCATGGCCGAAATCTTCCAGCATTGCGACCGCGTCACCGTCCTGCGCGACGGTCGCGACGTGCTCTGCGCCCCATTGTCCGACCTGACACCGGACGCGCTGGTGCGCAGCATGGTCGGACGCGACCTGGGCTGCTACTACCCGCCCAAGCAGACGGCGGGCGAAGATGCCATGCCCTTGCTGGAAGTCGAGGGCATCGCCGACGGCCTGTGCGTGCACGACATCTCGTTCACGCTCAAGCGCGGCGAGATCCTGGGCATTTCGGGCCTGATGGGCGCGGGCCGCAGCGAACTGGCCGAGACCTTGTGCGGCTTGCGGCGCGCCCGCCGAGGCGTGGTGCGGCTGCGCGGAAAGCCCTTGCGCATACGGCGCTACGGCGACGCTCTGCACCATGGCATCGCCTACCTCAGCGAAGACCGCAAGGCCACCGGCCTGTTCCTGGACCTGCCCATCGAACAGAACATATCGTCAATGGCGCTGGCCCGCATCAGTTCGCGCTTCGGCCTGCTGCGCCGGCGCGCGGAACGGCGCCTGGCCACGGAACTGGGCGCGCAGCTCAGGCTCAAGTCCAACGGCGTGGCCATCGACGCCGCCAGCCTGTCCGGGGGCAACCAGCAGAAGGTGGCGATCGCCAAGCTGCTGGCGACCCATCCCGCCGTACTGCTGATGGACGAACCCACGCGCGGCGTGGACGTCGGCGCCAAATCCGAGATCCACCACATCCTGCGCGACCTGGCCAGCCAGGGCGTTGGCGTGGTCGTGATCTCGTCCGAATTGCCGGAAATCATCGGCTTGTGCGACCGCGCGCTGGTGATCCGCGATGGCCGTCTGGCCGGAGAACTGGCCGCCAGCGAAATGACCGAAGAACGGCTGCTGAGGCTGGCCTCGGGCCTCAGCGCCCAGGAGACGATCTGATGTCAGAACTCAAACCTTCCCCCGCGGCCGACGCCGTTCTGCTGCATGACGCCGGACTGACGCCCGTGCGCCCCGCGACCGGGGTCCCGCTGCGGCACCGGCTGGCAAGCATGCGCGAAGCCGGCCTGTTATTGATCATTGCGCTCCTTGCCATCGGCATGAGCTTCGCGTCGCCGCACTTCCTGACCTGGGAGAACATACGCGCGATGCTGTTGTCGTTCTCCATCGAAGGCATCGTCGTGGTCGGCATGACCCTGCTGGTGATCGTGGGCGGCATCGACCTGTCGGTGGGCTCCGTCGTCTGCATGGCCATGGTGATCACCGGCAAGCTGTTCCTGATGGGTGTCGACCCCTGGACCGCCAGCCTGGCGGCCATCGCGGCAAGCGGCGTCGTAGGCGCGCTGATCGGCCTGTGCGTAACGCGCATCGGACTCAGCCATTTCATTGCGTCGCTGGCCTTCATGGTGATCGTGCGCGGCTTGTCGCTGGCCATCACCCAGGGCACGCCACAGTCGCTGTTCTCGCTGCCCGCGCAGTTCAAGTTCATCGGCCAGGGCGTCATCGGGGGAATCCCCGCCGTCATCCTGATCTTCGCCGCCATCGTCATCGTCAGCGACTTCGCTTTGCGCCGGGCCGCGCTGCTGCGCAAGGTGTTCTACACGGGCAGCAATGAGAAAGCCGCGCTGTATTCCGGCATCCGCACGGGCCGCGTGAAGTTCTGGGTCACCGTACTGTGCTCAACGCTGGCGGGGCTGGCGGGCGTGGTCTACACCGCCCGCTTCGGTGCCGCCACACCCACTTTCGGCATGGGCATGGAACTGAACGTGATCGCCGCCGTGGTGATCGGCGGCGCCAGCCTGAAAGGCGGCTCCGGCACGGTCCTGGGCGCGGTGCTGGGCCTGGCCCTGCTGTCGGTCGTCACCAGTTCCCTGATCCTGCTGGATGTCTCGCCGTACTGGCAAGACGTCGTCAAGGGCCTGATCCTGCTGGCCGCCGTCACCGTCGACCACCTTATGAACGTCAAGAAAGGACACTGATGAACATCACCACACTGGGCGCGTCCGGCATCGAATGCGAAACCGTCGGACTGGGCACCTGGGCGATGGGCGGATGGATGTGGGGCGGCGGCGATGACGCCGCGGCCGTCGACGCCATCCGCGCGTCCGTGGACGCGGGCGTCCGTCTGATCGATACCGCGCCCGCCTACGGCCTCGGACATGCTGAACAATTGGTCGGCACCGCCCTGAAAGGACGCCGGCACGATGCCGTCATCGCTACCAAATGCGGATTGGTCTGGCACACTCGACAGGGCGCGCACTTCTTCGACGAAGACGGCAAACCCGTGCATCGCCACTTGGGCCGCGCGTCCATCTTCCATGAAGTGGAACAAAGCCTGGCCCGCCTGCAAACGGATTACATAGACCTCTACATCACCCATTGGCAGGACAGCGGCACACCCGTCGCGGAAACCATGGGCGCCCTGCTGGACCTGAAGCGCCAGGGCAAGATCCGCGCCATCGGCATCAGCAACGCCACGCCCGAGACATTGGCCGAATACCTGAAGCATGGTCCCGTGGACGCCATCCAGGAACGCTACAGCCTGATCGACCGCGACATCGAATCCACGCTGCTGCCGCCATGCCGGGACCACGGCGTCGCCTCGCTGGGCTATTCGTCGCTGGCGCTGGGCCTCTTGGCGGGCCCGATCGACCCCGGTCGGCAATTCACGGGCGACGACCAGCGCGCCGGCAATCCCCGCTTCTCGGCCGCCAACCGCGTGCGGCTGCATGCCTTCTTCGAAGCGTTGGCGCCGGTGCGGCAGCAACTTGATTGCTCATACGCGCAACTGATGATCGCCTGGACCACCCGCAACGGCGGCGTCAGCACCGCCCTGTGCGGCGCCCGCACGCCCGCGCAGGCGATCCAGAACGCGGGCGCCGCCCGCATCACGCTGGACCCGGCCGCCCTCGCCGCCATCGACACGGCGGCCGCCCGCCATCTTGCAACACTGGACTGACGGACAAGGAAACCTCCTCATGACGCACAACAAAGAAGCGCGCCTGAACCGCCTGCTGACCGCCGGGCGCTGCCTGGACATCGCCGTCGACCACGGCGTCTGCAACGAACCCGGTTTCCTGGACGGCCTGGAGGACATGCCCGCCGTCGTGGATCAATTGGCTGCGGCGCGCCCCGACGCCATCCAGCTCAACTACGGCCAGGCCGGACTGCTGCAGCAGCGCCCGGGGCGCGACAAGCCCGCGCTGGTTATGCGTCTGGACATGGGCAACCCCTACAACGCCACCACGCACCGCGTGATGTGGGCCGTCCTGCAAAACACGCAAGACCCCGTGCTACCCGCCGTGCAGATGGACGCGGCCTGCGTCGTCGTCAACCTTTTCATGCTGCCCGACGAGCCGGACCTGTTCCGCCAATGCGTCTCCAACATCGCGCGCGTACGCGCCGACTGCGACCGTTACGGCATGCCGCTGATGATCGAACCGCTAGTCATGGCGCCCCACTCCGGGCGCGGCGGTTACATGGTGGATGGCGACACCGAGAAAATCGTGACGCTCGTGCGCCTGGCCCGCGAAATGGGCGCCGACATCGTCAAGGCGGACCCCACCGCCGAAACCCGCGACTTCCATCGCGTGGTCCAGGCGGCGCGCTGCCCCGTGCTGGTGCGGGGCGGCGGCCGCGAAGACCTGCAACGCGTATTCGGCCGGTCCTGGGAACTGCTGGACCAGGGCGCAATGGGCCTGGTGTACGGACGCAACGTCTACCAACACGCCGATCCGTCGGCGGTGGTGCGCGCCTTGATGGCGATGATCCACCAGGGAGCCAGCGCGCGCGAGGCATGGCAACAATATGAAGGCGAATCCCGCCAGGGATAGGGCACGCGTTGGCAGAATCTGATTATCATGTCGAAGCTCTCGTCCGAGCGACCTGGTGAATCGGTATGCCAATGGAATCTTTCAACGCAACGGAAAGCAACAGCATCGCCCTCCCCGCCAAATGGCGCGAAGGCTTCACCCATGCCTCGATAGAACAGCAATCCATCGGCGAGTCGCGCGCGGACGTGTTCCGCGTGCGGCGCCCCAATCAGCCAGACCTGTTTCTGAAGTCGGAACGTGCCGGCGCCGTGGACGAACTGCCGGACGAGATCGACCGGCTGCGCTGGCTGCGACAGGTCGGCCAGCCAGCCCCGCACGTTCTGGACACGGCGATGGAAGGCGGCCGCCACTGGCTGCTGATGACTGCACTTCTCGGCCGCGACCTGGCCACCGCCGCGCTGCCTCCCGCGCAAGTCATTGGCGCCTTGGCCATGGCGTTGCGCAACTTGCACCGCCTGCCGATTGCAAGCTGCCCGTTCGACCACCGGCTGGAAGCACGCATCCCACAGGCCAAGCGCCACGTCGACGCCGGCCTTGTCGACGAAACGGATTTCGACGATGAACGGCTAGGGCAATCGGCCAGGCAGGTGCTGGCTGAACTGCTGTCAAGCCGCCCCACGGCGCACGATCTGGTCGTGACGCACGGCGACGCCTGTCTTCCCAACTTCATGGTCGACGGCCACCAATTCACGGGTTTCATCGACTGCGGCCGCCTGGGCATCGCCGACCGTTTTCAAGACTTGGCGCTGGCTGCGCGAAGCATCGCCCGCAATATGGGCAAGGAATGGGTTACGCCCTTCTTCCACGAATATGGCATCGCCCCCGACGCGCAACGAATCAGGTTCTACTGCCTGCTGGACGAATTCTTCTAACCCGGCGGCCGCACGCCCCTGGCGCTTGCCATGTCTATCGGCGTGTTCATTCCATTGCCCAGCACATGGCGGATCAAATCGGCATCCGTCGTCACGCCCAGCTTCCTCATCGCGCTTCGCTTCTGGGTGCTGATCGTCTGCACGCTCCGGTGGACCATTCCAGCAATATTGGTGATGGTTCCACCCGCGCAAAATAGTCGAACGACCTCCGCCTCGCGCGGGGTCAGTCTGCCCTCGCCCCCCATCTGCATGTTACTCAGCAGCAGTTCTTTTATCACCGGCGAGTAATACTGCCGTCCGGCATGGACCGACCGCACGGCATTAATCAAATGGCCCGGGGAATCGCATTTACTGACGATCCCCATGACATTCTGCCGCACCATCGCCCAGACCAATATCGGGCTATCGAACATGGTGTAGATGACGGTGCGCAACTTCGGATAGCACCGTTCCAGGTAGGCCACAAGCGCCAGCCCATCACCGTACTTTCCTCCCGGCATCGAGAAGTCGGAAATCAGCACATCGCAGGGATTTTCATTCAGCAAGTCCACCAAGCCCGTCGAATCCGCCGCTTGCCCCACCACCACGAACTCGGCTTTCTCGCTCAGCACCGACACCACACCCAGCGACACCGCAGGATGATCATCAGCAAGCACGACATATATATCGGTTTCAGACGCCAATGCACTCTTCCATATCAAGGGAGGAACCAATTGCTTTGAATTTATTGTAGACGAGCACCGTGCTCTCAGAATATTGGAATCTACCGCAAAAGCCGCCCATTACGCATAAAAAATAGGACAAATCCTGCACGCAAAATTTCCCTGAAATTTAACCCCCATTGAACACCACATAACGAGAAAACGGCTGCCGCGGTTTATTTTAAAAATACTTCCAACCGACCCAACAATTAAACGATATTAATTTCAAATAAATATCCCATCAATTTCGTATATATCCTATCTCTCTTGGTCCTACAAAAACCTATAGTCATCCCACGTGACAACCGAATCAATATAAACACGACGCCCGATCAATAACTCGCGCGGCGTGTTTTTTCTTATGCATTCAACCGGTATCGCAGGCGCTGAACAAACCCTTTCCCTATCGGGCTCACGGCAATGACAAGAAATCAATAAAAGGCCGCTGCAAACAGCGGGTAGAACCAAGTGATATTCCACAATGCATTGGCGGCCGTGCGCCGGCAGGTCTTTTTTTGCCGTCCGGCGTCCCACCTTCCTTCGTCCTCGACGGCGCGATGGCACTGGCGACTGGCGGTTGGCCTGCTGGTGACGCTGGCTCCGCAAGCGGCCCACGCCCAAATTCCCGATGCCGGCCGGGCGCTCAGAGAGCTTGAATCGACACTGCCCGCGTTCACACCTCCGGCTTCACAGCCCAGCCTGGACATCACCGCCCCCTCCTCCCAGCCCGCTGCCACTGGCCAATCGGAAGGCCCCAAGGTATCCATCAGCGGCTTTCACCTGCAAGGCAATCAAGTATTTGCGGATGCAGATCTGCTGGCCCTTCTATCGGATCTGATCGGTACGCAGCAAGACCTTGATGGCCTGCGCGCCGCCGCCGACCGCATCACCGCGTTCTATCAAAACGACGGCTATCTACTAGCCCGGGCCTATCTCCCACCGCAAGAAATCATCGACGGCCTCGTCCAGATCGCCATTCAGGAAGGCGTCTATGGCGGCGTCACGCTCAACAATCAAACTCGCGTTCGCGACTCGGTCTTGCGTCGGGCGCTTTCCCCGCTGCGCCAAGGCGACGTCGTGCACCTCGAAGCGCTGGACAATCGCCTGGTGCTCGTCAATGACATTCCCGGCGTCCGGGTCCAAGGCACCCTGCGCCCGGGGCAAGCCCCCGGTTCGACAGAACTGTTCATTGATGCCGAACCCGGCCCCCTGATCGCGGGCGGCCTCGACGCCGACAACTTCGGGGGCTATTACACCGGCGAGTTTCGCCTGGCCGGCAACCTGGACGTGAACAGTCCCCTGCGCCTGGGCGACCAGCTTAACCTGCGCATGCTGACCAGCGACAAGAAGCAGCGCTATTACCGCATGGCCTATCAAGTGCCGGCCGGACCCGGCCTGACCCGTCTGGGTGCCAGCGTCTCGAACATGAGCTATCGCCTAGGCAGGGATTTCGACCTGCTGCAAGCGCACGGCACCGCCTCCATCGCCAGCGTCTTCGTCCAGCAACCAGTCTTGCGCGGCCGCAGCATCAATCTGCAGGCGCAACTGCAGTACGACGACAAGCGCATGCGCGACGCCATGGATCTGTTCGACGTCGTCAGCCGCAAGCATATCGGGCTGTGGACGGCATCTGTCAGCGGTAACCGCGAAGATGCCTTACTGGGCGGTGGCCGCACTGCGATGTACCTGTCTTACGGCATCGGCTCGCTGCAACTGCGCGACGCCACCAGCCGCCAGGGAGACCGCCTTTACAACCGCGCGGCCGGCCGGTTCGGCAAGGCCAACCTCACCTTGCTGCGGCTGCAGAACCTGCCCGGCCCTTTCATGCTGTCCACGCAGTTCAGCGCGCAACTGGCGTCGAAGAACCTGGACAGCTCAGAAAAGTTCAGCCTGGGCGGCCCGTTCGGCGTACGCGCCTTTGCCAACGGCACCGGCAGCGGAGACGAAGGCTGGCAAGGCAGCCTGGACCTGCGCTACCTGCCATTGCCCGGCCTGCAACTGGCCGCCTTTGTGGACAAGGGCGCCGTGCGCCTCAACAAGCGCCCATGGGTGGGCGGCCGCAACGACCAGCATCTGTCCGCCACGGGCGTGAGCCTGATCCAGACCGGCCGCCAGCACCAGATCACGCTGACCGCCGCATGGCCGCTTGAACAGAACAACGCCCGGCAAGACGGCCCCAAGCGCGAGCCGCGCTTGTGGTTCCAGGCGACCCGTCTTTTCTGACCTCGACGCGTTTACGCGTTGTTCAACCCTGCACGGAAATTCTCCCGTGCATCACTTGCAAGAAAGGAAGACATGAACAAGTCCTATACCGTGGTATGGAACGAATCCAAGGGATGCTGGAGCGTCGCTGGCGAATCCGCCAAACAACGCGGCAAGTCCAGCTGCTCCGGCGTACGCGCCGGCGCCATGGCGGCAGTGGTACTTGGCCTGGCCCCACTGATGCCGGCAGCGCACGCGCTGCCCACCGGCGGCGTCGTGACCCATGGCACGGCCAACATCCAGACCATCGGCCAGGATATGGTCGTCGGCCAGACCACGCCCAAGGCCGTCATCAAATGGGACAGCTTTGGTGTCGGCCACGGCGAACGGCTCACCTTCAGCCAGCGCGCTAGCGACATGGCCCTGAACTATGTATCCGGCAGCAACCGCTCCATCATCAATGGCAGCATCAATGCGGGCGGAAAAGTATTCATCGTCAATCCCCAAGGCATCGTCTTCAACGGCGGCGCTCAGGTGAACGTGGGCGGGTTGGTGGCCTCCACACGACCGCTCGATCCCGATCTTTTCTACAACAACACCAACGGCGAATTCATTTTCGAAGGCGGTGGGACGAACTTCGTTGAGAACAACGGCGCGCGGATCACCGCCCAGGGCGGTGACGTGGTATTTCTGGGCGCGCGCGCGATCAACAGCGGCATGATCCGCGCCAATGGCGGCACGGTCGCCCTGGGCGCGGGAGACCGCTTCACCGTCAGCATGGGAAGCGGCCTGCTCAAGCTGGAAGTCAATGCCGGGTCCACCCAGGCCCTGGCGCAAAATGCGGGGATGATCCAGGCCAGCGACGGGCAAGTGCTGCTGAAAGCCGTGCACACAAATGCCTCGCCCTTGACGACGGTCGTAAACAACAGCGGCATCATCGAAGCCAACATGCTGAACAACGCATCGGGCAAGATCGTGTTGGACGGGGGCTCTCGGGGCGTCGTGGACGTGGCCGGCCGGCTTACCGCGAATGCGTTCACCGGCCCCGGCGATGGCGGCGCCATCGAAGCCGCCGGTCAGCGCGTACGTGTCCGCCTGGGCACCACCTTCGATACCCGCGCCATCAATGGCTACACCGGCAACGTCAAGATCGCCGCTAGCGAAGTCAAGGTGGAGAAAGACACCCCCGCCATCGTCGACGCGACGATTCACGCCAACACACTGAACCGCAACCTGGCCGATACCAACATCGAACTGGCCAGCACTGCCGGCGACGTGGTGGTCAACGCGCCCGTCGACTGGAGCAGCGGCAACAGCCTGACGCTGAACGCGCAACACGGCGCCTCGGGCAAGACGGTTCTGAACAGCACCCTGGCAACGAACGGCACGGGAAGCGCGCTGCACCTCAAGGCGGACGATCGCATCCAGATCAACGGCCAGATCCAGCTAAGCGGCACTGGCAACCGCCTTGCGCTGAACACCACGACCCCCGCTAACGGCACCGGTCCAAGCGCCGCAAACCCGGCATCCGCCAATTATTTCTTGGGCGGATCCCAGGCCAACATCACCTTGAACGGGGACGGCACCGCTTTCCTGTCGAACGACATCCCTCACAACATCATCCAGAATCAGCAAGATCTACAAGCCGTCAACCGCAACCTTAACGGTCGCTACGTGTTGGGCGTGGATCTGCATGGCACGGAAATATTCCAATCGATCGGTGGCGCCTACGCCACCTTCAACGGTTCCTTCGACGGCCTGGGCCACACGCTGACCGGCTTCAATGTGGTCAATGGTGGCGGCAACGTCGGATTATTTTCGTCCTCGGCCGGCATTATCCGCAATCTGACCCTGACCTCCATGGCCGTCAGTTCCTCCAACGCCGGCGCCATGCCCCTGTCCGTGGGTACCCTGGCCGGCCGCAACGCCGGCCTGATCGACAACGTGCGCGTCTCCGCCACCACCGTCTATGGCGACAATTATCGCTTCAACGTCACGGGCGGCCTGGTCGGCACCAACGACGGCGGCACCATCAGTCATTCCACGTTCGCGGGGGATGTCTACAGTGGTTCGGCAACCCACACCCTGGGCGGATTGGTCGGCATCAACCAGGCAAGCTTGTCCTCCCTGGCCACCATCCTCGACAGCCATACGTCCGGCACGGTCAGCGGAAACCTGCTGACTAACGACCGGGGCGGAATGGGGGGACTGGTTGGCGTCAACAACGGCGGCGTCATCCGAAATTCGGGCAGTACGTCGTTGGTCGCTTCTTACAGCGCCAAGCGCAATATCGGCGGGCTGGTGGGGCTGAACCACAACAGCGGTCTTCTCGACAACGTCAGCAGTTCGGGAATGGTGTCCGCGTCGCACGCCAACAACGCCGGTGGCCTGGTCGGCATCAACAGCGGCGTTATCACCCAAAGCCATAGCAGCGGCCAAGTCGCGGGCACGACAGACAGCACCATCGGCGGATTGATTGGCCTGAATACCGGTGGCACCGTTTCAGACTCCACCGCCTCCGGCAAGGTCGACAACTACGAGGGCGCAAACACAGGCGGGCTGGTCGGTGCCAACCACAACGGCACGTTGCGCAATGTTCAGGCCAGTGGCGACGGCGTCGAAGATAACCGGAATGCCGGCAACATCGGCGGCCTGGTGGGCTACAACGGCGAGGGTGGCCTCATCCAGAACGGCGTGGCCAGCAGCGCCACGGTCAACGCCTATTACCCCAACTCGGGCACCCGCATCGGGGGCCTTGTAGGGGCCAACGCCGGCACTATTGAGTACGGCATGTCTAGCATCGCCGACGTCCGCGCTGGCGAGTACGCCACGATAGGCGGTCTGGTAGGAGAGAACCGCGGACGCATTTCGGACTCAAGCTCGGCCAGCGCGGTGCAAGCCGGCAGTTACAGCGTGGCAGGTGGATTGGCGGGGCAAAACTCGGGAACGATAACGGCCGGATACGCCAGCGGCATCGTGGCAGGCGACTATTACGCCACGGTCGGGGGCCTGGTGGGCCACAATCTGCTGCAAGGCACGATTGATTACTCCTCCGCCACCGGCCGCGTCACAGGCGTGCAATCGGGCTGGTCTTCTTACTGGGGGTATGGCATGACGTTGGGCGGGCTGGTCGGCTTGAACGAAGGCAAAGTCACCTATTCCCAAACATCCACCCAGGTAGACTTCGCCCCCGGCCAAAGCCAAACCTTCGGGGCGTTGGTGGGGGTCAACGCTGGCGCAATGCTGGGCAACACCGTGTCTGCATCCGCTGGCCAGGTACCGCTGGCGGGTGCCAACTACGGCGTGATCGATATGTCTTGGTGATAAAGGGGAGTTGACAGGCCGGCGCGGTTGCGCCGGCATGAACGCTTTGGCCGCCGCGACAACGCGGCGGCCAAGATGCCCCTTACCGCTCAGCCGGTATGCGTTCAGTCTTCAATCATAGAAAATCTTGAAATTGACTTGGCTATTGGCGGCGCCAGCCTCGACACCGCGCGCGCCGGACTGATCCACCCGCTTGTACCGGGCTTCCAACGCAATTTCGGCCATGGCATTGGCGGCAACACCCGAGCCGGGGATATTGTCAAAGCCGTACTCAGTGCCGACGGTGCCCGGGCCATCACCAATGCTTAACGCCGAACTTTGACCGGCCCGGGTCAGAATAATGCCAAGATTCTTCGCGGTGCCCGACTGGCCCGCGTCCTTAAGTTGAAGGACGTTGCCGGGCGTACCCGGCACCAGGCCGTACTGCGCATTGAAGGCAATCCGGGGTTTGGCCCCGGCCACGCAACGGTTTACCGACACACTGAAAGGCACCGCCCGGCCCACATCGCCATCACTGGGGAATTCCCTGACGTGGTGGGTACTCATCGGCAGCGTAAAACCTGTGCCTGTAAATTTGGCGTCCACTGTGCACGTGGCCTCGACAACCGGTCCCCCACCGTCCAGCGTCAACATATCCGAGACGTCGAATTCCAGGCGCTGGTAGCACTGGACGGTCCCTCCCGGCGGCACGGGCCCATCGTCAAGGGGAGCAACCAGATGTGAACCCACGCCCGGCGCCGATGCCTCGGGCCGCTGCAGCGTCACCGCTTCAAACACAGTACTGCTCCACCCGGGATCCAGACCCGTCACGGTGTGTTTGCCTGGCGCCACATCCCCTATCACCACCAGCTCTATCTCGATCGACGTGCCAAATTGCTCTTTGCGGCCCACTATTTCCAACGGCGGGCGTGTGGACATAATCCTGGCGGTATACAGCGTCAAGAAATCATCCATTCGCTCCGCCTTGACCACGGCGGTGCCTTTCTTGACGCGAATGCCCAACCCTTTCACGTTGGTCGGAATAAGGGAACCCGCATACGGAGGCCCTCCCGCCCACCTTCCACCGATGAGCATTACGGGCTTGGCCCCCGTGTCGTCTTGACGCACGAAAGCCCCCTCGGAGCTCAGGCTCAACGTGCGCGTGGCGATCACATTGTCAACGGTAGACGTATCCAGGCCGGTCTTGACCCAAGGGGTCGCCCCCCCGACCGGGCTGGAGGAAAACTGGAATAGCGAGCAAGAGCGTAGGTAGTAATCGCGGGTTTGAGCCTGCGCCGCCCCTATCGAAGCCGCAATAAGCACGGCCCCCAAGCCCAGTTGTCGGCCGTGCCGTCCAAGGCGAGGAAGCATTGAGACAGATTTCATCGCTGATGTACTCCAAGAGGTGGCGTCCGCCCCCATCCTGGTGGGCCGGCACGCATAGAAATCGTTAGGGGCGGGATGCCGCGCGCAGCGTTGCCGTGCCGGGCACGACGAGGCCCAGGTCATCGACTGCCTCAAAATCCAGCTTGTCGCCCGCCGGGGACGGCGCGGTCGTGTCCATGGGAAGCAAAAACTGTTCAACGGATTTCGGCATGAGGGTCAGGCCCTTCAATTCACTGGCCCCCTGTCTGCCGCCAACGCGGACGGTCGCCAGGGATACGCTGTACGGGGTGGGGTTCTCGGCCCGCCAGTAGGGCGCGTCCTGCGCCGTCCCTGGGTGGAAGGTCCATCTCACTTGCGCAGGCGCATCCTGGGGAGTGCCCGGAAGGCCTTTGGGGCGGTACAAGACCTTCATCACATAGCTCAACACCACCTGCAGCCGGTTCTCCGACTGGCGGGTGGATGGCGTATGCCGCAGGTTGATCCGCAAGACCGTCTCCCGATCTTTGGGTAGCGGCTCACCCGTGTAACGCAATTGCATCGCTTTCCGTTCGCCGGGGTCTATTCTGAACAGCGTGGGCATCAGCACGAATGGCACCTGCAAACGGCTCAGGTCCGCTTCCGCCCCACCGTGGTCCAGCCAGGCCTGCACCAGGATGGGGGCCTTACCCGTGTTGCTCAGAGGAATGACGACGTGTTTTGCGCCCTCGGTGTAGACGAAGCGTGTGCCGGTGACGGCCAAGTCAGCCCATGCCGTCGCCATCGGCAGACACAGAAACAACAGCGACCATCCTATCCGCCACCCCGTAGGCAAGCTGCGATTGCCCGTGTTCATCGGCGCGCCAGCGGAGTCATCGGCCGCGCTTGCACAGGCACCGGGTGGCAGGTCTGCTGCAGCGTGTCGAAGCCGTCTTGTTTGACGCCTTTGGCACGTTGCGGCAATTCATAGTCGATCTGGCATTGCTGCTCAGGTTTGCTGCCCCACTCCACGCGAATGGAACCTTGATCTTGCGCCGCCCGCATGACGATGCGGCTGCCTTGGCCCACCCCTCCGATGGGCTCGCCACTGGCAATATCAAACACTTCCGCTCCAAACGGGAGCGTGGTGCCATCGGGCCGCGTACTGTCGATCAGTACGGGCCGCGCACGCCGGGTAGGATACGAAAGCAGTACCACCGCCCCCGCTCGCGGCGCCACGGTGCGGGAGCTGTTCATCAGTTCCACGTCATCGGACATGTCCCCCGGATTCAGTTCCACGGTGTTGATCTGGTAGGGGGACAGGCTTGAAATCAGGCCATAGCCACGGCTGTCGATCCTGCTTTGCCCGTATCCGACTCGGGCGTCCTCGGCATCCGGCGCATACAGCAGCCCCACGGTTTCGCCCATCATGGGCGCAAAGGTCAGCCCACCTTGGTGCGCCAGGACGCTTCCGTTGGCCCTTAAGGTGCCCTGCCGGTAGCCGGTTCCGCGGGAAACGCTAACACCCAGGTTCGCCACCGACGCCCGGTAGTCCAGGTTGCCGTTGGCCGAGTTGTTGCCGCCACGCGTGTCTCGGGAAGCGGACAAGGAATACGAAAGATCACCGGCCTGATCCAGGGTTCCTCCGACGCCCGTGGTCACGTCGGTGCCCGCGCGGCTATCACGGCTGACGAACGTATTCATGACAGGCGCACGCGCAGAGCGGCCCAATGGAATAGAAATGTTGAATGCCAGCAAGGTGCTCTTTTCGCGCCCCGCGGCGTACACCGAGCTGCCTGGCAATAAGCTCTGCGTTCGCTGCACGCTAAGCGAATAGGACACATCGCGCCACCGGTTCGAATACCCCATGCTGTAGCTCGCCGCGTTACCAGAGCGCTTCCAGTACTGCGTCGCGCTTCCGTTGGCGTACACCGTTCCACCGGACGGTCCCAGGTTTTGGCTGATATTGAGGTCGAAGCGATTGCGTGGCCGGCCCAGGTCGCCATAGTGTCTGCCTCGACCCGCATCGCGCAAGGCGATTGCCTCGTTGAAACCCACGTAGCCGCTGGTGGAATACCGGTAGGCCGCCAACGAAAAGTTGGTTCCGCTGTTGGGCAGGTTCTTGCTATAGGCAATGCGATAGCTGGAACCCGAAATGGTGCCGCTATCTGGCAGATTGGCGCTGGCCACCGTCACATCGCCGCCAAATGCACCAAGCGAAGTATTGAGCGCTAAACCGCCCATGGCCGAGCCGTAATAGTCGCTGGCCGCCAGGCCAGCGTAGCCGGTCACCATATTGCTGAGACCTCGCCGGATCACCCCTTCGAATATGTTTTGACCGCTACTGCGGTTCACTGACGACATCGCGCGCCCGGCGGAAATCGAATAGCGCGTCGTACCCGGACGCAAGAGCTCCACGCCCGTTGCGAATGGCACGATGAAACGGCGCTCCTCGCCATTGGCTTCGACGACCTTGACCTCGAGATCCCCGCCATAGCCCGCCGCCTGCAGAGAGTCGATGGCAAACGGCCCTGGCGGTACCGTGACCTCGTAGATGAGGAACCCGCGCTGATAAACCGATACCGACGCGTTGGTGGTCGCGGTGCCGCGGATCACCGGCGCGTAATTGCGAAGGCTACGTGGCAGCATGCGCTCATCACTGCTCACATTCACGCCCCGAAACGATACGGCATCGAAATAATCGCCGTTCGTGGAGGTCTCGCCGATGCGCAGTTGCGAACGCCACGCCGGAATGTCGGTACTAAGATAGGTCTGCCCACGCTGATAGTCCGCGCCAGCCCCCCCCGACCCCCACGTCAACGACCCAACGTGACGCAAGCGCCAAGCGCCCACGTTCAGCCCGGCATTCAAGCCTGCATAGGCCCGTGTGTAACGATTCCCGCGACTTTCCACGGTATTGGCATTGGCGTTGTAGTTCAACCTGCCCGACGTGATACCGCTGTCCCAATAACTTGGGTCCACGTAGTTGTCAGCCAATTCCGAGCGCAGATAATAGGTCGGCACAGTCAAATACAGCCGCTGCTCACCTAAGTCGGTCTTGACCAGAACGCCGGGCACGAATTGGGCTAGTTCCTCGCAAACCGGGTTGTCACCTAGCGGCACCCGGCCCTGCTCGGCGGCATAGCGGGCGCTGCGCTGAACATCCAGGCCCGCGCGCTGCAAAAAGCCCACGTCGTAACAGGGCTGCGCGCCAAGCGCCTGCGAACCACGGTATTCGATATCCTGCGTGCCTCGCCACTTGCCGTTGACAAAGAGTTCCAGCCGGTATTGCCCCGGCGCAATAAAGCCACTGCGCTCAAAGCGGGACAGGTCTATGGTGTCGCCACCGACGCCAGGCATAAGAACCTGGACGTCGAACTGGACGTGCCGCGTGGGTTCCATGGCTTGCGCTCCAGAACTGAAAGCCAGGGCCAACGCTACGATCAACCGCCTGGGCTTGAGTCGCGATGCCGCATTACCGCAACAATGTTCGTCCCCGCACCGGGCAATCGCCAGACGTGTTTTTCCCCGCAGTGAAGCGTGCATTCCAACCATCCTGATACAAGTGCTTTAGTGATCTGGCCGCTGAAGCGTCGCGGCCAGCTGCGTCTAGCGCGACAACTCGCGCGTCAACGTGTGACGGCCGCCGAAATCATTGATCGCCTCGTAGTCGACGCGAATCTTGGCGGAGCTGGTGGCGGTGCCCTGAGGCAGCTTGAAGCGCTGAACGCCATAAGGTTCCACCATGCCGTTACCGATGCTGGTGCGCTTTGCGCCGATCACCGATTCGATGGAAGACATTGAAACGTGAAATGGCGTCGGATTTTTGACCTCTAGCGCCGCGCCTGCGCCCGACCTAACCAGCTTCCATTCGAGCTTGGCTGGCGCGTCCTCCACGCCATCACGCAGGGCCGCCGGTCGGAAAAAAAGCTTGATACGGGTTCTGAAGGTAAAAATCGCGGACGACGTGGAGTCGCCGCGTGGCGGCGCTTCAAGCACGTTCAGATAGAACAAGGACTCCCGGTCATCCGGAAGTTGGCCGTTGGTGTAGGTCAACCGGATAAGAGCACTGGAGTTCGGGTCAATTCGGGTCAGGACCGGTGACACCGTGAAGGGGACCGCCATATTTGCCGGCGCGATGCCCGCGCGGCCATCGTCCACCCAAACCTGCGCAAGCATCGGTTCAGAACCTTCGTTGCGCGCCCGGATTGACACATCCTTGGCATCCGACGGGTACACGACCCGGGTTCCCATCAGCACCAAGGCTGCTTGCGCCGAACCTGCACAAGCAGCCCAGGCCATGACGCCAGCCACCACAGCAGAAAACACCTTACGTACCACTAGCGCCATGATTACCACTCCTACTGACTTAGCTGCCGATTATTCGTACGCGACCATGAACGGAATAATCGAATTTGCCGAGCCACCCGTTACGCTCGCTGCGGTAGAGACGTAATTGGCCGTATAGGACAGGATGCCACCCGAAGCGCCGAGCGTGACTTGCTGAGGGGTCGGCTGCGCCACGCCAAGAGAGATCTTGCCTGTACTGCTGTTACCGTTATCATTGATCTCGATCTGCACGCCCTGGGCGGGCGCCGTGCTGGTGATCTTCAAGTTACCAGATGCCTTATCAACGTGGAGAGAATCGTTATCAAAGGCGACACGGGCGATAGTGCCGGCGGCGCATGCCTCGCCGCTGCCCTCAGTCAAGCTGATATCGAACGGGACGGGCGTGGTTCTCACGCCAATGCCGGTAAAGTAGGTGGGCAGGTGATCGCCCATGGGCACTTCCAGAATATTGTTCATGCCAGGCGCCTGGCCGTTAATCAAGCAAGTCGTGGCGCTGATCTTGCCCACGAATTTGACCTGACCATCCCATTGGGCGTGCGATACGCCCGGTGCCAACGCCACCACCAATGCGCCGGCTGCCGACAAGGATGCGAAAGTGCTGCGTTTCATTTTTTGATTCCTGATACTGAGGGATTGACTGCCGCCACCGTGAAGGCATGCAGTGAACAAGCATCCACCATGCGTGCACTGTTTATTCGGTGCACGCATCGTTTTGCCATCGGTTTTTTTGCCGCCACAACATATGCGATCGACAGGCATTACTTTAGTGATATGGCAGCGCTAGATCTCTAGGAATGACAGCAAAATCGACTCGAATTACTTCGAATGCTCTCGAGTCCTCAGCACGGGCAGACCGACCGGCCGTGCCCGGCAGGAAGCGCCCGGTGAATCCCCAGCGTTCCGCTTGCCGTCCAGTACAATTCCCGGTTTGGCGACGTTGTGATCGCCCATTCATCTGGACCAAAGCATGTTGCGACTGTCTGAAATCAAGCTGCCGTTGAACCACACCCCCGAGGAATTGCCCGCGGCGATTCTGAAAAAACTGGGCGTTCCGGCCAGCGACCTGCATGGCTTCACGATCTTCCTGCGCAGCTACGACGCGCGCAAAAAACACAATATCCTGCTGACGTACACGCTGGATATCGACATCGAAAATGAAGCGGCGCTGCTCAAGCGGTTTCACGATGATCGTCATGTGAAACCCACGCCCGACACCGAATACAAGTTCGTTGCCCAAGCGCCCGCTGGCCTGAACAAGCGCCCCATCGTCATCGGCACCGGCCCCTGTGGCCTGTTTGCCGGACTGGTGCTGGCGCAGATGGGCTTCAAACCCATCATCCTGGAGCGCGGCAAGGCGGTGCGCGAGCGCACCAAAGATACGTGGGGCCTGTGGCGCAAGCGCGTGCTGAATCCAGAGTCGAACGTGCAATTCGGCGAAGGCGGCGCGGGCACGTTTTCGGACGGCAAGCTGTACAGCCAGATCAAGGACCCCAAGCATTACGGCGAAAAGGTGCTGAAGGAATTCGTGCTGGCCGGCGCGCCGGAAGAAATCCTGTACGTGAGCAAACCGCACATCGGCACGTTCCGTCTGGTGGGCATGGTGGAAGTCATGCGCGACACCATCACTAAACTGGGCGGCGAAGTCCGGTTCTCCAGCAAAGTGGAAACGCTGCAGCGAGAGAACGGCCAGGTCACCGGGGTAACGCTGGCCAGTGGCGAACATATCGAGGCCGACCACGTCGTGCTGGCCATCGGCCACAGCGCGCGCGATACCTTCCAGATGCTGCACGACCAGGGCGTGTTCATGGAAGCCAAGCCGTTCTCGGTCGGCTTCCGGATAGAGCACCCGCAGTCGCTGATCGACAAGGCGCGGTTCGGGCCGAACGCCGGCCATCCGATCCTGGGCGCAGCGGACTACAAGCTGGTGCACCACGCCAGCAATGGGCGTTCGGTATATAGCTTCTGCATGTGCCCCGGCGGCACGGTGGTGGCGGCCACCTCCGAACCCAATCGCGTTGTCACCAACGGCATGAGCCAGTACTCGCGCAACGAACGCAACGCCAACGCGGGCATCGTGGTGGGAATTTCGCCCGAGGTGGATTACCCGGAGCACGTGCTGGCCGGCGTGGATTTCCAACGCGCCCTGGAATCGCGGGCGTTTGAGCTGGGCGGCGGTGATTACAGCGCACCGGGCCAGTTGGTGGGAGATTTCCTCGCGGGCAAGGCGTCCACGGAGTTCGGCTCGGTACAACCGTCCTACACGCCGGGCGTGCACCTGACCGACTTGGCAACCGCCCTGCCTGACTTTGCCATTTCCGCCATCCGCGAGGCGCTGCCCGCATTCGACAAGACCATCAAAGGTTATGGCATGCACGACGCCGTGCTGACCGGCGTCGAGACACGGACTTCATCGCCGATCCGCATCAAGCGCGACAACGAGACGCTGCAAAGCATCAACACCACCGGTTTGTTCCCGGCAGGCGAAGGCGCCGGTTATGCGGGGGGGATTCTGTCGGCAGGCGTGGACGGCATCAAGATTGCTGAGGCCGTGGCGTTAAGCATCATGGGCCGGCAGGCCTGACCTGATTTGGTTCACGGTGCGCGGGCGGTGCAACGCCGCCCGCGCCTTCAGCTGCGGCGCTGGTAGCAACCCAGGAACATCGCCACCGCGGAATCCGCCACCCGCTGACGCTCGGCCGGGTTCAACGGCGCTTGCCCCAAGGTCACCTGGGGCCAGAACGCAAAACTCTTCACCAGCCCCTGCAACTGATGGCCCGCAAAGTCCGGGTCGACCTCAGCCAAGCGGCCATCCGCGATCGCGGCCTGGATCCAGGCGGTGACGCCGCTTTCCTTTTCTCCCATCCGGCACACGATGCCCTGCGCCCGCTCGGGGGAATGGATGATCTCGGCCAGCGCCACGCGCGCCAGATCGATGAAACTGGGATCGCCCAGCAATTCAAGCTTTTGCATCAACAGCTGCTTAAGCTGCTGATCCAGCGGCAGATCGGAGCGGTAGGCCAGATCCACGCTGGAGGCGCTGCTGTCCCACAGTTGCTCAAGCATCTGTCCGAACAGTTCCTCCTTGCTGGGGAAATGGTTGTAGACCGTACGCTTGGAAACGCCGGCGGCGGCGGCAATGCGATCCATGCTGGTGGCCTCGTATCCCGCCGTGCGGAACTCGTCCACCGCCGCACGCATGATGGCTTCACGTTTGCGGTCGGTCAGACGTTTGGGCGAATTGGGCATGGAACGGCCTGAGGCGGGAGACACCTTATTTTACACCGGGCAGTGTACTTTTATAAAAAACAAAACTACACTGTGCAGTCTACATTTAAGATGCCTTCCATGAAGCGTCTCTCCGTCTTCGCCCTTGCCCTCTTTTTGCTTGGAACTCTTGCCGTGACCGCCAATACTGCCTATGTCCATTGCACTCAGCCAAGCTATCCCGACTCGCCCCAACACCGCGATGGCCGCTTCGGGAACGTGTCGCCCCGCCCGCCCATGGGCTTCTGGAATGGCCTGAAACTGACCTGGGCGTTTCTGTTCGACAAGCCCACCGGCACGGTTCCCGACCAACCGATTCCGGTGCACACCCTGGACCGCGCTCAGCTAGAAGCCGCCCCCGACCGCAGCCTGTACCGTCTTGGCCATTCCACCGTGCTCTTGAAGCTGCGCGGCAAATACTGGCTGACCGACCCGGTGTTCTCCGAACGCGCCTCACCGGTTCAATGGTTCGGCCCGGCTCGCTTTCATGCGCCCCCCATCGCCATCAAAGACTTGCCTCCCATCGCCGGGATCATCCTGTCCCACAACCACTACGACCATCTTGACCACGCGGCGGTCATGCAATTGGCCGGCAAGACGGGCCGCTTCATCACCCCGCTTGGCGTGGGCGACCAACTGATCGCGTGGGGCATCGATCCGACGCAAGTCGAACAACTGGACTGGTGGCAGTCGACGGAAGTCGATGGCCTGCGCTTGACGGCCACGCCGGCCCAGCACTTTTCGGGCCGTGGCTTGACCGACAGCGACCGCAGCCTGTGGGCCTCATGGGTGATACAAGATGCGGACCTGCGCGTTTTCTTCAGCGGCGATACCGGTTATTTCGACGGATTCAAGGCCATCGGCGACGCCTTCGGCCCGTTTGACCTGACGCTGATGGAAACCGGCGCTTACGACAAGCGCTGGGCCTACGTGCATATGCAGCCGGAACAGACGTTACAGGCGCATTTGGACCTGCGCGGCCGGTGGTTGCTGCCGATCCATAACGGCACGTTCGACTTGGCGATGCATGCCTGGCAGGAACCGTTTGAACGCGTCGCGGAGCTGGCATCGTCGAAAAGCGTGGCGTTGGCGACGCCCCAAATGGGCGAACGCGTGGACTTGAACGCCCCCCACGCGGGTGAAGCATGGTGGCGGAAATCGCAGCCTGAAACGACTTCCGCGATTTCCGCAATTGCCGCGACGGCGGCCCGGTGAACGGCGCCTAGTCGGTCTTGGCGTGCTTCGCCCGATACTCGGGCACGGTCACGCCGCCGACGCCCCAGTTCTCCATGTCGACCTCGTCAATGACGACGAAGGTCGACGCATGCGGCTTTCCCAGGATGTCAAACAACAGGTCGCTGACGCCTTTGATAAGCGCCCGCTTCTGTTCGGGCGTGGTCGCCGTCGCGCCGGGTTCGGTTCCTTCGCGGGTAACTTTGATGTTCACGTAAGGCATATCAATGCTCCATGTTGGACTGCGGCATAGGGACTGACTGACGGGACAGTCAGGCGCCTGCCACTTGCCCGCCGTCCACATGCAGGATCTCGCCAGTCACGAAACCGGCATCCTCCAGATAGAGTACCGCCTGCGTTACATCGGTGACCTCGCCCATGCGCTTCATGGGATGCAATGCGGCCAGCGCGCCGTGCGTTTCCGGGGCGTGCATGGGCGTCTTGATGATGCCCGGCGACACCGCATTCACGCGTATATTGCGCGAGGCGTATTCGATTGCAAGGCTACGCGTTGCCGCGGCCAAGCCGCCCTTGGTCAACGACGCCAGCACCGACGGGACCTTGGAATTTGCCTGGTCGACCAGCGTTGTGGTGATTTGCACGATGTGGCCGCTGCCCTGCTTGAGCATCGCCTCCACGGCATGCTGCGTGGTATAGAAAAAGCCATTCAAGTTGGTCGACAGCATGTCCCGGTACTGCGGTTCGGTATATGCCGTGAATTCGCTGGCGACGAAGATGCCGGCGTTGTTGATCAGCGTATCAACCCGCCCAAAACGAGCCAGCGCCTGCGCGACAACCTGCTTGCCCGTCGCCGGATCGCCGATGTCGCCGGCGATGGTCAGGTAGTTCGGATTGTCTGACGGCTTAATGGACCGGGACGTGCCGACGACGCGGTAGCCACGGCTGAGAAATGCGCGGGCGATAGCCTCGCCCAGACCCTGCGATGCACCGGTAACGATGGCGACTTTGTGTTCGTTGCTCATGCTGATTCCTTCTGTATTGGGGTTGGCATGACCCGTACATTAGGCGCCTCGCACCTGTTCGAAAATCCGCTATTCTTGCTCAATGGCTGATAAAAAACGCACAGAGCCCGACTGGCAAGACATCCGCGTATTCCTCGCGCTAGGGCGGTACGGCAGCCTGTCCGCGGCCGCGCGGGCACTGTCGACCAACCATTCGACGATCTCGCGCCGCCTTCAGTCCCTGGAGGCGACGCTAGGGGAAAAGCTGGTCGAACGCCGGCCCGAGGGCTATGTACTGACTCCTGCAGGAACGCACGCGCTGGCGGCCGCCAGCGACATGGAGGCTGCCGTCCACACGCTGGGCAGAGGCAGCGCGGATGGCGCGCCGCGCGGCCTCGTCCGAGTCAACGCCCCCCCTGCCCTGTCCCAGGGGTTTCTGGTGGGCAGACTGGCCAGACTGCCGCTGCAGCACCCCGGCATCGATATCGACCTTGCCACGGATCTGCGCTCGGTCAGCCTGGAGCGGCATGTCACCGATATCGCCGTCCGCCTGGGCCGCCCCCAAGACGGCGACTTCATCGCAAGGCCGCTGGGCCTGATGGCATTCGGTTTCTACGGGGCGCCGCCGCTTTGTGAACGGATCGAACGCGGCGCGGAACCTGTCTTTGTCGGGTTCGATGAGGCGAATGCCTATCTGCCCGAGGCGATTTGGCTCGCCCGCCATTTTCCACAGGCGCGCATGGTCTTCAGGGCGAACAATCAGGTGGCGCAGGCGGCGGCCGCCAGATCAGGCGTGGGAATTGCGCTGTTGCCGCACTACATCGGACGGACGACGCCAGGTCTTGTCCCTTGCCAGCTGGACGAGATGCCGCCGCCGCGCGAGATCATGCTGCTGACTCGAAGGCAGGACCGCAAAGATCTGCCGATTCGGACGGTTGTCGACTATCTGGTCTTGGTGTTTGACGATGAGCGAGCGTTGTTCGCAGCGTGAACTTCGACCGATTCCGCTGGCTCTGTGATTCAATTCCCAAATGCCTACTGAACCCCGCATTGAAGACCTGCGACGTTACGCGGTCGTGCGCAGCCTGTTCACGCCCGTCACCCTGCCCGCGGCAATCCGTCGCCTGGGCTTCGTGCAAGCCGACCCCATCCGCGCCCCCGCCCGAGCACAGGACCTGACGCTGCGCCATCGCGTCAAGGACTACCGCGCCGGCGACCTGGAGCGCCGCTACACACGGCTGGCGATCGACGAGGATTGCCTGGTCAACTACGGTTTCCTGCCAAGCGAGCACCTGACGCTGATGCATCCCCGCCAGGCCAGGAAAGCCTGGGATGCCGAGACCCAGCGCAAAGCCGCGGACGTGCTGGCTTTCGTGCGTGAACACGGCGCGGTCCATCCGCGCCAAGTCGATCAGCACTTCCAACACGGCCGCGTGAAAAACTATTGGGGCGGGTCAAGCAACGCCAGCACGCAACTGCTGGACGGCATGCACTATCGCGGTCTGCTGCGCGTGAAACGGCGCGACAGTGGCACGCGTATCTACGAGGCGGCCACGCACCCGCCGGCGGACGACAGCCCCGCCGGCGGTATTCGGCGCGCCGCCACCTTGATCGACCTGGTGGTCCGCAAATACGCGCCGCTGCCCGCCGCCAGCCTGACCTATCTGCTGCGGTTGCTCGGCTATGGCGCTCCGCATCTGACCGCGCAAATCCAGGCGGCGCTGCGCTTGGCGCGCGAGCATCTGGCCAGTTGCCGCATCGATGGAACCACCTGGTACTGGCCTGCCGACGAAAACCCGCGCTCGCGCCGTTACGCGGTCGATGACCGGCTAAGGTTGTTGGCCCCGTTCGACCCCGTGGTCTGGGACCGGCGCCGCTTCACGCAGCTTTGGGGCTGGACCTACAAGTTCGAGGCCTACACGCCGCCCGCGCAGCGCCAGTTTGGCTACTACGCGCTACCGATGCTATGGCGTGACGAGGTGATCGGCTGGGCCAACGTGTCGGCAAGCGAGGGGCGGATGACGCCCGCATTCGGCTATGTCGCGGGCACCGCCCCCAAAGGCGCTGCCTTCCGCGGTGCGCTGGATGAGGAAATACAGCATATGACGCACTTCCTCACTCCGCGCTGAGCTATCCGGCAATCAGCGCGACGCGCCGATCTGCAGCACCCTGAAGTCGCGTTGCATATAGCGGTTCATCACCTGCGACAGAATCGGGTTTCCCGCATTCTCTGCTTTGGGTGAAGTCATGCTGACGACTGCGGCACACAGGCTACCGGCCTGGACGGTACGACCGGCGACCGTGGCCTCTACCGCCCCAGCCATGCTTTCCTTCCACGCGGCGTCAATGCCGTCAACGGCCTGCTTGGCGGAGGCGCAATCTGCGTAAGCCAGCGAAATCACCACGGCGGGGACATTGTGGATCTGGACGTCTGCGAGGATGCCGGAGAAGTAAGGCGGGATACCGCGTGCGCTAGCTGCCGCAGCCGCTTGAAGATTGCGCTTTGCCGCTTCAAAGTCTGCGGGTGTAGCGGGCAATACCTTCGCCGGATCGACGCCTTCCAGGCCCAAGACGGGTGAAATCACCGCAGCCTGCACAATCTGGCCGCGGTCGGAAGAGACGGCTTCCTTCAGCCCGGCAACCGAGGCGGCAACGACTGCACTGTCGGCCACCGATGGCGTGGGCTTGGCCAGTAATTTCATGCCCGTTGCGGCGGACGCTTGAACCAAGGCGGTATCCAGAGGCAAAACAAAGCTTGCCTTGCCCATCGTGCCCCTCCACGGGTCTTTGGGATTGGCCTTTTTCATGTCCATCTTATTGGCCTCGCCATTGGCGAGAACGCCTGGGACGTCACCACCAACCGGCGAAAAATCGGCCTGCTTGAGGCGATCCACCAGCCCCGCGACGGATTTCCGGTCCTTCATTCCCCAATAGGTGATATTGCCCGGTGCTTGTCCAAATGTGGCGAAATAAGAGAGTTCATCGAACGGGATTTTCGCGTTGGCCGACCATTGGTCCAGCCCATATCCCATGGATTGAAGCGGACTGATCCATTGCGCCATGGTCAGCCTGCGCATGCCATCCGCGGATGGCCCGGCTTTCTCCAACCCTCGCCAAGCTTGCGTGTCCACGAAGAATATCTGCATCGCTTCAGGCGCGGTGAGCACGCCCTGCGGTATCTGCTTCAAGGCCTGATTCAAGGATTGGGTGCTGTCTTGTGCGGCGGCCGAAGCGGAAAATCCGGCCATCAAGCAGAGGGCAAGAGCCTTTAAGCGCATCAGATTATTTTCCTTTTTCTTGAGTCGTTTCGTGTGGGTGCGATACCTGTGTGGCAAGTGGATCGCTGCGGAACGATGGTACCTCAAGGCGTCATGACAGGGCTCTACTGGCGTCACGCAGTTGCCCGGCGCGAGAGCGGTACTGCTCTATCCACCTCACGGACTGTGCGATGCCTCCGAATGGAAAGAAATGCAGGCTCACCGTTCCATGTTCTTCTGTGAGTCCCGCAGCCAAGCGATCCACAAACACATCCGGTCCAGCCGTGCCGAACAGCTTGCCCAGAGAAATGCCGTATTTGGACCACATTGATGCGCAGGCGCTGACGCCACACAAGGCGGCATAACGCGCCAGCACCGCGATACCTGCGGGCCCCGGCACGCCCACGCGCACGGGATGCTCAATGCCACGCTCGCGCAGCGTTTTCAACCACGCCAACACGATATCGGCATCGAATCCAAATTGCGTGACGATCAAGGGTTTCATGCCGCGCATGCTGATGCTGTGGCACTTGCGTTCAAGCACCTCCCACCGATCGGCCGGGTTCATCACCGGATGGCCTTCAGGATGCCCGCCTACACCGACAACTTGAATGCCCGCGCGCTCGAAAACGCCTGTCTCGATCAGCGAGGAACTGTCGGCAAACGGCCCCAACGGCGTTGACGGATCTCCTGCGATTACGAAGCAACGATCAACGCCGGCTTCAGCAACCGCGCGCTTGACGAAGACGTCAAGCTCGGCAAGCGAGGCGATACGGCGTGCAGAAAGGTGCGGCATGGGCACGAAACCCAGGCCGCGCACGGCCCGCGCCGCAGCCAGCCGCGCGTCGTTGTCCTGGCCTGGTAGATAGGGAATGGAAATGGTCGACCCCGGCAGTATCCGTGGTGCCGCTGCAGTCAGCGCTGGAATGTCCTTCGCGCTGACTTCCAACGAATAGGCATCGGTGATGTTGCTGGGCGACTTGAGGGGACTGGGATGAATCAAGGGCATCAATGACAGGCACGCCGATCGGCTCGGCACACGATTTGCGTTCAACGGCAGGATTCAGCCAGCGGCGTCTTGCGCACTGGTCGAGGCGGTGCCGGCGGCTGGCTGGCGGGCCAGTTCGATGAAGGCCCGCACGTAATCAATAGTGGTTTCTGCCTCGCGTGCGCCCAGGAAGATCTGCTTGGCAATGCCGCGCACGCCCAGCCGCACGGGCACCACGTCCATCCTGGCCGCGTATTCCTCGACCAGCCAGCGCGGCAAGGCGGCCACGCCGCGTCCACTGGCCACCATCTGCACCATGATGTCGGTGGTTTCAATGGCTTTGTGGCGTTTAGGTGTCACACCGGCCGGCAACAGGAACTGGTTGTAGATGTCCAGGCGCTCGATATCCACGGGGTAGCTGATCAGCACTTCCTGGGTCAGCTGCTGGGGCTTCACATAGGTTAACGAAGCCAGGGGATGGCCCTTGGCCACGACCAAAACCTGCTCGTAGTCGAACACGGGTTCGAACTTCAGCCCCGGCTTGAACAGCGGGTCGGGCGTGACCAGCAGGTCGATCTCGTAACCGAACAGCGCGCCGATCCCGCCGAACTGGAACTTCTGCTTGACGTCCACATCGACGTCGGGCCATGCGGCCAGATAAGGGGAAACCACCTTGAGCAGCCACTGGTAGCAAGGATGGCATTCCATGCCAATGCGCAGCGCCCCGCGCTCGCCCTGCGCGAACTGGCCCAGGCGCTCTTCGGCCAGATCCAGTTGCGGCAGCACGCGGTTGGCCACCGCCAGCAGGTACTGGCCGGCTTGCGTCAGTCGCAGGCTTCGACCTTCGCGCAGCCAGACGTCGGTGCCCAGCTGCTGCTCCAGCTTCTTCATGCTGTGGCTCAGGGCCGACTGCGTCAGGTTCAGCACGCCCGCGGCAGCCGTCAAGGAGCCTTGCTTTTCGACCTGCTGGACGATGCTGAGGTGGATGCGCTCAAGCATTCAGATGATTTCCGCTCATGGATTCGTGAAATAAAACCATTTTACTTCATCACTACCGTCCCCTAGTATGCGAACCCAGGCTGTTGCTGCACCTGCACAAAAAAGCAGATGCGGCGTCGCGTAGAACCACTCATGTGAAGCAAAGATGACACGTCCACTCCGTCTAGTAGCAGTTTCCGGCGGACTGCAACGCCCCTCCAAATCGGCAGCCCTGGCCGAGCACCTGCTGGACCTGATCGCCGACGCGGTCCCCTGCGAACAACATCTGGTCGAACTGGGTCAGCTCGCCCCGCAACTGGCTGGCGCCGTTTGGCGTTCCCAACTGCCCGACACGGCGGAGCGGGAACTT
The DNA here is from genome assembly GCF_012928505.1 of Achromobacter sp. Bel. Classification (GTDB taxonomy): domain Bacteria; phylum Pseudomonadota; class Gammaproteobacteria; order Burkholderiales; family Burkholderiaceae_B; genus Achromobacter. The sequence continues at coordinate 265,049 of NZ_JABBJN010000001.1, read as the reverse complement.
GGCGTGGTCGAGCAGGCCGACATCCTGGTGGTGACAACCCCGGTCTACCGTGGCTCGTACACGGGACTGTTCAAACACTTTTTCGACTTCATTCATCAGGACGCCTTGATCGACAAGCCCGTCCTGTTGGCGGCAACCGGCGGCAGCGAACGCCATGCCTTGATGATCGACCATCAATTGCGGCCGCTGTTCAGCTTCTTCCAGGCACGCACACTGCCGCTGGGCGTCTACGCGACCGACAAGGATTTCGCCGGTTACCAGCTGCAGGACGAGGCCCTGATCGAGCGGGCCCGACTGGCGGTCCAACGGGCATTGCCCTTGATCGGATTGATGCGCCATCCCCTATCTGCCGCCGCAGAAGAGGCGATGGCAGCCTGACGCCAAGCTAATCCGGCTGCCGCGCTGCGCGGCGACAGCGTCCGCCGACCCGCGGCAGACCGACTCAACTTTCGCAAAAATAAACACACCCCATCGCAATGAGCCAAGCCTTCACCTTCAGCATCAAGAGACTCTCTTTTGATGAGAATTACCAGCCATCCGACAGCACGCGCATCACGACCAACTTTGCCAACCTGGCCCGGGGCGCGAGTCGCCAAGAGAATTTGCGCAACACCCTGCGGATGATTGACCGGCGTTTCAACAACTTGGCCCACTGGGACAATCCCAAGGGCGATCGCTACGCGGTCGAACTTGAAATCATTTCCGTTGAAATGCACATGGGCGCGGAAGGCGGCAGCGACGCTTTTCCGTTGATTGAGATATTGAAAACCAATATCGTCGACCGGAAAAATAACGAACGCATTGAAGGCATTACCGGGAACAACTTCTCGTCCTACGTGCGCGACTACGACTTCAGCGTGCTGCTGTCCGAACACAACAACAATACATCCACCTTCAGCACGCCCGACAATTTCGGCGAGTTGCATGGCAAGCTGTTCAAGCACTTTGTCAATTCAAGCACCTACAAAGCGCACTTCAGCAAGCCGCCGGTCATCTGCATCAGCGCGTCCAGCAGCAAGACGTACCATCGCACTGAAAACCAGCACCCCATCCTGGGCGTTGAATATCAGCAAAATGAATTCTCCCCGACGGATCAGTACTTCGAAAAAATGGGCCTGCAAGTCCGCTATTTCATGCCCCCGGGAAGCGCCGCGCCCTTGGCCTTTTATTTCCAAGGTGATCTGCTTGGCCACTACACCAATCTTGAGCTGATCAGCATCATCAGCACGATGGAAACGTTCCAGAAGATCTACCGCCCCGAGATCTACAACGCCAATTCCGCAGCCGGCAATCTCTATCAACCGAGCCTGAAGAACCAGGACTACTCGTTGACGCAGATTGTCTATGACCGCGAAGAACGCAGCCAGCTAGCCGTCAAGCAAGGGAAGTTCACGGAAGAGCACTTCATCAAGCCGTACGCAAAGACGCTCGAAAGCTGGGCCGCCAACTGCACCCTCTAATCACTCAAAACACACAAGACCATAGATCATGAAAAAACTACTGCCCACCTCGACTGCCGGCAGCCTGCCCAAGCCTTCCTGGCTTGCCCAGCCTGAAAAGCTGTGGTCGCCGTGGAAACTGGAAGACGAGGAACTGATCGAAGGCAAGCAAGACGCCCTGCGCCTGGCGCTGCAAGAACAGCAACAGGCCGGCATTGATATCGTCAGCGACGGCGAACAAACCCGTCAGCACTTCGTCACCACCTTCATCGAGCACCTGAGCGGCGTGGATTTCGAAAAGCGCGAAACCGTCCGCATTCGTGATCGCTATGACGCGAGCGTGCCCACCGTCGTGGGCGACGTCAGCCGCCAGAAGCCCGTTTTCGTCGAAGACGCCAAGTTCCTGCGCCAGCAAACCAAGCAGCCCATCAAGTGGGCCCTGCCGGGTCCCATGACGATGATCGACACGCTGTACGACGGCCACTACAAGAGCCGCGAAAAGCTGGCCTGGGAATTCGCCAAGATCCTGAACCAGGAAGCCCGGGAACTGGAAGCCGCAGGCGTCGACATCATCCAATTCGATGAGCCGGCCTTCAACGTCTTCTTCGACGAAGTCAATGACTGGGGCATCGCCACCCTGGAACGCGCCATCGAAGGCCTGAAGTGCGAAACCGCCGTGCACATCTGCTACGGCTATGGCATCAAGGCCAACACCGACTGGAAGAAGACGCTGGGTTCGGAATGGCGTCAGTACGAAGAGTCGTTCCCCAAGCTGCAGCAATCCAATATCGATATCATCTCGCTGGAATGCCACAACTCGCACGTGCCGATCGATCTGCTCGAACTGATTCGTGGCAAGAAGGTCATGGTCGGCGCCATCGACGTGGCCAGCGACAAGATTGAAACGCCGGAAGAAGTCGCCAATACGCTGCGCAAGGCGCTTAAGTTCGTGGACGCCGACAAGCTGTATCCGTGCACGAACTGCGGCATGGCGCCGTTGTCGCGCGCCATTGCGAAAGGCAAGCTGCTGGCGCTGAGCGAAGGCGCGGAGATTGTTCGCAAGGAACTGCTCGGCTGATGCTGAGGTAAAGCGGTAAGGGGCGCGAAGGGATCGTTGTTCTATCTACTGTTCCTTCAGCCCCAATGACTTCATCAACGGGGCGAACAATTTCTTCTCGTCCTGCACGCGCGCGGCATAGTCGGCTACGCTCAGCGGTAGCGCCTCGGCGCCGGCGTCCAGGAAGCGCGCCTGGATCTCCGGCCGTGCCAGCACCTTGTTGATCTCACCGTTCATGCGATCGACCACATCATCGCGGGTGCCGGCGGCGGCGTACACGCCGAACAGGCTGTCGGCGAAAACGCCGTCAATGCCCACCTCAGAAAACGTTCGTATGTCGGGCGCCACGGCAGCCCGTTGCCGACTTGCCACCGCCAGCACCTTCAGCTTGCCCGCTTGCACCATGGGAAAGACCGTGGCCGGTCCAAACGCAAAGTCGATCTGGCCCGCGGCCAGGTCTTGTATCGCCGGCGCCACGCCGCGATATGGCGCATGGGTGGCCTGCATGCCGGTAGCCTGCTTGAGCAGCTCGCCAGCCAAGTGCGGCGTCGTGCCGTTGCCGGCCGAACCGTAGTTGAGCGGATTGGGCTGTTTGCGCGCGTATTCGACGAACGCTTCAAGCGTATCGACGCCCAGCGAGGACCGGACGAACAGGAACAACTGGCTGTTGGCCAACAAGGCCACCGGCCGCAGGTCCCGCTGCGGATCGAACGGCATGCTGGCGAACATCACCGGGTTGACCGATTCGGTCGTCGACGGATTGAGCAAGAAGGTGTGATTGTCTCCGCCGTTGCGCACGACCTCGGCGCCCGCCAGGTTGCCGCCCGCGCCGCCCCGATTCTCAACGATGACGGTCTGCTTCAAGGCCTCGGCCAAATGCGGCTGTACCGTGCGCGCCAGCACGTCGACCAGCCCGCCAGGGGCCAGCCCCACGACCAGGCGCACCGGCTTGGCGGGCCAGGCCTGAGACGGCGTTTGCGCATGGCTGCCCGTCGCCCAGCCCGTCAGCGCCAGCATCATCAAGGCCAGGCAATGTCTACGCAGCAACATGCGATTCTCCTATGGGGCGCCACCGCGCGATCCTGCGTACGGTGCGTCAGGTGCCGCACCCCGGTGAACCGCCTTGATGCCTCATCGCGGCGGCAGCCCTGCATCTGCCGCTTATTCTTCACAAAACTTTAAGCATAAAGAATCCCGGATAACCCTAGTTTGCGGGTGCCAAGCCAGCGCGGCTTAGCGAGACCGCTTGAGTTCAAATAGAAAACGGGAGGACTCGAATTCGAGCCTCCCGTTCTTATTGCAAGATTTACCGCCCAGCAGCCTGGCTGATCAACAGCAGCCGCTGACCGTCGATCTGACGACCTTATTTAAAATCAATACGTTATTGCCATTTTCGGTCGCTAGCGGTAGCCCTTGGCAAAGCACATGTCGGCCGTTGGCTGCGGCCTTCACGCTGTCGCGCGCTTGCTGCCAGGCCGAGAAGACGCTCGGCACATGCTCAAAGAACAGCTTGCCCGCACGGGTCAAATGGAGTGCTTCGGCGACGTTCAGGAAGCAGCGAAGATGCCGAAGTTCCATCATTCACCTATCCATGAAGTCTTGCGCCCACGAACGCGGGACGTCGCCTCTGCCAGAGCATCCAGGCAATTCCCAGCCCCACGGCCACCGCACCGACCCAGGCGGTACTGGTCAGGCCCATCATCCCCAGACTGGCCCCCCCCAGCAGCGAACCCAGCGCGATACCACCATTGAAGCCGGCGATGTTCAGACCTGCGGCCACTGCTGGCGCTTGCGGCGCGTGAATATGCGACAGTCCGATCACCCGTGCTTGTAAGGCTGGCACCGCCGCATAGGTCAACGCACCCAGCAGACCCGTCAGCAATACCATCAACGGCAACGACGGCGCCGATGCCCAGATCGCCAGCAGCACCACGGCCAGGCCGGCCAGTACGATCATCACGGCGAAGTCCGCCCCCTTGCGGTCGGTCAGGCGTCCGCCCCAGATGTTGCCAATGGCGGCCATCACGCCATAGCCCAGCATCAACAGGCTGGCTGTGCTTTCGCTGACGTCCGTCACTTGCAACAGGATCGGCGAAATGTAGGTGTAAAGCGCGAACGACCCGGCATACGCCAACACGGTGATGCCGGCTCCAGCCAGCAGGCGCGGATTGAACATCGCTTTCAGGCCATCCATCGCGTTGGCCTGCACTGAGACGTCGTCCCGATCGGTCGGCATCAGGACCAGTAAGCCGAGGAAGCCAATCGCGCCGCTCGCGGCTACTGCCATGAAGATGACCTGCCAGCTCAACACGCTGCCCAGGTAGGTGCCGAGCGGAACGCCCAGCGCCAGGGCCAGAGTCAAACCGCCAAATACCACGGCCACCGCCGCACCGGCCCGATGCCGGCCCGCCAGTTGGGTTGCCACGCTGGAGGCCACGGCAAGAAATACCCCATGTCCCAGGCCCGACGCGAAACGGGCCACCAACATGGGCGTCAGTGCATCGGACAGGCTGACCACCGCATTGCCCAACGTGAACAGCCCCATCGCCACCAGCAGCAGCCGCTTGCGCGGCCAGCGCGTGGCGAGCGCCGTCAGGCCCGGTGCCCCGATGACAGCGCCCAGCGCATAGGCTGTGACCGCCGTGCCGACCTGCGCGACGCTGGCATGCAGGTGAGCGGAAATGGTGGACACCAGCCCGATGGTGACGAACTCGGTAAAGCCCAGGGCAAACGCGCAAAGCGCGAAGACGTAGATAACGAAAGGCATGCGCGCTCTCATGGCTTAGGCCCGATCCACGGATGCTGCCACCAGCAGCGGCAGCATCGCTTCGCCTACACCCTTGGCCGAAGCCGGGTTCTGGCCCGTCACCAGCCGCTCGCTCACGACCACCTGCGCCTGAAAGTTCGGCGCCGGCACATGCCGGGCACCGCGTTCCTGCAGCGCATCGGCCAGCAGGAACGGCACGGTGTCGTACAGGCCGACCGCGCGCTCCTCCTCGTTGGTGAAGGCCGACACGTCCTTGCCCGCGACCAGATATCGGCCATCGGAGAGCGTGAGGTTCACCAGCCCGGCCGGGCCGTGGCAGACCGCGGCGACCACCCCGCCACGCTCGTAGATACGCGCCGCGATGGCCGACAGTTCAGCGTTGTCGGGGAAGTCCCACATCGTCGCGTGGCCGCCAGCGTAGAAGATCGCGGCATAGGCATCGGGATCGACCTGCGCGGGTGCCAAGGTGTTCTCGGTGGCACCGCGCAGCGCCGCATCGTTCCAGAACGCGGCATTGATCGGATCGTCCAGGTCGAGTCCATCGACGTGCGCCTTGCCGCCCTTGGGGCTGACGAAATCGACCGCATGGCCGGCGTCGGCCAGCACCCGATGCGGATGCGTGACTTCGGACAGATAGAAACCGCTAGGCGCGGCGTCGGCGGCACCGGCCGGTCCCTTGCGGTCGTGGCTGGTCAAGACGAAAAGAATGCGTTGGGTCATCGGAGGCTCCTGCAAGCGAGTCAGGCACACCACCGAGCGCCTCCGGCGGAGGCGTGCGCGTTGCGGCATGCGAAGTAAGGAACCTCATTCTGGTGAATTCGGTATATCCTTTAAATGACCAAAATAGACAAACACTTTCGCCAAAACTACCCAAATGGCATTGCGCAACCTCGATGATCTGGCGGTGTTCGTGCATGTGGTGGAGCGCCAGAGCTTTTCCGCCGCCGCACGCGACCTGCACCTCGCGCCCAAGACGGTCAGCAAGCAGATCGCCCGGCTGGAACAGGCCCTGGGCACCACGCTGTTCGAGCGCAACACCCGCAATCTGCGTATCACCGGCGAAGGCCGTGCCATTGCCGAACGGGCGCGAGTGGCCCTGGCGGTGCTGGAAGAAGTACAGGAACTGGCGACCGGTGGCAGCCAGGAACTGAGCGGTACCATCCGCCTGACCGCGCCCACGCCGTTCGGGCGCAAGTTCGTGGCCCCGGCCATCCACGATTTCTGCCGCCTGCATCCCAGGGTCGGTTTCGACCTGCGCCTGTCCGATCAGGTGCAGGATCTGTATAGCGGCGACCTCGACCTGGCGATTCGCATGGGCGAGTTGGCCGATTCGCGTTTGGTGGCGCGGCGCGTGGCCGACAACCGGCGCATCCTGGCGGCGTCTCCCGCCTACCTGAAAGCGCATGGCCACCCCACGCAGCCGGAAGAACTGGAGCGGCATAACTGTCTGGTGTTCGCCTATCCGGGGCTGCTGCAAAGCATCTGGCCGCTGCGCAGGGGCCGCCGGGAGAAGCCTGTCGCGGTCAGCGGTACGCTGTGCAGCGACAACGGCGACGTGCTACATGCGTGGTGCGTGGCCGGGCTGGGCATCTCGCTGCGCGAGACCTGGGACATTCACGAGGAACTGCGCGACGGACGGCTGGTGCGCGTGTTGCCGGACTGGGAAGCCACGCCCTCGAAGATCAGCATCGTGCGGGCACGGCGCGAACCTGTGCCGCGCCGGCTGACGGCGTTCAGTGATTTTTTGTTTGATCGCTGGCAGCAAGCACCATGGGATCATTGATCTCATTTTCCGCTGCTGGCTGATCCCAGACATCGCTACCGCCCCCTAAGCTTCATAGAAGATCTCGTAGCACGTACCTTTGCGCTTGATGTGGCCGAATCCAAGCTCGCCAAGGTGCATGCCAGCAATAAGCACTTTGTCGGAGCTAACAATATCCAACAGTTTTGATCGTGTTCCGGCGGAGAGAATCGGATCTTGATCGAATGCAATGGATACGTCGGGACGAGCAATCTGGATCTGGGGGAAATGAACGATATCCCCCCAAACCAGCAGACTACGATCATCGGATTCGATACGATAACCGGAATGCCCTGCGGTATGTCCTAGAAGGGGCATGGCACTAATGCCAGGGAGAACTTCGCTATCGGTAAAAGTGCGCATCTTCTCCCGATACTGATCGAACACCTTCCGAGCAAACAGAAAGTTGCCACGAGCGCGCTCACTCGCTCGACTGAGGTTGCCATCATCCTTCCAAAAAGAAACCTCGCGCTGATGAATGACTAACTCTGCATCGGGAAAGGCAGTTTCCCCTGACGAATCAAGCAGCCCCCCAACATGGTCGGGATGTGCATGGGTCAGAAGAATGGTGTCAATGTCAGAGGGCTGCACCCCCGCAAGTGCGAGATTCGCTATCAACTTTCCACCCCATTGCTTGAACCCACCAGCTCCCGCGTCGATGAGGATCGTGCGCCCTCTTCCCTGCACCAGGTAACAGTTGATGTGGATCGAGGTTGGGTCGCTCACGCCTGCGTCCTGCTGCAACTTGGACGCCTCCATAGGATCGATATTGGAGAGCAAATCCAGACTTGCAAAAAGGTATCCGTCACTGATGGCCGTGATCGAAAATTCGCCGATCTGCTGGCCTGGAAATTTCATCTTGTTCATTGCGGCGCTCCTTGCGCGTAATCAGTTCCGCGCGTAGATGGCGGGGTCCGGATAGCCGAAGCAACGGATGCGCGCCGTTAGCCCCGTATGGCACTTTATGGCCTCATCCAGTCGCGCCATGAAGGCGTCCATGACTGATGGCGTTCTGCGCGGTTCGAGGCGGTACTTGATTTCCGCGTAAGCAGCATGCCCGCGTCCCTGGCGAACCGCGACATAGATGACATGCACGTTGTCCAGCGCAGCCTGGAGGACGTCCGTGCAAAGCCGAGTGCATCGTTCGGTGAGTTCCGCCAGATTCGCTTCGGGCGGCATCTTTTCCGCCTGGATGAAGATCGTCAGGTTAGGCATGTCGGTTCTGTCCCTGCGTCTGGGGCACTGCGTCATTGCCACTCGTCAATTGCGCGGTCATCGGGGCATAGAGGTGCACGTCCTTCGGAAGGGTTTCCACACTGAGACTGATGGCGCTATCCAGCTTCGCCAGCCACCTGCTCTCAGGAAATTTCTCCAATGCGACGACCCTCATCAGATCAGGCTTGAGCCCCATCTCGACAAGCGGCTCGGGACCGACTGCGCTCACGATCAGATGGTCTCCTTCACCGATCGCAGGCGCGCGTTCAAGGCCGGCATATAGATTGCGGTGCCAATCGGTGATGTGCTGCTGCCAGCGTGCGAAGTTGCCGCCCCCTTTCTGGCGGTATTCATCGCCCTCAAGCACAGCCAGACCGTCGATTGAGTGCACGGCAAGGTAGACGGGGCAACCAGCGCTCAACGCCTTGAATCGCTGCGAGGTATGGAACCCGCTTACTGAAATAAGCGCGGGCAGCTTTTCCAGGCTGTAGAAATCATTCCACTCTGCTTCGCTGGCTAGGTCGGCAAAGCTGCACTCGACGGTATAGATCATGGAATCACTCGCTACCGAACCGCTTGTGCGGTCGGTCCTCTTTGTTGATGTTTCATCATGGTATTACCTGGAAATCGACGTTAAAAACGATTTTTCGGTATGCTTCATTGACAAAACATCAAGCTGAACCAATCACCCGCTTTAAGTTAGGAAGGCTCATGCGAAGGAAGATCCCCAGCAGCACGGCACTGATGGCATTCGAAGTGGCTGCGCGCCACGGCAGCTTCGCGCGCGCGGCAGAGGAACTGTCGCTGACTGAAGGAGCCATCAGTCGCCAGATTGGCAGGCTGGAAGCCTTCCTCGGGGTCACGCTGTTCGAGCGGGTCGGCAATCGTGTGCGCCTCCTGCCCAACGGAGAGCGTTACGCGGTCCAGGTTCGCGAATCGCTAGACCGCCTGGATCGGGACAGCCAGTACTTGATGGGGCAGCCTGACGATGGCGCAAGCCTGGACATCGCCACCATCCCGACGTTCGCGATGCGATGGCTCATTCCTCGCTTGTCAAGATTCCAGCAGAAGCATCCGAACATCACTGTGCATCTTGCCGAGCGCATGGACCCCTTCGTCCTGGCCGGAAGCGGATTTGATGCCGCCATCCATTTCGAGCACCCAGCGTGGACGGGAATGCGGACTCACCCGCTTTTGCATGAAGTGCTGATTCCGGTTTGCCATCCTGAACTTCTGAAAGGACGCAAACGACAAACCGCACTGGACGAATTACCGCGCTTGCACCGACGACAGAACCCGGAAGCTTGGCTTCAGTACTCCCAGGAGACGGGAACTCCGCTGACCAATCCTGCAATTGGCGCACGCTATGATCTCCATGGAATGTTGATAGAAGCCGCATTGGCCGGCCTCGGTGTTGCGCTGGTACCGCGCCTCTACGTTGAAACCGAACTTGCGCTAGGAAATCTGGTGGCCCCGTGGCCAGAGGGGAAAACCATTTCCAAAACCTTCTGCCTCGTCCTCCCCGAGCCCATCGGACTGAGCAGCGAGCCAATACAAGCGTTTGCTCAATGGCTGCTCGACGAAGCGAAGGAATGAACGGCGGTTACAGAGCCGATGGTGTCTACATTTATCACCCGTGCGAGGGCAGATACCGGCCGCCAAATCAGGCTCGCTCCCAAACCACACAATCGACAGTGCTAACCGCAATGAAAAGGGCGCCGAAGCGCCCTTTTCATTTATCTCAATCGACCTGCGGGATCACTCCCACTCGATTGTCGCCGGCGGCTTGCTCGACACGTCATAAACCACGCGATTAATCCCGCGCACTTCATTAATAATCCGCGACGAAACCCGAGCCAGCAACGGGTGCGGCAACGGCGCCCAATCAGCCGTCATGAAGTCGAACGTCTGCACGGCACGCAGCGCCACCACGTACTCGTAAGTACGCCCATCGCCCATCACCCCCACCGACTTCACCGGCAGGAATACGGCAAACGCTTGCGACGTCAGCTCATACCAAGTCAAACCACTAGCTTCATCCTTGGTATTGCGCAGTTCTTCAATAAAGATCGCATCGGCGCGGCGCAGCAGTTCTGCATATTCATGCTTCACTTCGCCCAGGATCCGCACGCCCAGGCCGGGGCCGGGGAACGGGTGGCGGTAGACCATTTGCGGGGGCAGGCCCAGGGCCACACCCAGTTCGCGGACTTCGTCCTTGAACAGTTCGCGCAAGGGCTCCAGCAGTTGCAGGTTCAGCGTGTCCGGCAGGCCGCCCACGTTGTGGTGCGACTTGATGGAGGTGGCCTTGCCCGTCTTGGCGCCGGCGGATTCGATGACGTCGGGGTAGATCGTGCCCTGGGCCAGCCACTTGGCGCTTTGCTGCTTGCCGGCTTGTTCCTGGAACACTTCGACGAATTCGCGGCCGATGATCTTGCGCTTGGCTTCCGGGTCGGCGACGCCGGCCAGCTTGCCCATGAATTGCGCGGTGGCATCGACGTGAATGATCTTCACGCCCATGTTTTCGGCGAAGGTCTGCATGACCTGCTTGCCTTCGTCCAGGCGCAGCAGGCCGTGGTCAACGAACACGCAGGTGAGCTGGTCGCCGATGGCCTTGTGGATCAGCGCCGCGGCAACGGACGAATCCACGCCGCCGGACAGGCCCAGGATGACTTCGTCGGTGCCAACTTGCTCGCGGATGCGGGCAACGGCTTCAGCGACGTAGTCGGGCATGTTCCAGTCGCCCTGGCATTCGCAGATCTCGTTCACGAAGCGGGCCAGCATGGCCTTGCCTTGGACGGTGTGCGTGACTTCGGGGTGGAACTGGACAGCGTAGAAACGGCGGTCTTCGTCGGCCATGCCGGCGATGGGGCATGACGGCGTGGAGGCCATCAGCTTGAAACCCGGGGGCAGCTCGGTGACTTTGTCGCCGTGGCTCATCCAGACCTTCAGCATGCCTTGGCCTTCAGGCGTGGTGAAGTCGGCCAGGCCGTCCAGCAGCTTGGTGTGGCCGTGGGCGCGGACTTCGGCGTAGCCGAATTCGCGGTGGTCCGAGAAGCTGACCACGCCGCCCAGTTGCTGCGCCATGGACTGCATGCCGTAGCAGATACCCAGGACAGGCACGCCCAGCTCGAACACGGCGTGCGGCACGCGCATGGAGCCTTCTTCGTAGGCGGAAGCGTGGCTGCCCGACAGGATGATGCCCTTCAGGCCTTGCGCCATCTGTTCGCGCACGAAGGCGTCGTCGACGTCGCCCGGGTGGACTTCAGAATAGACGCCGGCTTCGCGCACGCGGCGGGCGATCAGCTGGGTGACTTGCGAACCGTAGTCAAGAATGAGGATGCGCTGGTGCATGGAGACTCTACCCGTTGTAAATAAAACCGCACCGGCAGAACCGCTACAAGATTTTGCGATTCTGCCGGTGCGTAATGCATGACATTGTAGTTGACTGTACGGAGATCAGTCGGCGCGGTAGTTAGGCGCTTCCTTGGTGATCTGTACGTCGTGCACGTGGGACTCGCGGACACCCGCAGAGGTGATTTCCACGAATTCGGCCTTGGTGCGCATGTCGTCAATGGTTGCGGCGCCGCAGTAGCCCATCGAGGCGCGGATACCACCGACCAGTTGGAAGATGATGGCCAGCACGCTGCCCTTGTAGGGGACGCGGCCTTCGATGCCTTCCGGAACCAGCTTGTCGGCGTTGTTCGACGGGTCTTGGAAGTAGCGGTCGGCGGAGCCGTCCGTCATGGCGCCCAGGCTGCCCATGCCGCGGTACGACTTGTACGAGCGACCTTGGAACAGCACGACTTCGCCCGGGGCTTCTTCCGTACCGGCGAACATGCCGCCCATCATGCAGGCGAATGCGCCGGCGGCCAGCGCCTTGGCGACGTCGCCCGAGTAGCGGATGCCGCCGTCAGCGATCAGCGGAACGCCCGTGCCTTCCAGCGCCTTGGCGACTTCGGAAATGGCATGGATCTGCGGCACGCCCACGCCGGCCACGATACGCGTGGTGCAGATGGAGCCGGGGCCGATACCGACCTTGACGCCGTCGGCGCCGTACTCGACCAGCGCGCGTGCAGCGGCGGCGGTGGCGATGTTGCCGCCAATGACTTCAACCTTGGGGTAGTTCTGCTTGACCCAGCGCACGCCTTCCAGCACGCCCTTGGAGTGGCCGTGGGCCGTGTCGACGATCAGGACGTCGACGCCTGCCGCAACCAGCTTTTCCACGCGCTCTTCGGTGCCGGCGCCCACGCCCACCGCTGCGCCAACGCGCAACTGGCCTTGGCCGTCTTTGCTGGCCATCGGGTGTTCGGTGTTCTTGACGATGTCCTTGACGGTGGCCAGGCCACGCAGTTCAAAGCCGTCGTTCACGATCAGCACGCGTTCCAGACGGTGCTTGTGCATCAGGGCCTGCGCTTCATCCAGCGTGGCGCCTTCCTTCATGGTGACCAGGCGTTCCTGCGGCGTCATGATGTTGCGCAGGGGCTGATCCAGGTTTTCTTCAAAACGCAGATCGCGGTTGGTCACGATGCCGACCAGCTTGCGGCCTTCGACCACCGGCAGGCCCGAGATGCCATGCTGGCGCTGCAACGCAATGGCGTCGCGCACTTTCATCTGGGGGGTGACGGTGACCGGATCGATCACGATGCCGAATTCATGGCGCTTGACGCGAGCCACTTCACGGGCTTGGGCATCGGCGGACAAATTCTTGTGAATGATCCCGATGCCGCCCTCTTGCGCCATGGCGATGGCCAGACGCGATTCGGTGACGGTGTCCATGGCGGCGGACACAAGGGGGATATTCAGGCTGATATTGCGAGTCAGGCGCGTGGCCAGGGAGGTGTCGCGCGGCAACACCTCGGAATACGCAGGCACCAACAACACATCGTCGAAGGTGAGCGCTTTTTGAACGAGACGCATGGGTAACTCCGGGCGCAAAGCAAGATTATACGCCGCCTGCATGTTTTGACTAGGTGTTGACCCTAGGTTTGTACGGAATTTTTGCAGTCTGGCAAGTCAGGGAATGCAACGAATAATCCGACCCTATTTAAGTGGTTGATGGCGCGTTACCTTGAAATATTTTTACCCGGGCAATATTGACGAATATTTTTACCCGGGTCATAATGAAAAGCTGCTTAAGCCCACGTCGGGCACAGGAACCTTATCGCCATGACCCGCACTGCCTCCCCCCTTTCATATACCGCCTTCGAAGGCCACCACATCCTGGCCGCGGGGCCCCTGGCCGAGGTCGCGCTGGCCGTCAAACGGGCCATGAATGCGCCCGACCGCGAGGCGGTGCTGGTCTTTCAGGACGGCACGGGCCAACAGACGGATCTGGACTTACGCGGCGACGACGCGCAAATCGTCGCGCGCCATACGCCGCCGGCCGCCGACTTGCCCCCCGTGGAGCCCGACGCCATGGATACCGCGGATGCGCAGCCCCGCGGCCGCGGCCGGCCGAAGCTGGGCGTCGTGCCCCGTGAAGTCACCTTGCTGCCGCGGCACTGGGACTGGCTGGGCGCGCAGCCCGGCGGCGCTTCGGTGGCGCTGCGCAAGCTGGTCGAGCAGGCGCGCCGCGATAACGAGGCGCGGGACGAGCAGCGCCTGCGGCAGGAAGCCGCCTACCGATTCATGTCCAGCATGGCCGGCAACTTGACGGGTTTCGAGGACGCGACGCGAGCGCTCTATGCAGACGACCGCGAGCACTTTGCGCAGTGCATTGCAACGTGGCCGCAGGACGTGCGCGCCTACGCGATGGGGCTGGCCTGGACAGCGCCCGATTAAAACGAATCGTTGCCGGGCAAGCTACCCGGCGGCGTTGCAGTCAGCGGAATCGGCGGTGAAACCGGTGCATTAAAGGGTGCATTAACGTGTTCAGGATCGGTTGGGTTTCGGTACCATGCAGTTCTGAGCTTGAATCCGCCTTCCCCTTTTCCGGACCGCTGGTATGCCACAACTTGTACTGCTGCTATTGGGAGTTCCCTATCTGCGCAACCGCTGGCGCGCCTTGACCGTCGTCGGGACAATCTTCCTGGTGGCTGGCATATTCGTCTTTATCGACGCGCTGGATAACGCCCTCTACTTCCCGCTGAATGCCTTTGCCGTCCTTATCATCATTGAAGGGCTGGCCACGCTGCTGATTGCCTCTTCCGGCGTGGGCGGCCAGCGTGTCTTGCGCTACACCAAGGGCGTCTTCGTGCTGCTGGCGGGCGCCCTGATCCTGATCGGGCACCATCACGGCCACTTCGTGCTGTCGATGATCTTCGGCGCGTTGTTCCTGATGGACGGGGTACTGCAATGCCTGGCCGCCTATGTTGTGCGCTACGACCGCTGGCGCTACGCCTTCGCCGGCGGTGTGGCCGAAATCCTGCTGGCCATTTTCTTCTTCCAGCCCTACCCCACGAATTACGTCGGCACGGTGCCCTATTGCCTGGGCCTGTTCCTGGCCATCGCGGGCCTGAAGCTGCTGTGGCTGGCGCGTCGCGTCAAGCATCTGGCCTCGAATCCGGCCTTCGCCGTCAACGACTCTTCGGATTTCATGCCGGCTTCGCCTGCCGCCGCGTCCCCTGTCTGGGACGGCCCGCCCGCCGACTCCGAGCGCGCGCTGACTGTCCATGTCTGGACACCGTCCGGGTCGGCCAAGGCGCAAACGCGCAACTATCCCGTCGTCGACCGCTACATCGCGGCCGTCGATGTAAACGGCGTGATCTCCACCGGCCACGCCGCATTGGAGTCCCCGGAAGGCATCTATATCAGCCTGTATCCCAAGGAAGAAATCGACCGGTCGCCCGACGAGTTCGGCAATCTACTGCGCGCGACGCCCGACAACGACATTCCCGGCGTGTACCAACCCGATTACGCGACCGAGTCCAAGGCCTGGTGCCCGTCCACCATGCGCGTGCGCATCCGGAATTACGACCCCGACAAGCTGGCCGCGTTCTGGAACGAGTACCGGCAGAACAGCACCTACAACCTGACCCATCGCAATTGTTCAAGCTCGGTGGCGCGCGCGCTTGATGCCGCGCTGGACGGCGTGGTGGGCCGTCTGCATGGCAGCCGCGCCGGATGGCGCGTGCTGATCCGGTTGCTGCTGACACCCGAGCTTTGGGTGGCCTCGCAAGTCCGCAAGCGCGCCATGACCATGGCCTGGACGCCCGGGCTGACGTTGGACTATGCCCGCGCCATGAGCATGTTGGCCGATCCGCGCCCGTTCGGCTGGTGGAAGGTATCGCAGCAGGCGTTGCGCCAAATCGCCGGATTGCGCGCGCGCTGGCGGGCGCAGGACCGCGGCGCCGCGCAGCGCGGCCAACAGGAATCGGCTGGACTGCCCGGTGCGGGACCTGACGCGTGAAGGGCTAGCCGCGATCACTTTTTCATCATGGATGAAATGCGCTTTAATCAGTACAGGCGGGCGGGATTCTCGCGCCCGCGCAAACGATAGGGTGCGCCATGGCCATCGCCAAGAACTTCCTGCTGTATGACGGAGACTGCCCCTTTTGCTCGAACTACGTGCGGATGCTGCAACTGCAGAAAGCCGTGGGCCCGATCGACCTGCTTAATATGCGCGACCACCCGGATCTGGCGGTGGCCTACAAAGCGCAAGGGTATGACCTGAACCAGGGCATGCTGCTGCATCTGGACGGCCAGGATTATTGGGGCGCCGACTGCATTAACCGGCTGGCGCTGATCAGCACGGGCAACGATTTCTTCAATAGCGTCAACGCCGCCGTCTTCCGCAACCCATGCCTGTCGACGGCGATCTACCCCTTCATGCGTACGGGAAGAAGCCTGGCGCTGACCTTGCTGGGCAAGAAGAAAATGCAGATGTGACGGCCGCCGTCGCGGCCGCCTGATCCAATCACTTGGCCGTGACGCCCGCCACCCGCTGCAGGAACGCGTCCAGCGCCGGGTTGTCATGCTGCGCGTGCCAGGCCAGATACATGTCCGCGTATAAATCGCGTTGGCCGATCGGGCGGAACTCCACCCCTTCAAACCGCAGTTCCCGCGCCGAATCCGGCACGATGCCCACGCCCAAGCCGGCCCGCACCAGCGCCAGCAAGGTGTGCGTTTGCCCCGCGCGCTGCACATAGTCCGGCTGCACGTCGGCCAAGCCGAACGCCCCCACGATGCGGTCATAGAAGTATTTGCCTTCCCGGGGCGAATACAGCACGAAAGGCTGGCCTTGCAACAGGCGCAACGGCACGGTGTCGTGTTCGCACAAAGGGGAACCAGTGGGCAACGCCAGCACCAGGGGCTCGCGTTCGATCAACCGCGATTCGATGCCGGCCTGCTGCGGCACGCTGCGCGCCAGAATGGCGTCTAGTTCGCGCGCCAGCAGCAGGCGCGCCAGATCGGTACTGACCGTTTCGCGAAGCTGGATCTCGACGCCGGCCAGCAGCTTGCGCGCCTGCATGATCATCGACGGCATCAGCCGATAGGATGCGACTGCGGTGAAACCCAGCGTGATATGGCCGGCGTCGCCCCCGGAGGTGCGCCTGGCGGTCGCGGCGGCGCGCGCCGAGAACTCCAGCAGATGCCGGGCGTCGCGCAGGAATCGCCTGCCCGCCGCGCTAAGCAGCACCTGCCGGCTATTGCGTTCAAACAGCGTCACGCCCAGATCCTGCTCCAGTAACTGGATCTGCCGGGACAGGGGCGGCTGCGTCATGCACAGCCGCTCGGCTGCCCGGCCAAAGTGCAGCTCCTCGGCCACCGCGATGAAACACTCCAGCTGACGAAATTCCATCGATTCAATTCTTGAATTGATCAATGCTATTTATAGCTCGAACGGCTATCTATCGACAGCCGTTTCTATACTCGGCGACAAGGCCGCCAAGCCGGCCCGCAGGATCAAAAGGAGCCTTTCGCAGCACGTTTCATCCGCGGCAGATGCCGCCCCCACGCCTAAAAAGAGAAGAGAGACATGGAGACAACCCCCATCGCCCGACAACGCGTCCGGCTCATCGCCGCGGCGTTGGCCCTGGCCGCCACCGCCGCGTTGCCCTGGAACGCCAACGCCGCCGGGTATCCGGAGCGCCCAATCAACCTGATCGTCCCGTTTTCACCGGGCGGCGGCACCGACATCTCGGCCCGCCTGTTAGCCGCGGCCCTGGGCGACAAGCTGGCGTCTTCCGTCGTGGTGGACAACCGCCCGGGCGCGGGCGGGCAGATCGCCGCCGATCTGGTGGCCCGGTCGCCGGCCGACGGCTATACGCTGCTGTTCGCCAATTCCGGCATGCTGGCCATCAATCCGTGGATCTACAAACTGCACTCGGATCCCGCCACCGCCTTCGCGCCCGTCTCGCTGTTTTCGGACCTGCCCTTCGTATTGGTCGTGCCCACCAGCCTTCCGGCCAAGAACGTGGGCGAACTGGTGACGCTGGCGCGCACGGAACCCGGCAAACACACATTTGCCAGTTCCGGCACCGGCGGCGCGCCGCACCTGTCCGCCGAGATCTTCCAGCAAGCCACGGGCGTGGACCTGATGCATGTGCCTTACAAGGGCGGCGGTCCGGCCATGACGGACCTGATGGCGGGCCGGGTGGACATGCTGTTCGCCTCGGTCCTGGAGACCATGCCCTACGTGACCGGCGGCAAGCTGCGCGCGCTGGCGGTGACCGGGGCCGCGCGTTCGCCCGCCATGCCGGAGGTGCCGACGATCGACGAGGCCGGCGTGAAGAACGCGCAATCCGGCTCCTGGACCGCCGTGCTGGCGCCCGCCGGCACGCCGCCTGCCGTCATCGACAAGCTGTCGCAGGCAATCCGCGATATCGCCGCCGACCCCGCCATGAAGGCCAAGCTGGAGTCCCAGGGCGCGGTGGCGCACGGTTCCACCCCGCAGCAGCTGCAGGAGCTGGCCGCCAGCGAACGCGCCCGCTACGGGCAGATCATCAAGACCCGCAACATCCAGACGAACTGACCTCCACGCGGCCCGGTCACCGGGCCATTTTTAAAGCCGTATCCATGACAGATCCCCTACCCGCTTCCGCCGCCCATTTACTGATGGTGGGCCCCCTGCTGCCCGAACTAGTGGCCGACCTGGCGTCCCGCTACCACGTCCATCGCTTATGGGAATCTGCCGATCCCGCCGCGCTGCTCCATGAACACGGACCGTCCATCCGCGGCATCGCGACGAGCGGCCGTTTCGGCGCCACCCGCGAACTCATCGGCGCGCTGCCTGCGCTGGAAGGCATTTTCAGTTTTGGAGTGGGTTACGACACCATTGACCTGGCGGCTGCGCAGGAACGCGGCGTGGTCGTCACCAACACGCCCGGCGTTCTGGACGCGTGCGTGGCCGACACGGCATTGGCGTTGATGCTGGCCGCGCCGCGCCGCATCGCGCAAGCCGACCGCTTCGTGCGCGCCGGACGCTGGCCGAATGAAGGTTTCCCGCTGGGCACGCGCATGACCGGCAAGCGCTGCGGTATTGCCGGGCTGGGCAATATCGGCTTGCAGATCGCGCGCCGCGCCGCTGCCTTCGACATGGAAATCCTTTATACCAGCCGCAAACCGCGCGCCGATGCGCCCGCCGGCTACCGCTATTGCCCCGATATCACGTCGCTGGCCGCCGCCTGCGATTTCCTGGTGCTGGCAGTGCCGGGCGGCAACGCGACGCGCCACATGGTGAACGCGCAAGTGCTGGATGCGCTGGGCCCCCAGGGCTGGCTGATCAACATCGCGCGCGGCACGGTCGTGGACGAAGCCGCGCTGGTCAGCGCCTTGCAGGCCAAGCGCATCGCCGGTGCGGGCCTGGACGTGTTCGAACACGAACCGGCCACGCCGGCCGCGCTGAACGCGATGGACAATGTGGTGTTGCTGCCGCATATCGCCAGCGGCACGCACGAAACCCGCCGCGCCATGGCCGACCTGATGGTGGCGAACTTGGACGGCTGGTTCCGGGATGAAAAGGTGCTGACCCGGGTGGTGTGATCCGAGAGCTGGCCGCGCCTATTCGCTGACCCATTGCAGGTCGGGCGACGGCGCGCCCTGCTGCTGGAAGTGCAGGATGGCCGCCTTGGCCAGTTCGCGGCACACGCACTGATACTGCTGATAGCTGCCGGACTGGCCGCCCACCACCACGTCCTGGTCGTGGTCTTCGGATTTGGACCGGTCAACCAGCGTATAAATGCGCGCATCGTCATCCAGCGTGATGGACACCACGTATCCCCCGTCGCCGCCACCGCCCACTGCCATGACGGTTTCATCTTCCGTCACGAACGCGGTGGAGCTGAATTCGGCGCCATCCAGGCGGTCCAGCGCGGCAAGCAAATCGGCATCCGAAGGATCGGCGCGTTCGCTGACCGCGGCACGTTCGCCTTGGCGTCGTTCTTCGATGAGTTTTCTTATTTTCATGGATCCGGATCCCCCGATTATGGTTGGCAAGCCCACCGCGGACATCGTCGCCGGGCGGGCGCGTGGAAAAACCACGCGCAAGCGCCTGCCAGTCTAACCGGCCTACTTCAAACCCGAGAGCCCCGTGCGGCATGCAGTTGTTGCAATTGACCGCTGGAATCCGCGACAAGCCGGGCGTAACGTGGTTGGACGGCATATGCCGCGTCGCCTGAAAAGGTACGCACCATGACGTTCCACACTCCCCGCTCTTCCCACTCGCCTGCCGCACCGTCCGCACCCGACGCGGCGGCGTCCCCGCACGCAGAGAAAGACCGCGCCAAAGCGGACCACTTGCAAGAAGAGGCCCGGCGCAAGGCGCTGGCTAATACCCAGCACAAGGACAGCCCGCGGAATTTGTCCGCGCCACGCTATCACGGCGGCCATCGCGGCGGTTGATGGCCGATAGCCACAGATAATCAGCCGCACTGCGGCAATACGGCGGCAATACGGCGAAAGAATACAACCACTTGTTTCTTTCGCCGGTGGCGATCTGCGCCCTTTATACGGGCCAAAGACCCTGCACTTCCTTCCTGAGCGCGATTGCCGAATGGCGGCCGCGTATCGCTTAGCACGGTAACGATTTGGAAAATAATCGCATTGAAATATGCGACACGAAAGCCGACCATCGCCCATTGGATTAGACCGGGCGAATCAAGGAGACTTATCGTGAATTTGATCAGACCCGCAGTAGCGGCCTGTGCGCTGGGCGCCATGCTGACGCTAGCCCCTTTCGGCCATCCGGCCCACGCCCAGGCCGCGGCCGATACGACGGCCGCCAAACCGTTAGCGACGGGTCTGACCGAGACCGGCAGTGCCGAAGGCCAGGTCGTCGAAGCTGTGCGCAGCGGCGATATCCTGACCCTTAAAGTCCGGTTCAAACCCATCGTGCCCGGCAAGACCGAGATGGTCTATTCGCAGATCACCCAAAACGATTACGAAGACAGCTTCTACGTCATCGCCGGCAATAAAAAGCACCTGTTGCTGAAAGACAGCAACGACAAGCCGCTGACCAATCCCAAACTGGTGCTCAAGACCTCCAAAGACGCCCCCATCGCCGGCGCCTGGCAGGGCAAATTCCCCGCGCCGCCTAAAGATATTACGGAAGTGTCCTTGACGATACCGGGTGTCGAAACCTTCGATGCCATCAAGATCACCGACCGATAGCCCATGACCGCCGCCCGGAACATTTCGGCCGCCGTCGCCGCGCTGCTGCTCGCGGCCAGCGGCGCCCACGCGCAAGAGCCGCCCTACAAAGCCGAAGTGCTGGACCTGCGCGCGACGATATTGGACCTGAAAGGGTTTCCGTCCGACACGGGTGGCGGCGTTTCTGACTTGTCTGCGCAGATCGATGACCTGGCCAGCCGCCACGAAGGTTTATCCGTGCGCCAGGACAAGGACGCCGTCACGGTATCGATGCTGGGCGACGTGCTGTTCGATTTCGACAAAGCCAATATCCGCCCGGCTGCCGAACCCGCCCTGCGGGATATTGCGCACGCAATCCAGGCGGCGCCGGCTGGCCCAGCCCGGGTGGCCATTGAAGGCCATACCGATTCCAAGGGCACCGCGTCGTATAACCAGACGCTGTCGTTAAAGCGGGCAAATGCCGTATTGCAGTGGCTGACGAATCACGGCGTGGATAAGGCGCGTTTAACCGCCAAGGGCTACGGCGATGCCCGGCCCGTACAGCCCAACACACTGGCAAATGGCGCCGACAATCCGAAAGGACGCGCGCAAAACCGGCGGGTGGAGTTCGTGTTGCCCAAGCGCTAGCCCTGCGTTGCGCAGGGCCCCTGGCGGGCTTTTTCCACCCAACCAGGTCAAATAACCAAAGCGAACCCTAGCGGTTCCGCTCTTCTTCGTCCTCTTCCTCTTTCGTCTTCACCTCTTCCAGCTTGACCTTTTGCGTGCTGCCATGCGTTGCCGCGCACGTGTCAGGCTGTTGCGAGCTTTTGACGCACGCGGCGAACGCCAGGGCATCATCCACGGTAGCGAAGTGGTACGAATAGCCGTCCGTAAAAGCGACCTTTCCTTCAACAGAGCAATCCATAAAGCCTCCGGGGTTGTGGGTGGTTCATGGTATCGGACGGGAGACTACCCTGGCTACCGTTGCCTCCTGCCCGTGGTCTGGTCCCCTCCTGCCGGGATTTCCAACTTTGGCTGGGGCAAGTCCATGGCCCAGGGCTTAGCCCGGAAGCCCCTAAACCCTTGAAATAACTAGAAGTAATGAAAAGGCATAAGGAAATCCCCAATTAGGGAATTTACTTATGCCTTTTAACTATTTGCAGCGCGCATACTTGCCGGGCAAGAATTCGTCCTGAGCATAAAGCAACACAGATGGAATTACGTCAACTCGAGGCCTTCGCGGCCGTCATGTCTACAGGCAGCGTTACCGCCGCCGGGCGTTTGCTCGGGCGTTCGCAGCCGGCCATCAGCCGCTTGTTGCAAGAACTGGAAGCCGAGATCGGCTATGCGCTGTTCAGCCGGAGCGGCCCCCGGGTCACGCCCACCGAGCAGGGCTTCCTGCTGTATGACGATGTGGAACGCGCGTTGGCCAGCCTGCAGCAGATCCGTGGCCGCGCCGAAGAAATCGCCCGTGGGCAAGCCAAACCCCTACTGTTGGCCGCCACGTCTGCGCTGGCGGCCGGGCTGCTGCCTGACGCGCTCAAGCGCATCGAATCCCAGACCGGCGCCACGCGCATCCAAGTGCGCAGCGCATCCCCCGAACGCGTGGTGCATGCGGTGCTGACCGGCGCCGCGCAACTGGGTGCGACCAGCCTGCCGCTGGAGCATCGCGGGTTGAACGTGCATTGGATCGGGCAGGCGCCCTGTGTGGTCGCGTTGCCGGAAGACGATGCGCTGGCTGCCCGCGACATCGTGCCTGTCAAGGCTTTGGCCGGACGCCGCCTGATCACCATGGCCAATCCCTACCGCCTGCGCCGCCGGCTGGATGCCGCACTGGCGCCCGACGGCAACGCACCAGGCACCATCGAAACCAATTCGTCCGTCAACGCCCTGGCCGCCGTGCGCGCCGGGCTGGGCGTGTCGGTGCTGGAACCGATCACCGCTTACGGCGTCCCCATGCCGGGCGTGGCGATCCGGCCTATCGACCTGGACATCCCCTTTTTCTTTGGGGTCATCACCCCGCAGTCGCAACCCCTGACGCCGGCCTGCCAGGCCATGGCCGACGCGCTGGCCGATGCCGCCGCCGCCCTGCTGCCCGGCTTTGTGCTGCACGACGCCTGCGAGCACTCGGCGCTGTTGCAGTCGATCTACGGTGATGACGCCCCTGTTATGGAACCCCCCGCACTATGAATCTGCCCGTCGCCACCCCGCCGCAAGGCTTGGATGCGCTTGAAGCGCGTCTGCGGCAAGACCTGTCCTGGCTGGAAATTCCCGCCAAGAACTGGGTCGCGCCCCGTCTGGTTGACGGTCAGCCGGTGCTGGACGTCGTCGTCATCGGCGGCGGAATGGCCGGATTGGCCGCCGCCGCATCCTTGACGCACCTGGGCATCACCGCGCCCATCTTCGATCAGGCGCCCGAAGGCTATGAAGGCCCCTGGGCCACCACCGCGCGCATGGAAACGCTGCGCTCGCCCAAGCAGCTGACCGGCCCCGCGCTGGGCCTGCCGGCGCTGACGTTCCGCGCCTGGTTCGAAGCGCAGTTCGGCGCGGCGGAATGGGAAGCGCTGGATAAGATCCCGCGCCTGCAATGGATGGATTACCTGCGCTGGTATCGCCGCGTGCTGAACCTGGACGTGCGCAACGAACACCGCGTGTTGTCGGTGCAACCGCGCGCCGACCGCCTGGTGCAGCTGGACATCGAATCCCCCGCTGGCCGCAGCACGGTGCTGGCCCGCCGTGTCGTGCTGGCCACCGGCCGCGACGGTCTGGGCGGCGCGTACGTGCCTGACTTTGCAAAGCAATTGCCGCGTGACCGTTGGGCGCATTCGTCCGACGTGATGGACTACGCCACGCTGGCCGGCAAGCGCGTCGGCGTCGTGGGCGCAGGCGCATCCGCCATGGACAGCGCAGGCACGGCGCTGGAAGCCGGCGCCACCAGCGTCGATCTGCTGATCCGCCGCAACGACATTCCGCGCGTGAACAAGGGCAAAGGCGCGGGCAACCCCGGCCTGACCCACGGCCACCTGACCTTGCCCGACGAATGGAAGTGGAAGATCCGCCACTACATCAACGCCGCCCAGGTGCCGCCCCCGCGCGGCAGCACCTTGCGCGTGTCGCGGCATCCGAACGCCCGCTTCAACCTGGGCTGTGGCGTGCAGGCCCTGGCGATGGTCGGCGACGAGATCCACGTGACCACGCCCAAGGGCTTGTTCGTGCTGGACTTCCTGATCTTTTCCACGGGCTTTCGCATCGACTGGACCGTGCGCCCCGAATTCGCGCCGCTGGCGCCCCACGTGCGCAACTGGGGCGACCGGTTCACCCCGCCCGCAGGCGAAGAAGACCAGGAACTGCACGACTCGCCCGACCTGGGCGCCGTCTTCGAATTGCAGGAAAAGGTCCCGGGCGCCTGCCCGGGCCTGGACCGCGTGCACTGCTTCTCGTACCCGGCCGCGCTGACGCAAGGCACGATCTCGGGCGACATCCCCGCCATCAGCGAGGGCGCCAAGCGCCTGGCGCAAGGCATCGCCGGCCTGTTCTACCGCGAGGACGTGGAAACGTACTACGCCAATATGGAAGCATTCTCTGAACCCGAGGTGTTCGGCGACGAGTGGGTGGCAGCCCCTCCCCCGGCCCGGGCCACGCAGGCGGAGACCGCGCAATGACCGGCTGGTTGCTACGCCGCGTGGCGCAAGCCGTCGTGGTTGTTTTCTTGATGACGCTGATCGTCTTCGTGGGCCTGCACGCCATCGGCAACCCCGTGGACATCCTGATCGGCCAGGACGTGGACCAGGTGGACCGCGCCCGCATCATCGCGGAACTGGGCCTGGACAAACCGTTGTGGCAACAGTACCTGGGCTTTTTGAACGGGGCGCTGCACGGCAACCTGGGCAATAGTTTCGTCTACAACATCCCCGCCATCGAACTGGTGATCCAGCGCCTGCCCGCCACGCTGGAACTGGCGATCAGCGCCCTGGGCCTGGCCGTCATCGTCGGCCTGCCGCTGGGTTTGATCGCTGGCCTGTACCCCGACAGCCGCTTTTCCAAGATGATCATGGCCGGCAGCATCGTCGGCTTTTCCTTGCCCACCTTCTGGGTGGCGCTGATGCTGATCATGACGTTCAGCGTGTCGCTGGGCTGGCTGCCCGCCAGCGGCCGCGGCCAGACGGTGGAATTCCTGGGATTCCAGTGGTCGTGGCTGACAGCCGATGGCTGGCGCCACCTGATCCTGCCCGCGCTGAACCTGTCGCTGTTCAAGATCTCTTTGGTGATCCGCCTGACGCGTGCCGGCGTGCGCGACGTGATTCCGCTGGACTTCGTGAAGTTCGCCCGCGCCAAGGGCCTGTCGCCGTTCCGCGTGGTCTGTGTGCACGTGTTGCGCAACACGATGATCCCACTGGTCACCGTGCTGGGCCTGGAGCTGGGTTCGACCATTGCGTTTGCCGTCATCACG
This sequence comes from Achromobacter sp. Bel, assembly GCF_012928505.1. Taxonomy (GTDB): domain Bacteria; phylum Pseudomonadota; class Gammaproteobacteria; order Burkholderiales; family Burkholderiaceae_B; genus Achromobacter. The sequence continues at coordinate 239,813 of NZ_JABBJN010000001.1, read as the reverse complement.
GAAAGCATCTTTTCCTGGCCCGGCGCCGGCAAGCTGATCCTGGACAGCCTGAACGCGCTGGACCGCCCCGTCATCGTGGCCTATCTGATCGTGGTCGTGTGCCTGTTCGTGACGCTGAACCTGATCGTGGACATTCTTTATAAAGTGCTGGACCCCCGGGTACGGCTGGAGGGCTCGGCATGAGCACCGCTTCGACTTCCCAAGCGCCCGCCCTGCGCCGCGAATCGCCCTGGCGCCGTAACCTGACCGAATTCCTGTCGTCCAAGACGGCGGTGTTCGGGCTGGTCATCGCCACCCTGCTGATCCTGGCCGCCATCTTCGCGCCCTGGATCTCGCCGCAGAACCCGTATGACCTCTTGCAGATAGACGTGCTGGATTCCCGCATGCCGCCCGGGTCCATGAATGGGCTGGACACCTTCCATTACTGGCTGGGCACCGACGGCCAGGGCCGCGACCTGCTGTCGGGCATTCTGTACGGCCTGCGCATCAGCCTGATGGTGGGCGTGGGTTCGGCCGTGATCGCCGGCATCGTCGGCACGCTGCTGGGCCTGCTGGCCGCCTACGCAGGCGGCAAGGTCGATGCCATCATCATGCGCCTGGTCGACCTGATCCTGTCGTTCCCGTCGATCCTGGTGGCCATGATGATCCTGGCCTATCTGGGCAAGGGCGTCGGCAACGTGGTGCTGACGCTGGTGATCCTGGAATGGGCCTACTACGCCCGCACCGCGCGCGGCCAGGCCCTGGTGGAACGCCGCCGCGAATACGTGGAAGCCGCCCGCTGCCTGGACATTCCCAACTGGCGGATCATGTTGAAGCACATCCTGCCCAACTGCCTGCCGCCGCTGATCGTGATCGGCACCCTGCAGATCGCCCGCGCCATCACCTTGGAAGCCACCTTGAGCTTCCTGGGCCTGGGCGTACCCGTGACGGAACCGTCGCTGGGCCTGCTGATTTCCAACGGCTTTCAATACATGCTGTCCGGCGAATACTGGATCAGCTTCTACCCCGGCATCGCGCTGCTGATCACCATCGTCGCCATCAACCTGGTGGGCGACCGCCTGCGCGACGTGCTGAACCCGAGGACCCACAAATGACCGACCGCACCGCCACCGGCGCGCCGGCCACGCTTGAGGTGCGCAACCTGCGCACCCACTTCCATACCCGCGCGGGCGTGCTGCCCGCCGTGGACGACGTGTCGTTCACGCTGGAGCGCGGCAAGATCCTGGGCCTGGTCGGCGAATCCGGCTCGGGCAAATCCGTCACCGGCTTTTCCATCATGGGCCTGGTGGACGCGCCCGGCCGCATCGTCGGCGGCGAAGTCCTGTTCCAGGGCCGCGACCTGACCAAGCTGTCGCCCCGCGAACTGCGCAAGTTGCAGGGCAACCGCATCGCCATGATCTTCCAGGATCCGATGATGACGCTGAACCCCGTCTTGCGGGTGGACGTGCAAATGATCGAAACGGTGCGCGCCCACAACAAGATGAGCAAGGCTCAAGCCCGCACGCTGGCCCGCGACACGCTGGGCATGATGGGCATTCCCAGCCCGGAAGAGCGCCTGTTGGCCTACCCGCACCAGTTGTCGGGCGGCATGCGCCAGCGCGTGGCGATTGCCATTGCCATGCTGCACCGCCCCGACCTGATCATCGCGGATGAGCCGACGACCGCCCTGGACGTCACCATCCAGGCGCAAATCCTGTCCGAAGTGCAGAAGCTGGCGCAGCAACACGGCACCAGCCTGATCTGGATCACGCATGATCTGTCCGTGGTGGCGGGTCTGGCCGACGACGTGGCCGTGATGTACGCCGGCCGCATCGTCGAACACGGCAAGGTCGACGACGTGCTGGACCGTCCGCAGCATCCCTACACGGTGGGCCTGATCGACAGCTTGCCGAGCAACAACCAGCGCGGGCAGCGCCTGCGCCAGATTCCCGGCATGACGCCCAACCTGCTGCACCTGCCCGCCGGCTGTGCGTTTTCCGCGCGCTGCGCGCGCGCGACCGCCGCCTGTGGCCAGCAACCCGGCATCACACAAGCCTTGCCCGAACACGACGTGCGCTGTTTCCATCCGACCATCCAGATCCACAACGAGGTGACGGCATGACTGTATCCGCCGCCCCCACCCCGCTCATTGACCTGGCGCAAGTCAGCAAGCGCTTTGGCGAAAGAAAGGTCGGCCCCGCCGGCCGTGCCATGCAAAAGCTGGGCCTGTCCAAGCCGCCCGCCATCACGCGCGCCGTCGATCACGTGGACCTGATCGTGAACCCCGGCGAAGTCGTCGGCCTGGTCGGGGAATCCGGCTGCGGCAAGTCCACGCTGGGCCGTATCGCCGCAGGCTTGTTGACGCCGTCGGGCGGTGAAGTCCGCATCAACGGCGTGCGCCGTGAAGACATGACGTCCACCGCCGCCCACGCCGCCCGCCTGTCCGTGCAGATGATTTTCCAGGACCCGTACGCCAGCCTCAACCCGCGCCTGCGCGTGGACGAGATCGTCGGCGAAGCGGCCCGCATCCACGGCCTGGTCGACAACGCGGGCTTTGACGACTACGTCAGCGCCCAACTGGAACGCGCCGGTCTGGACCCCGCGCTGCGCCAACGCTATCCGCACCAGTTCAGCGGCGGCCAACGCCAGCGCATCGGCATCGCCCGCGCGTTGGCCGTGCAGCCGTCCATGCTGGTCTGCGACGAAGCCGTGGCCGCGCTGGACGTGTCGATCCAGGCGCAGATCCTGAATCTTTTCATGGACCTGCGCGAAGAACTGAACCTGACGTACCTGTTCATCAGCCATGACCTGGGCGTGGTGGAGCACCTGTCCGACCGCGTCGTCATCATGTACCTGGGCCGCGTCGTGGAAACGGCCACCGTGGACGAAGTGTTCCAGCGCCCCAACCACCCGTACACGCAAGCCCTGCTGGCGGAAATTCCCAGCCTGAAATCGCGCCACAAGATCTTTACCGCGATCAAGGGCGAGATCCCCAGCCCGCTGAACCCGCCCGGCGGCTGCCATTTCCATCCGCGATGTCCGCATGCGATGCCGCGCTGCAAGACCGAGGTTCCCACCTTGAAGGGAATCGCCATCAACCATTTAAGCGCCTGTCATTTGAACGACATGGCCTGAACCGGATCGGCGGCGTTGTCATTGAACACAACGCCGTCTTCGAAACACTTACCCCTCGTTCCCTCCCTACCAAGGACCCCGAACATGAAACGCCTGATTCTCTCGACCCTGACCGCCGCCATCCTGGGCGCCTCTGCCGCCGCGTCCGCCGACAACCTGTCGATCGGTTTCGCCGACCCGTTGTCGTCCCTGGACCCGCAGTTGAACAACCACGCCGGCGACCGCTCGGTGGCCCTGCACTTCTGGGACCTGCTGATCGAGAACAAGTGGAACAAGCTGCAACCGGGCCTGGCCGTCAGCTGGAAACCGCTGGACTCCACCACCTGGGAATTCAAGCTGCGTGAAGGCGTCAAGTGGCAAGACGGCACGCCGTTCACCGCCGACGACCTGATCTATTCCTACACCCGCGCGCGCGCCGTGCCGGGCAGCGTGGCTACTTATGCCGGCTACCTGCGCACCATCGACACGATGACCGCCAAGGACCCGCTGACGCTGATCGTCAAGACCAAGGCCCCCAACCCCGACCTGCCGCTGAACCTGGCGTCGGTGCACGTCGTCAGCAAGCACGTCGGTGAAAAGTCCACCACCGAAGACTACAACTCGGGCAAAGCCATGGTCGGCACCGGCCCCTACAAGTTCGTGTCCTACACGCCGGGCGACCGCGTCATCATGGAACGCAACGACGGCTACTGGGGCGACAAAGCCACCTGGGACAAGGTCAACTACCGCTACATCAACAACGCCGCCTCCCGCACCGCCGCCCTGTTGGCGGGCGATGTGGACGTGATCGACAAGGTGTCCGTGTCGGACCTGGCCAAGCTGCAAAAGGCCCCGAACATCTCGGTGTACCCGTACGACGGCCTGCGCGTCATGATCCTGCAACCCAGCTTCAACCCCGCGCCCAACCAGTACATCACCGACAACAACGGCAAGCCGCTGGACAAGAACCCGCTGCTGGACCTGCGCGTGCGCCAAGCGCTGAACCTGGCCATCAACCGCAAGGCGATTTCTGACCGCATCCTGCAAGGCGCGGCGACCGAAGCCAACCAGTGGATGCCCAAGGGCACCTTCGGCTACAACCCCGACGTCAAAGACATCCCCAACGACGTCGCGCAAGCCAAGAAGCTGTTGGCCGAAGCGGGCTTTCCCGACGGCTTCAAGCTGACCATGCACGTGCCCAACGACCGCTACCCGCAAGGCCCGGAAACCGCCCAGGCGGTTGCGCAGTTCTGGACCCGCGTCGGCGTGAAGACCCAAGTGGAAGTCGTGCCGTGGGCCGTGTATTCGGGCCGCGCCAACAAGAACGAATTCGCCGTCAGCATGCTGGCATGGGGCAACGGCACGGGTGAAGCCAGCTACGCGCTGGTCAACATCCTGGCCACCGTCGACGCCAAGAAGGGCCTGGGCGCTTCCAACTGGGGCCACTACACCAACCCCAAGGTGGATGCCGCGCTGGAACAATCCACCTCGGAATTCGATGTGGCCAAGCGTGAAGCCATCCTGCGCGACTCGGTCAAGCTGGTGTCGGACGACGTCGGCATCATCCCGCTGTTCCACTACAAGAACATCTGGGCCACCAAGAAGGGCCTGAAGGTGACGCCGATGACCAGCGACCGCACGGCCGCCATGATGGTCACCAAGGACGCGGGCAAGTAAAGCCATGGTGCCGACCTTAACCATCACCCCCGCGGACGCCCTGATCGACGTGCCGCGCCAGATCCGGGTTGAACACGTCGAACCCGGCCAGACGGTGGAGATCACCGCCCTGACCCGCCGCAACGGCGTGCTCTGGCAAGCCCAGGCCGCCTACACGGCAGGCGACGACGGCGTCGTCGACCTGACCCGCGACGCGCCCGTCTCGGGCGACTACACCGGTCTGGCCCCCATGGGCCTGATCTGGTCGCAGTCGCCCGTGGACTCGCCCAGCCGCGAACACTTCAACCACCCGGTGACGGACGCCTTGGTGACCGACGTGGTCGCCCGCGTGGCCGGCGCACAAGCGCAAGCCAGCTTCACGCAACGGCTGGCGCTGGACGGCGTCACCCGCCACGAAGTCCGCGAAGAAGGCCTGGTCGGCACGCTGTACCTGCCGGCAGGCAGCAAGCCCGGTTCGCACCCCGCCGTCATGATCCTGAACGGGTCCGGCGGCGGCATCAACGAACCGCGCGCGGCGCTGTATGCATCGCGCGGCTACGCCGCCTTTGCGCTGGCCTACTTCAAAGCGCCGGGTCTGTCGGATTACATCTCGAACACCCCGCTGGAATACTTCCAGACCGGCCTGCGCTGGCTGCGGTCCAAGGTTCAGCCGAAACACGACTTCGTCGCCATCAGCGGCCAATCGCGCGGCGGTGAACTGGTGCTGCTGCTGGGCGCCACATTCCCCAAGGAAGTGTCCGCCGTCGTCGCCTACGTACCTGGCGCCGTCGTCCACAGCGGCCAGAACGCCTGCGACCCCAAGATCGGCCGCGAAGGCCCGACGTGGTTGCTGGGCGGCAAGCCCATCCCCCACGTCTGGGAAAACAACCGTACGGCCACCTGGGCGCCGTTTGACGAAGGCCCATCGCCCCATCGTCACGAGAAAGCCATCCTGACCGCGCTGCAAGACCCCAACGCCGTCGCCCGCGCCCGCATTCGCGTGGAAGACATCGAAGGCCCGGTCATGCTGCTGTCCGGCACCGACGACGGGTCCTGGCCGTCAAGCCTGTACTCGAAGATGGTGCAGGACAAGCTGGTCGAAGTGAAACACCCGTACCCTGTCGAATGGCTGGACTACGAGAACGGCGGCCACTCGATCCTGTTCCCGTACGTGCCCACCACCCAGCTCGTCTACGCCCACCCCGTGTCGGGCAAGATCAGCACCAGCGGCGGCAACCCCAAAGACAACGCGCGCGCCGACCAGGAATCGTGGGAAGGCGTGAAGAAATTTTTGGACGCGGCGGTGAAGGCCCGGGCGGCTTCGGCTGGCGCGGATTCGGGTCGTGCACATTCAGCAAGCACTTCCGGCAACGCCGGCTGATCAGACACCAAGGAGAACATCCCCATGGCACAACAACCCATCGTCTATGACGCCGTCAATGATCTGGTCGACAAGCTCGTCGGCCTGACCCCCGGCAGCAAAACTTTTGAGGTCCGCCACCAACGCGAAAAAGTCGCCGCCGCCACGCAAGGCAGCTACGACGCCCTGTTCGACCCGGCCCTGCCCGGCTTGTCGCTAGCCGAACGCCTGCTGGTCGCGCTGTACGCCACCCGCATCAGTCCATCGCCGCTGTTGGCCTCGCACTACCGCGCCCGCCTGGCGGAAACGGATGCCGCGCCCGCCGACATCGCCGTCGCAGAATCCGGCAAACCGGCAGACGCTGCGAACCCGCGTCTGGCTGCCGTGTTGGAATTCACGCGCAAGCTGATCGAAAACCCCGTCGAAGGCGACGAAGCCGCCCTGAAGACCCTGCCGGCGGCAGGCGTCTCCACGCCGGCCGTGGTCACCCTGTCGCAACTGATCGCCTTCCTGTCGTACCAAACGCGCTTGGTCGCGGGCTTGATGGCGTTGCAAGCGGCCGAAGGCCAGACGGTACCCGCCAATGCGGCTGAAGCCGGTGCGGTCGCCGCCAAACCCGGCACCACGGCCCCCGGCGCTGTTCTCAAGGCCCACGGCTTCACCAACGAAGTGCTGGAGTGGAAAGCCTGGCTGGACGTCGTCAACGTCGACACCGCCACCCCGGAACAAATCGCCGTCCTGGAAGAAAGCCACCCCAAGGCCAAGGTCTCGGACTACTACCTGTTCCTGGTCCACCAACCGGAAATCCTGCGCCAACGCTCGGCGGCGTTCAACGCCATCATGTACGCGCCGGGTGGTCTGTCGCGTGCGGAACGCGAGCTGGGCTCGACGGTCGTGTCGCGCGTGAATGGATGCGTGTACTGCGCATCGGTCCATGCGCAGCGCTTTGAGCAGCTGGCTAAGCGCAATGATGTGATTGCTCAGGTGTTCGAAGACCCGGCCACCGCTGGGACGAATGCGCGTGAACAGGCGATTGGCAAGTTCTCGATTCAGATCACGGAAGCGCAGGCGAACGTGAACGCGAATAGTGTTCAGGAATTGAAGGACGTGGGGTTGAGTGAGGGAGAGATTTTGGATCTGCTGCACTCGGATGCGATCTTTGCTTGGGCGAATCGTTTGATGTTGAATCTGGGCGAGCCGGTTTTTGCCACCGTAGGCTAAGACCCGCTTTTCCGCCGCCCTGCGGCCGCGTCAGCGTTTTCGTTAAACTGACGCTTTTCGCGCCTCTACGCGCCCCGCCCCACGCGGGGCGCTTTGCCTTTCCCCATGTCAGAAAAAACCCACGACATCCGCCCCGGCCAGTCCGTCGAACTGCTAAAAGCCCTGCACATCCTGACCCGCGACGGCAAGATGAACCAGGACAGCCGCCGGAAACTCAAACAGGTCTATCACCTGTTCCAGTTCATCGAGCCGTTGCTGAAAGACGTCCAACAAGAACGCGGCGCGGTGACGCTTGCGGATCATGGGGCTGGGAAGTCTTATCTCGGGTTCATTCTGTATGACCTGTTCTTCAAGGAACAGAAGGACGCGGTCGGGAATGGGTCCCACATTTATGGGATCGAGACCCGCGAAGAACTGGTGAAGTCGTCAGAGGAACTGGCGAAGCGGCTAGGCTTTGAGGGGATGTCGTTCCTGAATCTCTCTGTGGCGGAGTCGATCACGTCGGATAAGTTGCCGGCCACGATTGATGTGGTGACCGCCCTGCACGCTTGCAATACCGCCACCGATGACGCGATTCACTTTGCGTTGGAGAAGAAGGCGAAGTACATCGTGGTTGTGCCTTGCTGCCAGGCTGAAGTGGCGTCGGTGCTAAGGAAGAATAAAGGCAAGGCGCTGGCTGATCCGCTGGCTGAGATTTGGCGGCATCCGCTGCATACGCGGGAGTTTGGAAGCCAGATCACCAATGTGCTGCGGTGCTTGCAGCTGGAAGCGCATGGGTATCAGGTTAGCGTGACGGAGCTGGTCGGGTGGGAGCATTCTATGAAGAATGAGCTGATCGTAGCGCAGTATAAGAATCTGCCGACTCGGAAGCCTGCGGAGAGGCTGACGGAGATTTTGGAGAGGATTGGGTTGCAGGAGTTGAAGGATCGGTTTTTTGTGCCGGTGGCTGGGGCGGCTTTAGCTGAGTAGGTATCTGCTTGGCTGATTGGCATGAACCAGAGATAACTTTCGCTGGAGGTGGACTGCTGATACATCCCTAATCCACAGTCTGCGATTGCGCTTTCGTTAGAGAAAGCGTGATCAATTTGGCACGGAACCGCATCGCTTCCGTCGCCTAACGGGGCATACTCGCCCCGTGGTCCAAACGATCGCCCGGGTTGACAGCCGGAAAGACAGAACAAGTGGCCGCTGCAATGGCGGCCTCCTTTCTTTCATCGCGTCGATTGCACTGGAGCGTCGAGATGAGCGGCCACCCTTTTAACTATGACCGTTGGGCCACGCCGGATGATCCGGAGTTTGGGGTTGTGCGGGTTGGTGATTTGCGGAAGATCGAGCGGGCTTGCCTGGGGATTTGGGCTATTGCGAGGGTGATGGACAACCGAGCAAGCGACTCCGGGGCTACAGAAGAGCAGCTATTTGATGCTTGGATAGTGTCGAACTTGGTGGGCGGCGTGGAGAGTCTCTGCGATCGCATGGCCGGGCTCTCGGACGCGGCGATTGACCTCTCGAGCTCGGACGCGGTGGCTGAGGTGGCGATGCCCCACCCTTGCCAATGCCGCAAACCAACTGAATTTGTCAACAGCAGCAGGCTCCCCCGCCTGAATAAGGTATTAAATCTCATCCTGCGCGTACGAGTCGAAATGTCGCCCTGCATATTGCTCTAATGCCTTTTCATGACGCTCGAGAAGTTCCTGCAACACGTGCGTGGACGAAACGACGTCGTTCAATTTGCGACTGGGCCTGTATTGAGCGAACACTTGTGGAGGGTTAGGTTTCGTAAGAATATTGATACAGCAAGCGCTGAAAAGGTGAGCCTCATTAGCAATCAAAAGGCACAGGGAGGGAAAATGAGCGCTCAGTGCACCGATAGCTCCAATTGACAACACGCCAGGCTGCGACAGTAATGGAACCACTCCGGTTCTAAATGCCGACCAGCGAGCAATGTGAACGTGGCCTGACAGTGCTCCTTTGACAGCACGGTGACGACTGACCTGATACTCGGCCTCTTTAGCAGATCCGCAGCCCCTCGAAATAAAGCGCTCGACACGTGGATATATGCGACCAAACGCGATATGTTTCCTCCAAAACTCCTCCTCGCTTTCCGACGTGTCGTAGGCTTCGGCGAATTCCGGATCTTCTGCAATAGCCATAGCAAGCTCAATGCAGTCAAAGAAGGACCGTGCCAGTGCATGTGCCGCAGCTTCTTGACCCAGCGTAATGAGTTCGCGGATGCTCAAAGCATCGCTTCTCAGCCTTGACAGTTGGAATGCAAATGCATTCACTCCTGGCCCCAGTCCTAGACTGAACTGGTGTCGCTCTAAGAACATGAACAGCCTTACAGCCTCATCCATCAATACCATGAACGGCTGCATAGCTTTATCAATTTCGGCCTTAAGATCCGCTCTCAGACCAGTAGTCAGGCGATCGATGTCCACTCGAGCAGATCGCCTAGTGGCAAATTTCGGTGCGGACTGGAGAATGGATGAAATTTCTGTGCGGGTAATGCGAATCATAAGACCCAATGTTTGAAATTCGAGAGATAGTTAAATTGTAGTCTGACTACCATTATTTTTTTAGTCTGAAGCCAATTTTTAAATCTATTCTTGGAGAATTCGCGTGAATCACTAATCGCTTGTTTTCCTACTCACAGCGCGATCATGTCTGCAACCTGAAAGCCAAGGTTCGTGATCTCGAAAACCTCCCCCTTTTGGCCTCTTGCAATCACGAGTCCGGCGGACTGAAGTTGCTCAAGAGCATCTTCCCACTTGGCGACCTCGCGTCTTTCATCCAAGGAGATAAGATTCTTTCCATTTGTCTGAATTGCAGTGCCATTAATATAGCGAGAATGGATGATCGTCCCCCCTGCGTCCTGGCTCGCTTCTTTTAGTAGGACGCGCGCTTCTGCCGAAAGAGACGGAAGCTGTGTACGGGATCCGACTATCTCGTTCGAAAGTTCATCATCGACTTGCGTGCGGAATAAAGGATGCTCATTAACTTTTAGCTGAAGGTGACGATAAAATTTGTCTTTGAAATCACTGTGACTGTCATAGCTCTGATACAAACCACGGCTTTGACAAGAATCCTTGAACTTCTTTAGCCTTTGAACTTGATCGATGTCCACCGTATCTAGGGCGACTGGCTGGCTTGAAAAATAGAGCATCGCAGGCTTCTCAGCAGCTAAGTGCTTATCAATCTCCTCAACCGTACCGCTCAAATGCCCATCGGTTGGAGTTCCTATCCTGGTCCAAAAAACCCCTACCAAAAGATCACACTTCGAAAGGACTTGCTTATTGATGATTGCCTGTGCCGGCTCACCCATCTCAGGAGATGAATGGCTTTCCCAACCGATGGGTAGGAGCACAAGTCTACGAGAAGCTGAGTGCACTGCATTCCACTCGTAGATCACATCACGAACAATTGCCCGCTCGGATGCGACGTCGCCCGGCGAGGCGATCATGACATTAAAGGTCGTAGCTTGATAACTCAACGCGGTCCTCCAGTGCAAAAAATTTTCAAACTACAATTCCGCTGCCCAGATTGGGCGAGAATTGTAGTCTGACACCTTTATTTTCAAGATCAATCAACTCAGAATGGCATATCCGACTCAGAATCCGCCGCCCCTGCCGAGGATGACGTTGGCGCCTGCGCGACCACAGGCATAACCGCAGATGTAGGAGTGCCCCATGGTCTGACCGCATCGCCAGTACCCGCCGCACCTGCAATAATGACTAACGCATCTGCTCCGATTGCAGCATCACCAACATTGCGTACCAGATCTTCATCTTCAGGCTCATCCTCATCTGGGTCTAAATCGACAAAGTTTCGGCCCATCATCATTTTATAATGAGGCATGTGACCCATAGCTTTGAAGACCTTGAAGAAGATCCTCATGTAATTGAGCGCTATGCCATCGCTTATGGCCACATACAGCTCATCTGGTGAATAGTGAGACCCGTCGTTCACCCAGCTAATCAAGGATTGGCACTGAACTTTTTCCTGTCCTTCGAATTTTGCGAGAATGATGCTCGTATCTATATTCCCCAGAATTTTGAAGTAATTCTCGAGAATTCTGCGCATGGTGTTTTGAATAGTGAGCGCAGGCAGTGGATTCTTCGCCAGCTCTGCCCATAAAAGCTGATAGGAAGTTTTAACTGGATTGGTCTCAAACCCTTCAACTCTCGAAAAGTAGTCGGGCTTTCGCACTATCCAAAATGTCTCATCTTTAATAGGATCGTCGCCAGCCCTCTGAGGGTTAAAGGTGATTTCTTTATGAAAGTGTACGTTATGGGTCAGGACAAAGACCTGTTTTATATTGTTTGACCTTTGACGAACCTCGTGAAAAAGTTTTTTGATCAAGCTACTCACGATGAACAGTACATCGCTGTCCAAGCTTGATACCGGGTCATCAATGACGACAATTCGATCAGTGTTTATGCCCGAGGCCGTGATGCTTCCCCTCAGCAAATGATAGAAGTACAGGAAGGTAACGAAGGTCTTCTCGCCTTCACTGAGTGTTGCCTTCGCATCAGTTCCATCGCTTCTAATCAGGCGATATGAATTGTCGGTGCACGCAGTGTCAAGGGAGAAGCTTCGAAATCCAAAGTCTTTAAGAATTTTATTGATTGCGATGACAGTGGGCTTCACACTTGTCAATGAAGTTTCAATTCTTGCAATTTCTGCGTCAGCCATGGATATGTCTAGGCTTGCCTTTTCCAGGCTTGCGCTGATGCCAGCAATTGCTTTGCTGATACGACCTATATCATTGGTGTAATCCGCAAGAGTATCTTTAAGCTCGAAATCAAGAAGATACCGCCACACCGCACCTGTTAACTTCTTCTGTTCAGCAGAGAAATCCGAAACAAGACGATTGTGCTCAGAGACCTTGACGTTGGCTGAATTGATCAGCTCCGAAATTCTCGTCGAAATCTCAGTAAGACCTTCCAGCGCCATAGTGGTACTGGGGCTCGCCACCTTTTGATCAATGCGCTGCCTGTTCACCAATATGATTGCATTCACGGCCTGCAATTCAGCTTCAAGGTTCTCTATATCCAAATGAGCGTAGTTTGGGGTCAGCAGTGCCTGAGCTTCCGCTAAAATGCCATCTGCTACCGAATTATAATTATCGCGGAACTGCAGTAGCGCCCTAGTGTCAGCCTCGAAAGTCTCGTCGAAGTAATCTTCAAGGCTTTTCTCGAAATCATGCGGCAATTTCTGTTGGCAAAAAGGGCAGTCACCATCGGTATGGCCCAAGTACTTCGTACCTTGCCTAACCCAGTCACTGCTCCCCAAGTGCTGGATCATCGCAGATACGCTCACATCCTCTTTGCCGACTACCTTCTTGCTCAGCACGGCACTTTTCTCAAGCGCGACCAAGCGAGCAAGGTTAAGGGTAGGAACAGCACTCATGGGTGACGGTGCGTCACCATAAAGAACATGTGCGCGCTTGCGCAGATCTTCGATATCAAACAACTGCGAAATATTTTCTTTGCTTTCTTGCAAGACCCTATTCTTGAATGCCTCCTTGTTATTTCTAAAGCCTGTAAAGGCTATATGAAACTCCTTGTCATACTTTTGTTTTTGCTCCCAACACCGTGTTAGCAGTTTTGCTTCCAGTGCATTTTTTTCTCCAATTTTCCCACTCTCGCCATCGGCGCCTTTCAAATTTTCCTGCGCTCTAGTTCTGATCTGTTCGTACCCGCGTCTTTCTCTCTGAAGCTCTTCCAAACGATCACGCTGGTCCTTCTCGGTTTGTCCTAGCGTGAACACACCCTTGAACTGCTTCGAATCAGTGAAATTCGCAGCGATGAAGTCGTTGTTGTAGACCATGGCGGAGATCGGATTACCCTTTGCCCAAACAACCCTTGAGTCAGCGGACAATGCTGGATCTTTAATCAGCCGGCTAATTGTTGTCTTGCCTGCTCCGTTTGCACCGTAGAAATAGTTCACAGCCTTCAGGTTGTTAATTATTTCAGGGGCTTTGGAACTGTAGGTAGCTATGCCTGAAAGGGTGATCGATTCAATCATGTCTCGCATCCGAATAAAGGTGTCAGACTACAATTTGGCCAGTTAAATTGTAATCTGACACCTTTTTTTGAAGGGCGCGTACGCGGTTGGCGTGTCCTTCGAGGCCACGCCAACGCATTACGCCGCGATCACAGTGGGCGCCATCGCCTCCCGGCTGAACGAAGGGCGCCGGGCCGAGGTCGCGCGGATCATGAACGCTGCGCTGCGCAAGAGCAGGTTCACGCCCTTTTTCTAGGGCCGCATGAGATCGGCATCCCGCAGGCCACGCACGGGCTGCGCATGAGCACGTGGGCTATTCCCTACTCAGGGCCTGCGGGTGGTATTGCAGGCCCTTTCAGCTCGATTTGATTTCCGTCGGGGTCGAAACAGTAAATCGACAGCCCCTCGCCTTCCGCGCCGTATCGCATCACGGCCTTGTCCGCGGCAACGCCGAAAGCCTGCAGATGCTCAATGATGGCGGTTTCATCGAAAGGGTAGACCCGCAGACAAAAGTGGTCGAGATTGTGCCGATCCTTCCCTGGAGCTGCGCCTCCGGCGGCGCCTAACGGCCCTTGCACATCGACCAGATCGATCATGGATGCGCCTGCGCTCAGATGAATCATGGCGAGCTTATCGTTCCTTTTCTTGACGGAACAACCCAGTACCTTCGTGTAAAAGTCCACGCTGCGCGCCAGGTCCTGAACTCTGAGAACGACATGGTCCAAGTGCTTAATCTGAAATACCGGCATGCTTATTCTCCTGAAATGGGACGGATTCCGGGCAGAACACCGGACCATTTGGCTGAAACCAAATATCTTCCCCGAAAAGCGCGGCAAAGCCTCAAAATATTCCGTGCAGATCCGATCCCCAATATTGGAGACTGACATGAAAAGTCGCTTTGCAATAGTACTGGCGCTATTGGTCGGCGCGCTATGCATCACCAATTCGTCCGCACAGCCAACGTTCCCGAGCAGCTTCAAGAGCCAGACCGTCACCATGGCCGACGGCGCGAAGATTTTCGTCCGCTCCGCGGGAAGCGGCCCGGCCGTCGTGCTCATCCATGGCTTCGGCGACACGGGCGACATGTGGGCGCCGCTGGCGAAAGCGCTCGCGAAGTCCCACTTGGTGATCGTGCCGGACCTGCGCGGCATGGGAAAATCGTCCAAGCCCGCCAGCGGCTACGACAAGAAATCGCAGGCTGTCGATATACGCACGGTCGTGACGGCGTTCAAGCAGGACAAGACCGCCGTCGTTGGCCATGATATCGGCACGATGGTGGCCTATGCGTATGCGGCAAGCTACCCCGACAAAGTCGACAAGCTCGTGGTGATGGACGCGCCCGTGCCCGGCGTCGCGCCGTGGGACGAGATCATTCTGTGGCCCGCGCTGTGGCACTTCAACGCCGGCGGCCCTGATTTCGAGCGGCTCGTCGCCGGCAGGGAACGCATTTATCTCGACCGTTTCTGGAACGAATTCGCGGGCACGCCTTCGAAGATCGATGAAGCGACGCGGCGCCACTACGCCAAGCTGTACTCCCAACCCGGCGCCATGCGCGCCGCCTTCGCGCAGTTCAACACCATTGCCAAGCGCGATGTCGCCGACAACATCGCATTTTCCAAAACCAAGCTGGCCATGCCAGTCCTCGCCATCGGCGGAGAGAAGTCTTTCGGCGACAACATGGCAGTCGTCATGCGCAACGCGGCGACCAATGTGCGCGGAGAAGTCGTGCCAGGAGCTGGGCACTGGCTAATGGAAGAAAGCACCAGCGCTACGGTCGGGTTGATCGAAGGGTTTTTGGCGTCTTCGCCGTAGCCTGTTCGGCGCGGCGCCGGCCGACGTGCATCATCGCCATGCCCGAGATCGCGAGAGCGGCCCCGATGAACAGATTCGCGGGGGTGGCTTCGCCCAGCCAGAGGCTGGAGAACAGGACGCCGAAGACGGGCACGAGCGTAATGTAGCCGGAGGCCGCGCCGGCGCCCAGCGCCTTCACGCCTTCGAAGTACCAGGCATAGGCGATCGCGGTTGCGCCGAACGCCAGGGCCAACAGGCTTCCCCAGGCACTGGCCGGCGCCTGCGCCAGCTTCTGCCAGGCGGGAACGCCCTCCACAATCAGGCTGGTCAGCAGCAGCATCAGCGCGCCGATCACGGTAGTGACCGTGGTGGTGGTCAGGGCGTCCACGCCCTTGAGCACCAGCCGGCCGATCAAGGTGTAAGCCACCCAGCAAGCCACGCAGCCAAGCAACAGCAATCCACCGAAGCCCACGCTGGCTCCGTCGCTGGCCTGCGAGCTACCGCCGCCGATAGCGATATACGCGCCGATGGCCGACAGGACCATGCCGGCCAGGATGGCGGGATTGAGGTGCTCGCGGAACAGGATCGCCGCCAGCAGCAGGGTCACGCCGGGATTCAGCGTCACCACGATCGCGGCCTTCCCGGCCGGCACCAGTTGCAGGCTCAGCATGAAGAAGCTGGAGTAGCCGAAGACACCCGCCAGCGCGGCGGCGGCCAGGCCGAGCCATTGATTGCGCGACAGCGACTTCAGGCCCCGCAGCGCCGACGCGCGCTGCATCCACAGCACCAGCACCACACTGGCAAACAGGAATCGCAGGCTGGCCGCAGCCAACGGGGCCATCGACTGGGCGACGACCTTGCCCCAGGACCACGATGCGCCCCAGAGTGCCGCCATGCCGACCAGGCGCAGGTGCGTGGCCATCAACGTATTTTTCATGAGTGCTTCAAAGGTGAGTGCGGTGGCCGCACGAGGGATCGGGATCCGGCAGGCTCTGTTTGCGCTCTGGAGGCCCCGTCCCCGCATCGCGTCCTGCAAGCGGCCCAATAAAGGTGCCAGACTGCAATTTCATCAGGCCCACTACGGTATTGCCGCCTGACACTTTTATTTCTTTTTCAACACTTTTAAAATGATGTCAGATCAAAATTTATAGAGAGAAATTGTAGTCTGACACCATTATTTTTCGAGTTTTTAATCAAAATCGCCGGAGGTTGCAGTTCAGCATCATTTAAAGAATTTTTAAATAACCGGATTCCGCAGTTTTTTTCTAAAGGCCAGCGGCATAAAACGTGCAAAACGCCTTTGTGTCAGCTTGAACACAAAGTTCGGCACTCAAGCTTCCTCAAAATTTGCGTTACCCATTCTTCCTTTTGACGCTGGAGCGAAGGAAGTGGATGGAAATATTTCCACACTCCTGGTGATTTGGATAGACCAGTGACCTGCTGCTCCAATTCCAGTACTTGTCGTGCCCGTTCAATCAAAGGATTTAAGTCGTCACTGACTCCCCATGCGCAGACAATCGGGGCGCCTCGTTTTCGAATCATATGCTGTTTCAGTTGCGCAGAGCGACGTGGTGAAAAGATCGAATGATCTTTTGCGCCAAACTCATTTTCAAGTTGGGCATACCGTTGTGCAAAGGAGCCACTCTTGGGGTCTCGAAGATCCGAGAGATTGATAACCCGAACATGTTGCCAGCCCATGTAATGCATTACACGCATGACTTGATATTGCGTCATATCGGGAACGGTCCTGACAAGCTGCGCTGGCATCCCAGCAACCTGATTGACGGTAACAGTAGTGTTCAACTCTTCAAGGGGTCGAGAAGAGCCGGGGTTCATCATCACGAAAATCGCGTCTGCTGCTGAATTGCTAGCCGTCCCTAAAGCTGATATTTCTAGAACACTTCGACATTTCTGTGGTTCCTCCGCCCGCAACTTGAGGTT
This sequence comes from Achromobacter sp. Bel, assembly GCF_012928505.1. GTDB lineage: Bacteria > Pseudomonadota > Gammaproteobacteria > Burkholderiales > Burkholderiaceae_B > Achromobacter. The sequence continues at coordinate 222,748 of NZ_JABBJN010000001.1, read as the reverse complement.
GTAGAAATGCCCGAGTACTTGATATCGAGGTTTCAGATCACGGGCAGGGATAAAGGTAATATTCATCTATATAATAAGAGCTTAATCCGAATTAGAGAATTCGAAAAGACCGGTGAGGGCTATTCACGACTTTGAAGGTGCGGTCATCGGAGGAATTTCGAGAGTATGTTCACGGCCGTAAGCAGATCCGCGTGGACGCCCGCTTCTTACCCAAAGCGGAACAAGCGAAATTTAGAACTCGTACCGTCAAAAACATCTAAATCCGCAAGGGCGGTCTTTAACGACGACCAATGGATTGATGGGTCACCTATCGGCTCGCCCCTCAAAATATAGGTGTCAGGCTGCACTTTCTTAGTCGCCTCATGCGAGATTGCAGCCTGATACCTGATTTTTTGCTTTCATTTTAGAGAGTTTTGAAAAGGCGACTATCGCGATTGCTCTCTAGCACCGACCTACGGGTTCGGCCCATTTTTACAAACCAACAGAGTCTGAGATACAAGGTGTCAGACTGCAATTTCACCAGGTCCACTGCGGTATGGCAGTCCGACACCTTAATTCCGGGGTTGCACTGGCTCGATTTTGCCATACTCTTCGGAATTCTTAAGCCTCGCACCTACCGACGACCATCCCAGGACATCCCGCTTATCCACCACAATGCGTAGCCCTTCGATGGTGTCGCAAGCGCCACCTCTATCATCATTGGTGCACAATTGCAGATAATACTGGCTTCCAATTCGAGAGAGGATTGTTATATTCCGGTATGCATAGGCTTTAACCTCACCCATTATTATTTTTTGAGGCGCGCAACCAACTGGTGGCGAATCACCTTGGCAGGCTGCGCTCAGCACCGCGGCGCCTGAGTCGTTAACTGTCAGCAAAACACCGCGCACGTCGCCAAGGCTTAGCATTCGCACGGCAGCTCCGTGCACGTAGCCCAAGTTTTGGGTCATCAATATCAGAGTAAAAAGAAGGTATGCCGTCACGCCTAACACTGCCCGCAACGTGGGACGACCCTCTTTCCAGAGCACCGTATTCGCAATAGTGACCAGCAGACACCAAAGAACAAGAAATAGCCACTGAAGCCAATTCGATCCCTGGGAGATGCTGGACTGCGGCGCGGGATGAAAGAGAAACGCAGCGACCAGACAAACGACGCCTTGTATTCCGGCTATTAGTACATATCCGGCAGCCAATCGCGTTTTGCGGAAAATTGCCAAAACCAACGCAACTAACAACACCGCAGGCAGACCGAATATGAACCACTTTTCGTTGGCAACTGCGCCGCGCCAAAACGCGATTAACCACAAGACAGTGCTTATATACACAGTCAGCAGCCGCTTGTAATCCTTACCGCTTTCTGGTTTGACTATATTTCCGGCGCCAATTATGGCCGGCAGAACGAGGGTGGCACCGAGCCAGAATATTTGCACCGCTCCGAGAAATGCTGCGATTAGAAGTATGCCTGTAACACTGGCCAAATCGAAGTCGGGAATGAATCCGAGAGGTAGATAGTATGTAAGTAGCGTTAGAGCCCCGAGTGCAATAGTCGCGGTGCCCACAATACCAGGATGCTCACAGACGAAAGCCCAAATTCGTATGAGCGCGCTAATAGAATCGTTAAGCAGCGGGTCTGGAGGCTTCACCTTCGCTTCCGATACGGTCGCGGAAGCAGACGACGGCATGATTTTTTTTGAAATAGCGTCCATTTTTAACAACCATAGAAATCACAGTCTTATATAGACAACGGCACCCGGATTGATGAGTTGCCAATCGAAATTGCAGTCTGACACTATTTTCGGTGCAGAAGATGTTAGGAGTTAGCGGCATAAATATGTCGCGCTTGGGCTCCCAAGGCCCCTCCGAAGTTATAGTTCTGAGCATCTAGGAAATTCAGCTTTATGACCGGATTGTCGGTCGTCGGCCATGACATTCCTGGTGGCGCATGAACGATCGTCCAATGACAGTGGGTAATAATTAGTCAGCAGCCTCTGCGATCTCCGTAAATCCTGCAATAGTTTCGCCTGTTGGGGGGATGGCCGCGCCCAAGCCCCCATTACTCAGCTGAGAAGCTGCCGCTCCCGAAACAGCCGCTTCCGTCGAAGAAGATGCGTGAGCGGTTACAACGAGATTGATTCTATCTAACAGGCGGGCGAAGCCACTGAAACTGTCGGCCCCTCGGAGATTTTCGACTATGTGTTTTGCAAAATCCATTTTTCCATAGTGCGCGACTCCCGAGCTGTCATTTTTCAATGTAAGAGTTTTTCCGTTTAGTTTTGTGCTCCGAACTTCCGAAGAAAAATACTCTTCAATGCAGCTATCTGAAGGGCGAGCCCCCTTTTGAGCCATTTTTTTTTGGCCTCCGTCCACGACGGCCGTGGGGTGTGTTGCGATCAGGTAGAGATTTCCGAATACGTGTAGGTAGGCCTGACTTCCGTCGTACGCTTTTCCTGACAGCTCTTTTGCTGCTCCCATCACCTTTCTTCCTCCTTCATCATTATCTACGATAAGGATTACAGGATTCTCTTTTCCCGCCCCCAAGAACAGTTGACATGCTTTCTTATAGGCAACCATAAAATTCTGCAAATTACCTGCGCCGCCATCCTTTAGTTTTAGGACTGTATCGACCGCCGCGCCGCGATACTTGTAGAACTTTATTAGCAGATCACCGGGTTCTGCCTTGGGCTTTACGAGTAACGGATAGCTCTCCCTCAGAGCCCTTATGGCACATCTAAGATAGATGTTGTCAGTTATACCCTCACAGAGAATAATTGGCGCATCGTTTTTATAGAAAAACCTATAATACAGAAAATTCCTATATAGCTTTTCTGCACTGGTCTCTTCTATTGCATCACCGCGGGACAGAGCGGCTTCACGGTGAAGCCGATCAATCGAAGCGACGAAGCTCATCATGCCGTGCAACTGAGGAATAGTTCCTTGCACAGACTGCATTGGGAAATCGTTGCCTTTAGTCAATGCAACTTTGGGCACATCGAAAGCACCAGTACTAAACAGTCTATGACCCATAGCCCTTACCGCTCTTCGATATTCTGACCTCACGTTGACTCGTCTATTAACGACTAGTCCTGTGACCTCTTGCCGACTATCTTCATATTGCATTCGGGTCTTACTCAGATTGACGCGATAGCCAGTTTTTTCAATTACCGAATTCAATGCCTTTCCCACCACCCAGGAATGGTCATCGCCTTCTATTTTTTTAGCAATTTCAGGGGGAAAAATTCGGCCGTTGCAGGAGAAGCTCAAATCATCAGCGTATCGGGAATAGTTAACGCCGACTTTAGCAGCGAGGCCAGCTATTCGCGCATCAAGTATCCTCGCGACCAGATTTGAAATAATTGGAGAACACGGACTTCCTTGGGGCAACTTATTTTCAAAGCAGGCGATTGTCGCGATAACTGCCGCCACCCTGGGCTGAAGTTTAAAATTATTATCTTGTCGAAGGAGACCAAAGACTCGACCGAAATTTATCGATCCAAAAAAGTCCTCAAGATCGACGTTGAATACAAAGCGCTTCCGACGGTGCTGTCGGGCATTGGTGCTGATCGAGCGTCCGGGTAAAAAACCATGGGCGACACGGCCTTTACGGCCCGGATGCCTGCCGGAGTTTTTCCCGTCGCCAATTTCCGCCCAACATTCCTGTAGCAGGCTGGAGAGCTTCTTCTGTATGGTTTTGAGCTCGTCCGCTGGCGCGCTTATGCTGCGTGTGCCGCCTTTGCGCTTGGGAATTTCAAATGCACGATAGAGCTGATCGCGCGGCTTGTGGTACAGGATGTATGCTAAGCCCGGCGCGGTAACTCCTAGGAGTTCGGCGAGGTCACGAAGCGTCGTTGCTCGACGAAGTTGCTCTAGTTTTGTCATAGAGTTAGCCGTAGGAGCCCACCGACACTCTTACGCAGTTGAGACCACTAATGGCGTTGCTTACATTAACGTAACCGGGCAAAGCCTCGGCCATTTTGTTTCACGTGCCACGAAACATGGCACAAACTCTGTCGGTGGGCGGAAAAATAGTAGCACAATCGACACATACAGTTTCGCATTGGAATTCTTGGTTTCAATGACGTCTTGGCGGGGACAGCGCACCCCATAATTTCCTACTTCGTGTCAAGCCCAGCCCTATTAACAACCCGTCCCCACCTCCCCGCAATCCCCCCCGCCGCCGCCTTCATCCTTTCCACCACCATCCCAAACCTCTCAACCCCCAACCTCTCCGCCATCGCCGTCACCGTAATCGCCCCCAGCGCCCCCCCTCCCTCCGTCAACACCGGCACCGCCACCGCACTAGTCCCCGGCATCAATCCCATCGCCGCGTACGCAATCCCCTCCCTCCGTGCCACCTCCACCCTCCCGATCACATCCTCCACCCGCTCCCCCATCACCTCCAACCTGGCCGCATTCCCCCGCACCAACTCCACACTCTCCTCCACCCCCAAACTCGCCAACAACGCCACCCCCGACACCCCCACGCCCAACGGCCGTCTAACCCCCACCTCAATCGACAGCACCTGTATCGGATGCCTGCCCGTCCGCCTTCCAATACAGATCGAATCGTGCCCATGTCGAATACTCAAAAACACCGTATCCCCCACCTGATCGGCCAGCTCGCTCATATACGGGTCCGCCAGCGTCAGCAGCGGAAAGCGCCTTGTTCTGGCCAGCCCCAGCAAACTGATCTCTTGCCCGATCAAATACCGTCGCGTTTCTGAATCCTGTTCAACCGCGCCCTCTTGCACCAGCGTCTTCAGCAAGCGATGCACGGTGGGCCGATTCAAGCCGGACATGCGTTCCAGATCCACCAGCCGCACGCCGCGCTCTTGTCCGCAGGCAATCAGGCGCAGCAGCGCCAAGGCCCTACGCACGGTCTGTGCGCCGGCTGCGCTTTTATCTTCTGATTCGCTCACGCGGCCTCCGGTTTGATAATGGATTTTGGCGTTTGCTGAATATCGCGCTTGGTGACGATAGGGCCTAACGATGCATAGTTCGGCCCGCCGATGCGGCAGATGGGGCGTAGTAAAGCCGTATCTATCTTGCCGTCTTGCAGCAGGCCATCGCGTATATGGAACATCACCACTTCTCCCACGAAGAACTCCGCCCCGGTATCGCCAAATGGGGTGACGCTATGAAAGCGGCATTCCAGGCTGATGGGCGCGGCGGCCAGTCTTGGGGTGTCGATAACGGCGCCGGGCAGCACGCTTAAGCCCAGCACGTCGACTTCGCTGATTTCGGGCGGGTGTTCTTGGGCGCTGTCGTGCAGGGGATCAGAACGATGGTGTCAGACTGCAATTTTTTTCAGGCCCAACTGGCCATGCAGTCTGACAAATTTATGCGGCAGTCTGACACATTTATGCCTTTCTGAGGCGGGCTGAACGCAATCAGACCTGGCGGAATGCTTGGGTATCTTCTACCAGGCCGTTAACGCGCTGGAAACCGAAAAGCATGCACCCTTGCTGGATTTTGCATTTCGGATCAGCACTCTTTTCAAGCGGCGTGTGGAGGATGTTTTTGAAAATCCCTGCCAGAGTACGCAGGCGGGAAGAAAGACGGATGCCGAGCGCTGAGATGTCACCGATTCTGGCGCGGCACCGCGATCCGCTCACGGCGGAGTTTGCGGTTGCCGCGCCGACATCGCATGCAAGCCGTCACTTCACCGCCGCATTTCCCCCGTCCGCGAACAAGGCAGCGCCCGTGACAAAACTTGCCATCGAACTCGCCAGGAACAAGGCGGCGGAAGCGATCTCCTCCGGCCGGGCGATTCGTTTCATCGCATGCAATCCTGCGGCCCATTCCTTCTGCGCGCCGTCGCCGGCCATGGGCGTGTCGACTCCGCCGGGCAGAAGCGCGTTGGCCCTGATGCCTTGGTCGCCATAGTCCGCAGTAATCCCTTTGACCAGCCCCATCAGCCCCGCCTTGGCGGCGGCATACGCCGCCATGCCGGGTAGCCCCACGCTGGTGCCGACAAAGCTGGACGTGAAAATGATCGCCCCACCCTTGCGCTTGAGCATGGCGGGGATTTGATGGACGCTGCCCAGAAACGCCGAATGCAGATTGGCCGCTATTGTTGTCTGCCAATCGGCAAAGGAGATGTCGGTCAGCGGCGCGATGGGACCCGTAGCGCCGGCGTTGTTGAACGCGACATCCAGGCCGCCGAATTCCCCGACCGCCTCCGCAATCAAGCGCCTGTGGGTCTCGGGCTGGCTGGCGTCGCCAGCTACCGTCCTCGCCGTTCCACCCAGATCACGAATACGCGACGCCACGTCTTCCAGCGCCGATTCCCCCTGGCATTCAAGACGACGGCGGCCCCCTCCGCACTGAACAAGAGCGCGGCGGCGCGCCCGATTCCCGACGATGCGCCCGTGATGATGACGACTTTATCCTGCAGCAAACCCATGGCGAAGCTCCGGTATGAATGGCGTGCCGACATTCTCCAGAGCGTTGGAATGGGTGGATATCCGATTCTTGCGGCCCGGTCCTGCCTCGCAAATGGCGCCGAAAAATGGTGTCAGACTACAATTCTCTCGGCAGATTGCAGCCAGCCACCGTCTCTCCCACGCGCAATGGGGACAACCCATGCCAAAGTTCGTGACCATCGGATATGGCGATCAAGAAGGCTACGATCGTACGCCCGCCATCCGAAGTGCAGCGCATGCGCACGACGCAAAACTGCGGAACAACAGTGTATTGATGGGCATTGCAGGCAAGCCAGTGCAAGTGCGTAATCCTGAAGCCACCGGGATCGAAACAACCTCCGGCCCATTCATGAAATCCCCCTTGCCAGTAGCCGGCTTCGCCATCATCGAGGCCGCCGACATGGCCGAAGCGATAGCGCTGGTGTCGCAAATGCCCTGCGCCGTCGCGCACGGCGTCGTCGAGGTATGGCCGCTGGAACAGCCATAGCGGCACCTCTCATTTGCACACTAGGTTTCTGTCTTGCAAGAACAAGGGAATGGCAGCCCAGTTGCCTATCCCCTACCCTGCATTCACAAATGCCGATGGCTGCAAACCATGACCTGCCCGGTCAGCCCCTCGATCAGCCTAGCCAGCCCCCTCGCACTACCGTCATCCAACCATTCCGTCCGCACCATGCGAAACCCCATCGCCAGGCTGTATTGCCAGTCCAACTCCAGTATGCGGTAATCGCAGCCATTCTCCGCGCAATGCCACTGCGCCGCCGGATCCTCGTAAGCCGCCCCAATGAAATCAACATGCGAGTCAAACGGCGGCATGGATTCCAGCAATTCATCTGAACCCGGCAAGCTCGGCTCGGAGAGGTTTTCCCCTACCGCCACATGCGGCTCCGGGCCGTCGTAGGCCAGTAGCATCAACGGAAAATTTCTGGAATCCGCGTCATAGGAAGCTTGGGTGTCAGGGGTGAGATAAGGTCTTGCCGCAGGCCCCAGGCAGTATTGCGGGCTGTTCCAATCGCTGCTCTCATTATCCGCATACAGCTCTCCGGGCGTGATGCCGTGGCTGGCCAGCAGCTCCAGAGTTTCGGCCATGGTGTCGTTATGGCGAATGGGAATATCCGCAGGCAGATACCCTGCCCGCACGTACATCGCGATCAGGTCGCCTGTTGTGCGCAACGGTTCCTGATGCTGGTACGAGCCATCGTTCAAGGTGGCCAGACCGAAGCTCAGGTTCAGCAAGGCGCGGTACGGGATATTGTCGCCGCGCGGTTCGAGTACGTATCCGCCTTCCAGCAGCTTGGTTTCCAGCGCCCGCCAGTCGGGCGGCGGCAAATGCAGGTCGCGGGGGCACAGGAACTGGTGGTGTTCGGACATTGATGGGACTCGCTCGGTTGAAGTGTCTTAGGTCGGCCAAGGCGACGGCGGGCAGTCTTGTCATCCGCGGTAGCCATAATCAAAACGTCAAGGGTATACGGAGATAGCGCGATCCATTTAGGACGGACCGAGCCCACGCCAAAACCAGGCGATCAGCGGCTCGCTACGCGCCACCAGCATCGATCAATTCCGCCGACGACTCCCGCAAACATTCGGCGAACAGCTCCGTGGTGGACGTCATCGTATCTTCGCGCCAATACAGAATCGCCTCGCCCAGTGGCCCCAGGGGCGGCAGCGGCAGCATGCGCATGGTTCCACGCTGGACGTAGCGCCGTGCGAGCGACAGCGGCAGGATGGAGACATATCCTCCGTCGCGCAGCAAGGACAGGTTCAACGCCAAGGAACTGGACTCGATGGTCGGACGCAACAGGGTCACGCCATGTTCGGCCAGGATCTCGACCATGGTGGAAAAAGCGGGCGAACCCTGCATAGGCGTGATCCAGCGGACGTCCTGCAGGTCGCTCCAAGCCACGGGAGTGTCGGGGCCGCCCAATGCATGCCGCGTGCCCACCACGAACACGAACGGCTCGTGATGCAGTGACTCGTGGCGCATTACCGGCAGATACCCGGTCACGCGGTTGCGGCCCAGGGCCAGGTCGAGGTTGCCTTCGTCCATCATCTTGAGCAGGCGGTCGAGCGTGGCTTCCACGAACGAGAACGAGGCGTTCGGCGCGCGCCGCGTGAACAGCTCGACGGCATGTGCGATCAAGGGTTGGGGAATCGTCACCACGGCGCCGAATCTGACGTGGCCCGCCGTGCCAGCGGCCAGCGCGGTGACGTCGCGTCGCGCCAGTTCGATCTGGCGCAGGATCTCGCGCCCGCGTTCGACCAGCACGCGTCCTATGCGCGTCAATTCAATGGCGTTGCCCACGCGGCGCACAACCGGCGTGGCCAGCGCCTCCTCGATCTCCGCGATCTGCTTCGAGATGGCCGGCTGCGTGACGTGGAACGCCGCGGCCACCCGCGTCACCTGACCCAATTCGCCGAGCGTCACCAGGATGCGCAGATGCCCTAGCTTCAGGCCGCTGCGGAAAAAGCGTTCTATCGAATTGTCGGACGGCGTGCTGGCGGACATGTCGGGAATGGGAAGACAGGGGTATCGGTCGCCATGGCGTCATGGCGCAAGTCGCTAATCATAACCAAATGGTAATGCCAGATGCGCAAAGTGTGATTTGCCGCCGAGTAAGAGCAACTCGTACCCTTCGAACGGACAGCACTGTAGCGCAGGCCTTTCGTGAAGCATCGACGATTAAACGGGAACAACGATTGATCCCATGCCGATGCCACACGCATAACCGAACTCACAGTCTGCCAAATAACTCGATGTGCCCCATGGCACACACCCACGGAGACAACACTCATGAGCACGTCCCTTTCCGGCGGCGCGCAGCCGTACGCTGGCGCGCAGGCCGCGCAGAATCCTGCGCAGCTAGATGCGCTGTACCGCAAGCTGGCCTGGCGCATCATGCCGTTCCTGTTCCTGTCGTTCATCGTCGCGTACATCGACCGCGTGAACGTAAGCTTTGCCAAGCTGCAAATGCTGGCCGACCTGTCGATGTCGGAAACGGTCTATGGTTTGGGGGCCGGCATCTTCTTTCTGGGCTACTTCATCTTCGAAGTGCCCAGCAATCTGATCCTGCATCGCGTGGGCGCGCGCATCTGGATCGCGCGCATCATGGTCACGTGGTCGATCATTTCGTCGCTGACGATGTTCGCGCAGGGACCGCTGTCTTTCTATTTGCTGCGTTTCCTGCTGGGGGTGGCTGAAGCCGGCTTCTTTCCGGGCATTGTGTTGTATCTGTCGACCTGGTTTCCGTCGAGCCGCCGCTCGCAGATCATCGCCTTGTTCATGGTCGCCATTCCGGTGTCGGGCGCCATCGGCGGTCCGCTGTCCGGCTGGATCATGGAGCGGTTCGGCGGCCTGCATGATCTGGCCGGTTGGCAGTGGCTGTTCCTGGTCGAAGGTATTGGGTCGCTGCTGGTCGGGATTGCCGCCTTCTTCATGCTGCAGGACCGGATCGAGACGGTGAAGTGGCTGAACGCGGACGAGAAGCGCCTGCTGGCGCAGGATCTTGCAGCCGACGACAGCACCCGCGCCCGCCATAGCGTGCGGCAGGTGTTCGGCGACCGCAAAGTGTGGCTGCTCGGCCTGCTCTATTTCTGCATCGCCATGGGAAATTATGGCTTGGTGTTCTGGCTGCCGACGATGATACGGGCCGCTGGCGTCGCCAACCTGGGCAATATCGGCCTGCTGTCGGCGGTGCCGTCGCTGGTCAGCGCGGTGGCGATGATTCTCATCGCGCGCCATGCGGACCGCACGAACGAACGCCGCATCCACGTTGCCGTGTGCTGTGTGCTGGGCGCCGTCGGCATGCTGGTTTCGGTGCTGCTTGCCGAGCACCTGTGGTGGTCGATGGCCGCCCTTATCGTCGCCGCCATCGGCATCAATTCGATCGCGCCGGTCTTCTGGGGCATTCCCACGGCGATGATGAGCGGCGCGGGCGCCGCGGCGGCCATCGCGCTGATCAATTCGGTCGGCAATCTGGCCGGCTTCGTCAGCCCCTATGTCATCGGCTTTCTCAAGGACACCACGGGGCAGTTGCTTCCCGGCATGATCCTGCTGGCCTGCGCACTGGTCGGCGGGGCCTTCATCGCGCTGTCGCTGCGTACGAAGCGGGAGCAAGCATGAGCGCGCCCGTCTGCCTGGTGACCGGTGCGGCCAGTGGCATCGGGGCCGCCACGGCGCTGCATTTCGCGCGTGAGGGCTGGGCGGTGGCCATCAACAATTTTGACGACAGCACCCGGGCGGGGGCCGAGGCGGTGGCCGCGCAATGCGGCGAGGCCGGCGCCCAGACCCTCATCGTGGATGCCGACGTGGGCGACGACGCTGCCTGCCGCGGCATGATCGATGCGGTCGCGACCCAGTGGGGACGGTTGGACGCTGTCGTCAACAGCGCGGGCACGACGCGCGTGATTCCGCACGGGGACCTCGAAGCGATCGACGCCAGCGAGTTCGAGCGCGTCTACCGCGTGAACCTCATCGGCATGTTCCAGATGACGCGCGCCGCGGCTCCCCTGTTGCGCGAGCGTCCGGCAGGCGCGGCGTCGGGCTGCGTCATCAATATTTCTTCGCTCGCGTCCCTGAATGGCACAGGATCGTCCATCGCCTATGCGGCCTCGAAGGGCGCGGTCAATTCGCTGACGCTGTCGCTCGCGCGCAATCTCGCCCCGCAGGTCCGCGTGAATGCTATCGCCCCGGGCATGGTCGACGACGGCCTGCTGCGGCGCGTGCTCGGCGACAAGGCCTACGCCCGCGTGGTCGAGGGCATGCGCGAGAACGCGCCGCTCAAGCGGGTGTCCCAGCCGTCGGAAGTGGCGGAACTGGCCTGGTTCGTCGTCGCCCGCGCGCCAGCGATGACCGGCCAGGTGCTGGCCATCGAAAACGGTCTGATGCTCAACACTTGAGCCTTCCCGATACTAGGAACTCCATCCATGAAAGATCTGCACAAACACCGCTCCCGCACGGTCACCGAGGGCGTGACGCGCGCGCCGCACCGCGCTTTCCTGCGCGCCACGGGCCTGGACGACGAAGCCATCGACAAGCCGTTCGTCGCCATCGTCGACACGTACGGCGAGAACACGCCCTGTTCCATGTCGCTGAACCAGATCTCGGACAACGTCCGTCTCGGGATCGCGGCGGGCGGCGGCGTGCCGATACGCGGCTCGGCGATCTCGGTCTCCGACGGCACGTCGATGAATCACTCGGGCATGCGGTTCTCGCTGGTGTCGCGCGAGACCATCGCCGACAGCGTCGAGTTGTTCGTGCGCGCCCATTGCTACGACGCGCTGGTCGGCGTGGCCGGTTGCGACAAGACCCTGCCCGGCATCCTGATGGGCATGGTGCGCGTGAACGTCCCCGGCGTGTTCCTGTTCGGCGGCGCGATGCTGCCGGGCGTGGCCCCGGACGGCTCGCAGGCCACGATCCTGACGGCCATTGAGGCCGTAGGCGCGGCGCAGCGCGGCGATATGTCGGCCGAAACGCTGCGCGGCATAGAAAAGCGCTGCACGCCGACCGCCGGTTCCTGCCCAGGGCAATTCACGGCCAACACCATGGCGATGGTCGCCGAAGTGCTGGGATTGGCTCCGCTGGGCTCGGCGATGGTTCCGGCCGTCTACAGCGAACGCATCGCGATTGCCCGCCGCGCCGGCGAAAACGTCATGCGCGCGCTGCGCAACGGCGGGCCGCTGCCACGCGACCTGGTGACCCGCAAGAGCCTGGAGAACGCCTGCGCGGCCGTCGCCGCCACCGGCGGGTCGACCAATGCCATGCTGCACATCCCGGCCATCGCCCACGAGGCAGGCATCGCCTTCACGCTCGATGACGTCTCAGAAGTGCTGGCGCGCACGCCGCTGATCGGCGACATGCAGCCGGGCGGACGCTATCTTGCCGTGGACCTGCATCATGTTGGCGGCGTGCCGGCGGTGCTCAACGCCCTGCTCGCGGGCGGGCATATACACGGCGACACGCTCACGCAAAGCGGCGAAACGCTGGAAACGGCACTGCGCGCCTTCCCCGGCCCCGACGGCCGCGTCGTCAAGCCGCATGACGAACCGCTCTCGCCCAACGCAGGGCTGGTGGTCCTGCGCGGCAATCTGGCCCCGGACGGCGCCGCGCTGAAGACCGCCGGCCTCAAGCAGCTGGTGTTCTCGGGCACGGCGCGGGTCTTCGAGACAGAAGAGGACTGCATGGCGGTGGTTGCCGCCAGCGCCTATCGGGAGGGCGACGTCCTCGTGATTCGCAACGAAGGGCCCAAGGGCGGCCCGGGCATGCGTGAAATGCTGAGCGTCACCGCGGCAATCTACGGGCAAGGCATGGGTGAAAAGGTCGCGCTGCTTACCGATGGCCGGTTCTCGGGCGCCACGCGCGGCATGTGCATCGGCTATGTCGGCCCCGAAGCGGCGGCGGGCGGCCCAATACGCTTGCTGCGCGACGGCGACCGCATACATATCGACGCGATCAAAGGAAGCCTGGACGTCGAACTCTCGGACGAGGAACTCGCGCAACGGGCGGCAGCCAGCCAGCCGTTCGCGCGCGGCAGGCTGGGCGGCGTGCTTGAGAAATATGAAGCGCTGGTGCGTCCGGCCAAGCTGGGCGCCGTGACCCATTCCGGGGCCGTGAGCTGGCCTTACGAAGCGGCTCTCGGGGAGACGCCAGCGCAGGGAGGCCAACAATGACGAGGACGCCGCGTGTCGGCTTTTGCGGCATCGGCCGCATGGGTGAACCCATGACCCGGCGGCTGATGGCCGCCGGGTATGAGGTCGCTGTCTGGAACCGTTCCAGCGCGAAGCTCGGCTCCCTTGCCGCTGCCGGGGCCGTGGCGAAGGCCACGCCTCAAGCGCTGGGCGAGAGCGTGGACATCGCCCTGCTTTGCCTGGGCGACGGCCAAGCCGTGGAGGACGTGGTGTTCGGTGCACATGGGCTGGCGCAAGCCGCCACACCGCCCGCTTGCCTCATCGACCATTCGACCTTGTCGCCCGCGTTCACCCGCGTCCTGGCTGGGCGCTGGACGGCGGCAACCGGCGGCGTGTGGATTGATGCGCCTGTCTCGGGCGGCACAGACGGCGCGGCGCACGGCAAGCTGGCCATCATGGCGGGCGGACCAGCGGACACGATCGAAGCCGTGACGCCCGTGCTGCGCGCATACGCCTCACGCGTCACGCGCATGGGCGACGTCGGCGCGGGCCAGACCACCAAGCTCGCCAATCAGGCCATCGTCGCGACCACGCTCGCCGGCTTGGCCGAAGCCTTCGTGCTGGCCAAGCGCAGCGGCATCGATACCGCGGCCCTGCCGTCGGCCCTGCAAGGCGGTTGGGCCGACTCCGTGCTGCTGCAAACGTTGTGGCCGCGCATGGTGACCCCGCCCGAGCATGCCACCGGCACGGTACGCGTACTGCTCAAGGATCTTGACGCGATTGCCGAACTGGCCGAAGCGAGCGCCACCGTCCAACGCGTGCTGCCGGAAGTGCGCCGGCTGCTGCAGGATGCCGTGCGGCGCGGCATGGGGGGCTGGGATCTATCTCAAGTCTTCCGGATAGGCGAGGCGGAGAGTCAGGCCGGCGCGTAACGGACGGCGTGTAGTGGTCAAGTTTTAGTGGACACCTGCATAGGTAGTTTTCGCGAATTTATGGTGTCAGACTGCAATTTGGCGCTAGCAGCGTCATGCGCTCCGGGAGTGTCATAAATTTTGTGTTTGGGGCCTAACATGTCGCTCAAGGAGCATGTATGGCTACCAAGAAAAAGACCCCCTTACGGGAACTGCCGGCGATACCGGCCGATCTGGTGGATCAATTTGTTAAAGGCCCGATGACCGCCGAGGCGGTGCAGGACCTGTCGATGGCGTTCAAGAAGGCGCTGATCGAGCGGGCGCTCGGCGCGGAGTTGGGGCATCACCTGGGCTATCCCGCAGGCGGTGAACGCCCCGAGGAAGCCACCAACCAGCGCAACGGCAAGAGTCGCAAGACGGTACTGACCGATGACGGGCCGCTGCGGGTGGAGATCCCGCGCGACCGCGACGGCAGCTTCGCCCCGATCCTGATCCCCAAGCACGAGCGGCGCTTTACCGGGTTCGACGACAAGATCATCGCGATGTACGCCCATGGCATGACGGTACGCGAGATCCAGGGGTTTCTGGCCGAGCAATACGGGACAGACGTCTCGCCGGAGTTCATCAGCTCGGTGACCGACGCGGTCATGGACGAGGTCACGGCCTGGCAGACCCGTCCCTTAGAGACCATGTATCCGGTGGTGTTCTTCGACGCGCTGCGGGTCAAGATCCGCGAGGACGGCGTGGTGCGCAACAAGGCGGTGTACCTGGCGCTGGCGGTGCTACCCGACGGCACGCGCGACATCCTGGGTCTGTGGATCGAGCAGACCGAGGGCGCCAAGTTCTGGATGAAGGTGTTCAACGAGCTCAAGACCCGCGGCACGCAGGACATCCTGATCGCCGTTACCGATGGCCTGAAGGGCATGGAGCAGTCGCTGAACGCGGTGTTCCCGTCCACGACGTTGCAGACCTGCATCGTGCACCTGATCCGCTCCAGCCTGGACTACGCCAGCTGGAAGGAGCGCCGGACGGTGGCTGCGGCCTTGAAGCCGATCTACACGGCGGCGACGGTCGAGGCGGCGTTGGCTGCGCTAACGACGTTCGAGCAAGGCCCTTGGGGCCAGCGCTACGCGCCGATCGCTGACGCATGGCGCCGGGCCTGGGATCGCGTGATCCCGTTCTTTACGTTCCCGCCGGCGATCCGCAAGGTGATTTACACCACCAATGCCATCGAGAGCATCAACGCACAGCTGCGCCGGGCGGTGAAAACGCGGGGGCACTTCCCGAGCGACCAGGCCGCCACCAAGCTGCTGTGGTTGGTCCTGCGCAACATCACTGGGGCCTGGGGCAGCGCTACGCACGACTGGAAGGCCGCTATGAACCAGTTCGCTGTGATTTATGCAGAGCGCTTCACTGACCCGTACCGCTGAGATAGCATCAACAAGCTTGATCCAAACAACGGTCAGGCTATTAACGCCTTAAACACAAAAATACTGACACTCCCTGCGCTCCTGGCGTTCACGTCGAAATTGCAGTCTGACAGCGAATTTCCAACTTTGATCTACGACAGCGCTAAAGCTCCCCACAAGCGGCCATATATAAGACAGCAACCGCTTGGTCTCAGCGGTAAATTGTTCGCAGATCTTGATCCATACAAGCCTAGAACACTGAATTTCTCACAACCCAGGTCAGAGATTTACATCTGACCCAACACCTGGGCGTACCTCCCCGCAATCCCCCCCGCCGCTGCCTTCATCTTCTCCACCACCATCCCAAACCTCTCCACCCCCAACCTCTCCGCCATCGCCGTCACCGTAATCGCCCCCAACGCCTGCCCCTTCTCCGTCAACACCGGCACCGCCACCGCACTAGTCCCCGGCATCAACCCTATTGCCGCATACGCAATCCCCTCCCTCCTTGCCACCTCCACCCTCCCAATCACCTCCTCCACCCGCTCCCCCATCACCTCCAGCCTGGCCGCATTCCCCCCCACCAACTCCACACTCTCCTCCACCCCCAAACTCGCCAACAACGCCACCCCCGACACGCCCACCCCCAACGGCCGTCTCACCCCCACTTCAATCGACAGCACCTGTATCGGATGCCTACCCGTGCGCCGTCCAATACAAATCGAATCGTGCCCATGTCGAATACTCAAAAACACCGTATCCCCCACTTGATCGGCCAGCTCGCTCATATACGGGTCCGCCAGCGTCAGCAGCGGAAAGCGCCTTGTCCTGGCCAGCCCCAGCAAACTGATCTCTTGCCCGATCAAATACCGTCGCGTTTCTGAATCCTGTTCAACCGCGCCCTCTTGCACCAGCGTCTTCAGCAAGCGATGCACGGTGGGCCGATTCAAGCCGGACATGCGTTCCAGATCCACCAGCCGTACGCCGCGTTCTTGTCCGCAGGCAATCAGGCGCAGCAGCGCCAAGGCCCTGCGCACGGTCTGCGCGCCCGCCGCGCTTTTATCTTCGGATTCGCTCACGTGGCCTCCGGTTTGATAATGGATTTGGGCGTCTGCTGAATACCGCGCTTGGTGACGATGGGGCCTAGCGATGCGTAGTTGGGGCCGCCGATGCGGCAGATAGGACGCAGCAACGCCGTATCGATCTTGCCGTCTTGCAGCAGCCCATCCCGAATATGGAACATCACCACTTCTCCCACGAAGAACTCCGCCCCGGTATCGCCAAATGGGGTGACGCTATGAAAGCGGCATTCCAGGCTGATGGGCGCGGCGGCCAGTCTTGGGGTGTCGATAACGGCGCCGGGCAGCACGCTTAAGCCCAGCACGTCGACTTCGCTGATTTCGGGCGGGTGTTCTTGGGCGCTGTCGTGCAGGGGATCAAGCAGGGTTTCGTCGCCGACGTTGACGACGAAGTGGCGGTTGGCCAGGATGTTCTGGGCCGTGTCTTTCCTCACACCCGCCTTGCGGCCGATGTTCACGCCGATCATGGGCGGTTTGTTTGAGACGAAGGTGTAGCAGCTGAATGGCGCCAGGTTGACGCCGCCGTGGGCGTTGACGCTGCTGATCCAGGCGATGGGCCGGGGCACGACGATGCCGCTCATCAGGCGGTAGGTTTGCTCGGGGTTCAGGTCGCTGGCGGGAAGGTGCATGGTGGGTCTGGCTCCGTAGTCCGGATATTGAACATTCAACAATGAATAAAACCGCGCGCGCAATAGGCGCCCAGGCTAATTCTCCGGTGAAATGAAGCCGCGCCAAGAGCCCGCCGCAAAGCAACCTGCAAAAAGAGTCCAATATCCGGAACTTTTCTTGAAATTCGGATTGTTCAGCGGCGCGGGAATTTCTAGAGTGTCGTCAAACACAACAAACACATCGTGATGACACGACCAGGAGACAAACCATGCATCGCAACGCCCTTCGCGCCTGCGCCACGGTGGCGCTGACCGTTCTGACTTCCATGGCGCACGCCGCGTGGCCCGAGAAACCCGTGAAGATCGTGGTGCCCTACCCGCCGGGCGGCAATGTGGATGTGGCGGCGCGGCTGATTGCTCCGGGTTTGCAGACGGCGTTTGGGCAGCCCTTCATCGTTGAAAACAAGCCGGGCGCGGGCGGGATGATTGCCGGCGAGCAGGTGGCGCGGTCCGAGCCGGATGGCTACACCTTGTTCATGGCAGCGAACGGGCCGCTGTTGTTTTCGCCGCTGATTTTCAAGCGCGACGCGTACAAGTGGGATCGGGACTTTGCGCCGATCAGTTCGGTGTCGTACACGCCGCTGGTGTTGCAGGTGAAGCCGGGCTTGCCGGCCAAGACGCTGGCCGAGTTGCTGGAGCTGGCGAAGAAAGAGCCGGGCAAGCTGAACATGGCGTCGCCCGGTGCGGGGACCACGAATCATCTGGTCAGCGAGCTGTTGCAGTCGTTGACGGGCGCGCGTTGGACGACGGCGCAATACAAGGGCAACGCGCCGGCCACGACGGATCTGTTGGGCGGCCAGGTGGATTTCAACTTTGATCAGATTTCGGTGGCGCTGCCGTATGTGAAGGATGGGCGCTTGCGCGCGCTGGCGGTAACGACGGCCAAGCGCGTGCCGTCGATGCCGGACGTGCCGACGTTTGCGGAAGCGGGTGTGCAGGGTATGGAGGCGGCTACGTTTACCGGGCTGCTTGCGCCCAAGGGCACGCCGCCGGATGTGCAGAAGCGCTTGAGCGAGGCGCTGACCAAGATTCTGGCGCAGCCGACGATCATTCAGCGTTTTGATGAGCTGGGCGCCGAGGCGCGTGGCAGTACGCCCGAGGAATTCACGCGCTATCTGGCGTCGGAGGACGCACGCTGGACGCCGATCATCAAGCGGGCGGGCATCACCGCGAACTGAGGCCGACGACTGCCTGACCCGCCGCACCAGGGGCTACGCCCTGACAACCGGACGCATCGCGGCTCTGTTTGGCCATGACAGCGATGCCGCCCTACCCCCATTCTCCACACGGAACCCGCCATGAGCAGACGCAGCATTTACGCCGAAGGCTTCAGCCACAAGAATCCCATTCCGGCCGCGTGCCGGATTGGGCCCATGCTGTATTCGGGCAGCATCCAAGGCACCGACCCCGCCACGGGCGCATACGGCGCGACGTTGGAGCGCCAGTGCGAACTGATGTTCGACCATGTGCGCCGCATTGTGGAAGCGGGCGGCGGCACGCTGGATCACATCGCCAAGATGACGGTGTGGATGCGCGACCGCAGCCAGCGGGCAGCGCTCAACGCCGTGTGGCTGCAAGCGTTTCCGGATACGAATAACCGCCCGGCGCGTCACACGATGCAGGCCGATCTGGATGGCGACAAGCTGATCGAGTGTGATTTTGTGGCCGTGATCGGGTAAGGGAGACAGACGATGAAGCAAAGCCAACCTCCCCAGTACCCGCCCTCGCAGTACCAACCTTTCAATCCCCGTCCGACCGCCCCCGCCACCCGCCTGCCGCCTAACGCCTGCGATAGCCAATTTCATGTGTTTGGCTCCGCCGACCGCTATCCCGTGCGGCCCGGCGCGGCGTATGAGATGCCCAGCGCCACCATCGAGACCGCGCTGGGCCTGCATCGTCTGCTGGGCATCGAGCGCGGCGTGATCGTGCAGGCCACCACCTATGGCGCGGATCACCAGGTGGTGCTGGACGGCCTGGCCGCTGCCGGACCGTCGTATCGCGGTTGCGCGAATGCGGTGGTGCTGGCCGAGTGTGACGATGCCTATATTCAAAAGCTGCATGATGCGGGTGTGCGCGGGGCGCGGTTTACGCGTCAGGGCTTGGGCATCAGCATGGCGCCCGCCGTGTTTGACCGCGCCATCGCCCGCATCCGCGAGCTGGGCTGGTACGCCAAGTTTCAGCCCGAACCCGACGGCATGATGGCGCAGGCGGCGCAGTTTGAACGGCTGGATATTCCGGTGCTGCTGGACCACATGGGGCGTGCCGATCCCACTGCGGGCGCGGCAGACCCGACTCGACAGTTGTTGGAGTCGTTGCTGCCGCGCGGCAACTTCTGGGTGATGTTGTCGTTGACGGAAAAAATCTCACGCAGCGGCCCCCCTTGGAACGACGTGACGCCGCTTGCGCAAGCGCTGATCGCCGCCAACCCCGACCGCGTGGTGTGGGGCAGCGACTGGCCGCATCCCGTCTCCACCAAGCCCACGCCTGACGAGGGCCAGTTGGTGGACCAGTTGGCGCGCTATGCGGGCGACGCCGCGACGCTTAAGAAAATCCTGGTGGACAACCCCGCTCGATTGTTTGGATTCGACGAATGAAACTCCTTAGCTATACGCATCAAGGCCGCACGCACTTTGGCGCATTGCGCGGACAGGACCAGATCGTTGCACTGGACGGCCACGGCCCTGGCCAAGGCTTTGCCACCCTGCGCGACGCGCTGGAAGCCAACGCCCTGCCCGCGCTGGCCGAATTGGCGGACACGCTTACCCCCACGCATAAGCTGAACGCGGTGCGGCTGTTGCCGCCAATCCCCTCGCCTGAAAAAATCATCTGCGTCGGCGTGAACTACGGCAAACGCAACGAGGAATACCAGGACGGCAGCGCGCCGCCCGCCTACCCCAGCGTGTTCCCGCGCTTTCCGGGATCGTTCGTGGGGCATGGCGAACCCCTGCTGCGCCCGCCGGAATCCGAGCAGCTGGATTACGAAGGCGAGATCGCCATCATCATCGGCAAGGCCGGACGCCGCATTGCTGCCGAAGACGCTTGGAGCCACATCGCGGGCCTGACCTGCCTGAACGAAGGCACGGTGCGCGACTGGATCAAGCACGGCAAGTTCAACGTGACGCAGGGCAAGAACTTTGACGCCAGCGGTTCGATGGGGCCATGGATGGTGACGGCCGATGAATTCGACCCGGCCGCGCCGTTGACGGTGAACACGCGCGTCAACGGCGAACTGCGCCAGCAAGACGCCACCGACAACCTGATGTTCCCGTTCGCGGAACTGATCCGCTACATCTCCATCTGGACCACGCTGCAACCCGGCGACGTGATCTCCACCGGCACGCCGATTGGCGCGGGCGTGCGCTTTACGCCGCCGCGCTTCTTGAAGCCGGGCGACGTCGTCGAAGTGGAAGTGGGCGGCATTGGTGTGTTGTCCAACCCCGTGGCCGACGAGTTCGCAGCGCACTGATCAGGAGCTTTCCATGCTTAACAACGAAGACCGCGCCCGGGCGGCCAGCCTGCTGCTTGAAGCCGAGCGCAGCGGCGTGCCCACCACGCAGTTGGACCAGGCGTTTCCCGGCATTGAGATTGCCGATGCGTATGCCATCCAGCAGCGCAATATCGACCAGAAGATTGCCGACGGCGCCAAGCTGCGTGGTCACAAGATCGGCCTGACGTCCAAAGCCATGCAAAGCACGGTCGGCATTGATGAGCCCGACTATGGTCATTTGCTGGACACGATGTTCTTTCAAGACGGGCAGACCATTCCCACCGACAAGCTGATCGTGCCGCGCGTGGAGGTGGAGCTGGCCTTTGTGCTGGGCAAACCCCTGCGCGGCCCGGATGTGAGCCTGTTCGACGTGCTGGACGCCACCGATTACGTGGTGCCTGCGCTGGAGCTGATTGACGGCCGCAGCAAGTATCCGCGCCGCATCGTGGACAACATCGCCGACAACGCCGCGTGCGCGGGCATCGTGCTGGGCGGGCGGCCGGTGCGGCCGTTGGATATCGACCTGCGCTGGGTCGGCGCTTTGCTGTTGAAGAATGGCGTGATCGAAGAATCCGGCGTCTCGGCCGCGGTGCTGGGGCATCCCGCGCTGGGTATCGCCTGGCTGGCCAACAAGCTGGCCCAGCACGACGCCGGGCTGGAAGCCGGACACATCGTACTGGCCGGTTCCTTCACCCGTACCGTTGCTGTCAAGCGTGGCGATACGCTGCATGCCGACTACGGCAAGCTGGGCAGCATCTCGGTGCATTTCTCTTAAGGACGCCGCGCATGGAACTCCCCATTAATACGTTTAAGCGCGCGCTGCGTGAACAGCGTCATCAGACTGGGCTGTGGGTGACGCTTGGTCATCCCAACAGCACCGAACTGGTGGCGGCCAGCGGCTTTGATTGGCTGCTGCTGGATACCGAGCACACGCCCGTGGTGCTGCCCACCGTCATGGCGCAGTTGCAGGCGGCAAGCGCTTACCGCAGCCATCCGGTGGTACGGCCGTCGTGGAATGACAAGGTGCAGATCAAGCAGTATCTGGATATCGGCGCGCAGACCTTGCTGTTGCCGTATGTGCAGAACGCGGATGAGGCGCAAAGCGCGGTGGCCGGCATGCGCTATGCGCCGCGCGGCGTGCGGGGCGTCAGCGGGACGATGCGGGCGACCCGATACGGACGCGTGCCGGACTATATGCGCCGTTGCGAAGAGGAACTGTGCTTGCTGGTGCAGGCCGAAACCGGCGAGGCGCTGGAGAATCTGGACGCCATGATTGCGGTGGACGGGGTCGATGGCGTGTTCATTGGCCCTGCGGATCTTGCTGCCAGCCTGGGTTACCCGGGCGAACCGCAGCATCCGAAGGTGGTGGCCGAGGTGGAAAGCGCCATCCGGCGCGTGCGCGCGGCGGGTAAAGCGCCAGGGGTGCTGACCACGGATGAGACGCTGGCGCGTCGGTATATCGAAGCCGGCAGTCTGTTTACGGCGGTGGGTGTGGATGCGGCGATTCTGGTTCGGTATTGCGATCAGTTGGCGCAGCGCTTTGCGGGAGCCTGACCGCATTGTGCGGAAAATGCAGTCTGAGCTAGCCCGGGTTTTCTAGGCGCTGGCGACGCCCGGATTGGCTCTTCGGACCTCCGGCATCATGCTTTTGGACGGCTAGGCGCATCGGATCCTCGTTGCTACGCTACCAGCATTCGCCAGAGATGCTCGGTCCAATTATCGCCATCCAAGAATATGTGCAAGCGCCTGATGGGTAATGCCCCTTTTGCTCGGCTATTGCGGCTGTCGGCGCAAGGAACGGCGAGCCGCCCTTGGCTGCCCTTATTCTTGGTCTCGGTCTTATTCGCCGGCTGTGCCGCCCGTCCTCCGGGCGCCTATCCGATGTACACGCCCGCACCGCTCAAGCCTTTCGCCACCGTCCCCGAGGGCAATGACCGCCTTGTCGCCGAACGGACGGCGTATCAAGACCGCGCGGACCGGGCGCAGCTCGCCTTGTACGAACAGAGCGACTGGACGTTGGCAGGTGTGATCGTCGGAGTCACGGGCGGCTTGATTGGAAACGTGGCGACCACGGCTACCGGCGCCGGCATTGCGGCGGGTGCGAGTCAATTGGGTGCGCGGTATCACCTGGAGGCTCAGCGCGGCTTTTTCGATGCCGCGGCGAAGAAGGCGGGCTGTGTGGTCACGGTGACGTACGCCTTGCAGAACAGCGCCCCACCGTCGTTGATCGACGTGCTCAACAAGCTGCCCATGCTGGTGCGGTCCATGAATTTCGCATCGATGGAGATTCAATCGCAACTCCGCCAGAATCTCAATACGCTGACGCCGGCCCCCATCGATGCCGCGGCGGTACTGGCGGCGTACAACAGTTACTACAAGATGCAGAGCACACCGCTACAGGGTCCAGGGACGAAGGTCGAAGGCGTCGCCAATCAAAATTATCGGGCGGCTGAACTACTCGCCAAGGAGGTAAAGCTGGCCCTCCTGGATATAGAGTCGTGTGTAAAAACGGGGTCTCCGGTAGCCCCTTCCATACCGGCAGCCACCCCGTCTTCAGCCGATACTGCGCCGCCCTTGACGCAAGCCGATCCAGTCTTCGGTTGGTTGTTGAACGCCCCTGCAACGCAATGACACTCCGCCCCTGCACATAAACGACGCACCAAAAACACTGGAGACAATCATGCCTAGATTCAACCGGGGTGATTCACGACTGCTGGTCGAGCGTTGGAATCAGTTTCTGCAGGACCACAACTTCGCGCATGGGGAAAAGCAGTTCGATGGAGAAAGCGAAAAGGGAACCCGCAGTTTCCAGGCCGCGTTCAACAAGAAGGCGAACGCGAGCATCCTCACTGTCGATGGGATCGTGGGGAACATGACCTTGGGTTGCGGCCTGGCCTTCGACACCAAAGACGATTTCGATGCTCGTCTGGCGGCCAAGCTTTGGGGTTATTCCTATCCCGAAATCGCCGCGCAAACCAAAAGCCCGCTTAGCCAGGAACAGATGCACGACGTGTTTGGACGCATCGAGGCCAAGCCGGCGGGCGAGCCGGGCAATATGGAACGCCTGATCATTACCAACGGGTGGGAAGCGGAGCACTTGCGGTCGGTGGCCCTGCCGCAGTTGAAGGGCATTGCTGGCGGGCAGCCCAAGGTGCCGTTTCATAAAGAGCTGACGTATCAGCTGACTGCGCTATGGAGCGCCTGGGAAAAGGCAGGCCTGCTGCCGGAAGTGAAATCCTTCGAAGGCACTTTCAGCCGGCGCTACAAGCGCGGCAGCACGCATGAGTTGAGCAACCATTGCTGGGCAACCGCGTTCGATATCAATTACAGCGCGAACAAGTTGAATGCCTTCCCCGCGACTCCCGACGAGATCGGCTGTGTCTACCGGCTGGTTCCGGTGGCGCAGGAGTTTGGCGCTTACTGGGGTGGTTTTTATATAGGCCGGCTGGATGGCATGCACTTTGAATTCACCCGGATAATGGATTCCGACGAAGTGAACGCGGCTCTGGAGCGAGTGCTCGAAGCGGCCGGGACCCGGATGCACAGACGGCGCTGACCAAAAGCGGCATCGACCTGCAATTTCGGCAGAGACGATAGCGGACGGGAGCTATCGCCTGCCGGATAACGCCGGTCCATGGGGGAATTTATGGTGTCAGTCCGACTCCGTGTTAGCAAGCGGACCAGGCGTGGCCCCGGAATCAATTGCTTCGACGCAGCTGATCCGTCGACTGCTTGTTCAAGCGCTTCGCTTCCGCTTCCGCATAGTCTTCCTCGCCCTGCTCGTATTGGCCCTCATACATGCAGCTGCTGCGAACCAGTCCGCATTCGCCAATGACTGAAGAACACCCTGAACTCAGCGCAGCAAGAAACAGCACCATCCCGTAACGGCCCAACGTTTGCATCGACATATCGCTCCTTGATGATGGGAATAGTGTACGGGTGGGAACACGGAGGCGACCGCGTGACTCCGTAAAAAATGGTGTCAGACTGCGGACCCGGGTTAGCGAAATCGTGATCTGGCATCATTCGTTTCTTTCGACTGATAGTCTTTTCATGGCCAAGCTTTTAAGCCTACTCGACAGTATCGAAGCGATCGCCGCCTGTCACGACGACGGCGATGTGTGGGACCGCTACTCCTGGGTCTACACGACCGACGGCGTCCCACTGCTTGAGGCGCAGGTCTATTTGTCTTCCAGTGAAGACGAAATGGAACTCGTATCCGACAGCGATGGCGAGGAACATCCCGCATTCGCCGTCGAACATGGGCTGGTCAGTTATCTCGAGGCCTCCACCTTCGCTGACGTGCTGAGCGTGCAGAAGCGGCAACAACCGCTTTCGCAGCTTGAAGACTATGCCGTCGCGCTTGAACACTATGCCGAGCAGGACGCTTTTCTGGATCGCGGGGAGTTCTATAGCGGAGGCAGCGAACCGGAGCCATTGCCCGGACTGTCGCGTGACCTGTACGCTGAATACGACCTTCAATTGATGACGTGCCCAGCAGACCGCATCGCTGCCGCAGCACGTGCGACAGCTGAACTGCTCCAGATTGGCGTAGCCGATGCGCTCACCCGTTGCCGACGGCTGCCATTGGTACTTGGGGAACGCATCGATGCGCGGGAGCGCGATCGCATCGAAGCGCGATTCGCCGGTATTTCTTTGCCGTTGGAGCGAACGACCCACGTATCGTTCGTTTGGCAAATGGGCGGTTAGCGACGCGCCACCCAACTGGGGCGCAGGCTCCAAGAGCGCCCTCCACAACGGTAGTCTGAGCTAACCCGGGTTTTCCGGACACCCTTACCGCGGTGGCCGGTATGCGCTATGCACCGGTCGGGGTACCGGGCGTCGGCGGGACGATGGCGGTTTGCGTAGCTCGGAATTTACATTTGCCAGTTATTTGTCATATTTGCATTGTTTTATGTGCCTGGCCAATTTGGGATATCGCCGAGAATGCGTTCGAAGACAACTTAGGTCCCACTCCCCATGGCCAATCGTTCCTATCTCTACAGCTTGAGCAACCGTCCCAGTTCTTACTCGGACCGACCGGAGACGATTTCCGGTCTATCCGAATGGCCTTACGACGTGCCATTCATGTACCGCCTGCTCATGTCGGGAGATCCGCAGCTTTGCGCATCGCTTGTCGCCGACGGATTCGATAGCGACGAGTCCGAGGAAAAGACGCGGCTCTACGCGATCAGCAGCCGCTTCGATGCCGGCTTCGAACGAGTCAAGCGTTTCGCTGAGATCGTGCGGGCTACGGCGCACCCCACGAAAGATGTGCCGCAACCTGCCGTCGCGCCGCAATCATCGTCCTGGATCAGCCGGCTGATGCAGATATTTACGCTAGCCCAAGACTTATCAATAGACACGGCGAAGGCGACGACGCCTGCTCCGGTGAACGACGAACTGCTCTCGAGTCTCGACGAGACGATCTCGTTTCTAGACGCCCACCGCGACACGTATCTGCTATTGGAGACCGTCGAACTGGACACAATGTCCGAATCTGAAGAGGCCCCATTGAAGGCGTGCGTGGAACAGGAAATCATGCGATGCATACAGGCAGGGGCTGCCCTGGATGCGCTTCCGGCCGACGCCCAACAGGCCGCGCAACAACTGATGTTGGCGACCCGGCAAACCGGCATGCCCCCGCAGGATGCCTTTTTCGGCTTGCGTTTGGACAATGAATTCGACAGTACGCACACAGGCGCAACGGAGCACCCGGTGGGGCTGGAGTGGTCCGACACGTTGTACTTCGATCTGTTCAACCGCAGCGAATTCGACGCGCAGAACAACGAGCAGGCGCCCCCTCCGTCAGCCTAAGGCCTTGAAATAGCGCCACATTTGTTACTCCCCGGCGTGCCTCCGATGGTGCAAAACTGTCTTTACATCACCGCACCTCGGAGGGTTTCAATCATGACCACGCCTACCCCAGCCACCCGCCAATCCAGCCAGCCCGCTCTACAGACGCCCCCTATCGTCACCCCCGACGAATGGGAATCCGCCCGCCAGCAATTGCTGCTGAAAGAAAAAGCCCAAACCCGCGCCCGTGACGCCTTGGCGGCCGAACGTCGTCGCATGCCTTGGACGCCTGTCGACAAGGAATATGTCTTCGAAGGCCCAAATGGCAAGCTCACCCTGCCCGACCTGTTCGACAACCGCCGCCAGCTCATTGTCTACCGCGCTTTCTTCGAGCCCGGTGTCTACGGCTGGCCGGAACATGCGTGTCGGGGCTGTTCGATGGTGGCGGATCAGGTCGCGCATCTGGCCCACTTGAACGCCCGCGACACGACGCTGGTCTTCGTGTCACGCGCCCCGCAAGCCGACATCGCCCGTTTGAAGGCCAGCATGGGCTGGACGATGCCGTGGTTCACGCTGACCGACAGTTTCGACGCCGACTTCGGGGTAGACGAATGGCATGGGACGAACGTGTTCTTCCGCGACGGCAATCGCGTGTTCCGCACGTACTTTCTGAATAACCGGGGAGACGAGCAGATGGGCGGGACGTGGAACTATCTGGACATCACGCCGCTGGGCCGGCAAGAGGTCTGGGAGGATTCACCCCCGGGGTATCCGCAGACGCAGACCTATAAATGGTGGAACTGGCACGACAGCTATGTCGCGGACGCCCCGCCGGATCAGAAGTGGGTAGAAATCTCTGATGCGGGCGAGAAGGCGTTCAGGAACCATTGCGACGGGGCGAAGCCGTCGACGTAGCCGCCGGCCTCTGCCGAACGCACGACGCCCAGGCTATTTTTCCGGTGCAAAAATGATCTTGACCGGATTATCCGCCTTGTATGAAGCCGACGCAGGCCCGAACTTGGGATCAAAGCCGGGATGCCAGGCTCTAAGTTCCGCGTCCGAAATCCATTCCAACTGCAGTTGGTCGTCCGGTGAATAAGAATTGAATTGCGCCAGCGCATTCACGGCGGACTGGCAGTTTTCTGACGTACCGGACTTCAAGACCGAGACCTGGGTTTGCTCGGTCCGTGTCAGGGAGCCAGGTTGAGGGCATTTGCGGACCTCAACGTGGTACTGGCCTTGGGGCGAAGGCAAATCCACAATGATCTTGTTAGGGCCGCATCCGGCCAAAAGCGCGGTCGACAGCGCCAGCAGGGTGAGTCTATTTTGCATCGAGCTACCTCGTGACTGCCGGGCAGTCGGCCCGCGAACACGTCGATCGCCATAATACTCGGCGCTGCGTTTCTAGGCGAAAGGGAGTTTCTCGCGGTGCGCAAGACGACCCATTCCAAGGTCGAACGCACGGGCCGAAACGTGGAGTCGCTTTCATGTATCAAAACGTCTCCGATTCAGGTTAAATAGCGCTCCTGAAAACCCTCGATAACCTACTGACGGATCGGCGACATGCGGCTGTTTCACCCTTTGGTTTTGACATTGGCAGTTTTGGCGAGCGGTTGCGCTCCCGCACTCAAGACAACCACCCCGCCCGTTATGCCGCCGGGAACGCCGGCGGAAGTTTCCGTCTCGCCCAACCTGCCCGACAAAAAGCACATGCCCTTGCAGGCGGGCATCGTTGAAGGCACGCACTACATCTTCATGCAGACTGGCGGCGGCAGCATTTTCCTGGGGCCGATTCTGGGCAGCATGAACATTTCGCGCCTCTCGAGCGAAATGGCCCAACGGTACAAGGACTCGATCATCCAGATCGATCCGCTGCCAATGGCGACCAGCGCGCTGGAAGCGGCAGGCATCAAATCGTCTGACACCGCCGCAGCCTTCAATCTCAAGACATTCGTGTTCGTCCAGCATGGCAGCGACGAAAAGTTCAGGCTGGCTTTGGTCTTCCACGTCGACAACGCGCAAACCCAATGGGTCGGGCGATACACGTTCCATCTTCCGACGGTCTACGCAGACGCAGAGCTTGCAAAACTGTCCGAAGCGCAGATTGCCCAATATAAAAAAGAGCTAAATAATGGCGCCGTCGCGCTTGCCGACTTGGTCAAGCGGGATCTGAAAGGCGAACTGCCTGCGACAGGCAAGCGCGTCAATTTCGGCAGCCTGAATCTGATCGGAAGCAAAATGGGCGGTCTGGGTATGTACACGATGCCTGAAGAGCTCGTCTTCCGCGAATCCCAGGTGGTGGAAGAAACGGACGAATACGTGACGGTCCGAGTTCGCGGCGTCATGGACTCCACCGTTTTCGGCGGTGCCACTGCGTACGGCGTGCAGCGCATGGCAAAAAGCCAGGTTCATACGATGACCCCGTATTGATCTCGTCTTTTTTCTGCTTTTTGCGCCAGTCTTTATGACTGCCCGGGCGGCGCCAAGCCGCCCGGCACGCACGCCCTACCCCTGCTGACTCAACGCCCTGGCAATCTTGTTCCGCGACACCGTCGTC
This sequence comes from Achromobacter sp. Bel, assembly GCF_012928505.1. Taxonomy (GTDB): domain Bacteria; phylum Pseudomonadota; class Gammaproteobacteria; order Burkholderiales; family Burkholderiaceae_B; genus Achromobacter. Next base: position 193,795 of record NZ_JABBJN010000001.1, on the reverse strand, counting down.
TTCGGCACCTTGAACGGGAACCACGTCCGCACGTCTTCTTCCAGCCCGATGCCGTGCATGTAGTTATAAATCGCCTTCTTCAGCGCACGACCCAAGGCATCATGATCCACACCCGTCGGGTCATGAAAACCGATATCGTTCTTGGCGAACGTCACATCGGGCAGCGGTTTGAGCGTCACCCCGTATTCCTCGGGGTTCTTCCCCACCGGGGAATGCACCGTACAGGCGAAGCGGTGGAAGAACCCGCTTTGAATACAACCGTTTTCAAATAGCTGCCGCACGTATTCCAACGCGTCCACGGTGTCTTGCACCGTTTGCGTGGGAAAGCCGTACATCAAATACGCGTGCACCAGGATGCCGGCGTCGGTGAAGGCGCGCGTGACGCGGGCCACTTGGTCCACCGATACGCCTTTCTTCATCAGGTTCAGCAGCCGGTCTGAGGCGACTTCCAAGCCGCCGGACACCGCGATGCAGCCGCTGTCGGCCAGCAGCTCGCACAATTCCGGGCTGAAGGTCTTTTCGAATCGGATGTTGCCCCACCAGGAAATTCCGGCGTTGCGGTCGATCAGTTCAGTGGCCAGCGCTTTCAGCGATTTGGGTGGTGCGGCTTCGTCGACGAAGTGGAAACCGGTTTGGCCGGTTTCGCGGACGATGGCTTCGATGCGGTCGGCCAGCACGGAGGCCGATGCGCCTTCGTAGCGGCCGATGTAGTCCAGGCTGACGTCGCAGAAACTGCATTTCTTCCAGTAGCAGCCGTGCGCCACGGTCAGCTTGTTCCAGCGGCCGTCGCTCCACAGGCGGTTCATGGGGTTCAGCATGTCCAGCAGCGACAGGTAGCGGTCCAGCGGCAGGCCGTCCCAGGTGGGTGTGCCCACTTCGGCAAACGCCACATCCGGTTCGACCAGGTTCACGTACTGGACGGCGCCCGAGTCCTTGTCGCGCAGGAAGGTGCGGACCAGGCGCTGGCGCGAGCGTTTGCCTTGCACATGTTCCAACAGGGCCAGCAAGGGGCGTTCGCCGGCGTCCAGACAGACGAAGTCGAAGTAGTCGAAGACGCGCGGGTCTTTCAGTTCGCGCAGTTCGGTGTTGACGAAGCCGCCGCCCAGCACGGTGATGATGCTGGGGTCCTGCGCCTTGATGGTCTGGGCGATGCGAAAGGCGGCGTAGACGGCGCCGGGGAACGGCACCGACAGCAGCACCATCGTGGGCGTGTGGCGGGCCAGGGCGTCAATGGTCAGTTCGCGCAGCGTGTCGTCGACCAGCGTCGGCGGGGACGCCAGGGCGTCGGCTAGCGGGTCGAAGGTGGGCTGGCTGCCCGCCAGCGATTCGGCGTAGCGCACGAATTCGAAACGCGGGTCGATGGCGTCGCGCAGCACGTCGGCCAGGTCGTTCAGGTACAGGGTGGCCAGGTGCTTGGCGCGGTCGTGCAGGCCCAGCGCGCCGAATGCCCAACCCAGGGGGTCGCCGCCCTCTTCGTCCAGGTAGACGTCCAGCGAACTGAATCGCGGGCCTTCGGGCAGGAAATGGCGGCCGACGATGCGGTGCGCCAGCGTGGAGTCACGGCCTTGCAGGAAGGCGATGGTGGGGCCGATGGTGGACAGGTAACGCGATTGCATGGCCACGAACGCCTGGATGGGCGGCGTGTGCTTGGCGATCGGCATCGCCTCGATGCGCTCCGCCACGGCGCGCAGGCCGTCGGGGGACAACAGGCGCAGCACCAGCGCCAACGCCAGGTCTTCCTGGAAGGCTGTGACATCGCGCGAGCGCAAGAAGCCCGTCAGGTAGGCGGTGGACGGGTATGGGGTGTTCAGCTGCGTCATCGGCGGGATGACCGACAGCACGCGTACAGGCGAGGTGGACATGAGGCACGGCAGGGCTGCCGTCAAAAAGCGGGGATTAGGGGAATTATAGGCAGTGCGGGCTCAAAGACGTCTGATGCAGGCCGCGAGTAGCCGATGTGACCCGTTAGCAGTCGAGTTCCTTTGGATCCATCGAGGAACGGGCACCATCACAGTCGTCCCTTCATTTCCAGCCATAGTGGCCGTAGATAAGGGAAACGATATAGCAAAAGACGATAGGAGTCGGATGTGCCAAGAAGGTTTTCATTAAGTGGGTTCGTCGTCGGCCTATCCACGACGGTCGTTTTAGCCGCTGTCGCGCTGTCGCTGTTGGGGTATGGCGCCGCCACCGCGATTGAGACGATCTTTGGAATACCGACGGAGCTGACGTATGACACGCCCCTGGACCTTCTTCATCTTTCCAACCATGCAATTTCCGGCTGGATGGAGATCATCGATAAATTGCACGAGACTGCACATTTTAGACTGGCTGCTTACGCCACAGCAGGCCTTGGTCTTGCCTTGACGGTGCTATTTATAGGAGCTCGCACACCCACTGTCCGAGAGCCTATTAAAAGAACCAGCAAGAGAGCCTTATCGGCGTTATCAAGGATCCCTGGCAAAAAACTCATTCAATCGGGCTGTGGGTGGCTTCGCAAACAAGCACTGAGCTTCATTCCGTTCGCAGTGGGGGGGGCCACCCCGTGGCTGCTAATTCCGTTATTGAAGATTGTCATTCTTATTTTTGCGCTCTTGCCTCTTATCGGATATGTCGGCGCGAAGGAAAATCTCAAAACTTGGATTGTGTCTGCCGAGTACTGCTCACCGATCAGCGGCCGAAACGAACGAATGACTATGCAGAAAAGCCAGATCGACGAGCGCACTCAAGGCAATGTTCTCAAGATCACTCCCTGCCTGTCTCTGTGGAAAAATGGCTCATTGGTTGCAGAGGGTCGACATATTGCATCTACAGAAAGAGCCATAATCCTATTTGATCCGGTGACTGGAAACGTCACGCTAGAACCCACCGAGGGGATCTCGATACGTGTGAGCGGCTATTCAGCCTCCACATTACGGACCTTGATCGAGATGCATACCACCGACAATTGATGCCGACCTCGCCGTCTAATTGCACTTTGGCAGCAAGCTCCGTGCTATCAACGTAATCCTCAATGCGCAACGCACCCGATCCTTTTGCCCCGCCCAGAAAGCAGCGCGCCGTTCGCCAGAACTCGCTGCTGTGGATCCTTGATCCCCTGGAGCAGGATGCCAACTACGTCCGCCGCAAGATGTTCGGCTGCGACGCCGCGTACCTGGACGACATGCTGTACCTGGTGGTGGCCGACCGGGACGAGCCCTGGAACGGCGTCATGGTGTGCACGTCGCATGAACGCCAAGCGGCGCTGATGGCGGATATTCCCAACCTGAACCCGCATCCGGAGCTAGGAAAGTGGCTGTATCTGCCCCAGACCGACGAATCGTTTGAGACCATCGCGGCGCAGCTTGTGGATCTGGCGCTGGCGCGCGACCCGCGCTTGGGCGTAGTGCCTAAACCGAAGGCGCGACGCCGCAAGCCGTGGCGGACTGAAGCGTAAATAGCCGGAAGCCGTTACTGCCCCACCCTCACCACCAGTTTCCCGAAGTTCTTCCCTTCCAGCAGGCCGATGAACGCCTGGGGCGCTTGCTCCAGCCCCTCGACCACGTCCTCCCGCCAGCGCAGCTTACCTTCTTTGATCCACTGCCCCGCCTGGCGCAGGAAGTCGTCCTGCTGCGCGTCCGCGAACTCATACACGATGAAACCGCGCAGCGTGACGCTCTTGGCCAGGATCTCGCGCATCGTGCCAGGCAGGCGGTCCGGGCCGCTTAGCGTGGACGGGCCGTCGTTGTAGTTAGCGATCAGCCCGCACACCGGCACGCGGGCGAAATTGTTCAGCAGCGGCATCACCGCGTCCCACACATGGCCACTGACGTTCTCGAAGTAGACGTCGATGCCGTCCGGGCAGGCCTTGGCCAATTGCTCTGCAAAATCAGGTGCTTGGTGGTCGACGACGGCGTCAAAGCCCAGTTCATTTTTCACAAAGGCGCATTTTTCCGGGCCGCCGGCAATGCCGACGACGCGCGCGCCCTGGATGCGGGCGATCTGGCCCACGACCGAACCGACCGCCCCGCTGGCGGCGGCAACGACGACGGTTTCGCCGGGTTTGGGTTGGCCGATGTTGCGCAGGCCGACGTACGCCGTCAGGCCCGGCATGCCCAGGACGCCGAGCGCCGTGGAGGGCGGCGCGATGGCCGGGTCCAGCCGGCGCAGGCCGCTGCCGTCGGACAGCGCGTACTGTTGCCAGCCGGATTCCGCCAGAACGATATCGCCTTCACGCCAATCAGGATGACGCGACGTTTTCACCCGCGCGACCGTGCCGCCCACGATCACGTCCCCAATTTCGATGGGCGGCGCGTAGGACTTGGCTGCACTGATGCGCCAGCGCATGTAGGGATCCAGGGATAGATACTGGGTCTCCAGCAAGACCTGGCCGTCGCCGGGTTGCGGAATGGGCGCATGTTCAAAGCGGAAATCGCTAGGTTTGGGGCGGCCGACGGGTCGGGCAGCCAGGACGACGCGCAGGTTTTGGGGTTTAGACATGGGGAAAATCTCCGTGGATGGGGTCAGCCGGATAGCGACAGCTCGATCCTAGGCATCCGCAAGAGATAAAGGTAGACTGAACTCTGATAATGCAGACTTAATGGATTGATAATGTCAGGTGATTTCGACCCTGCCCTGCTGCGCACCTTTGTGGCCGTTTGCCGCTACGGCAGCCTGAGCCGCGCCGCCGACCAGGCGGGGCGTGCGCAGTCGGCGCTAAGCACGCAGATCCGGCGGCTGGAAGAAATGGTGGGCAAGCGGCTGCTGCATCGCACCGGCCGCGGCATGTCGCCCACGACCGAAGGCGAACTGCTGCTGAGCTACGCCAACCGCATCCTGGCGCTGGGCGAAGCGGCGTCGGCCCGGCTGCGCGAGCGCGCCGTCGCCGGTAGCGTGCGTATCGGGCTGTCGGAAGACGTTGCCGTGGCGGCGCTGCCTGCCGCCCTGGGCCGGTTGAAGCGTTCGTGCCCGCAACTGCATCTGGAAGTGGTGGTCGACGACGGCGAACGGCTGGCCGCGCGCTGGCAGGAAGGCACGCTGGATGTGGCGATAGGCGTCTGCGCGGCGTTTGTGGATGAGCCCGTCGAGACCTGGTCGGTGGATCTGCACTGGGTGTGCGGCATTGACGACATGCCGCGCCCCGACCAGCCGCTGGACCTGATCGTGTACGCCGAGCCCTGCTCATGGCGCCGGCTGGTGTTCGACGCGTTGACCGCGGCGGGGCGCGACTTCCGTGTATCGCTGACCAGCCATAACGTGGGCGCCACCATCGCGGCCGTGGAAAACGGGTTGGGCGTGGCCGTCCTGACGACCGAATGCTTGCGGCCCGACACCATGCGCGTGATCTCGCTGGGACCTGACGGCCCATCACCTCTGAGCGCGCAGTTCGGCATGTATGCGTCGACGCGGCTGAGCGAAAGCGGACGGGCCGCCGTGTCGCTGCTGCGCGACAGCCTGCAGGGCTGGACGGCGTCCAGGCAATCGCGTCATACGGAGCTGCTCGCGACCTGAGGCCGACGGACAGTCAGGCGGACAGGCCTTGCGAAAAGGCATATAGTTTTTTCCCTTGCCGAACCTTCCGCCGGGCACCGCCCGGCCTTGCCTTTTTTGCAGACCGGAAATGAAGACATCCCTGCTTGTCCTATGCCCCGTGGTGGCCGCCAACCTGGAAAGCCTGAAGCAGCGCTACGACGTCACCTATGCACCCACGCCTGAAGAACGGCAAACCGCCATCGCCGCGCACGCGTCGCGCTTTCAGGCCGTGCTGACCATCGGCACCATCGGGCTGACCGCCGCCGAAATCGCCGCGATGCCGGCGCTTGAACTGGTGTCGTGCATGGGGGTCGGCCACGAGACCGTGGACGTGGATGCCGCGCGGGCGCGCGGGATCGTCGTCACCAATGGCCGCGGCGCCAACGACGAATGCGTCGCCGACCATGCGATGGGCCTGGTGATTGCCTGCATGCGCAATTTCCGCAAGCTGGACCAGCTTTGCCGTGACGGGGTGTGGCGCACGGCAATCACGCCGCCTCCGAATGTCTCGGGCAAGCGGCTGGGCATCTACGGCATGGGCGCCATCGGCGAAAAGCTGGCCACGCGCGCCAGCGCGTTCCGCATGCCGATCGGCTACCACAACCGCAATCCCAAGGCCGGTTCGCCTTACCAATATTTCGACAGCCTGCTGGCGTTGGCCGAATGGAGCGATGTGCTGGTCTGCGCCGCGCCCGGCGGCGCCTCCACCCACCATGTGATCAATGCGGCGGCATTGCAGGCATTGGGCGCCGAGGGTTTCCTGGTCAACGTGGGCCGCGGCAGCATTGTGGACACGCCGGCGCTGGCATCAGCCTTGGCAACAGGAGTCATTGCGGGCGCAGGCATCGATGTCTACGAAAGCGAACCCAAGCCGCCCACCGAACTGATCGGGTTGGATAATCTGATTCTGACGCCGCACCTGGCGGGCTGGTCGCCCGAATCCATCGACGCGCAATTCACGATCTTCCTGGAGAACATCGAAGGCCATTTCTCTGGCCGCGGCGCCGTCACGCCCATATAGATTCACTGCCTCTTGTCGCGGCAAGCCCGCCGCCGCGCATGCGGCGGCGGCGGGCAACGCAACCGTTCAACGGAACCGTAAATGCCGCCGCTGAAGTTCAGCGACGGTCTTGCACCCCATCAGCTTCATGGCGCGCTCGATTTCTATCCGCATCAAATCCAGCGCCCGCTCCACGCCGGGTTGACCGGCGGCCCCCAACGGGAACAGGTAGTAGCGGCCCAGCCCCACCGCCTTGGCGCCCAGCGCCAGCGCCTTGAGCACATGCGTGCCGCGCTGCACGCCGCCGTCCATCATCACGTCGATCCGATCACCCACCGCGTCGACGATTTCGGCCAGTTGGTCGAAAGCGCTGCGCGAGCCGTCCAGTTGCCGCCCGCCGTGGTTCGACAGCACGATGCCGGTGCAGCCGATGTCGACGGCCCGCTTGGCGTCTTCCACCGACATGATGCCTTTCAGGCAGAACTGGCCGCCCCATTGCCGCACCATATCGGCGACGTCGTCCCATGACATGGCGGGGTCCAGCATGTCGGTGAAATAGCGGCTGATCGACATGGCGCCGCCGCCCATGTAGACGTGGCCGTCCAACTGCGGCAGCCGGAAGCGTTCGTGGGTGACATAGTTCAGCGCCCAGGCCGGCTTGGCGGCGAATTGGGCGATGCCGGCCAGGTTAAGCCGGAACGGAATGGCAAAGCCCGTGCGCTTGTCGCGTTCACGGTTGCCGCCCGTGATGCTATCCACGGTCAGCATCATGACCTGGACGCCGGCCGCTTTGGCGCGCACCATCATGTCGCGGTTCAGGCCGCGGTCTTTGTGGAAGTAGAACTGGTAGACCTGGGGGCCGCCGCTGATCTTGCGGGCTTCCTCCAGGCTGACCGTGCCCAGCGACGACACGCCGAACATCGTGCCGAACTTGCCGGCTGCCGCCGCAACGGCCCGTTCGCCGTCGTGATGGAACAGGCGCTGCAGGGCCGTCGGCGAACAATAGACGGGCATCGCCAGCTTCTGACCCATTACCGTCACGGACATGTCGACCTGAGCCACGCCGCGCAGCACATCCGGCACCAGGTCGCAGGCTTCGAACGCCTCGGTGTTGCGCCGGTAGGTGGTTTCATCGTCGGCGGCGCCGTCGATATAGTTGAAGATCGGGCCGGGCAATCGCTGGCGCGCCATGCGGCGAAAGTCGTGGAAGTTCTGGCACTGGTTCAGACGCATCGGAAGGCCTTTATCAACGCTGCACGGATAGACGGGCGCGCGGACGACGCCACAACGCCGCCGTCATCATATCGTCAAACAACCTACCTGCTGAATCAACCGGGGTTCATCGCCGCGAACGTGGCCGCGTATCGCCCGTCGCGCTCGGCCCAGCGCCGCGCCCGGTCGCGTTCGACCAGCACTTCACCGTTGGGATGGTCGCCCGAGAACAGCAATTGCATCACCTCGGCCACATATGCCGTCAGCGGCATCGCACGGGGATCCACAGCCTGGCTGTCGCCCGTCAGCGCCGTCTGCACATAGGGCGGCGCCAGCTCCAGCACTTCCACCGGCACCTGGCGCAGTTGATGGCGCAATGATTGCAGCCAGGAATGCAGGAACGCTTTGCTGGCGCAGTACGCCGGGTAGTCGGCGCGGGGGATGAAGGCCAGGTTGGAGCTGGTCGCCATCAGGGCGGCGTGCGGGTTCCGTTTCAGCAACGGCAGGAATGCAGCCGTGACGCGCAACACGCCCATGATGTTCGTATCGACGATGGCTTGGGCGGTCGAGGCGTCCCAGCCATCCGCGCTCATGTCCTCTGCCCGCGAGATGCCAGCATTGGCGATCAGCACGTTCAGGCCGGGGAAACGCGTGTGGACGTCGGCCGCAACGCGCGGCAGCGATGCCGGATCGTCCAGATCCAGCGCGATGCCGGTCAGGCCCGGTCGGCCGGCGGTGACGTCGTCCAGCAAGCGTTGCCGCCGCCCCGTGACGATGACGCGGTTGCCTTGGTCGTGGAACGCTTCAGCCAGCGCACGGCCGATGCCGCTTGTGCCGCCGGTGACGAGGATGGTGTTGCCAGTCTGTTTCATGATTCGCGACTCCTGGAATGCAAGAAGCATCCGTAAGGGTGGCGTGCTGGCGATGAAGCGGAGGGAATTGGAAAAACGACGTCATGCCAGTGCGCCTTTGTACCGTCAAGACACTCCCAGCTGGGATCCTCTCGACAAAGGACGCGTTGGATGACGGTAACGCCTACGGCCGCGCATTGCGCGCTGCGAAGCGAATTTAGCGCGGTGGCATTGCCGCCGTCAATACGTTTGCCGCATCGCTATCGACGGATGCGATCAGGCCTTCAAGCCACGCCCGATGCGCGGCGAAGGTTCCCAGTTGCGCTTCGGCCGCATGCCGTTCGTTCAGATACTGGTCCAGGTACCGGAAGCCGACCACCTGCGCGGCTTGCCGGAGCGTGTCATCCGGCAGGTCGCGTTCGTACAGGAAATCAAAGCGATGCAGCCAGAAACCTTGCTCGCTGCGGGCGATCACGGCGATATCGCGCGGGCGTTCGATGCTGTAGCGGTTGAACTCCAAACCGCCCTCGTCTTCCAGGACGGCGTAGACCATGCTGTCCTGGTCCCAAAGCGCGATCCAGGCCGGCCCATCGGACGCGCCGGGCCGAGGGTAGGCACGCGCCGGCGGCCCGACGCAGATGCCCCGGAACGCCTCGTGCAGGCAACTGCCGGATGAGAGCTGCACCAATGGCTCGGACACGCCAAGCCGCCGCAGCGCCGCGATCCGTTCTGCTTCGCTGCGGTCGGCCATCTGGGCCACCGTGCCGCCGCAATGGCGGCACACCCGAGCGTCCCGCAGGATGCGCTGGCCGCATCCCGGGCAATCGATATGCGTCGCGACAACAGGCTGCCTGGCGCGCGGCGAGCGGTCGTCGATAGTCATCAGGAAGATGCCGGCCACGACCGGACTGATCAGACAGGCAAGAATCGTCCAACCGACCGCCTTGCGCCCCCGCCGGGCCGCCAACAGGCCGACCACCAGGGCCAGCGCGATCCAAAGAAGGATAAGGGAAATAAGCATGGCGCGATGTTAAACCGATGCCGGAAGCGGTTTTCTTGCGCGCGGTAATCGAAACCGCGCGCGCAGGCGCCGGGCGGGAGTAATCTTCACCCTGGCGTCACCCCTGACGCAGCCGGGTCGCTTGCAACCAAAAGGAAATCCACATGCTCAACTCTTTTTCGACATTGCGTAAAACTGGCGTGGCCGCGTTGACGCTAGGGCTGGCCAGCGTGTTCCTTGCCGGTTGCACCATGAACGGCCCGCAGGCGTCGCCCACGGCGGCAGAAAAGCGCCAGGAACTGAATACCGCTACCACCGCCACCTTGTCCAAGCTGTACGAGGCCGCGCCGCAGTCCAAGCAATTGGTCGCGCAAGCCCGTGGCGTGCTGGTGTTCCCGGCGGTGCTGAGCGCCAGCTTCATCGTGGGCGCACAGCATGGAACGGGCGAGCTTCGGGTCAACGGCCAAGATAGCGGCTACTACAGCATCACGGGCGGCTCTATCGGCTTGCAGGCGGGCGCCCAGTCCAAAGCCATGGTGGTGCTGTTCATGACGGATGACGCGCTGGCCAAGTTCCGCGCCAGCAGCGGGTGGACGATCGGAGCCGACGCGACGGTTGCCGTGGCGAACCTGGGCGCAAACGGCAATATCGATTCCAATACCGTGCAACAGCCCATCGTGGGGTTTGTCATGAACAACGGCGGCCTGATGGCCGGCGTGTCGGTGGACGGCAGCAAGATTTCCCCGCTGCTGCTGTAACGCTATCCGTCAATGACAGGGGCCCGCCGATCGGCGGGCCCCAAGTATGTTGCAAGTGCGGCTTCAAGCCAGCATCGGTGCCATGTCCGGGTCGCCCTTCTTCATAGCGCGACGGTATGCATCACGCGCGCCGATACGCTGCAGATAGGCCAGGATATTCGGATACGGCGACAGGTCGAACGGATAGAACAGCCGCATCGTCGTCAACGAGAACACCGCAATGATGTCCGCCGCGGTCAGCGCGTTGCCCGCCAGATAATCGTTCGCCCCCAACCGGGTATCGATGAGGCTCAGCGCCTGCTTGCGCCGGGCGTCGGCAAACTGCACAACCGGCTTGTCTGCCGGCACCTCGGCCCGGGCCAGGACCATGCACCGCATCAGAGCGGGCTGCAGCGAGCCGTTGGCGAAATGGAACCAATAAAGATAGTCCGCGAAATTCGCATCCGCCGGCGCCGCCGCCAGGCGGCCATTGCCGAACCTGGCCAGCAGGTACTCGACGATGGCGGTAGATTCGGCCAGGACGGTGTCGCCGTCGGTAATGATGGGCGCGGTGCCCAGCGGATGCAGCGCCTTGTATTCGGGCGGCGCCAGCCGGGTGACCGGGTCGCGGTCATAGACCTTCAATTCGTAGGGGATGGCGAGTTCTTCGCACAGCCACACGATGCGTTCGGATTGCGATTTTCCCAGATGATGGACGGTCAGCATGAAGATTTCCCGGTTCGGATACGCCAGCGCGTTAACCCCGCCACTCTACCCTGCTTGCGCAACCCCGCGATATCCTTGGGCTATTCCCGGCAGACGCCGCTTTCCATTACAAGGAGCCCCCCGTGATCAACGAACAGGACAAGAAGCACCTTGCGCGCTGCGTGGCGCTGGCCGGGCAAGCCCTGGCGTCGGGCGACGAACCCTTCGGTTCCATCCTGGTATCCGCCGACGGCAAGGTGCTGTTTGAAGACCACAACCACGTGGCGGGCGGCGACCACACGCAGCATCCGGAATTCGAGATTGCCCGCTGGGCCGCCAGCCATGTGCCGGCATCCGAGCGCGCCGCGTGCGTCGTCTATACCTCGGGTGAACACTGCCCGATGTGTTCGGCCGCGCATGGCTGGGTGGGGCTGGGCCGCATCGTCTACGCCAGTTCATCGGCCCAGTATTCGGCGTGGATGCGCGAATGGGGCGTCCCGCCATCGCGGGTGCGGCCACTGGCCATTGCCGAGGTGGTGGACGGCATCGAAGTCGACGGGCCGGTCGCGGAGTTTGCCGAACAAGTCCGTCTGCTGCATCAGCAGAACGTCCAAAAGCGGGCTGGGGCATAAGACGCCCCATCGGTTAACCGATAGATACATTACGCTGAAATCCGGCAACGCTTTGACGCAATCTGCATGCTAATTTAGGCGCCCGTAACCGCCTTCGCCTGAGGGCGGCATTTTCCCCTCTATTCCTGACCATGCACACGACGCCTGATCGCGATACGACTACCGCCCATAAGCCGAAGCGGATTTCCCGGATGATTCCCCTGGCGTTCGGCCTTGCGCTTGCCGTGGCTTCGCCCATGATTGCGGCGCAGAATACAGGCGCGGTGCGGGCCCACGGCCCCGCCCAACCAACTGGCGCCGCTACCCAGCAGAACGCCGCCCCCGTCCAGCAGAGCGGCGCTGCCCCCCAACAAAGCGTCGCCCCGGCCCAGCAGAATGGCGCCGCGCTTGCGCCGGTGGCCAAGACCGAAATCAGGAATCAGGCTGCCTACGAACGCCTGCTGAACAACAGCGGCGTCAGCGTGCAATGGCTCTGGTCCGCGGATCGCGGCCACCTGACCGCAAAAGATGAGAACGACGTCGTCCGCATCGATGGCACGCAAGCCAACTTTGAAGGCACCTTGAAAATCAAGGGTGAAATCGTCTCGATCGACAGCGACCGCTTTGTCTTCCGCGGCACCATCCTGATCCTGGACGCGCCAGATAAAGGCCGTCGCTGCGAACGCACGGGCGACTACGAGTTCCGCGCCACCGGCAAACGCAAATACTGGCGCTTGCAGCAGATGGAAAGCTGCGGCCGCCTGACCGACTACGTCGATATCTATTACTAAGCCGCAACCGCCTCGACCCGGACGCCCCGATGCCCCCTACCGCGATCAAATGGCTTGCCAGCATTGCATTTGGCCTGTTGGTCGGCAGAGCCGCCTACGGCATGGTCAATCCGCTGTTGATCATCGCGTTCGGGCTGAACGGGCCGGCGGCGGGCGCCGACGTGGCTGCCGAAGCCGCCACCGTGGACAAACTGCAATTGGCGGGCGGCATCATCACGTTGCTGCTGACGATTGCGGTCGTGGCGGCGCTGGTCCGCATTCCCAATATGCGCCGCCTGATCGGCTGGGGCTGCGCGCTGCTGGGGATGTCGCTGTTGCTGACGGTCCCCATGAGTCTGCTGACGATGGACTTCGCGGCGCATGATGCGGCGGCCGTGGGCACACGCGCCGCCAACGACGCCAACACCGCGCTCTTTTTCTGGGCGCTTATCTTTGGTCTGCCTTATGTCGGCGGCGGATTGGCGCTGACCATCCTCGGCATCGTCCTGATCCGTAAAAACCCCGGCCAGGCCGCGCCCAACCTCGCGCGGCCCTGAGCGCCCTCACACGACGGGCAGCTTCAACACCTGTTCCGTCGTCAAGACATCCCCGAACGTATCGTCAATGCTGGCCAGCGCGGCGCGGTGCAGGCTGTCGTGCCCGACGACGCTGCCGTCGGCGCGATCCAGGTCGCGCGTGGCGCAAGCATCTTCGGCCACGATGACGCCGTAACCCAAAGGCACGGCGTCGCGCGCGGCGCCGGCCACGCAAGCGTGCGTCATCAGGCCCGTGATCACCAGCGTCTTCACGCCGGCGGCCTTCAACTGTTGGTCCAGGTCGGTCGTGGGAAACACGCTGACCGAGGATTTGCGCACGACGTGGTGTTTGGCCCCCGGCTGCAGCTCGGCATGGAACTCGCCGGTGGGGCTTTGATCGGCAAAGACCGGGCTGCCCGCAGGCGTGACGTGCTGGACGTGGTAGACGGGGATGCCCGCCTTGTCGGCGTGCGCGATCAAGCGCTGCGCATTGCCCAAGGCCGTCTTGCCGGCGGGAATGGGCAGCTTGCCACTGAAGTATTCGTTCTGGAAATCGATCACCAGCAAGGCGGTACTGGACGCGTCGATGGAGGCCGGGGCGGCGGCGCCGGCCAGCGTGCGGAGGGTGGGATGGTTCACGGCTTGCCTCTTGGAATGAAGTGAAAGAAGCCCCAGTGTCCCGCTAACGCCAGGTTGGCGATAGTGGCCCGATGGACAACAATTGCTAGAATCGGGCCAAAGCCAGCCTGCCCCCGCGCCAGCCCCCCTGCACCCGCCCACCCCACGCCCGCCATGCATACCGTCGCCGTCATCGCCTTCGAAGGCATCAGCCCGTTCCATCTGTCCGTCCCTTGCATGGTGTTCGGCGACGATCTGGCCCGGTTGGGCGTGCCGCGGTATCAGCTGCTGATCTGCGGGGAACGAACCGGACTGATCCCCACCCTGTCCGGATTCAAGATCGAGGTCGAACACGACCTGTCGGCGCTGGCCCGGGCAGACACCATCATCATGCCCGCGTGGCGCGACCCCGAGGAATCCGCGCCCCCCGCCCTGCTTGACGCGTTGCGGGCCGGCCATGCCCGCGGCGCCCGCATCGCCGGGCTTTGCCTGGGCACCTTCGTGCTGGCCGAAGCCGGTTTGCTGGACGGGCGCACGGCGGCCACGCACTGGGTTTGGGGCGACGATTTCGAGCGCCGGTATCCGAAAGTCCGCTTGGACCGGAAATCCCTGTACATCGATGACGGCGATATCCTGACGTCCGCGGGCACGGCCGCCGCCATCGATTGCTGCCTGCACCTGCTGCGCCGCGATCATGGGGCCGAGATCGCCAACCGCGTCGCCCGCCGCATGGTCGTCGCCCCCCACCGGCATGGCGGCCAAGCCCAATACATCGAGCAGCCGCTGCCCGAACGCAAGGGCTCGGACATGCTCAGCGCCACCTTGGACTGGGCCATCGAAAACCTGCAACAGCGCCTGACGCTGGACCTGCTGGCCGACAAGGCGGGCATGAGCCGCCGCAACTTCACGCGGCGTTTCAAGGCGAAGACGGGCGCCACGGTGTCCGACTGGGTGCTGAACCACCGTCTGGCCGCCGCGCAACGCCTGCTTGAGACCAGCGGACACGCCGTGGACTTGATCGGCGAAACCGTCGGCTTCGGGTCGTCGGTGTCGTTTCGGCAGCACTTCACGCACGCGTTCGCGATTTCGCCTTCGGCCTACCGCAAGCAGTTCCGGGCAGGCGTCGCGTGACCCTGCCGCGTCGCGGGCATCGCCTGACCATTGAGGCGGCCTAGCGGTTCGCCATCAGCCAATCCCGCGGCGAGGCCCCCATCCGTTGCCGGAAAGCCTTGGACAAGGACGACGCGCTGGCAAAGCCCAGCTCGTCCGCAACGAGTTTCACGGGGCGGCCGGATCGCATCATCGACGCGGCCAGGCTCAAGCGCCAATCGGTCAGGTATGCCGCCGGGGTGGTGCCCGTGGCGTCCTTGAACGCTGCGGCGAACGCACTGCGCGACATGCCGGCAATTGCCGCCATCTTCTCCAGCGACCAATCGTCCCGCGGCGCCTGATGCAAGGCGACCAGCGCCCGAGCCAGCTTGGGATCGGCCAGCCCCGTCACCAGACCGCTGCTGATGCCGGCCTGTGCGGGGTGATCAAGTATCCAGCGGAGCAACTGGATCAGCACTACTTCAAATAGCCGATCGGCCAAGAGGCGCGCACCGCAACGCACGTTGTCGGCTTCGGCGAACAACAGGTCCAGCGCGGGCCGCAACCCTTCCACCTCATTCAACGGCACCCGCAGCACGGCAGGCAGGGATTGGACGATGGGGTTGCGTTCGCCCCCATCGAAGTCCAGTGCCGCACAGGTGAAATCCGACCCGCCGACGGGCGGATTGATGAACTCGTGCTGCATGGCGCGGGGATAGAACAGCAACGTCGGCTCAGTCAGCACCATGCGCGCCGGGCCCGCCGCGCCAGGCAGGTGTCGGACTTCCATTTCGCCCTGGCGCAGCACATGCAGAAAGCCCCGGCCCGGCTGCGCCTCGAAGGTCTGGATACCGCAAAGCGCCCCCGTGTGGAACAAACTGGCGCGCACGCGGAAGCGGTCCAGCAGGGCCGACAGACGATCAACGGGGGGAAGTATCGGGGCATTCATGGATTGGACTATAGGACATGTTTTATGGATTTAACAGACCCATTCATCCATGGATTGTACGTACGATTCCCTTAACCCGCCACGACCCGGCGGCGTCCCCTACCCAGACAGGAGCCATATCCATGACCCGCATATCCCTCATCGATTCCAGCAACACCACCGCCGACCGCGCCGCGCTGCTGACCCAGATCCACGGCGCCTTTGGCGCAACGCCCAACATGTTCAAGGCCGTGGCCAATTCGCCCGCCGCGCTGCAAAGCATGTGGGGCGCGTTCGGCGCCTTGAGCAGCGGCGTCATCCCGGCCAAGCTGGGCGAACAGATTGCCGTGGCGGTGGCGGACCGCAACGCCTGCGAATATTGCCTGGCCGCCCACACGGCGCTGGGCCGCAAGGCTGGCGCCAGCGCGGAAGAGATGGCCGCGGCCCAGGCCGGCCAAGCGACCGATCCCAAGACGGCCGCCGCCTTGCGCTTTGCGTTGCAGTTGGTGGAAGCACGCGGCCAGGTCAGCCAGGCGGATGTGCAAGCCGTGCGCGCGGCGGGCTTCAACGACGAAGCAATCGTCGAGATCCTGGCGCATGTGGCGCTGAACCTGTTCACGAACTATGTGAACGTGGCGTTTGCGATGCCGGTGGACTTTCCCGGCGTGAAGCTGCGCCGCGCAGCGTAAGCGCATGGCGGGACGCGGGCGGGGTCCGCCGGCTTGCCGGCAGCCAGCCGCGGCCCCGCCGGCGCTTATTCCTGGTTGCGCGAGGCGTCCCAGATCGTCATCAGCTGCGTGATCGCGGCGTCGAAGGTCGGATAGCGGACGCCATCGCGCGCCAGCGTGGACACCCCCACCAGGAACGCGTCAAACACGCACGCCAGCGACCGGGCGTCCGTCGCGGCGGACAGCTCGCCACTGGCCATGCCGCGTTCCACGCAATGGACGAAGCCCGCGCGGGTGCGTTGGCGTGACGCCGTAAGGGGTTTAGTCACGTCCGCATGCTCGGGCGTCGGCGCGCTCATGACACCCAGCGCCACCATGCAGCCTTTGGGGTGCCCCCGCTCGCACTGCATCTTCGACGATTGGCGCAACGCCAGTTCGACCGCACCGCGGGGAGGCATGGCGTCGTCCCACAGGCATTCGGTGACCTGCGCATAGGTTTCCAGATAGCGCTGCACGGTCTCTTGGAACAAGGCCTCTTTCGATCCGAAGGCTGCATAGAAGCTTGGCGCGGAGATGCCGCCGCCAATGCCGGCTTTCAACTGGCTCAACGACGTGGATTCGTAGCCCTGTTCCCAGAACAAGTGCAAGGCCTGGTCGATCGCCTGGTGACGATCAAACGCACGCGGCCGGCCCATCTGCGCCATATCAGGCTCCTTTGATCACGACATCCATACTACTCGATACAAAAGTCGTTGACAACGCGAAGGCCCACGCCCTACATTTGTACCGATCGATATATATATTGGACAACGTCGCCGGCGGTCAGCCGTCGAGCCGTCTGGCCGATCGATCCCGATTCATCTTCAAAAGGATTTTTGTGTGAGCCACTCTTCCACTCAGGCCGGACAGCCCGCCTCCGACCGCCTGCCCGTCTCTGCCCTGCTGGCGCTGGCGATGACCGGCTTTATCTGTATCGTCACCGAGACCTTGCCCGCCGGGCTGCTGCCGCAGATCAGCGACGGGCTGGATGTCAGCGCGTCGCTGGCCGGCCAGATGGTCACCGCCTATGCGCTGGGTTCGCTGCTGGCGGCCATTCCGCTGACGATCGCCACCCGTGGCTGGCGTCGGCGCAACGTCCTGCTGCTGACCATCGTCGGCTTTCTGGTTTTCAATTCGGCCACGGCCCTGTCATCCCATTACGGGGTGACCCTGGTGGCGCGGTTCTTTGCCGGCATGGCGGCGGGGCTGGCCTGGAGCCTGCTGGCCGGCTATGCGCGGCGCATGGTCGCCCCCTACCAGCAAGGCCAGGCCATGGCGCTTGCCATGGTGGGCACGCCCATCGCCTTGTCCCTGGGCGTGCCGCTGGGCACCTTGCTGGGGTCGGCGGTGGGCTGGCGCGCGGCGTTCTGGATCATGTCCGGATTGACGCTGGGGCTGATCGCGTGGGTGCTGGCCAGGGTGCCCGACTACCCCGGCCAGTCCGCCCATGAACGGATGCCGCTGCGCCGCGTCTTCACCACGCCTGGCGTGCGGCGCGTGCTGGCCGTCGTTATCGCGTGGATGCTGGCCCACAACATCCTCTACACCTACATCGCGCCCTTTGTCGCGCCTGCCGGGCTGGGCGCGCGGGTGGACCTGGTGCTGTTCATCTTCGGCGCGTCGGCGCTTGCCGGCATCTGGATCACGGGCAAGTTGGTTGACCGCCATTTGCGCGTAACGGTGCTGGCCAGCCTGGCCGCGTTTGGCGCCACCGCGCTGGCGTTTGGCCTGGTGCCGGCAAATCCGGCCGTGGTCTACGTGGGGGTCGCGGTGTGGGGAATCAGCTTTGGCGGCGCGGCCACGCTGCTGCAGACGGCGCTGGCCGACGCGGCCGGCCGCGGCGCCGACGTGGCGCTGTCCATGAATGTCGTCGCCTGGAATGGGGCGATTGCCGGCGCGGGCGTGGTGGGCGGCATGTTGCTGGACGTGTGGGGCGCCGGCGCTTTCCCGTGGGCCCTGGTAATCCTGGCGGGTATTGCGTTCATGATTGCGTCGTCGGGCCACGCTTACGCGTTCCGGCCTGGGCTGCGCAGTTCGGGGGCGGTCGTCGTCGGGCATTGAGAAAGGTCGGCCTGGGCGGGCATTCAATTGCAGTTTGAAACGTTTTGCAGCCCGGGAAGCGGACCCCGCGCAGGCGACGCCAGTACAATTCCCCGCGCTCTCCTCTCTTTTTTCACTCCGGCCGCCTTTCTCCCCATGTCCAACCTCATCGTCCACGGTGGCACGCCCTTGCGCGGCCGCGTCATTCCTTCGGCCAACAAAAACGCCGTGCTTCCCATCCTGTGCGCCACGCTGCTGACCGATCAGCCGTTGAAGCTGCATGGGGTCCCGGACATCACGGACGTGCGCAAGATCCTGGATATCTTCCGCACGCTGGGCAGCGAAGTCCGCCTGGATGAAACCACCCGCACGCTGGACCTGCACCACAAGCACACCCAGTTCGACGCCACCGCCCACCGCCTGCCCGAAGAAATGCGGTCGTCCATCATGCTGGTGCCGCCGCTTCTGGCCCGCTTTGGCGTGGCGCGGCTGGAAGACAATGTGAAGGGCTGCACGCTGGGCGTGCGAGAGATCGACCCGCACGTGGAGATCTTCCGTTCGTTCGGCGGCGAGGTCGAGCGCGCCAGCGGTTCCCTGCTGGTGCGCAGCAGCGGCGCGCTCAGGCCCACCCATCATTGGCTGGACTACGCGTCGGTGACGACGACCGAGAACTTCGTGCTGTGCGCCGCGGCCGCCGACGGCGAGTCGTCGCTGACCAATGCCGCATCCGAGCCGCACGTGCAGGAATTCTGCCGTTTCATGGCGATGATGGGCGCCGATATCGACGGCATCGGCACGTCCCGCCTGACGGTGCGGGGTGGCAAGCCTTTGCGCGGCGGCGAGTTCACGTTTGAAGAAGATTTTCACGAAATCACGACGTTCCTGGCGCTGGGTGCGATCACGGGCGGCGACGTCGTGGTGCGCAACCGCACGCCGGGCAATTTCCCGCTGATCGACCGCACGTTCGCCAAGTTCGGCGTGCAGATCGAGCACAAGGACGGCTGGTCGCGCGCGCTGCGCGCCGGGCCCCTGAAGGTGCAGACGCCCTTCACCAGCAATGTGCTCACCAAGGTCGAAGCGGCGCCCTGGCCGTACTTTCCCGTCGACCTGTTGCCGATCTTCATCGCGTTGGGGGTATGCGCGGAAGGCAACGCGATGTTCTGGAACAAGGTCTATGACGGCGCGCTGGGCTGGACGGGCGAATTGTCGAAATTCGGCGCGCATGTGTTTTCGTCGGACCCGCATCGGGTCGTGACCTTTGGCGGCAATCCGCTGACGCCGGCCGTGGTGGAAAGCCCCTACATCATCCGCGTCGCCATCGCCTTGTTCATGGTGGCCAGCAGCATCAAGGGCCGCTCTGAAATCCGCAACGCCACGCCGATCCGCCGCGCGCATCCGCAGTTCGTCGAGAACCTGCGCAGCCTGGGCGTGCAAGTGGAATGGACTAGCGAAGAGTAAGGACGCCGCCGCAGGGCCGTCGCGCGCTTCGGCCATTTCACAAGCGGTCTTGGAAAAACCCCCAATTCCAGTGATGTTCAGCTTCCTCCCGGAAGAATAGTCTGCAACCCATCAGACGACGCCCCTCTTGAACAGGGGCATTCCGGGAGTCGGCATGCAAAACCAGTTCAACGGGGACGGCGGTCACCATCCGGATATCGGCGTGCGCGCGATCCAACGGGATTACGAGGCGCTGATCGGGCACCTGAAAGCCAACGATGTGGGCGCGGCGCATGCGACGATCGCCGCGCTCAAGCACAACATCGAGTCCATGAAGGCACTGAGTGGCTTCGCCAAGGAAGCCTCGTTAGCCGTGCAGAGCGCGATCGTCTACGTGATCAAGGGCCTGGTCGATCTCATGACAGAGACCGAATCCAGCATTCGATCCGTGGCGGCCCAGCACCGCGATGTTCAAGCCAATCAAGAGACCATCAGGCAAGCCCTGGTGGACAAGGAGCGGGCGCTCGGGGCCATCAGAGCAAAGATCGAACAGGCGCGGCGGGATCTCGCAGAGCAGGAACGCAAAAAGGCGGCCAAGCGAAGTTCCAATATTCCCATCTGGAAATGGCTCAAAAGAGCCTTCTACGCCGCGCTGGACGTCATCAACGCCGCCATTGAAAAGCTGCAAAACCTTCTGCATCTTGCCCGCGACGACGAAAACGCGCTTGAACGAGAGATGGCCCACCTTGCGCAGGACGCCGCCCGGTTAAAGACGGTGCTGGCCAATATTGAAGCGAAGCGCCGCGCGTTGCAGGCCGAACTGGATCAGCTTGGCAAGACCAAGAAGTCGCTGGTCGACATCAAGCAGTACATGGAAGTTCAGCTTGTTTTCTTCAACAACGTTGCGAACTTCTACGCTCAGGCCGCTGGCCGTTGCGATAGCGTTCAATACGACATCGCAGATTTCAGCGAAACCATGCTGCTGCTCGCCGACGACAATCCGGCCATAGACTACTTTGTAGATACCCAGATCGAACGGCTCTCCCTGATGGATGCCGTCACCCGATTCGACCAGATGGTCTATTCGGCATACCAGGCGCTTGAGGGCAGCCCGGCCTGATCCCTCCCCCCCACGTATTTCACTCCGGCGCCGTGCCGCCAGTCCGGTGGGCGGCGCTACGCACGCGCTCATATTTCTTGACCCACCAGTGTTAATCACGGAGAACCAACATGGCTGCCGAATATGAAATTCTCATCGTTGAAGACCGCCAGTACGTTTTGAA
This sequence comes from Achromobacter sp. Bel, assembly GCF_012928505.1. Classification (GTDB taxonomy): domain Bacteria; phylum Pseudomonadota; class Gammaproteobacteria; order Burkholderiales; family Burkholderiaceae_B; genus Achromobacter. The sequence goes on along the minus strand of NZ_JABBJN010000001.1, from coordinate 172,763 downwards.
CGAACGCCCATCTGCCGCCGACGTATTGGTGCAGCAAAAGCAGAAGGAAATCCTGGGCAATCTGCGCCTGGACACCGTCATCAATAATCTGGACCTGTGCGTGGACATGTATCGCCTGGCGTATATCGGCGCCACCGCGGCAAACGCCGGCGCGGTCAAGTCCAAGGTCATCGATCTGCAAAGCGAGTTCGGGAAATTATGCGTCCTGGCCAACGAAACGATGCTCACGCTGAAAGACAGCTGCCAGCAGACCCTGAAGCTGCTTGACGCCGCGTATGCCTACCTGATCCAGGGCAGCGATGGCGTGGCGCTTGCCAAGCTGACGCGGTGCGCCGACCAGGCCAAGCGAATGTCGGAGGCGGCGGAAAAGCTCTCCGATCAGTTTCTCGATTTGCAAAGCAAATCCTCCGACGCCAAAAGCGAGGCCGCATTGGCCCACGCATCCGAAGAAGAGAAGCGACGCCACGCCCGCGAAGAGATGACAAAACTAAATGCCGAGCTCGAAGGCTGCCAAACCACGATCGGCTCACTGGTCAAGGAACTCGAAGCCGCCAATGCCGACCAGGCCAAGGCCGAAAAAGAACTGTCCGAGGACAAGAAGCGGGGCTTTGTCCTTGGCATCATTTCACTGGTCAGCGGTGTGGCGGCAGCCGGCCTGCAGACGTATGCGCAAACTCGCAACCCGCTGTCGGTGCTCGTCGCGCAAAATCAGACTGGCACCCTGGACAACGCGGAGCTCAAGCAGATCACCGAAAAGTGGGAAGCGGCGGAGAAAAAGCGAGAGGAGTTCAACCAGAGCCTGAAAGCGCTGAACCGCAAACTTGCGTCCGCCAAAGAGACGATCGCCCTGAGCGAAAAGGAAATCGCCGAATTGAAAGCGCAGACGGAAGACAAGGCGGCTGCAGCCAAGGACGGCGCGGCAAAGATCGGCAGCGACAAGCTCATCGCGGACAAAGAAGCCATCATCAAAGCCGAGGCCAAGACCGTTGCGCAGTTAGAAGCCGAGATCAAGGATCTGAAAGCAGATTCCGTCGAGATGGCCAATACCTGCAACGCGCTGAGCGCGTCCGCGCGCAAGATGTCCGAGGGCGCCGACAACATGGCCAAACAAGCGTTCAGCGCGGCGGACCAATCGCAATCAAAACTCGAAAAAATCATCGACATCAAGCGGCAGGTCAATCAGCAGCGCAACGACCTGCAAATCAAAATGGGCGGCCTGGTCGGACAATTGGCCGCCACCCAGATCGTTGAGCGCAATACCGACGTTGCGGTCAAGGCTTTGCAAGTGGCCATGTTTGCGATCAGCCAAGTCATCGTGGCATTGAATGACGCGGCCATGTTCTGGCGGCAAATCGCGACTGCTTGCGAGAGCCTGCGCCAGAACAGCATGGACAAGCAGGTGATCGACATGGAGTCGCTGTCCAAAGACGAGCGCATCGCCGAATACAAGTCGCAGATGTTCATGCTGTCTTATCTGGAGCATATTTGCTCTTGGGCGGCGCTGTACGAGATATCGCACCAATACACCGTCAGCGTGGAACAGTCCCGCACGCTGAACAACCAGCATATCAGCCACTCGATCGATGACCCCGAGCAGGCCGCCAAGATTGTCTCGACGCTGGCGAAATCGATCAATCAAAAGATCATGCAACAGGCCACGCAGGGGCTGACCGCGTTGGCGGCCTGACGCTTCGGCACGCTAATCGTCTATTGCCGATACCCTCTTACCAAGGATGCCCCGCATGCCCTCCAAATACAAAACCGTGCAGTTCATCGGGCACAGTCTGTGCACGGCGCCTGAGCAGGATGCCCAGGGAAACATGACGTACCTGGGACACCCCAGCGACGCGCAGGATTACGCCCATCGATGCGACGTCGTGGATCAAGCCATCCAGACCGCCTTGCAGCACGCCAGCAGCGATCCGGCCTGCCTGAAGCTCTACATGATGCCGGAGTTCTTCTTCCGCGGCGTGAACGGCGCATACACGGTCGATCGCACGTCCAATGTCATATTGGAACTCCAGAATCTGGTCAGAAAAGAGGAGTTCGAAGACTGGATCTTTGTGTTCGGCACCATTCTTTCGCAAAGCGTCGATACGGAAATCAACCGATATCAAGCCTATAACCACTGCCTGGTTCAGAAAGGCGGCGCGGCCCCAGCCACGGACGAAGGCCGTCTTGTCATCAAGGAATTCAAATCCACCATCGACTTCATCACGTGGCAGCGGCTTTCCGCCCGGAATGGCCACTTTCCCTTGTCGGATGAATGGACGGGACATCTGGCGCGGCTAGCGCCGTCCATCCCGAACATGCCCAGCAGCGAATGGCAGTTGCGCCATGACGACGGTCACTGCATTTTTACGCTGGACGGTCTGACGATCGGAGTCGAAATCTGCCTGGATCATCTGATGCAGAGAATCGGGAACTCCATGGAGCCGCCCTCCCTCGACATCCAGCTCGTGACCTCGTGCGGAATGCAGTTGATAGACCCGGCATTGAATCTGCGGGACGGCGGTTTGGCCTTCTGCACCGATGGCGCCGCGCTGGACGGCAACGCGAACGCGGGGCGCCCGTACAAGACAGAGCTCAAGACCCTCAGGAACGGCCAGATTCAAGCCATGACTGCCACAAATGGCGGCCCGGTCTTGCGGGTACCTCTGGCCATTCCCGCCGCCGCCGCGTTATTCTGCGGCGGCGCAGGCAGCCTTGAAATCTATCCTGCCCTATCGCTGTAACCGTAGGACCGGCCACGAACGGCAGGTGTCGGGCAGCGGCGGCCTACCCCGCCGCCCTGTTCAGAAACTCCAGTACGGCCATGTAAGACCCCTCGTTGCCCGCCGCGTTCGCGGCCGGCGTGCCCCCGGCGTCGAGCAGCAACCCCGACATCGCATGGGGCTTGCTGATCAGCGTTGCCGGCAGGTAGGGATAGTGCACATGGTGCCCCGCCCCCATGCAGACGTGATGGAACGTGGGCAGGCCGTGCGCCTGGCGCTGCCGCATCACGATTTCCGAATACGCGGTGCTGGGCCAGAAACCGTCGTCCGACGCGCTGACCAGCATGACCGGGCCGGGATAGTTTTCGACCGGGATGCGGGCGCGGTCGAACGCGGCGCTGTCGCGGGTAGCGCTTAAGAAGGCATGGGTCTGGCGGTAAGGCGGTTCGGACGCGTAGGCCGCTTCCCAGTCGGCGCTGGCATTGTCCTGCCATAGGTGCGGCAATGGTTGGCCGCCTTGCGTCCAGACCTGCGCGTTGCGGCCGGTGCCGGGCGCGCCGGCGCTGACCACGCCATGCGTCACCGGCGACGGCACATAGGCCACCACAGCACTGACCAGTTCGGGATAGTGCGAGGCCACCAGCAGCGAAGTCTCGCCGCCCCGACTGATGCCTGACAGGGCCACAAAGCCGTCGCGTGGCGCCAGTTCAGCGCGCGCCCACTGCAGCACGTGTTCGAAGTACTCCAGCGGCATATCGTTCAGGTATTTTGGCCGCCCTTCGTAGTTGAAGATCGCCAAGGCCAGGCACTGGAATCCCCGGGCGGCGAAGAGCGCGGCGCGCGGCGCGTTGACGCCGCCCGACGAACCGTTCATGTAGATGACCAGCGGATGCGGTCCGGGGCCTGCCGGCGTGTAGAGCTCGCCCGACACCGTCATGCCCCCGACCTGTTCGCGCACCGCGCGATGGCTCACGCCCTCTTGCACGAATTCCTGCACCAGCCGGGCCGAGGCGCTGCGAACGCCGTCGGTCGCTTCGATCTGGATGACCAGCGGTTCGGTGCGATCGGGCGGAAACACCACGCGGCTCATGTCTTCGCACACCATGGACCACACAATGCCCATGGCCGAGGGTTCGGCGTAGCTGCCAGAAACGGGGCTGTCGCGGCCCAGGTCGAGGCTGCCATCGTGGCCCGCCACGAAGACGGCTTGCGAGCGCCAGGGGGCGCCGCACATCTGCATGGCGGCCGTGACGGTGATGAAGGCATAGGCCGGAAAGCCGTCGATGCGGATGTCGCGCGAGACGTCGATCAGGGCAAATTCAGGCGTAACGGTGATGCGGGCTTGTTCGATCACAGCGGTTCCTCAGGCTTTCAGGTCGGTCTTGGGCACGCCGTTGGCCTTGATGACCTGGGCCCACATGGCGGATTCGTCGGCGATCACTTTGTCCAGGTCGGCGGAAGACGTGAACTCCACCGCCACGCCCTGCTCGGCGAACTGCTGGATCAGCCCGGGGTCTCGCGTGCCTTCGCGCACCGCGTTCTCAAGCACTTTCACCACATCCGCCGGCATGGCGGCGGGGCCGGAGATCATCATGCGCGTGTACAGCTCGAAGCCGTCTACGCCCGCCTCCTTCATGGTCGGTACGTCGGGCAGGCTGGACAAGCGCTTGTCGGCCGTGACCGCCAGCACCTGCAGTTTGCCGGACTTGATGTTGGGCAACGCCGACGTGGGGAAGTCGAACGTGCTTTGCACCGTGCCCGCCATCAGGTCCAGCAGCGCGGGGCCGCTGCCCTTATAGGGCACGTCCTGGAACTCGGTGCCGGTCTTGGACTGGAAATGCAGCAGCGCCAGGTGGTTGATGACGCCCCGCCCCGCATGGGCGCAAGTGATATCGCCTGGCTTCTTCTTGGCCAGCGCGATGAATTCCTGCACGTTCTTCACGCCTAGCGCGGGGTGCACGATCAACAACATGGGTGACTTGCCCATCGATCCCAGTTGCTTGAAATCCGACTGCTGATACGGCAGGTTGTTGTACAGCAAGGGGTTCAGGATCATGCCGTTGGTGCCGGCGAACCCCAGCGTATAGCCGTCGGGCTCGGCCCGCGCGACTGCCACGGTGGCAATGATGGCCTGGCCGCCCGGCCGGTTCTCGACGACCACGTTCTGCTTCAACGTCTTGCCCATGCGCTCGGCCAGCGCGCGGGCAGCGATATCGGTCAAGCCGCCGGGCGCGAAGCCCACCAGCAACCGCACAGGCCGCGTCGGGAAGGCGCTTTGGGCCCAGACGGGACGGGACATCAGGGGCAACGCGGCAAGCGCGCCCAGGGCATGGCGGCGATTCATTCGCATAAGGGTCTCCTGGCAGGGAAACGGTATGTTGTATGCAATTTCGTTCGCCCGCCATTTAGGGATATCCCGCGCAAAAAAAATGCCGGCAGTGCCGGCATTCCTTTGACGTGCTTTCTGGCGGAACGTGCTACTTGAACCCGGCCGCCGGGTCGTCGCTGCCATAGGTACTGGTGCCGTACGACGTATCCACCTCGATCTTCACCTTGCTGGCGTCGACTTCGGCCGCATCGCTCTTGTAGTGCATGACCAGGCCCGGGAACGCCATCACCGCCACGACCATCGCCAGTTGGATCACGATGAAAGGGATCGAGCCGCGATAGATCTGGCCCGTGGTCACGGGTTCGATCATCCTGCCGGTCACCTTGTCCTTGTACCGATCCTTGGGCGCCACCGACCGCAAGTAGAACAGCGCGAAGCCGAATGGCGGATGCATGAACGATGTCTGCATGTTCACCGCCAGCAGGACGCCGAACCAGATCAGGTCGATGCCAAGCTTGTCCGCTACCGGGCCCAGCAGCGGCACGATGATGAAGGCCAGTTCGAAGAAGTCCAGGAAGAACGCCAGCACGAACGTCAGGATGCTGACGGCGATCAGGAAGCCCATCTCGCCGCCCGGCAGGCTGACCAACAGGTGTTCAACCCACAAATCGCCGTTGACGCCGCGGAAGGTCAGGCCGAACACCGTGGAACCCACCAGGATGAACACCACGAAGGTGGACAGCTTGGTCGTCGTGTCCATGGCCTGTTTCATCAGGTTCAGCGTCAGGCGGCCACGTATCATGGCCATGACGATGGCGCCCACGGCCCCCATTGCGCCGCCTTCGGTCGGGGTGGCCACGCCGATGAAGATCGTGCCCAGCACCAGGAAGATCAGGAACAGCGGTGGAATCATCACGAACGTGACACGCTCCGCCAAGGCCGAGAGCATGCCGATCTTGAAGACCTTGTTGACGCCGGCGATGATGAAGGCGGTCAGCCCCCAGATCAGCAACGACAGCACGATCTGCTCGTCCACCGGCGCCGTGTCGGCTTCGATGTACTGGCCGACGAAATACGCCGACAGCGCCGAGATCACCATCAGCACCAGCAGCGATCGCCCGCCGCGCGTGCCGTTGCTCTCCTGGAACGAGCGCGCTTCCTCGGGTAAGGCGGGCGCCGAATCCGGTTTCAGGTACGACTTGATGATGACGAACACCACATACGTGCCCGCCAGCAGGAAACCCGGCAGAATCGCGCCACGGTACATGTCGCCGATGGAACGGCCCAGCTGGTCGGCCAGGATGATCAGGACCAGCGACGGCGGGATGATCTGCGACAAGGTGCCCGACGCCGCGATGATGCCGCTGGCCAGCCTGCGGTCATAGCCGTAGCGCAGCATGATGGGCAGCGAGATCAGGCCCATCGAGATCACCGAGGCCGACACGACGCCCGTGGTCGCGGCCAGCATCGCACCCACAAACACCACGGCGATCGCCAGGCCGCCGCGCACGGTGCCGAACAGTTGGCCGATGGTTTCCAGCAGGTCCTCGGCCATGCCTGATCGTTCAAGCACCAGCCCCATCAAGGTAAAGAATGGCACCGCCAACAGCGTGTCGTTGGAGATGATGCCGAAAATACGTTGCGGCAAAGCCTGGAACAAGGCAGCGTTCAACAGCCCCAGTTCGATGCCGACCAGCGCGAAAAGAATGCCGTTGGCCGCGAGCGCGAACGCCACGGGAAAGCCCATCAGCAGGAACACCACAAGCGTGGCGAACATGATGGGGGCCATGTTTGCAGTCAGAAATTCCATGGTCAGCGTCCGTCCTGTCCGTTGTGGTCGCGGGCACCGCCTGCACCCTTTCCGCCTTGCGCCGCCAGGGCGCGCGCTTCGCGCAGCCGCGCCTCTTCCGCAATTTCCTGGGCCAGCGCTTCCTCGGCAGAAATATCGCTAGCGCGGGCGCCTGGATCAGGGCATTTACCCATCAGGAATCCGACGCACTTGATCAGGTGGGACACCCCCGCCAGCACCAGCAACGCGAAGCCGACCGGGATCAGCAATTTCACCGGCCAGCGCACCAGGCCGCCGGTGTTGGACGACTGTTCGTTGCTCAGGAACGAATCGACGAACATCGGCCACGACAGATACGTGATCAACAGGCAGGCGGGCATCAGGAAGAAGATGACGCCGAAGATGTCGATATAGATCTGCTTGCGGCGCGGCAGGCGCGAAGAAAGCACGTCCACGCGCACGTGCTCGTTCTTCAGCAGCGTGTACCCGGCGGCCAGGAGGAAGATGGCGCCGAACAGGTACCACTGCAGTTCAAGCCACGCATTGGAACTGATCTGGAAGGTCTTGCGGACGACGGCATTGCCGGCGCTGACCAGGACGACGACCAGCGTCAACCACGTCACGCACCGGCCGACCACCGTGTTGATCGCATCGATCAACCGGGATAGGGCTAATAGGGCATTCATGTCGGATATCCGGACCCGCGCAAGGGCATGGCGCGCGGTCAATGTGCAAATCAAGAGAGGAGAAACCAGCAGGCGCGCGCGGATGCGGCACATCCGCGCGCGCCGGCACAATCAGGTCCGCCGCTTACTTGCGGTTGATCGTGCCCATGTAGCTGTCGTAGCTGCCTTCGGCGACGCGGAACCAGGGCAGTTCGTTGTCACGGAAATTCTTCATGCTTTCATAGACTTTCTTGAACACCGGGTTCTTGGCGCCCATTTCGTCGTACAACTTGACCGATTCCGCGAAGCACGCGTCCATGACGGGCTTGGGGAACGATTGCAGCTTGGCGCCCTGGGCGATCAGGCGGCGCAGTGCGGCCGGGTTCTCGGCGTCGTACTTGGCGATCATGTCGTTGGTCGCCGCCGCCGAGGCCTGCGCCAGGATGGCCTGGTAGTGCTTGGGCAGCTTGTTGTAGGCGTCCTGATTGACGTAGAGCGACACTTGCAGCGTGCCTTCCCACCAGCCCGGGTAGTAGTAGTGCGGGGCGACCTTGTTGAAGCCCAGCTTTTCGTCGTCATACGGACCGATCCATTCGGCCGCATCAATGGTGCCCTTTTCCAGCGCCGGGTAGATGTCGCCGCCAGCGATCTGCTGCGGCACGACGCCCAGGCGCGACAGCACGGCGCCCGCAAAGGCGCTGACTCGGAACTTCAAGCCCTTCAGGTCGTCGACGGTCTTGATTTCCTTGCGGAACCAGCCGCCCATTTGCGTGCCGGTGTAGCCGCAGGGGAAGTTGACGATGTTGTAGGTCTTGAAGACTTCCCGCAGCAACGACAGGCCGTCGCCATGGCGCATCCACGAATTCATCTGACGCGTATTCAGGCCGAACGGCACGGCGGCGTCGAAGCTCAGGACGGGGTCCTTGCCATAGTAGTAGTACGACGCGCTATGGCCGCATTCGATCGTGCCATTCTGAACGCCGTCCAGCACCTGCAGGGCCGGGACGATTTCGCCAGCCGGGAACACGCGGATGGAAAACTTGCCGCCCGTCGCTTCAGACACGTATTTGGCGACACTTTCGCCGCCCGAAAAAATGGCATCGGCGCTACGCGGGAAGCTGGACGCCAGGCGCCAGTTCAGGGTGGGGGCCTCCTGGGCGATGGCGGGCGCCGCCAGGGTGGCGCCGCCTGCTGCGGCCCCCAAGGTGGCTTTCTTCAAAAACGAACGGCGTTGCATGCAAGTCTCCCAACTTTGGATAAAGTTTTGCTGGTCCCGGGGCGATTTGGTGGAGCCCCTGGCGCGATCCAGTGGGTAACAAATGGTCGCGCTTTATGATTTTGGGGGCGATGCTATCGGCAAATTTATGCCAGGACGTAGCGGGAAAACCCTTGCCGTAAGTTTCGTGAAATCTTTCTCGTGGGCAACGCTGGTATGACCAGCGCATGCCAGAAGCACCATCTGCTCTGCTTGAGAGACCCTATCAGCTGGCGTTCTGGGGGCCAGGCGGCCTGAATAAGCGGCCACTTCTATATAACTAGAAAATATTTAGTGCTGGGCAGCCGACGCCAAGGCAGGCGGCCCCCTGCCCGGCCTCAGGCCTTGGCCATCAGCTTCTTCCAGCCTTCCAGACCCAGCTTGTTCATCGTGTCGATGTTCTTTTCATAGATCTCGGCTGCGTCCGGGAAAGACTCCACCGCGCGGTCGATGCTGTCTTCGCGCAGCAGGTGCAAGATGGGGTACGGCGACCGGTTCGTGTAGTTCTCGATATCGTCCGGCCGCGTCTCCGCGAACTGGAACTGCGGGTGGAAAGTCGCCACTTGCAGCTCGCCCACCAGCCGCATCCGCTTGAGCAAGCGGTCGGACAGTTCCTCGAAATCGTTGAAATCCAGGAAGTCGTCCAGCGCGTCGGGGATGATCAGCAAAGTCGTGTCGACCTTTTCCGGATCGGTGTCGGCCAGCAGTGCCAGTTCGTCCTGCAGGTCGGTCAGCACGCCCTCGGCATCGGTGGCGTCGCTGACGGCAAAGCGGATCTGGTCCTTGACCTGAACCGCTTTGGCGAACGGACAGAGGTTCAGGCCGATCACGGCCTTGGTCAGCCAATCGCGGGTTTCGGCAACCACGTTGGCGTAGGCGTCGGAAGTGGAAATCATGCCGGCATCGCCGCCATGGTTTGGGCGACCGCTGCGGTCAATTTCTTGCCGTAAGGCACGTGCAGGAATTCATTGGGGCCGTGGGCGTTGGACTTGGGGCCCAACACGCCGCAGACCATGAACTGGGCCTTGGGGAAGCCCTTTTGCAGGATGCTCATCAGCGGGATGGTACCGCCCTGGCCGATGTAGCCGCAGGGCTGGCCGTAGTACTGCTGGGACGCGGCATCCAGGGCCTGGGTCAGCCATGGCACGGAGGCCGGCGCGTTCCAGCCGGTGGCGGCGCCTTCGTTGGCCTTGAAGATGACCTTGGCGTTGTAGGGGGCGTCGGCTTCCAGCAATGCCTTGATTTCCTGCGACGCAGCCACGGCGTCCACCAGCGGCGGCAGGCGCAGCGACAGCTTGAACGCGGTGCGCGGGCGCAGCACGTTGCCCGCGCTGGACAGCGGCGGCAGGCCTTCGGCGCCCGTCACCGACAAGGTCGGGCGCCAGGTGCGGTTCAGCAGGGCTTGTTCGGGTTCGGTCGTCATCGGCAGCACGAAGCCGCCGTCGGCGCCGCAGCTCCAGGGGAAACGGCGCCAGACTTCGTCGCCCAGGATGCGCGCGGTGGCGGATACCTGCTCCACGCGGTCCGCGGGAATCTCGCAATGCAGGCTTTGCGGCAGCAGACGGCCGGTGCCGCTGTCTTCCAGGCGATCCAGCAGGTGGCGCAAGATGCGGAACGACGACGGCACGACACCGCTGGAGTCGCCCGAGTGCACGCCTTCGTCCAGCACTTGCACTTCCAGCGTGCCGGACACCATGCCGCGCAGCGACGTGGTCATCCACAGCTGGTCGTAGTTACCGGCACCCGAGTCCAGGCACACCACCAGGGCGACGTTGCCCAGGCGGTCGCGCAGCGCGTCCACATAAGGCAGCAGGTCATAGCTGCCGGACTCTTCACAGGTCTCGACGATGCCCACGCAGCGCGGACGCGGAATGCCTTGCTTATCCAGCGCCATGATGGCGGTCAGCGAGGCGTACACGGCGTAGCCGTCGTCCGCGCCGCCGCGGCCGTACAGCTTGCCGTCTTCGTACTTGGGCGTCCACGGGCCCAGGCCCGCGCGCCAGCCCGAGAATTCCGGCTGCTTGTCCAGGTGGCCGTACAACAACACGGTGTCGCCGTTGTCGCTGCGGGTAGCGGGCGCGTCGAAGAAGATGACGGGCGTACGACCCGGCAGGCGCACCACTTCCAGCACCAGGCCCGACACTTTCTGGGCTTCTACCCATTGCGCGGCGTCGCGCACCACACGTTCGATGAACGCGTTCTTTTCCCAGTCGGCATCGAACGCCGGGCTCTTGGCGGGCACGGCAATGTAGTCGGTCAGCGCGGGGATGATCTCGTTGTCCCATTTGTCGTCGACAAACTCCTGGAGCGCTTTGGGGTCCAGGGTGGGCGGCAGTGCGTCTTCGGGGATACGTGCGTTCATGGCGCGGGATCCTGTATGTGCGTGTACGGGCGGGGATGGGGTAATCCGCTATTTTATGCCTGCGCGGGCCGGCTGGCACCTTTCGTCCCCGTTTGACGTTCCCGTTGGCGAATACGGTGTCGCTATCTGGCCGCGTAGGCTTCGATCCGGCTCCACATCTGGCGGGCCAACGGCTTGGCGTTGTCGACCGACTGGTACAGCCGGATCTCCATATGAATGTCGTTGCGGGCGCTGTCGGCGCGCACCAGCGCCCCTGACCGCAAGTCGGATTCGATCAGCGTGTGCGGCAACCAGGCCAGGCCAAAACCCTGGCGCGCCATCGCGTGCAACGCATCGGCCAGATCCGATTCATACAGGGTCTGCAACAACGGCATCATGCACAGCCCGCGCAGGCGGTCATGCAGGATGCGCCCCAGCGACATGCTGTCGGCATACGCCAGGAACGGCACGGCGGGGTCCGAGGCCAGCTTGGGCACCGCATGGCGCGGATGGCGGCTGCCTGGGTTGACGGGCGCGCTGACTGCCACCAGCTTGTCGGCGCCGACGCGCCGGCAGCGGTAGCCGGGGTTGTCGATCTTGGCATAGAGCGGCTCGTGCGCATGGCACAGTAGAAAGTCCACCTCGCCGTCCGCCAGCATGTCCACCCCATAGTTCAGGGTGGTGGTGACGACTTTCAGCTGAAACGCCGGCATGCCCTGCTGCACGCTGGCCATCACCCCCGGCAGCACCGAATGCGCCAGCGTCTTGCCCGAGGCGATGGTGATCTTGCGGTTGCGCTCCTGCTCCGGCTTCTGCAGCGCCTGGCGCGTGTCGCGCAGGATGTCCAGCACGTCGATGGCAGCGGCCAGCATGCTGCGGCCCGCCGGGTTGAGGGTGGTGGCTTGATGGCCGCGCTCGACCAGCGGCACACCCGCCCATTCCTCAAGCGCCTTGATGCGCCGCCCAAACGCCGGATGCGTCACGCTGCGCGCCTCGGCCGCCTGGAACATGTTGCGCGACTTCGATAAGGCGACGAGGTCTTCCAGCCATTTAGTGTCCATATGACTCTCCGTGCGGCGTTCGTGGGCCCTTTCCCCGCCGGGCGCCCCTGTGCCGAATCGGCACAGAGGAAGCTCATTCTGCACAACCCAGATACATCTGGCAACTAACATCCTGGCGTCCATCCCTTGGAAACGCCGATGTCCGACTCCCCTGTCCTGCTCAAATCCATCCGCAGCCATTTCCTGGGGGGCACCGAAGCCGTAGCCGGCGGCGTGCCGATGCAGCAGAAAAAGGTGGTGGACAACGCGTCGCCGCGATTGATCGACATGAACGGCGGTTACAGCGTCGGGCAGCTGTACGTGCAGGAATACCGGCTGGCCCAGCCGCTGCACCCCTACCCCGTATTGCTCTGGCACGGCGGCGGCATGACGGGCGCGCAATGGGAGAGCACGCCCGACGGCCGCCAGGGCTGGCTGTGGCGCCTGCTGCAGGCTGGCTACGACGTGTTCGTGTCCGATGCGCCCGAACGCGGCCGCGCGTCTTGGGCGATGTATCCGCAGGTCTACGACAGCGCGCCCATCTTCCGGTCCAAGGAAGAGGCCTGGCGCCTGTTCCGCATCGGCCCCGCGTCGGGCTACGCGCCTGCCGGCAAGTTGCGCCAAGCCTATCCGGCCCAGCAGTTCCCCACCGAATCCTTCGACACCTTCGCCAAACAGTTCGTGCCGCGCTGGCTGACGCATGGCGACATGGCCCTGGAGGCCTACCGGCAATTGCTGGAGCTGGCCGGCCCCTGCATCGTCTTCGGCCATAGCCAGGGCGGCGGTTTCGCCACGCTGCTGGCCCAGGAATACGCCGCCACCGTGCGCGCCGTCGTCGCGCTGGAACCCACCGGCACCCCCGCCGCCGTGCCGTGGCAGATGCCGCCGCATTTATTGGTTTGGGGCGACCACTTTCAAGGGGACGACACCTGGCTGCGCTACCGCGCCCAGACGGACGCCTATTGGCGGGCGCTGCGCGCGGCTGGCGCCCGCACCCAGGTGCTGGACCTGCCCGCCGCCGGCATCGCCGGCAATTCCCATTTCTGCATGCTGGACCGCAATAGCGACCAGATAGCCGGATTGATCGTCGACTGGCTCGACCGCAGCCTCGACTAACCTTTACCTGGAGACACAGATGAACTTCAAGAAATCCACCATCGCCGTGGCGCTGCTGACTGGCGCCACGCTGGCTGCCGGCGCCGCTTCGGCGCAACAAGCCACCGACTACCCCGCCAAGCCCGTCCGCCTGATCGTACCGTTCGCCCCCGGCGGCACCGCCGACATCATCGGCCGCGTCTTCGCCGCGCAGCTGGGCACCGAACTGGGCGCCACCGTGGTCGTGGAGAACAAGGCGGGCGCTGGCGGCTCGATCGGCACCCGCTTCGTGGCCGACTCCGCCCCCGACGGCTACATCCTGCTGCTGGCCTCGTCCAGCACGCACGGCACCAACCCGGCCGTGTACAAGTCGCTGACTTATGACGCGGTGCAGGATTTCACCGCGATCACGCAACTGGTGACCGTGCCCGGCGTGCTGAGCGTCACCAAGGATTTCCCGGCAGCCGACCTGAACGCGCTGATCGCCACCTCCAAGGCAAATCCGGATCGCTACACCTATGCCTCGTCGGGCGCCGGCGGCCTGGGTAACCTGGCGATGGAACTGATGAAGTCGATGACGGGCGCCAAGCTCATGCACATCGCCTACCGCGGCGCGGGCCCGGCGTTCACCGACGTGATCAGCGGCCAGGTCTCGATGATCTGGGAACCGCTGCCGGCGTCGCTGCCCTACATCAAGGGCGGCCAGATCCGCCCGATCGCCATCGCGGCCGATGCGCGTTCGCCCGAACTGCCCGACACCCCGACGTTCAAGGAAGCCGGCCTGCCGCGCTATGAGGCCAATGCCTGGAACGGCCTGCTGGCACCCAAGGGCCTGCCGGAAGACGTGAAGAAGAAGCTGCACGACGCGTCGGTGAAGGCGCTGAACACGCCGGAAGTGAAGGCCAAGATGGCCAGCCTGGGCGGCACGGTCGTGGCCGGCACCTCGGATGAATTCCAACAGGTGATCGCCAGCGACGTGAAGAAGTGGAAGAACGTGGCGGCTGACGCCAAGATCCAGCTGGATCAGTAATCGTCTCGGTACCGTGCTCACGAAAAATGCCCCGCAAGGGGCATTTTTCATTGCATGACGGGAGCCAGGACTGCCGCCATCAACGCCATCGGCATCTTCGGCACCATCGGCGGCTTCGGCCCTGTCAGGCGCCCAGCAGCGCCGGCTCCGCGCCGCGGCCCAACGCGGGCGCGTCCGCGTCGATCACCCGGCCGCCGGCTTGCAGCTTGAACACCGCCACGGCTTCGCGCAGGCGCTGGGCCTGGGTTTCCAGCGACGCGGCGGATGCCGCCGCTTCTTCGACCAGCGCCGCGTTCTGCTGGGTCACGCTGTCCATCTGCGACACGGCCTGGTTCACCTGCTGAATGCCTTGCGACTGTTCTTCGGACGCGCTCGAGATCTCGTTGATGATGTCCGTCACCCGGCGCACCGACACCACGATCTCTTGCATGGTGGCACCAGCCGCTTCCACCTGGTCCGACCCGATCGACACCTTCTGCACCGACTCGTCGATCAAGCCCTTGATTTCCTTGGCGGCTTGCCCGCTGCGCTGGGCCAGCGCGCGCACCTCGCTGGCCACCACCGCGAACCCCTTGCCCTGTTCACCCGCGCGCGCCGCTTCCACTGCGGCATTCAGCGCCAGGATGTTGGTCTGGAATGCAATGCCGTCGATCACGCCGACGATATCGGCGATACGTTTGGAGCTGTCGGCAATGCCGCGCATCGTCCCGACCACATCGCCCACGGCCCTGCCGCCGCGCGTGGCCACTTCAGAGGCCACCGTCGCCAATTGCGACGCATTGCGCGAACTGTCGGCGTTGTTCTTCACGGTGGACGACAGTTCGTCCATGCTGGCCGCGGTTTCCTCCAGCGAAGCCGCCTGCTGCTCGGTGCGGGATGACAGGTCGATGTTGCCGGCCGCGATCTCGCGCGAACCGGTGTGGATCTCTTCCACCCCCAACCGCACGGCCGACACCGTGCGGGCCAGGCTGTCCTGCATGCGCTTGACGGCGGCATACAGCACGCCGATCTCGTTGTCGCCGCGCTGCTCGATGCGGTTGCTGAGATCGCCCCCGGCGATACGGTCGAACAAGCGGCCGGCGTCGTGCAAGGGGCGGAAAACAGAGCGCGCGAAAATCACGTACAGGCTGACCACCAGCACAGCCACCACGGCCAGCAGACAGACAAGCAGCACGATCGCCCCATTGATGCGCGTGGACGTGTCGCGCGCGACGCGCTGGCCCACGTCGTCGGCATAGTCCACATATTTCTGGATAGCCTGCGTAAAGGCGATTCCCAGCGGCGTGACCTTTTCAAGGTTCAGCCGGCTGGCGTCCTGCGGCTTGCCGGCGCGGATGGCGGCCACCATCGGCGTGATGGCGTCTCGCTGATAGACGTCGTAGGCGGCCAGCGCAGCCTCGAACAGGGGCTTGCCTTCAGTGGACGTCTCGGGCTGCTTGCGCGCGATATCGATCAGGTCCGACGCTTTTTTGGTGTAACCGTCCAGCCGCTGCATGCTGGCAAGACTGTCGATGCTCTTGCCCTCCAGCAACGCGCTTTGCGCCGCCAGCAGGACCAGGCGCGCGCGCAACAGTTCGGCGCCCGCCCCGTCCACCGCGTTGGCGCGGACCAGATTCGTGTCCAGCAGCAATTCAATGGAAGTGCGGTTGGACGTCAGTTGCTGATAAACGGCGGCGCCGGTTACCACGAAAAGCGCAAAGAAGACGCCCAGGGCGGACGTCAGGATTGCGCGGATACTTAAATTCTTGAACATGAAAAGCCACTCCGGGGTTGCATAACGCTTGCCGGGTTAACGGCTCGATGCAATGAAAAGTTAAATATCTCATTGGGTTACATGCCCTTGACATCGGTCAACCCCCTCCCCGCCCCAAGGTTGCCGGGAACGGGTTAATGAACTACGGTCATTCGGCATATGAGAGGCGCGGTCGGCCACACCCAGAACAAAGACCCAGGTAATAACGGGGAGACATCAAGATGAAGTTGCAGCAGGTATTTGATTTCCTTGCCGTCACGCAACACGGCAGCGTGCACGCGGCGGCCCGCGCCACCGGACAAACCCAGCCCGCCATGACCAAATCCCTGCGCCGGCTGGAGGGCACGCTGGGATTGCCGCTGTTCGAACGCCACGCCAAAGGCATGCGCCCCAACGACTACGGCAAGCGCTTCCTGCCACACGCCCAGCATCTGGTGCACGAGACCAAACGCGCCCGCGATGCCATGGCCCAAATGCGCGGCGACCGCATCGGCAAGGTGCAGTACGGCATCTCCGCAGTGGCTTCCATGTTGCTGGCGCCCTCCGCCATCCACCGATTCCGTCTGATTTATCCCGACGTGGAACTCAGCAGCCGCAGCGGCCTTTGCCACACACTGACGCCGCTGCTGCTAGATGGGCTGCTGGACTTCGTCATCTGCCCGCTTGACCACGCCCCCTCGAACGCGCAGGTCAAGGCGCGCACGGTGATGAACAGCCCAATGGCCGTCGCCGCGCGCCGCGACCATCCCATGCGCCACGCGCGGTCCCTGAAGGCGTTGCTGGATGTGGTGTTCGCGGTGGCTGGCCCGCCGGGCCAACCCGGCGCGTCCGTGTATCAGGTGTTCGATCAGGCCCGGCTGGGGCCTCCCCGGGTGGACATGCATACCGACGGACTGATCGACGCGGCTGCGCTGGTCGCCAACAGCGATCGGATGGCACTGCTGCCCACAGCGCTGATCTCCACCGATTTGCTGCGCGACCAACTGGAGATCGTGCCGGTCCAAGAGCCGCTGCCCACCTACGTGGTCAGCCTGCTTCAGCGCGCCGGACAGCCGCTGACACCCGCGGCAGAAGAGCTGGCTTCGCAGTTCGTCCGCGAAGCGTCGTGGCTGCACGGCACGCAGTCCTGATCAACGCTTTGCCCTGATCAACGGCGAAAAAAAACGGGCCAAGGCCCGTTTTCTTCCTGATCCCGGTGATCGGGTCAGGGGCGATGGCTGTCCGGCCTTACTTCAACCAGACGCGCGCATTGCGGAAAATGCGCATCCACGGGCTGTAGGCGCCGCCCTTGTCGGCGTTGCCCCATTTTTCGGGCGCCCACGACATCATGACATTGCGCGTCACGCGTTCCGGGTGCGGCATCATCACGGTGAAGCGGCCGTCGGCGGTCGTGACAGAGGTCAGGCCGCCCGGGCTGCCGTTCGGGTTGAACGGGTAGGCTTCGGTGGCTTGGCCGCGGTTGTCGATATAGCGCGCGGCGGTCAGCACACGGCTGGCGTCGCCTTGTTGCGAGAAGTCGGCAAAGCCTTCGCCGTGCGCCACGGCGACCGGGATGCGGGCGCCTTCCATGCCATTGAAGAAGATGGACGGCGACTTGGCCAGTTCCACCATCGACAGGCGGGCTTCGTACTTTTCCGACTGGTTGCGCGTGAAGCGCGGCCAGTGCTCGGCGCCCGGGATCATCGGGGCCAGCGCCGCCATCATCTGGCAGCCGTTGCACACACCCAGCGCGAACGTATCCGGACGCGCGAAGTAGGCCGCGAACTGGTCGGACAGCTGGCTATTGAAGCGGATGGTGCGCGCCCAGCCTTCGCCGGCGCCCAGCACGTCGCCGTAGCTGAAACCGCCCACAGCTACCAGACCCTGCATCTGCGCCAGGTCCACGCGGCCGGCCAGCAGGTCGGTCATGTGGACGTCAATGGCTTCGAAGCCCGAGGTGTCGAATGCCCAGGCCATTTCGACCTGGCTGTTGCAGCCCTGCTCGCGCAGGATCGCCACGCGCGGACGACGGCCGGTGTTGATGAACGGCGCGGCCACGTCTTCCTGCGGGTCGAAGGCCACGTTCGGGCTCATGCCGGGGTCGGTCGTGTCGTTCCAGACGTCCAGTTCGGCTTGGGCGCACGCGGGGTTGTCGCGGCGCGCCATGATGCGGTAGGACACTTCGCTCCAGGCGCGGCCGAGTTCAGCGCGCGGCTGGCCCCAGACCTTCTTGCCGTCGCGATAGAACTCCACCTCGTCGGCGCCGTTCAAGCCGCCGATGACGTGCGAGTGGGCCGACAGGCCCGCGCCGCGCAACACTTGCATGACGGCGTCGCGCTGCGATGCCGGCACCTGGATCACGGCGCCGGCCTCTTCCGAGAACAGGGCCTTGAGCGTCAGCTCTTCGCGCTGCACCTTCACTTGATCCGGGCGGATCTTGTAGTCGCCCCAATCCGCCGACTGCGGATCGAAAGTCAGCATGTCCAGATTCACCGAGATGCCGGTACGGCCCGCAAAGGCCATTTCGGTCAGGGTGGCGAACAGGCCGCCGTCGGAACGGTCGTGGTAAGCCAGGATGGTGCCGGCTTCGGCGAGCGTGCGGATCGTGATGAAGAAGGCGCGCAGGTCTTGCGGCGAATCGATGTCCGGCACGGTTTCGCCGACCTGGTTGTAGGTCTGCGCCAGGATCGAGCCGCCCATGCGGTGGCGGCCACGGCCCAGGTCGATCAGGATCAGCACGCTGTCGCCCGCGTCGGTGCGCAGCTGCGGGGTCAGGCTGGCGCGCACGTCGGCCACCGGCGCGAACGCCGTGACGACCAGCGACACCGGCGCCACGACCTGGCGCTGTTCGCCGTCCTGTTCCCAGGACGTCTTCATGGACAGGGAATCCTTGCCCACCGGGATGGACAGGCCGGTGGCCTGGCACAGCTCGCTGACGGCGGACACGGTGTCGTACAGCGCGGCGTCCTGGCCGTCCACGCCGCAAGCCGCCATCCAGTTGGCGGACAGCTTGATGTCCTCCAGGCGGGCCACGTCGGCGGCAGCCAGGTTGGTCAGGGCTTCAGCCACGGCCATGCGGCCGGAGGCCGGGGCGTCCAGCATGGCGATGGGGGTGCGTTCGCCCATCGACATGGCTTCGCCGCGAAAGCCTTCGTAGTCGGCCAGGGTGACGGCGCAATCCGCCACCGGCACTTGCCACGGGCCGACCATCTGGTCGCGGCTGGACAGGCCTCCAACGGTGCGGTCGCCGATCGTGATCAGGAAGGACTTGTTGGCCACCGTGGGGTGGCGCAGCACGCGGTAGGCGGCTTCGGTCAGGTCGATGCCGGCAATATCCAGCGGCGCGGACACGCCGGGCAGACGGCGCACGTCGCGCGTCATGCGCGGCGGCTTGCCCAGGATCACGTCGATCGGCACATCCACGGGGCGCACTTCGGCGTCGCCTTGCGGGCGGATCGTGTCCAGGCCGGGCAGGCCCTCGCCGTCCACCACGCGCAGTTGGCGCGCTTCGGTGGCCACGCCCACGACCGCGTACGGGCAGCGTTCACGACGGGCGATGGCGTCAAAGCGTTCCAGGTCCTTCGGCAGGATCGACAGGACATAGCGTTCCTGCGATTCATTGCTCCAGATTTCGGCGGGCGACAGGCCCGACTCTTCCAGCGGCACGCGCTTCAAATCGAAGATGGCGCCACGACCGGCGTCGTTGACCAGTTCCGGGAAGGCGTTGGACAAACCGCCCGCGCCCACGTCGTGGATGGCAATGATGGGATTGTTCTCGGCCTGCTGCCAGCAGCGGTCGATGACTTCCTGCGCACGGCGCTCGATTTCCGGGTTGCCGCGTTGGACGGAATCGAAGTCCAGCTCGGCCGAGTTGCTGCCCATGCTGATGCTGGAGGCGGCGCCGCCGCCCATGCCGATACGGAAGCCCGGGCCGCCCAACTGGATCAACAGCGCGCCGGGGGGAATCACGTCTTTATGGGTCAGGCCCGCGTCGATGCTGCCCAGGCCGCCCGCGATCATGATGGGCTTGTGATAGCCCCAGCGCGTGCCGCCGGCGGTCTGCTCGAACGAACGGAAGTAGCCCAGCAGGTTGGGCCGGCCGAATTCGTTGTTGAACGCCGCGCCGCCGATGGGGCCGTCGATCATGATGGACAGCGGCGAAGCGATGCGTTCAGGCAGGCCGTGATGATCGGCTTCCCAGGGTTGCAGCGCGTCGTCGAAACGCAGGTGCGACACCGTGAAGCCGGTCAGGCCGGCCTTGGGCTTGGAGCCGCGGCCGGTCGCGCCTTCGTCGCGGATTTCGCCGCCCGCGCCCGTCGAAGCGCCGGGGAACGGGGCGATGGCGGTCGGGTGGTTGTGCGTCTCTACCTTCATCAAGGTATGCACGGTGGTGTCGCGGCGGATGTACTTGGCGCCGTCGGCGCCCTCGCCCGTGACACCGGGCACGCCCGCCTGGAAGCGCTGCGCGGGGCCGCCTTCCATGATGGCGGCGTTGTCCGAGTAGGCCACGACCGTGCCTTCCGGCTGCGCCTTGTGCGTGGCGCGGATCATGCCGAACAGCGTGTTGGGCTGTTCCTGGCCGTCAATCACCCATTCGGCGTTGAAGATCTTGTGGCGGCAGTGTTCGCTGTTGGCCTGCGCGAACATCATCAGTTCCACGTCGGTGGGGTCGCGCCCCAGGTCCGTGAACGACTTGGCCAGGTATTCGATTTCGTCTTCCGACAGGGCCAGGCCCAGCGAGACGTTCGCTTCGGCCAAAGCCTGCACGCCGTTGGCCTGAACGCCCACGGTACGCATCGGTTTGCCGGCCAGCGTCTGGAACAGGGCCTGGCCGTCGAAATTGGCATCAACCACGGTTTCGGTCATGCGGTCGTGCAGGCAGTCGGCCGCGCGCGCCAGCATGGCATCGTCGAAGCTCTTGGTGCCCAGCAGGCCGCGTTCCGGGGTAATCACGTAGCGTACGCCGCGTTCGATGCGGTGCACCGACGACAAGCCACAGTTGTGGGCGATGTCGGTGGCCTTGCTGGCCCACGGGGAAATGGTGCCCAGGCGCGGAATGACCAGCAGGGACAGGCTCTTGGCCGGCGCGTCGGCCGTGCTGGGCGTGCCGTAATCCAGCAGTTGGGTCAGGTGTTGCTGCTGTTCGGCCGTCAGGGCGGCGTCGGTGCTGACGAAGTGCTCGTAACGGGCGGAGATGTCGGCCACCGGCAGGCCGGCTTCCTTCAGTTGCGCAAGAAGGCGATCACGACGAAAGGAGGACAGGACGGAGGAACCAGGCAGATGCTGAACTAGGGACACGATGCGGGCGCCGTATAAGGATGGGTGCAAAAAGTGATTTTACCTGTTTAGGGGGTTTTCCCGGAGCGCTTGTTCAAGAAGCGTTCGAACCCTGTGTTTTGGCCAGTGTTACAAAAGAATTCCAGCCGGGTGGCACCGGAATGGTGCATAGCAATATCGGGATCAAGGCGCGTTCGGGTCGCAATTTTCTCCTCCCATCGGCGCCCGTGTTGCCGCCTTATGTTGCGGCGCAATATGTTGTTGCCGCCCCGCACCACGGGAAAACACGAACTATCGCGTCTGCGAGGCGACGGTAGGATGCAGCGACTTATTCATAGAACGCGCGTCAAGCGCCGAAGCCGTCGCCTCACCCCATGTCCCGCCCCGAAGCCCCCGCCGAGCCTGTCGAACCGATCATCCCCGTTGAAGCCGATCCCGCCGTAAAGGTGCCGCTGGCCATCGAAGAGTGGCTGGCCGTGATCCTGTTGGCCACGCTGGCCCTGATCACGTTCATGAACGTGCTGGTGCGCTATTTCACCGACCAGTCTTTCGCCTGGACGGAAGAAATCTCGGTGTTCCTGTTGATCGTGCTGACGATGGCGGGCGGCAGCGTGGCCTTTGTGCGCAACCACCATATCCGCATCGAGATCCTGGCGGACAACGGTTCGGCGCGTCGCCAGCGCACCATGGCGTTGATCGCCAACAGCTGCGTGCTGGCGTTCTTCGTGCTGCTGACCGTGCTGTCCGTGAAGCTCGTGTCGGACGAGTTCATTTATGAAGAGACCTCCCCCGCGATCGGCGTGCCGACTTGGTGGTATTCGATCTGGCTGCCCGTGATGGCGGCGGCGATCTCGCTGCGCACCCTCGGCATCCTCCGCCGCATCGCGCGTGGCGCCGGGACCGCCGCCAAATGATCGCCACCATCCTCTTCATCGTCTTCATCGTGCTGATGCTGATCGGGGTGCCCGTCGGCGTGGCGCTGGGCATCGGCGGCACCGTCGCCATCGTGCTGTCCAACCTGGACACGCCCTGGTATGGCCTGTTGACCGTGCCGCAGAACTTCTACGCCGGCCTGGCCAAGTACCCGCTGTTGGCCATCCCCATGTTCGTATTGGTCGGGTCCATTTTCGACCGGTCGGGCGTGGCCAAGCGGCTGGTGGACTTCGCCATCGCCATCGTGGGCCGCGGCCCCGGCATGCTGCCGCTGGTGTCCATCGCGGTGGCCATGTTCCTGGGCGGCATCTCGGGGTCCGGACCGGCGTGCGCGGCGGCCGTGGGCGCCGTGATGATCACTGCCATGTCGCGCGCGGGCTATCCGGGCTCGTTCTCGGCTTCGATCGTGGCGGCGGGCGCCGCTACCGACATCCTGATCCCGCCGTCGGTTGCCTTCATCATTTATTCGGTGCTGGTGCCGGGCGCCTCGGTGCCCGCGCTGTTCGCCGCCGGCATGATCCCGGGCATCCTGGCCGGCCTGGCCCTGATCGTGCCGGCCGTCTGGCTGTCGCGCAAATACAAGATGGGCGCGCTGGAATCCCATCTGCCGCGCCCGCCCTTCTGGGCCAGCCTGCGCCACGCGTCCTGGGGCCTGGCCGCCCCCGTGCTGATCCTGGGCGGCATGCGCTTGGGCTGGTTCACGCCTACCGAAGCCGCGGTCGTCGCCGTGTTCTATGGCTTGTTCGTGGGCGGTTTCATCCACCGCACGATCAAGTTGCGCGACCTGTACACCATCCTGCGCGAAGCCGCCGAACTGTCCGCCGTGATCATGCTGGTGGTAACCCTGGCGGGCATCTTCGCCTGGGCCCTGTCCACGCTGAGCGTGATCGACCCGATCACCAACGCCATCGTCAATTCCGGGCTGGGCGAATGGGGCGTGCTGTCGCTCTTGATCCTGCTGCTGATGACGGTGGGCATGTTCCTGGATGGGATCTCCATTTTCCTGATCTTCGTGCCGCTGCTGATGCCGATCGCCAACGCCTACGGCTGGGATCCGGTGTGGTTCGGCGTGATCCTGACGTTGAAGGTGGCGTTGGGCCAGTTCACCCCGCCGCTGGCCGTGAACCTGATGGTGTCGTGCCGCATTGCGCGCGTGCCGATGGAGTCCACGGTGCGCTGGGTGGTGTGGCTGCTGGGCGCCATGTTCCTGGTGCTGGTGGCGGTGCTGGTGTTCCCGCAACTGGCGCTATGGCTGCCGCACAAGTTGGGCTATTGAAGCTGGGCTATTGAAGTGCTGGATCTCAAGACAACAACAGACACACTCGCAGAGAGAGGAGACATCGCATGAACTTCCGCAACCTGATCGGCGCCGCGCTGTGCGCCGCCGCCGTGGTCGGCACCGCGCCGGCCATCGCGCAGAACTACAAGCCTGAATACAAGCTGTCCATCGTGGTGGGCACCACCTTCCCGTGGGGCCAAGGCGCCGAAATCTGGTCCAACCTGGTGCGCGAACGCACCCAGGGCCGCATCAACATCAAGGTCTACCCCGGCACCTCGCTGGTCCAGGGCGACCAGACCCGCGAATTCACCGCGATCCGCCAGGGCGTGATCGACATGGCGGTGGGCTCCACCATCAACTGGTCACCGCAGGTCAAGCAGCTGAACCTGTTCTCGCTGCCCTTCCTGATGCCTGACTACGCCGCCATCGACGCACTGGTGCAAGGCGACGTGGGCAAAGAGATGTTCAAACTGATCGAGAAGGCGGGCGTGGTGCCGCTGGCCTGGGGCGAAAACGGCTACCGCCAGCTCAGCAACTCCAAGCGCGACATCAAGAAGCCCGAAGACATGAAGGGCATGAAGCTGCGCGTGGTGGGTTCGCCGCTGTACATCGACACGTTCACGGCGCTGGGCGCCAACCCCACGCAGATGAGCTGGGCCGATGCGCAGCCGGCGCTGGCCAGCGGCGCGGTGGATGGCCAGGAGAACCCGCTGTCCATTTACACGGGCTCCAAGCTGTACACCGTGGGCCAGAAGTACCTGACCTTGTGGAACTACGTGGCCGACCCGCTGATCTTCGTGGTCAACCGCGAGGTCTGGAATTCGTGGTCGGAAAAGGACCGCGACATCGTGCGCCAGGCCGCTCTTGACGCCGGCAAGCAGCAGATCGTGATCGCACGCAAGGGCGTCACGCCGGAAGACCCGTCGCTGCTGAAGGAGATCGCAGGCCACGGCGTCACCGTGACGTCGCTGTCACAAGCCGAGCACGACGCCTTCGCCAAGGTCACTCAGCCCGTCTACGACAAGTGGAAGAAGCAGATCGGCGAAGACCTGGTCAACATGGCCGAAAAGTCGATCGCGGCGCGCAAGAAGTAAGCGGCGCGGATCAGCGGAATTGAATTAGCAGCAAGCCCCAGGGGAACGGCGGCGAAAGCCGCCACACACCGAGGCAGGGACGTCAGATCCCTCCCAACCAAACAGGCGCCGGCCACAAGCTGGCGCCTGTTTCCTTTTTGGGCTACGGGTAGCTGACTTCCAGGATATCCAACTCTTCGATCCCGCCCGGCGTGCGCAGCACGACCGTATCGCCTTCGCGGGCCTTGATCAGCGCGCGCGCCACCGGCGAAATCCAGCTGATCTTGCCGGCCAGCGGTTCCGCCTCGTCCACGCCCACGATGGTGACCGTGTGCTCTTCGCCGGCCTTGTCCGAATACGACACCGTGGCGCCGAAGAACACCTGGTCGCGGTTGGGCTGCGCGGCGGGGTCCACCACTTCGGCGATGTCCAGGCGCTTGGTCAAAAAGCGCATGCGGCGGTCGATCTCGCGCAGGCGCTTCTTACCGTAGAGGTAATCGCCGTTCTCGGAACGGTCGCCGTTGGACGCCGCCCAGGACACCACTTGCACGACGGACGGACGCTCCACATTCATCAGGTGCGTCAGTTCGCCGCGCAGGCGTTCATAGCCCTCGGGGGTCATGTAGTTCTTGGTGCCCACCGGTAACGCCTGGGCTTGCGGCAGATCGTCGTCGTCCTCGTTGTCGGACTCTTTAACAAAGGCTTTGTTCATGGCGCATGCGCCGCAAGGGCGCGCTCACAATCGATGGCTTGCAGGATGGGCGGCCGATGACCGCCCGCGTCAGAACCAGTCGTGCCAGACCGGCTTCAAGTCGGACGGCAGCGGCGGCAAACGGCCCAGGTCCATCCGGCTTTCCTTGGGGCTATGGAAATCCGACCCGCGCGAGGCCAGAAACCCGTAGCGGCGTGCGACCTCGGCGTATTGGCGGGCCTCTTCGGCGGTGTGGCTGCCGGTGTTGACCTCGATGCCCAGCCCGCCCAACTGCAGGAATTCGTCGAACAGCGCGGCGAATTGCAGCGGGGTGTACTTATAGCGGCCCGGGTGGGCGATGACAGCGATGCCGCCCGCGCTCCGGATCCAGCCCACAGCTTCGGCCAGGGTGGCCCATTGCATGGGCACGTGGCCGGGCCGGTCGTCGCCCAGGTGCTTGGTGAACACGGTCTGCACGTCGGGGCAGTAGCCGGCTTCGACCAGATAGCGTGCGAAGTGCGTGCGGCTGATCAGTTCCGGGTTGCCGGCGAACGGCAGCGCGCCTTCGTAGGCGCCGGGCATGCCCATGTCCGCCAGGCGCTCGCCGATGCGCTTGGCACGTTCGGCTCGGCCCGAGCGGGTCTTGCGCAGGCCTTCGACCAGCGCGGTGTTCTCGGGGTCGAAGCGCAAGCCCACGATGTGCACCGTCAGGCCGGCCCAGGTCACCGAAATCTCGACGCCGGTGGCAAAGCGCATGCCCAGGTCCTTGGCCGCGCTGGCGGCTTCAGCCAGGCCGCCCACTTCGTCGTGGTCGGTCAGTGCCCAGACATCCACGCCGTTGGCATGCGCGCGCTGCGCCACGTCGCGGGGCGCGAGCGCGCCGTCCGAGACGGTGGAATGGCAATGCAGATCGATGTTCAGGGTGGGCGATGTCATGGAGCTATTGTAGAGAAGGCCCGGCCACGTGGATAGCGCCGGGCTGTCCCCATAATCGCAGGGCGGACGGTCAGGCCAGCAGAAAGGCGGCGACCGGGTCCACCTGGCTGTCGGCGATCAGCGTGGGCGCATGCCCCACCCCGGGCACTTCCAGCGCCTGGGCACGCGGATTGCGCTTGAGCATTTCCTCGACGGTGGCGGGCGTCAGCAGGTCGGACAGCGCGCCGCGCACGATCAGCACCGGGCAGGTCACCGCGTCATAGGAACGCCACAGGATCTGTTCCCCGGCCGCCAGCTCTTCGGGCGTCTGGGCCGCCAGCGGCTGCGCTAGAGCCAGATCGTAGTGCTTGACCCACTTGCCGCCGAATTCCGGATACAGGTACCGGGCCAGATCCGCCCATTGCGCGTCCGTGTGCGGCCCGAAGGTCTCGGAATTGGCGCGCATGGTGGCCACGGCATCTTCGAACGAGGCGAATTCGCCCGGCTCACCCACATACTGGCCGATGCGCGACAAGGCGCCGGTTTCCAAGCGCGGGCCCACGTCGTTCAGCACCAGCTTGTCCAGCCGGATGCCTTGCCCGGGCGGCAGCATGCCCGCGTGCGGACGCATGACCTGCAGGGCGCCGGCGAACGCGGCGGCGCCCGACAACGCCAGGCCGACCAGCCCGCCCATCGATGTGCCCACCCAGGCCAGCCGGGCCGGACGCAGGCGCGCGATCAGCGTGACCATGTCGGACACGTATTGCGGCACGGTATAGAACGCGGGGTTGGCCAGCCAGTCCGACCGGCCACGGCCCACCACGTCGGGGCAGACCACTCGGTAGCGCCCGGCCAGCCGGCGCGCCAGCGCGTCGAAATCCCGGCCACTGCGCGTCAGTCCGTGGACGCAGACCAGCACCTGGTCATTGGCGGGATCGCCCCATTCCCAGTACGCCATGCGGTGCAAACCGGCCGGACTGGCGCAGGTGACGAATTCCAAACGGGGCTGCAGGCTGGCGTCCACCATCAAAACACTCCACGGATCGGCGCAAGCCCGAACGGCGGCGCACTAAGGCGGACTAGTGTAATCGCGCCGGTCGAACAATCACATGAACGGCGCCCGGATGTGGCCACCGCGCCGCCCCCCGCTGCCCGTGCTGGACACTCGGCCCGCGCCTCGCTACGATCAAGCCCATCCTCTTAAGCGCACCCGCAGCACGGTAGGGAATTGCCGTTTCCTATCGCGCCGATCCAATCATTAAATTGGAGTTGCCTGCCCGTTAGGGCGAGAGTAATGAGCTTCAGGCATTGCCAGATCAGTCATCCCAAAATTGATATGGAGTCCGTATGCAGCAAAGCAGTCCCGTCTCTCCGCTGACCACCGATCATGCCCCCCCTCCCACGGTCAGCCCCCCTCCCCCCGAACCGCCCAAAGTGCTTCAGGACGTCCTGTCCCGGGCGGATGTCCAGATCAACGGCACGCGCCCCTGGGATATCCAGGTGCACGACAAGCACATGTATGAGCGCGTCTTCGCCAGTTGGTCGCTGGGGCTGGGCGAATCCTATATGGATGGGGAATGGGATTGCGAGCAGTTGGACGAGCTCTTCACGCGCCTGCTGCGCGCGGACATGGGATCGGCCGCGCTTGGCGTCGCCCGCATCAAACTGATCGCCGAACACCTGCGGCACAAGCTGTTCAACCTGCAGTCCAAGCACCGCGCCTTTGAAGTCGGCGAACAGCACTACGATGCCGGCAACGACGTGTTCGAGGCCATGCTGGACAGCCGCATGATCTATTCCTGCGCCTACTGGGAAAACGCCCAGACGCTGGAAGAGGCCCAACTGGCCAAGCTGGACATGATCTGCCGCAAGCTGCAGTTGAAGCCGGGCGAAACGCTGCTGGACATCGGTTGCGGCTGGGGCGGGCTGGCCAAGTTCGCCGCCGAGAACTATGGCGTCACGGTCACGGGCGTGACCGTGTCGAAAGAGCAGCTGGCGCTGGCGCAGGAGCGGGTCAAGGGCCTGCCCGTGCAATTGCTGCTGCAAGACTACCGCGACCTGCAGGGTAGTTTCGACAAGGTGGTGTCGGTCGGCATGTTCGAGCACGTGGGGCCGAAGAACTACGATACCTACTTCACCAATGTGCAGCGCCTGATGGCGCCGGACGGCATCTTCCTGCTGCACACCATCGGCATCGCCGCCACCAGCCAAAGCACCGACCCCTGGATCGACCGCTACGTATTTCCGAACGGCAAGCTGCCCTCCGCCCGCGAAATCGCGAGCGCCGTCGAACACCGCTTCATCATTGAAGACTGGCACAACTTCGGCGCCGATTACGACCGCACGCTGATGGCGTGGTGGGACCGGTTCGAACGTGCGTGGCCCGCGCTGCAGGAACGCTATGGCACGCGCTTCTACCGCATGTGGAAATACTATCTGATGTGCTGCGCGGGATTCTTCCGGTCGCGCGAGGGCCAGCTGTGGCAGGTGATGCTGACGCATCCGCATCGGAAGGAAACGTACCGCTCTTTGCGTTGAACGCACGGGCTGAACCAGGACGAAAACGGGCGCCTCGCGGTTCCCGTTATTTTTGCGTCTTAATTCTTGCGTCCTATTAAGCGCTCAGGCCCTGCCCGCCTCTTCAAGAATCAGGTCTGCGGCGCGTTCGGCGATCATGATGGTCGGCGAGTTGGTGTTGCCAGACGTGATCAGCGGCATGACCGACGCGTCGGCAATGCGCAGGCCTTCCAAGCCGAAGACCCGCAGCCGCGCGTCCACCACCGCGCCACTGTCCGCGTCCTTGCCCATTGCGCAGGTGCCCACCGGGTGGAAGATCGTCGTGCCGATCTTGCCCGCCGCTTCGCGTAGTTGCTCGTCCGTCTGGTAGGCCGGGCCGGGCAGCCATTCCTGTGGTTGGTAGCGCTGCAACGCGGGCGCGGCCGTGATGCGGCGCACCAGCCGGATCGAGTCGGCCGCCACCTGGATATCCGCTTCCGTGCTGAGGTAATTGGCGGCGATGACGGGCGTGGCCGCCTCGGGCGAACCCGCCGGCCCCTGCGCATGGACGCTGCCGCGCGATGTCGGCCGCAGATTGCATACGCTGGCGGTGAAGGCGTCAAAATCATGCAGCGGTTCGCCGAAGGCGCCCAGCGACAGCGGCTGCACGTGGAATTCCACGTTGGCGCGCGCCTGGCCGGGATCGGACTTGGCGAACGCCCCCAGTTGGGACGGCGCCATGCTCATCGGGCCGCTGCGTTTCAGCAGATACTCCAGGCCGATGCCGGCCTTGCCCAGCCACGACGAAGCGATTCGGTTCAAGGTCTTGACGCCGTTGACCTTGATGATGACCCGCAATTGCAGGTGGTCTTGCAGATTCTCGCCCACGCCCGGCAAGGCATGGCGCAGCGCAATGCCGCTTTCCCGCAGCCGTGCGGGATCGCCGATGCCCGACAGTTCCAGCAGATGCGGCGTGTTGACCGCGCCTGCCGCCAGCACCACTTCGCGCGTCGCCCGCACCGTCAGGCTTTGCCCGCCGCGCCGCAGTTGCACGCCGACGCAGCGCTTGCCCTCGAACACCAGTTGCTCGGCCTGGGCGCCCGTCATCACATGGAGGTTCGGACGCTTCAGCACCGGGCGCAGGAACGCCTTGGACGTGTTCCACCGCCAGCCGCCCCGCTGGTTCACTTCGAAGTATCCGCTGCCGAAATTGTCGCCCCGGTTGAAGTCCTGCACGCGCGGAATGCCTTCCTGTTCGGCGGCGCCGGCAAAGGCTTCCAGGATGTCCCAGCGCAGCCGCTGGGACTCGACCCGCCATTCGCCGCCCGCGCCGTGGAATTCGTCGGCGCCGCGATGGTAGTCCTCGCTACGCTTGAACACGGGAAGCACCTGGTCCCAGCCCCAGGCCGGGTCGCCCGACAGCGCGGCCCAGTCTTCGTAGTCTTCGCGCTGGCCGCGCATGTAGATCATGCCGTTGATGGACGAGCATCCGCCCAGCACCCGGCCGCGCGGATAGATCAGCGAACGGCCGCCCAAGCCGGGCTCTTTGACCGTCCGGTACATCCAATCCGTGCGCGGGTTACCGATGCAATACAGGTATCCCACCGGAATGTGGATCCAGTGGTAGTTATCGCGACCGCCAGCCTCCAGCAGCAGCACCCGGGTGCTCGGGTCCCGGCTCAGGCGGTTGGCCAGCACGCAGCCGGCCGACCCTGCGCCGACGATGACGAAGTCGTAAGTCTCCATAAGCTCTTCTTATCTGGTTGGCGGCGAGTCGGGGGCTGCCACTACGGTGAGCCGACCCGGTTGCCGCGTCTGAACGCGCGCCGGGCATCTGGCATGACTCTGGCGCAGCGGCCTGAAACTGTCCAATGAAATGTTGAAAATCCCCTTATAAGCATCTTTAATAATGCTCATCCCCACTTCCGGACATCGCCATGGACCTCAAGCACATCCGGACCTTCGCCGCCGTGGCCCGAGAAGGCAATCTGACGCGCGCGGCCGAACACCTGCACCTGACCCAGCCCGCGCTCAGCCTGCAGTTGAAGAACTTCCAGGAATCGCTGGACCTGACCTTGTTCTCGCGCACGGCGCAAGGGCTGGCGCCGAACGCCGACGGGCGCGCGTTGCTGCCGTCAGCGTTACGCATCCTGGACGCGCTGGACGATTTCCAGCGCGCCATCGGCGCCCTGCGCGACACGGTGCAGGGTGAATTGCGCATCGGCACCATCCTGGACCCCGAATTCCTGCGCCTGGGGGCCACCCTGCAATACCTGGTGGAGCATTACCCGAAGATCCGCCCCACCCTGCGCCACGGCATGTCGGGATCAGTGGGCCGGCAGGTGCGGGCGGGCGATCTGGACGTGGGCTTTTCCTTGGGGCCCCCGGCATCCTCGGGCGCGCAGCCCGGCCTGGACGCGCTGCCACTGGCATCGTTCGCGTATTACGTGGTGGCCCCGAAAGGCTGGAGCGCGCAGGTGGCCGGGCGCGGCTGGGCCGAGATCGCCGTGCTGCCGTGGATCTGGACCCCGCCCGACTCCGTGCATCATCGCCTGCTGTCGGACAAGTTCAACGCGTTGGGACTGGCGCCCAACGCGGTGGCCGAAGTGGATCAGGAAGCGTCCATGCTGGACCTGGTGCGGTCGGGCGTGGGCTTGTCACTGGCACGGGATTCCATCGCGTTGCGGGAATCCCAGGCCAATGGCCTGCTGCTGGTGAAGGGGCTGGCCATCCAGGCGGAACTCTCCTTCATCACCCAGGCCGGGCGGCGCGGCGATCCGCTGGTGGCCGCGGCCTTCGACGCCGTGCAGGCGGCGTTTGCCTGACGGCCTTGCCGCATCCCCCCTTCGATTCTGGTTTCAAATGTCACGATTTTGCGCACGACCCGGGCGCGGCCACAGTTCAATAATGTCCCATTCTTGACGAGCCCCTTCGCCCTATGCCTGCCGTGACCCGCGCCGCGTTCCTCAAACTGCTGTCCAAACAGCTCTTTCCCGTGTTGAAAGAGGAAGGGTTCGATGGCACGGGCCAGACGCTGCGGCGTATCTGCGGCCCGGTCGTCCATGTCTTCAATGTCCAGGCGGCCAGCGGCGGCAAGGCCTGCTACCTGAACCTGGGCGCGCACTACGACTTCCTGCCCGGCGAAGGCGGCTCCTTCGTGCCGCCCGCCGAGATCGAAGAGTCCCATTGCGTTTTTCGCGACCGCATCGATCCACCGCCTGGCCCGGCATTCGGCTGGGCGTACGGCGCTGACATGGCGCAAGCGCAAGAGAACGTTGAATTCCTCGTCAGTGAATGGACGCGGCAGGGCCACGCGTTCTTTGCGCAGTACGACACCTATCCCGCCAGTTGCGAGCGTCTGCTGCAGCAGACGGACCCCGACCAGATCCATCCGGCCAAGACGCTGAACCTGGCGCGCATCGCCCTGCATCTGGGCGACATCGACCGTGCGCGCGTCTTCGCCCAGTCCGGCTTGTCGCGGGCGCCGCAAGCCGCCACGTCGCTGAAGGCCAAGCTGGAACAGGTACTGGCCGGCTGACGGCGGCAATCCCCAGCCGCGTCCGTCGGGCGGCAGGCCGGGCAACGGCAAGACATCCACTCAGGAGACGCACCATGCTCAGTAAAAACACGATTTGCCTCTGGTACGACGGCGCCGCCCTGGAGGCCGCGACGTTCTACGCCAACACCTTTCCGGACAGCGCCGTCAAGGCGGTCCACCGTGCGCCCGGCGACTACCCGGCGGGCAAGCAAGGTGATGTCCTGACGGTTGAATTCACGGTGATGGGCATTCCCTGCCTGGGGCTGAACGGCGGCCCTGGAATCCAGCACAACCAGGCCTTTTCGTTCCAGGTTGCCACCGACGATCAGGAAGAGACGGACCGACTGTGGAATGCGATCATCGAAAACGGCGGCAGCGCCAACGTCTGCGGCTGGTGCCAGGACAAATGGGGACTGTCATGGCAGATCACCCCGCGCATCCTGTCCGCCGCGATCATCGACCCCGACCCGGCCGCGGCCAAGCGCGCGTTCGAGGCGATGATGACGATGGGCAAGATCGACATCAGCGGGATCGAGGCGGCGCTGCGCGGCTGACGGCTTCAGTAAGTCGGCGCGGCGCGCGCGCCAAATCAGTGCGCCACGCACGACCCCCTGCACCGATTTGAAGCACCCCCAGCCCGCCACGCCGCAGGCGCGTGGCGGCTTTCCGTCGCGCTTGCCTGCCCCTCCCCCTATGAAATCCACCGCGCAGCCCGCCTTCCCGGCCGCTGCGCCATCCCCTGGCACGGACTTTGCTTAAGTGTTCATGCAGGCCGCAAGGCAAGCACCACAACTTGAGCAGTCCCGGCAAAGGCGCCCCGACCGAAAGGTCCAGGGCGCCTTTTGCCTTTTTGATTCACTTATCCAAGCCTGGGGAACTCCATGAAAGCAGCGGCCACTCCCGATTCCTTGCAGACGCTGGTCGTGATCGGCAACGGCATGGTGGGACACCATTGCGTCGAGCAACTGATCGCCCGCGGCGCACTTGCCCGCTATCGCATCCACGTCTATGGCGAAGAGTCCCGCCGCGCCTACGACCGCGTGCATCTGTCCGACTATCTGAACGGACGCGATGCCGAGTCGATGGCGATGAGCGATGCCGGGTTCTATGCGCAGGAAGGCCTGGCCTTGCATCTGGGCGAACCCGTGCTGGAGATTGACCGCCAGCACCATGAAGTCGTGACGGCCAACGGCCGCATGCCCTATGACAAGCTGGTGTTGGCGACCGGTTCGTACCCCTTCGTTCCTCCGATCGCGGGCGCAGAAGGCGCATCGCGACTGGTGTACCGCACGATCGACGACCTGGACCTGATTCGGGCAGCGGCCAGCGGCGCGCGGCGCGGCGTGGTGGTGGGCGGCGGGCTGTTGGGGCTGGAAGCCGCCAATGCGCTGAAATCGCTGGACCTGGAAGCCCATGTGGTGGAATTCGCGCCGCGCCTGATG
This sequence comes from Achromobacter sp. Bel, assembly GCF_012928505.1. Lineage (GTDB taxonomy): Bacteria > Pseudomonadota > Gammaproteobacteria > Burkholderiales > Burkholderiaceae_B > Achromobacter. The sequence goes on along the minus strand of NZ_JABBJN010000001.1, from coordinate 139,129 downwards.
CCCGTGCAATTGGACGAAGCCGGCGGCGACGCATTGCGCGCCCGGATCGAAGCGCTGGGCGTGGGCGTGCACCTGTCACGCGCCACGCAAGACATCAAACCGGGCACGCGCTACCGCTACCGCATGCACTTCGCCGAAGGCGAACCGCTGGAGACCGACCTGATCGTGTTTTCGGCCGGCATCCGTCCGCAAGTGACGCTGGCGCGCAAGGCCGGCCTGGCGCTGGCCGAGCGCGGCGGCGTGGCGATCGATGACCGCTGCCGCAGCAGCGACGACCGCATCTACGCCATCGGCGAATGCGCGGCCTGGAACGGCAGCGTGTTCGGCCTGGTGGCGCCCGGCTACCAAATGGCGCGCATCGTCGCGGCCGAGCTGTGCGGCGCGCAAGAACAGCCGTTCACCGGCGCCGACATGTCCACCAAGCTGAAACTGCTGGGCGTGGACGTGGGTTCCATCGGCGACGCCCACGGCGCGACGCCCGGCGCCCGCAGTTACCGCTATGTCGACGAGGCCGGCTCCAGCTACCGCAGGCTGGTGGTGTCCGCCGACGGCAAGCGCGTGCTGGGCGCGGTGCTGGTTGGCGACAACCGCTATTACGACACCCTGCTGCAGTACGTCCAGAACGGCATCGCGCCGCCCGCCGATCCCGCCAGCCTGATCCTGCCGCTGGGCAAGGCCGCGCCGGCACTCGGCGTGGATGCCCTGCCGGCCAGCGCCACCATCTGCTCCTGTCACAACGTCAGCAAAGGCGCGGTCAGCGCGGCCATCGACGGCGGGTGCGCCGATTTGGCCGGCGTGAAACGCTGCACCAAAGCGGCTTCGGGCTGCGGCGGCTGCGCCGGCTTGCTCAAGCAAGTGGTGGAACACGAGCTGGCCTGCCGCGGCGTCGCCGTGGACAAGAGCCTGTGCGAACACTTCGCCTACACCCGGCAGGAGCTGTATGCGATCGTGCGCGTGGGCGGAATCGAGACCTTCGAGGCCTTGCTGGCCAGCCATGGCAAGGGCCACGTGGGCTGCGATGTCTGCAAGCCCGCCGTGGGCTCCATCCTGGCGTCGTGCTGGAACCGTCCTATCCAGGATCCGCACCTGGTGCCGCTGCAAGACACCAACGACACCTTCATGGCCAATATGCAAAAGAACGGCACCTATTCGGTGGTGCCGCGCATTCCCGCCGGTGAGATCACCCCCGACGGCCTGATCGCCATCGGCGCGGTGGCCAAGAAGTACAAGCTGTACACCAAAATCACGGGCGGCCAGCGCATCGACCTGTTCGGCGCGCAACTGCATGAACTGCCCGACATCTGGGGCGAACTGATCGCCGCCGGCTTTGAAACCGGGCACGCCTATGGCAAGTCGACCCGCACCGTGAAGTCCTGCGTGGGCAGCACCTGGTGCCGCTACGGGGTGCAGGACAGCGTGCAGATGGCGCTGGACATCGAGCACCGGTACAAGGGCCTGCGTTCGCCGCACAAGTTGAAGTTCGCGGTGTCGGGATGCACCCGCGAATGTGCCGAAGCGCAAAGCAAGGACATCGGCGTCATCGCCACCGAAAACGGCTGGAACCTGTATGTGTGCGGCAACGGCGGCATGCGGCCGCGTCACGCCGAACTGTTCGCCACCGATCTGGACGACGCCACGCTCGTCCGCACCATCGACCGCGTGCTGATGTTCTACATCCGCACCGCCGACAAGCTGCAGCGCACCTCCGTCTGGCGCGAATCGCTGGAAGGCGGCCTGGACTATCTGAAGGACGTGGTGCTGAACGACAGCCTGGGCCTGTGCGCGGAACTGGACGCGCAGATGCAGCTGGTGGTGGATCGCTACGAATGCGAGTGGGCGAACGCGTTGAACGACCCGGAGAAACTCAAGCGCTTCCGCACTTTCGTCAACGAGCGCGGCGGCGACCCCGACATCCAGTTCGTGCAGGAACGCGGCCAGCCCCGCCCCGCCCCCGCGCGCACGCCGTCGCGCGTCATTCCCATCGCAGAGGAGATCGCCTGATGAACGCCCCCGTCCCTTCTTTCTCTTGGCGCCCGGTGTGCATGCGGCAGGACCTGGTGGCCCAGTCCGGCGTCGTCGTGCGGGTGGACGGAGAGCAGATCGCCCTGTTCTACCTGCCCGGTGCCGACGGCCCCGACCTTTACGCCCTTGAAAACCGCGATCCGAAATCGGGTGCGAACGTCATCGGCCGCGGCCTGATCGGTCATCTGGGCGGCGAACTGGTCGTGGCCTCGCCCCTTTACAAGCAGCACTTCCGGCTGGCCGACGGCAGCTGTGTCCAATACCCGGAACAGCGGCTGCGCACCTGGCAGGCACGGTTGAACGGCGACGCCGTGGAAATCGCCTGACCGCCCGGCCCCGACACTGAATTCACGATCGCAACGCAACAGGAAACATCATGTCCTATCTGGTACCTTCCGAATTCGTCACCAAAATGGTCGACGCCGGCGAGTCGAAAATCTACATGGCGACGCGCGACGTCTTGATCCGCGCCTTCATGGCGGGCGCCATCCTGGCCATCGCTGCGGTGTTCGCCGTCACGGTCACGGTGCAGACCGGCTCGCCGATTTTGGGCGCCGCGCTCTTTCCCGTCGGTTTCTGCATCCTGTACCTGATGGGTTTCGACCTGCTGACCGGCGTCTTCGTGCTGACGCCGCTGGCACTCTTCGACAAACGGCCCGGCGTCACCGTCAAGGCCATCCTGAAGCACTGGGGCCTGGTCTTCGTCGGCAATTTCCTGGGCGCGCTGACGGTCGCCCTGCTGATGGCGATCGTCTTCACCTACGGTTTTTCCGTGCCCCCCAACAAGGTCGGGCAAGTGATCTCGCATATCGGCGAGGACCGCACGCTGGGCTACAAGGAGTACGGCGCCGGCGGCATGCTGACGATCTTCATCCGCGGCGTGCTGTGCAACTGGATGGTGTCGCTGGGTGTCGTCGGTGCCATGATTTCCACATCGGTCAGCGGCAAGGTCATCGCCATGTGGATGCCGGTGATGCTGTTCTTCGCGATGGGTTTCGAGCATTCCATCGTCAACATGTTCCTGTTCCCGTCGGCGCTGATCATGGGCGGCAACTTCTCGATCATGGACTACATGATCTGGAACGAGATCCCGGTGGTGCTGGGCAACCTGATCGGCGGCATCTCGTTGACCGGCCTGACGCTCTACACCACCCATATGAAGACCGCGCCCAAGCGCCGCTTCAACTGATCCCGCGCACGGATGCCGACCCAGACGGATCGCCGCCCGACCGCTGCCTCGTTGCAGGTGGCGGTGGGCCAGCACACCGAGCGCGGCCGCAAGCCGGTCAACCAGGACTTCCACGGCCTGTGCGTACCCGGCGAACCGTTGCTGGGGGCCAAGGGCGTCGCCGTTGCGCTGGCCGACGGCATCAGCAGCAGCAACGTCAGCCACATCGCCAGCGAGACCGCCGTGGCCAGTTTCCTGGAAGACTATTACTGCACGCCAGAAACGTGGTCGGTGAAGAAATCCGCGCATAAGGTGCTGAGCGCGGCCAATGGCTGGCTGCACGCGCAGACGCGCCAGCGCCAGCATCCCGACCAGCCCCGCGACGCCGACCGCGGCTATGTCTGCACCATGACGGTGATGGTGCTGAAGGCCACGACCGCCCACATCCTGCATATCGGCGATGCGCGCATCTACCGCCTGCGCGGCGGCAAGATGGAGCAATTGACCGACGACCATCGCGTCTGGATCTCGCAAGACAAGAGCTACCTGGGGCGCGCGCTGGGCCTGACGCCGCATCTGGAGATCGACTATCACACGCAGCCTGTCGAACAGGGCGATGTATTCCTGTTGGCCACCGACGGCGTATATGAGCACATCGACGCGGCCGACGTGTCCGGTGCCTTGGATACGCATCGGGACGCGCTGGACCAGGCAGCGCACGCCTTGGTCCAGCTGGCGTATGAACGCGGCAGCGACGACAACCTGACCGTGCAGATTGTCCGGATCGAGGCGTTGCCTCCGCGCCGCGCCGACGAGATCGCCCGCTACAGCCACAACCTGCCCTGCCCGCCCCTCTTGACGGCCGGCATGGCCTTCGACGGGTTCCTCATCCAGGATGAACTGCGCGCCAGCCACCGCAGCCACGTCTATCTGGCCCGCGACATCGCCAGCGGCGAACCCGTGGTGCTGAAGATCCCCTCGCTGGACATGCGGCACGACCCCGCCTATCTGGAACGGCTGTTGACCGAGGAATGGATCGCCCGCCGCATCGACAGCCGCCATGTCGTGCGCGCCTGGCCGATGCCGCGCCCCCGCCATTACCTGTACACAGTCAGCGAACACATCGCCGGACGCACCCTGACCCGGTGGATGGCCGACCACCCCCGGCCCGCGCTGGATGAGGCGGTGGCGATCATCGAGCAGGTGGCGCGCGGGCTGCAGGCCTTCCATCGGCTGGAAATCGTGCACCAGGACCTGCGGCCCGACAACATCCTGATCACGGAAGACGGCCACGCGAAGATCATCGACCTGGGTTCCGCTCAAACGGCCGGCCTGCTGGACCGCGCCGCGCAGGACGACGATGCCGCGCCCATGCTGGGCACCGCGCAATACGCCGCGCCCGAGACCTTTCTGGGCGAAGCCGGCACCGCGCGCTCGGACTTGTACTCGCTGGCAGCGGTGCTCTACCACATGCTGTCGGGCCGACTGCCCTACGGCGCCGAGGTCGCCCGGGCCCGCAGCCGCGCCGCGCAACTGCGGCTGAAGTACGTATCGGTGCTAGACGCCGACCGCGAACTGCCGGCCTGGATCGACGGCGTGTTGAGCCCCGCCCTGCACCCCGATCCGGCCGCGCGCACGGCCGAGCTGTCCGAGTTCACCCATGCGTTGCGCCATCCTCCGGATGCTGCGCGCCGCGGCGAACGCCTGCCGCTGCTGGAACGCAATCCGCTCGCCTTCTGGAAAGGCCTGTGCCTGATCCAGTTCATCGTCATCCTCATCCTGTCCATCACCCCCTGAAGCCTGGAGCCCCCTCATGACTCCCAACGTGACCCCCACCGTGTGGCTGATCGGCGCCGGTCCCGGCGACCCCGAATTGCTGACGCTCAAAGCCGTAAAGGCGCTAGGCCGGGCCGATGTCGTCCTGATCGACGACCTGGTCAATCCGCAGGTCCTGGACTATTGCGCGCAGGCGCGTCTGGTCCACGTCGGCAAGCGCGGCGGCTGCCGCTCCACGCCGCAGGCGTTCATCCAGCGGCTGATGCTGCGCTACGCCCGCCAGGGCCTGCGGGTGGCGCGCCTGAAAGGCGGGGACCCGTGCATCTTCGGCCGCGCCGGAGAAGAGGCGCAATGGCTCAGCGACCACGGCGTGGCCTGCGAAATCGTGAACGGCATCACCGCCGGGCTGGCGGCCGCCACCGCCTGCGGCATCCCGCTGACGCAACGCGGCATGGCCCAGGGCGTTACACTGATCACCGCCCATTCCCAAGACGGCACGATGCCCGACTGGACGGGACTGGCGCGCAGCGGCACGACGCTGGTGGTCTATATGGGAGTGGCGAAACTGCACGACATGAGCAGCCAATTGCTGGCGGCCGGCATGGCCGCCGACACCCCTGTCGCGATGATCGAGCGCGCGTCCCTCATCGATCAGCGCGAATGCCGATCCACGCTTGCCGCCATGACCCACGATGCCGACGCCTTCCGCTTGCGCAGCCCCGCCGTGCTGGTCATCGGCCAGGTCGCCGCCTGCCAGGTGTTCGGCGCCGGCGACGCGCAACGGCCGGCGCGCGCCGAGCCTGCCCTGCGCCGACAGGCCTGAAGCCGAGATCCCGATGACCGAACGCCCCCTGCCGCCGCCGTTGCGCTTCCTGCTAGCCGCCCGGCGCAGCGAACTCCAGGGCCTGGAGGCCTTGTCGAGCACCTGCGAATTGGTCGTGCGCGTCAGCGCCCTGGTCCATGCGCTGCAAAAGGAACGGGGCTACTCCAACCTGACGCTGTGCAGCCCGCAAGACCGCCTGCTGCCGACGCTGGCCGGGCTAAGCCAAGACGCTGCCAGCGTCGAGGCGGAGGCGCGCCAATTCCTGGATGGCCAAGCCGCCGAATCCAGCCACAACGCAGGCCACGGCGCCGGCCGCGCGCGCCTGCTCAACTGCATCGCCTTTGCGCTGTTCCGCCTGGACGAATTGCCCGCCCTGCGCCGGCAGGTCCGCGACCAGTCCGTGACGGCCGACGACGCCGACTCGCGCTTCACCCTGGTCATCGGCAGCCTGCTGGCCGTAATCTTCGAAGCGGCCGATTCAGCCCTGGACCCCGGCGTCACCCGCATCCTGGTGGCGCTGCTGAACTTCATGCAAGGCAAGGAACTGAGCGGCCAGGAACGCGCCTGCGGCGTGACGGGGTACACGGCCGGCTTCTTCACCGACGCGCAGAAGGCCCGCATGCTGGGCCTGGCCGCCAACCAACGGCGCAGCTTCGACACCTATTCCCAATATGCGGAAGGCGCGGCGCTGCAATGCTGGGAACAGATCCAGCAGCAGGGCGAGCCTGTGCAGCGCATGCGCGAGATGGCACAGCACACTGCCAGCGCGCAACGCGTGGACGGCGCCCTGGCCGAGCTGTGGTTCGACCTGTACACGGCGCGCATCGACGCCATGCGCGAAGTGGAAAGCCTGCTGGCCCAGGCGCTGGCGCAGCAATGCGCCCGCCGCATCGCCGAGACCCGCCAAGAGCTGGACGACCGCCGCCTGCTCCTGAGCCGCTATGCCGACCATGCAACCGGCCGCACGCCCAGCATGCTGTACAGCGTGCAAAGCCGCATCGTGGACACGCCGCCCGCCGACGGCTTGGGCAGCGAATTGGAGCGGTCGATCCTGGACATGATGCGCGAACAGACGCTGCGCATGCAGCGGACCGACGACGCGTTGAACACCGTGCGCGCCGCGCTGGACGAAAAAAAACGCATCGACCGCGCCAAGCTGCTGCTGATCAGCCAGTACGGCCTGACCGAACAGGCCGCGCACGAACGCCTGCAACGCGCCGCCATGGATGGCGGCCTGTCGCTGTCGGACGTGGCGCGCCAGGTGATCGGGCAGCTGGGTGGCAACTGAGGCCGCGGCCTAACGGAACACCCGTTGCGCCAGGCTGACCAGCGCGCCGGCCACGGCCAGCATGGCCAGCACTCGGAAATGGTCCAGATTGGCCAACAACACGGATTGCTGATTCAGCAATAGCGAGATCTGCGCCATCGCCATCTGCTGCGCCTGGGCCGGGTCCGCCACCGCCGCGTACAGGCTGCTCAGGTGCGCCATGGCCGCTTCGAAGTTGGCGTTGCCCGTGGCGATACTGGTTTGCAGCACGTTGTAGTGTTCGGACGTCAACCATTGCTGGCCCACGGTGGCCACCATGATGCCCAGCGCCTGGCCGATTTGCGCCAGCATGTTCTTTACCTGCTGCGCATGGGCGAACACGGCGGGATCGTGGGTCAGACCGGTAAAGGTGTTCATGGCCGTGGTGGGCATGACGATCATGATGAACACGCCATAGCAGGCCAGCGCGGGCAACACGTCGGTCCAGGCGTTGGCCGTGGGCGACAGGCGCGACATCAGGACGCCGAACGCCGCCAACGCCAGGAACCCCGTCACGAAGAATTTGCGCGGCGAGGGCCAGCGGCCCAGCAGTTGCGACATCACCGCGAAAGTCAGCACGCCGGCGCCCAGCCCCATCGCGAAGAACACGCCCGTGTTGGCCCAGGAATGGCCCAGCGCGCGTTGCAGCATCAGGGGCACCAGATAGCCATTGGCGCCCAGCATCACATAGCAGAACATGAAAAGCGCCAGCCCGCTGACGAAGCGCGCCTCTTTCATGCCGCCCAGCTTCAGCAGCGGCGCGCCGTGGCGCGTTTCCGACCAGATGAAGTACCCCAGCGCAGCCACGCCGGCCAATGCAAACAGCACAAGCAGATGGCGATCGCTGAAGAAATCGTAATAAGAGCGCTGCAGGGCGTGCAGCACAAGGAAGCTGCCCAGGCCCAGCGCGGCGATCGGCGCCATGCGGGCCTGCCCGGCCACCGTCGCGCGCCCTTCCTTTCCGGGCATCGACAAGGCGACCGGGATCATCGCCAGTACCGACAGCACGGCGACCAGCCAGAACATCATCGGCCAGCCGTCGTGCTCGACCGCTAGCGACGCCATCCACGGCGCCAGCGCCGTTCCGGTGCACAGCCCGGTCGCCAACGCCTTGATGCCCTGAAACCGAATCGGACCCGGCGCAATCAGATTCACCGTCAACCGCGACGACGTCAGCATCGCGGCGCAACCGGTGGCCATCAGCACGCGGCCCAGCAGGAACCCCGCCTGGCCCGACGACAGCGCGCACACCACCGCGCCCGCCGCCGCCGCGCCCAGCGACGCCAGTAGGTAGCGGCGCAAGCCCAGGTGATGCACCAGCCAGCCTTGCAGCGCGATCAGCACCACGGCCACGCAAGCGTAGATGACGGCAACGGTGGTGTATTCCTCGGGGCTGGCGCCGATTTCGCCCATGATGGACGCCGCCGCGAACGTGACCATGCCGTTCTGCAGGAAATCGATAAAGGTCAGCGCGCCGATCGTCGTCAGCAACGCGGGCGGGAGGGGGGGCTGGCGGGTCTGGCGTGGGACGTGGTCGGGACTCATGGCGGCGGCAGCACGGTAGTGGTCTGTTTATGCCCAGGCTGTATATGCCTAGGCAGATAAATACGCAAAAAAAAGCGGACGGGATAACCTCAGTCCGCCGCGGCATTGACAAGCAACCGCGACAACAGCTTGTGCAGCGTGTCGGCATCGTCTTCCGAAAAGCCGGCCAGCAACCGTTGCATGGCGGTGTCGACCGCAGCAAGCACCTGGGGCAACGCGGCTTGCCCCTGTTCGGTCAGTTCGATCAGGTAGCTGCGCCGGTCGGACTCGTTTTCCACCCGGCGGATGAACCCCTTGGCCGCGATGCGGTCCAGCAGCCGGGTCATGGCGCCCGAGTCGTAAGCCAGCACCCGGCAAAAGTCGCTAAGCGTGCGGCCCCAGCCCTTTGCCAGGCAGTTCAGCACGACATACTGCGGCGTGGTGAGGTCGAACGGGGCCAACTCGCGCTCCAGGGCGTCATGGATGCTGTTGCGCACGGACGTCACCATGAAGCCAAGTTCGCCGGTGTGAAAACGGTTCAGCACGGTGGGGGTGACGGGGGGCATAGTGGCCTTGCGGCGAAGCGTGAGGTCGATGATTGAATTTTATCTGCCTAGGCAGTTAAAAGACAAGCGATAAATAAAAAAGTGCCGCGCAACGGACCGCAGAACGGCGGCCGGCTACCCCTGGACCCGGCGGACCCCGGCGCATTACGGCAGGTTTTCGCGAAAGATCACCTGGCTGCGCGCCAATTCCACGCCATTCATGGCGCTGCGCTTGTCACGCAGGTTGCAGAAGATGCGTACACAGCTCATCAACGCTTCCATCGGGCTTTGCGTGATGACGGCGTCCATCGTGCCGTCGATCAGCAACGACCGCGTATCGGGGGTCAGGCCGTGGCCGATAAACACCACCCGGTGCTGTTGGCCCGCCTCTTTCAGCGCACGCGCCACGCCGTCGGACGCCCCGCCGATGTTGTAGATACCCGCCAGATTGGGATATTGCTCCAGCAGATGGCGCGTCTGCTCGTAGTTGCGCTGCGCGTCGTCATAGCCTTCGCGCAGGTCCACGACCTGCATCGCCTGGAACTGCTCGGCATACAGCTGCAAGAACCCGCTTTCCCGCTCTTCGTGGGCACGGTAATGGCGCGAACCGGCGATCAGCGCCACATGCGCGGCCCGCGAACCGATGAAGCGCGCGATCAGATAGCCGGCGGTGCGTCCCGCCGCGCGGTTGTCCAGTCCCACATACGCCGCGCGCGCGCTGTTGGCCAGGTCGGAAATCAGCGTCACCGCGGGCACGCCTTGCTGCGCCAACGTGTTGACGGCTTCACGCACCACCGGGTGTTCCAGCGCCATGAACGCGATGCCGTCCGCCCGCTTGCCGTGCTTGGCCAGCGCCTGCGCCAGGGCGTCGGGGTTGAAGCTCTCGACATACTCGATCTGGCACTTGGCGTTCAGCGGCGCGAAGTGCTCGTGCGCATAGCTGACCGTGTCGCCCAGCATGCGCAGGTAGCGATTGCTGCCGCGCGGCAGCAGGAACACCAGCCGCATCGGCTCGGCCGGGGCCGCCAGCTCCTGTTCCGGCAGATAGTCCAGTTCGATGGCGGCCTTGAAGACCTTTTGCGCGGTATTGGCGCGCACGCCGGGCCGGCGGTTCAGCACGCGGTCGGCCGTTGCGGTGGACACGCCGGCGCGCGCGGCCACATCGGCCAAGCGGGCGAGCTTACGTTCGGGTAGGGCTTTATTCACATCAAAAACCATCATGAATAAGGTTTGACGATGATACCGCCTATTCACTATTGTCCACACTGCCGCATGGGTTTGGCGTTTTTGTGGCACATCAAAAAACATCATAACTACGATTATGGAGACAACCATGAAGCTGCTGACACGCCGCAGTGCCCTGCGCCGCCTTTGCGCCGTTCCCGCCGTGGCCCTGGCAGGCGGGTTCCCGCTGATCGCCCGCGCGGCCGACTACACGCTCAAGTACGGCAACAACCTGCCGGTGACCCACCCGCTGAACATCCGCGCCCAGGAAGCCGCCGAACGCATCCTGAAGGAAAGCAACGGCCGCGTGGACATCAAGATCTTCCCGAACAACCAACTGGGCGGCGACACCGACATGCTGGCGCAAGTGCGCTCGGGCGGCATCGACTTCTTCACGCCGTCGGCCCTGGTGATCGCCACGCTGGTACCGGTGGCCGCCATCAACGCCGTCGGCTTCGCGTTCAAGGACTACAACCAGGTCTGGGGCGCCATGGACGGCGCGCTGGGCGCGCACGTGCGCACCGCGATCGCGCAGCGCAAGCTCTACGCGTTCGAGAAAATGTGGGACAACGGCTTTCGCCAAACCACCAGCAGCAAGGGGCCTGTCGCGTCCGCCGCCGACATGAACGGCTTGAAGATCCGCGTGCCGGTCAGCTCGCTGCCGATCTCCATGTTCAAGGGCCTGGGCGCCGCGCCCGCCAGCTTGCAGTTCAGCGAGGTGTATTCGTCCTTGCAGACCAAAGTGGTGGACGCGCAGGAAAACCCGCTGCCCATCATCCAGGTCGCCAAGCTCTACGAAGTGCAGAAGTACTGCTCGCTGACCAACCACATCTGGGACGGCTACTGGTTCATCGCCAACGGCCGCATGTGGGAAGGCCTGCCCGAAGACCTGAAGACCATCGTCGCGCGCGGCATCAACGAAGCGGGTCTGGCGCAACGCGAAGACATCAAGAAGCTCAACGCCTCGGTGCAGTCCGACCTGGAGGCCCGTGGCCTGCTCTTCAACCAGCCGGCCGCCGACAGCTTCCGCGAACAGTTGCGCACCGCCGGCTTCTACAAGGAATGGCAAGGCCGTTTCGGCAACGAAGCCTGGTCGCTGCTGGAACAAAGCGTCGGCAAGCTGGCCTGAGGTCGCGCCATGTCCTCCCTGTCCGCCCCCCACGCCGCGGCCCCGGTGCTGCCGGCCAATCCCTTGCGCCGGGCCGCCGGCGCGCTGGACAGCGCGCTGGGCTGCGTGGTCGAGCACGCCGCCGCCGCCATCGTGCTGATCGAGATCTTCGTGCTGTTCGCCGGCGTGGTCGCACGCTACGCGTTCCATAGCCCGCTGGTCTGGTCCGACGAGCTCGCCTCCATCCTGTTCCTGTGGCTGTCGATGCTGGGCGCCGTCGTGGCCCTGCGGCGCGGCGAGCACATGCGCATGACGGCGCTGGTCAACAACGTCAGCCCCGCGCGGCGCGCGCAGCTGGAAACCGTGGCGCTGGCCGCGTCGCTGGCGTTCCTGATCCTGATCCTGGCGCCCGCGATCGAGTACGCCCACGAAGAGCACTTCATCACCACCCCGGCCCTGGAACTCAGCAATGCGTGGCGCGCCGCCGCCATTCCGGTCGGCATGGGCCTGATGGCCGTGGTGGCCGTGCTGCGCCTGCTGCGCACCCAACCCTTGCCGCAAGTGCTGATGGCGCTGGTGGGTGTGGCGGTGGTCGTGGCCGTGTTCTGGCTGGCGCAACCCCTCTTCAAGGGGCTGGGCAAGATCAACCTGGTGATCTTCTTCGTCGGCATCGTGGCCGCCACCGTGTTCTCCGGCGTGCCGATCGCGTTCTCTTTCGCGCTGGCGACGTTTTCCTATCTGGCGCTGACCACCAACACGCCGATGGAAGTCATGGTCGGGCGGCTGGACGAGGGCATGTCGCACCTGATGCTGCTGGCGGTGCCGCTGTTCATTTTCCTGGGCTCGCTGATCGAGATGACCGGCATGGCGCGCGCCATGATCCAGTTCCTGGCCAGCCTGCTGGGCCACGTGCGCGGCGGCCTGTCCTATGTGTTGATCGGCGCCATGTACCTGGTGTCGGGCATCTCGGGCTCAAAGATCGCCGACATGGCGGCCATCGCGCCCGTGCTGTTCCCGGAAATGCAGAAGCGCGGCGCCAAACCTGGCGACCTGGTGGCGCTGCTGTCGGCCACCGGCGCCCAGACCGAAACCATCCCGCCGTCCATCGTGCTGATCACGATCGGATCGGTCACCGGGGTGTCCATCGCCGCCCTCTTCACGGGCGGCCTCTTGCCCGCCGTGGTGCTGGGCCTGGCGCTGTGTTCGGTGGTGTGGTGGCGCTACCGCAAGGAAGACCTGAGCCTGGCGCAACGTTTCAGCGCAAAGGAAATTGGCCGCTTCTTCGTGATCGCCCTGCCCGCCGTCGCCCTGCCCTTCGTGATCCGCGCGGCGGTGGTTGAAGGCGTGGCCACGGCCACTGAGGTGTCGACCATCGGCATCGTGTATTCCGCGGTGATCGGCATCCTGATCTACCGGCGTTTCGACTGGGCGCGCTTGCGGCCCATGCTGATCGAAACGGCCTCGTTGTCGGGGGCCATCATGCTGATCGTGGGCTGCGCCACCGCCATGGCCTGGGCGCTGACGCAATCGGGCTTCTCGGGCGACCTGGCCCGCCTGATGGCCGGCATGCCGGGCGGCAGCTACGGCTTCCTGGCGGTCTCCATCGTGGCCTTCATCATCCTGGGCAGCGTGCTGGAGGGCATTCCCGCCATCGTGCTGTTCGGGCCGCTGCTGTTCCCGATCGCCGTGCAGGCCGGCGTGCATGAGGTCCATTACGCGATGGTCGTGATCTTCGCCATGGGCATCGGCCTGTTCGCGCCGCCCTTCGGCGTGGGCTACTACGGCGCCTGCGCCATCAGCCGTGTCGATCCCAACGAGGGCATCGGCCCGATCTGGGGCTACATCGCCGCGCTGCTGGTCGGGCTGATCGTCGTCGCCGCCTTTCCCTGGTTCTCGATCGGTTTCCTGTGACGCGATGCGGCGGGCGCCCGACGCCTGCCGCGCGCCTCGCCTATTCAGCCACCTTTTCATAAAGATCCATCATGAGTCGTTTCCTGGGCGAAATCCGCCAACTCGGTTATGTGGTGCACGACATCGAAGCCGCCATGGACTACTGGAGCACCACGCTGGGCGTGGGCCCCTGGTACTACAACCCGCGCGTGCCGATCGTGAATTACCAGTACGACGGCGTCAGCCACGAGCCGCACAACTCGGTGGCGCTGGCCAACTCGGGCTTTGTTCAGGTCGAACTGATCCAGACCCGCAACGACGTGCCGTCCATGTACCGCGACTTCCTGCAGGCCGGCCGCACCGGCCTGCAACACGTGGCGTACTGGACCGAAAGCTACGACGCCGATCTGGAGCGCCTGCTGGCCCAGGGCTTCAAGCCCAAGATGAGCGGCGAAGTCGGCGAAAAGGGCCGCTTCATCTATTTCGACACCGAATACCACCCCGGCACCGTGATCGAACTGTCCGAAGTGGCCGGCCCCAAAGGCCGCCTGTTCGACCTGATCCGTAACAGCGCCACCGACTGGGACGGCAAGGATCCGGTCCGCCCGTTCCCCGATCTGAGTCGTCTGTAACCGTCCCCCGCCCCGACACCGCTTGCCGCCCGCCACCATGAATTCCCAATTGTTTAGCGCTACCTACCTGATCGAAACGCCGATGGACCCCGCCCGGGTCGCCGAGGTGATGGCGGGCGAGCAGTCCTGCGGCACCTTCACCCGCGTGCAGGGAGAAACCGACGAACTGCGCGCCCGGGCCCGCGCGCGGATCGAATCCGTCGAACTGCTGGACACCGTAGCCACGCCCAGCCTGCCCAACGCCTGGCTGGCGCGCCAGCCGGGCGGCATGCCCGGCAAGTACCAGCGGGCCCGCATCCGCATCGCCTTTCCGGTCGCCAACGTCGGCGCCAACCTTGCCACGCTTGCGGCCACGGTCGGCGGCAACCTGTACGACCTGGGCGAAGTCACCGGCTTGCGCCTGGAAAGCATGGAGCTTCCCGCCAACTACCGCGCCCAGTTCGACATGCCGCAGGTCGGCATCGCCGGCACGCGGCAATTGACCGGCGTGGCCGCCGGGCCGCTGGTGGGCACCATCATCAAGCCCAATGTCGGGCTGTCGCCCGAACAGACCGCGCATCTGGTGGCGCAGCTGTGCGCGGCGGGCGTGGACTTCATCAAGGACGACGAGGTCTGCGCCAACCCCGCGCACGCCCCGCTGGCGCAGCGCGTCGCCGCCGTCATGGCGGTAGTGCGGGCGCACCGCGAACGCACGGGCCGGCAAGTCATGGTGGCCTTCAACATCAGCGACGAGACCGACGCCATGCGCCGCCATGCGGACCTGATCGAACGCGAAGAAGGCACCTGCGTCATGGCCAGCCTGAACTGGTGCGGATTCTCGGCCATTCAGACCCTGCGCCGCAGCACGCCGCTGGCCTTGCACGGCCACCGCAACGGCTATGGAGCGCTGTCGCGCGCGCCGCTGTTGGGCATGGACTTCCAGGCGTATCAGACGCTGTGGCGACTGGCCGGCGTGGATCACATGCATGTGCATGGATTGCAAGGCAAGTTCGCGCAAGAGGACAAAGAGGTCGTCGATTCCGCCCGCGATTGCCTGGCGTCGCTGACGCTGGGCATCGATGACGCGGTCATGCCCGCGTTCTCGTCTGGGCAATGGGCCGGCACCGTGTCGGCCACCTGGGCCGCCGTGCGCACCGACGATTTGATGTTCATGTCCGGCGGCGGCATTCTTGCGCACCCGGACGGCCCCGCCGCCGGCGTGCAGAGCATCCGCCAGGCCTGGCATGCCGTGCGCGAAGGGCAGTCGCTGGAGGACTTCGCGCGGCACGCACCGGAACTGCAACGCGCCCTGGCCTTCTTCGGAAACCGCGCATGACTGGCGCCGAAGGCGGCTCGTCCGCGCCGCGCGTGTGCTGGTACGGCGATGACTTCACGGGCGCCACCGACACGCTGGCCGAAGTGGCCCGCGCCGGCCTGCGCAGCCTGTTGTTCCTGGGCGTGCCCACGCCCGAACAACTGCGCCGCGCCGGTCCGCTGGACGCCCTGGGCATCGCGGGCGCCGCGCGCGCCATGTCGCCCGATCAGATGGAAACGGAGCTGCACGCCGTCGGCCACTTCATGGCGGGCACCGGCGCACGCGTGCTGCACTACAAATGCTGTTCCACCTTCGACAGCGCGCCGCACGTCGGCAGTATCGGCGTGGCCATCCGCGAATTGCGCCGCCACATGCCGAACCCGCTGGTGCCCATCGTCGGCGGACAGCCCGGCATCGGGCGCTATTGCAGCTTCGCGCAGTTATTCGCCCGCGCGGGCAGCGCGCCGGAAATCCACCGCATCGACCGTCATCCGGTCATGAGCCAGCACCCCGTCACGCCCATGCACGAGGCCGACCTGCGCCGGCATCTGGCGGCCCAAGGGGTGGCCGACATCCGTTCGGTGCCGCACACCGCCTACCCCCGCCTGCGGCAGGCTGCCGACGCCCCCGGCGTGGAGGACTGGATCGACAGCATCATCGACACGTCGGACGGCCCCGTGTTGTTCGACGTGATCGACGATGAGCAATTACCCATCATCGGCCGGCTGATCTGGCGCGCGGCCGCCTGCGTGCCGCTGCTGGCGGTCGGACCCAGCAGCGTGCAGCAAGCGCTGGCCTGCGCCCACGCGCCCGGCCGCGCAAGCGCCCCCACCGCCCCCTTGGCGGCTGCGACCGGCCCCGTCCTGATCGTGGCCGGCAGCCTGTCGCCCGTCACGGCCCGGCAGATCGCCGCGTGTCAGCAATACACGCGCCAGCCACTGCAGGTGCAGCGCCTGCTGGACGACCCGGGCTATGCCGCGCAACAGGTGCGGCAGGCCGCCTCGTTGCTGGCCGCGGGGCGCAACGTGCTGGTCCACACCGACCGCCCCGCGCAAGCCGTCACCGCCCAACAGGCGGGCGCCACGGCAAGCGGCACCGCGCAACTTGCCGCATCGATCGTCGCGGCCAGCGCGCAAGCGGGCAAGCGGCTGTCGCGCATCGGCATCGCCGGCGGCGACACATCCAGCCAGGCCACGCTGGCGCTGGGATTGTGGGGGCTGGCATTCCATAGCGTGTTGGCCCCGGGCGTCACCGTCAGCGTCGCCCGCAGCGACGATCCGGTCATCGACGGCGTCGAACTGATGCTCAAGGGCGGCCAGATGGGCGGCGACCACCTGTTCGACGACCTGGCCACGGGCACGGCGTAACGCGCGTGTGGTGGTCGGTTATGCTGGCCGGGATTTGTCCGGCGAATACCGAACAGCCCCAACCCAGGAGACCCACTCATGTACTGGCGGTTCCGCGCATCTCTTATCGCCGCCCTCGCCCTGTGCCTGCCCTTGCCTTTGCTCGCCAGCACCTTGACCACGCAGGCAGAATGGCACACCGCCATCCGCCAGCAGCTGCAACGCAAGATCGAAGCGCCCCCCCAGATCCACGAGGCGAACGCGGACCTGAACGTCCAGGTGCGCATCGTCATCCTGCCCAGCGGCGTCATCGACACCGTGACCCTGGCTCGATCCTCGGGCAACGTCGCGGTAGACAATGCGACGCTGGCCATGATCCGGCGCGGCGGCAAACTGCCCGCCTTCACCCCTGACATGGCGCCCGACAAGCAAATCGTCATGCTGCCCGTGCGTTACGTTGTGGAGAAAAGCGACATCGCTCCCCCGCCGTCGCCCCCGCCTCTCGTGAAGCAAACCCGCAAGAACGCGCCGGACTGATCCAAGGCCTCTTATGCCCATGCGGGACGTGAGCGGCGTCGCGCCCGGTTCCTCCTAGCGCCCGTGCCAATACCGCCGCCCGCGATCCCGCTGCGACCCCACGTCCAACCCTTGCGCGGTAGATTCCGCCATCACCGCCCCGTCCCAATCGCTGCGCCAGAACGCCGCCCCCGCGCGCTGCCAGCGCCGCGCGACCGCCGGCGCAGGATGACGAAAGCGATTCAGATGCCCCGCCTGCGCCACCGCGTGACTGGCCTGTGTCGCCACCACCCAGTCCCGCCCCGACGATGATGCCGAACCGTGATGCGCCGCCATCACCACGTCAGTCGCCGGCACACCGCGCGCCACCAGGTCGCGCTCCTGCGCCACCCCGATGTCGCCGGTCAACAGCAGCGAATGGCTGGCCCCCTCCACGCGAAGCACGCAACTGTCGGCGTTGCGGTCCGCAACGGCCCCGCTGCCGCCTCCGGCCGGATGCAAGAACGTGAACGTCACGCCGTCGACCTCCCAGGCGTCGTCCCGTTGGCATCGCAACATCTCTTGGGGCAAGGCGAGAGTCGCGCCGGGCGCGGCTGCGGCGCCGCCGGCATCCGGCCACAGCCGCGCGTCCCGCCGCACAAACGCCGCCACATCAAACGACGCATAACTGCGCCGGACCGGCACCGCCGCAAGCACCGCCCGCGTGCCGCCCACGTGATCCTGATCGGCGTGCGACAGCACCAGCACGTCCAGCGCCCCGATGCCGCGCGCCAGCAAGAACGGCGCCACCACGCGCTCGCCGGCGTCGCTGCCGCCGTAATGGCGGGGACCGGCATCGAACAGCAACGTCTGGCTAGCCGTTTCCACCAGGATCGCGCTGCCCTGTCCCACATCCAACGCGCTCATCCGCCAATAGCCGGGGTCTGGCCGGTCAGGCCGCCAGCACAACAGCGGCAACATGCACACCCACCCGGCGTGCCGCGCCGGCCAACCGCGTACCTGCAATGCCCAGGCCATCCCAGCCACCGCCAGCAGCAGCCAAGGCCAGGGTGCTGCCGCCACCGCAAAGCTGGCCCACCCCGCATTGCCCACCCACGCCACCGGCACCATGGTGTAGTCGAACGCCGCCAGCCCCCACTGCCCTACCCAGGCCGCAATGCCCTGGCCACCCGGCAACACCGACAGGGCTGCGCACAACAACGCCAGCGGCGTTACCACAAACGTCACCGACGGAATCGCCACCGCATTGGCCAGCGGAGAACCGACCGACACCTGATACACCAGGAACGCCAGCAAGGGCGTCAGCCCCAAGGTCACCAGCAACTGCAGGCGCGTCGCCTGCGCCAGCCTGGCCAACAACCGTTTGCGCCAGCTTGCCTCCACATCGAACGGCGCATCCGCGATGCGCAGCAGAATCGCCACCGCCCCGAACGACAGCCAGAATCCCGGCGATAACGGCGCCCATGGGTCCAACGCCACCACACCCGCCGCCGCGCAAGCCAGCACCCGGCCCGCCGTCAAGGGCAACCGCGACATCGCCGCGGCCAGCACCACCGACAACATGAAAAATGTGCGCCGCGCCGGCACGCCCCACCCTGCCAGCAAGCAATACAGCAAGGCCACCACGGCCGCCGCCGCCCCGCCCGCGACCCGAGACGGTGCAAGCTCCGCCAGCCCCACACCACGCCAGCGCGCCCGCCGCCACAGCGCCGCTACCAGCACGCCCGCAATCCCGGCAATCGACGTGACGTGCATGCCGCTGATCGACACCAGATGCGTGATGCCGCTGCGGTTGAAGATGCGCCAGTCGTCGCGCGCCACGCCCGCCTGATCCCCGATGGCCAACGCAATCAGCACCGGCGCATAGCGATGGTCTCCCAAGGCCTTGCGCAAGCCCTCGCGCACGCGATGCCTGGCGCGTTCAATCACGATGCCGGCCGACGCCCAGGGCTGATCGTCCAGCAGCCTGGGCTGCCCGCGAACGGTGCCCACGGCGCGCAAGCCGCGCGCGAACATCCGCGCCTCCGCGTCAGGCCCCGCCGGATTCAGCAGGCCATGCGGACGTCTCAACACCAACGCCATGCGCCACACCTGGCCAGGCAGCAACTGCGGTATGTCTTGCAATGTTCCGCGTTTTGCCCCGGGCGGCGCTTGCCACGTCACCTGGATGCGCGATGGAATGCCGGGCCGGGCAGGTTCCGCCAGCTCGGCCACGAAGCGTTGATGCCGGCCGTCTCCGTCCGGCAGTTCAGCCACCCGCACGATCAAGCGCGACACCTGGTCCTGGTGCGCATCCGCCAGGGCATCGTCCAGCCGATACCCGGCTTGCAGGCTGGCGTTAAGCGTGCCGGCGCACAGACCCGACACCAGGGCCGCAGCAATACGAGCCGCGTCCTGGCGGCAGCGTGCCCAGCACAATGAAGCCAGGACGCCCAAGCCCGCGGCCAGCAACAACAGCATCCGCCCCGGCAGTGCAGGCAGGCATTGCACCCACGCCGCGCCCGCCACGAACGCCAAGCAGAATGAACGACCGGTGATGTCCCTCTCCCAAAGCCTGGAGCGTAGGACGTGGCGGCATGGAACAGACCAGCGGATGAACGAATTGGTCCACCTCGGGAAACCGCAAGTACGGTTTATCGATAGCGATCAGCAAAGTACAGACGGCAATAGTGCAGTCCGACACCGTCATCCTCGGCGGCACTTCGACGCCCGAGCATTCCGTCACCAGGGCTTAAACAGCCAGGCCCTTCGCCCGCAGCAGGGAATCAAACCGCTCCGGGTCAGACGTCCCCGAACGATTTTCTTCACGAATCCTTGCCTCTTTGTCCAGATGGCGGCGCGTGCGCTGCAGCACATCCTTGGCATGCACGGCGGGAATGGCGATCACGCCATCCGCGTCACCCACGATCACGTCGCCCGGCGCCACGTGCAGGCCAGCGCAGGCAATCGGGACGTTGATCTCCCCTGGACCGTCCTTGGTTGGGCCGCGATGGGTATGGCCTTTGGCAAAGAGCGGCATGCCGCCTTCGGCCCACTCGACCACATCGCGCACGGCGCCGTCGATGACCAGGCCGGCCAGCCCTTGTGCGATGCAGGTGGTGCGCATCAGCCCGCCAACCAGCGCCTGGGTCAGGTCACCACCGCCGTCAATGACAAGCACGTCGCCTGGCCGCACCATGGTAAGGGCCTTATGAATCATCAGGTTGTCGCCTGGCCGCACGCGCACGGTAAAGGCGTTACCACAGAGCACGGTGTTGAGGTCCGTGTGATATTGGCGCAATCCGATCGCGCCGATATGACGGCTCATCGCGTCGCCGATGGCGGCGACCGGTAGTGAGGACAGGGCGGCGATGGTGTCGGCATCCGCGCCCTGCTGGCGCGGATGGATGCCGTAGCCCGCCGGCCACGCGACAGCGGAGGAAGAAGCGCTCATGTTTGAATATTCCCAATGCAGGTCTGGAAGATCACAGTTGAACGTCCGCGTTTTTGACCAGGCCGCCCCACTTGGCCCGGTCCGCCTTCAGGAATGCCGCGAATTGTTCCGGCGTGCTTCCGACCGGCTCGATGCCATCGCGCTGAAAGCGTTCGCGTATCTCGGGATCCGCCAATACCTGCGCGGTGGCCTGCTGCAGCGTTCTCACGGCCTCGGGCGGAATGCCCGGGCCCGCGCACAAGCCGGTCCAGGGCGTGGGATTGAAATTCTTCAAGCCGGCCTCGTCGGTCGTGGGAAGGTCTGGCAAGCCACGCAGCCGATGATCGTTCGCAACGGCCAGCGCTTTCAATGCGCCGGATTGGAGGTATGGCAGCGAACTGACGGCCTGGTCGAACATCAGCGATACCCGACCGCTGTTCAAGTCGACCATCGCCTGGCCCGCCCCCTTGTACGGCACGTGCACGATATCGATCTTGGCGTTGGAACGCAGCATCTCGCCCGCCAGGTGCGCGGTGGTGCCGTTGCCCGATGACGCGTAGTTGACCTTGCCGGGATTCTCGCGTGCGTACTTCAAGAATTCACCTACCGTGGCTACCGGCAGGTCCTTGCTGACCAGCATCAGATATGGCGTGTTGCCAATCTGCGTAATGGGAGTGATCGTCTCCACATCAAACGGCATGCGTTGGGGCAGGAACGGTTGAATGGACAGCGTGCCCGTGGTGCACATGAACACCGTGTGCCCGTCGGCGGCCGCTTTGATGGCCGCGTCCGCGGCAATGTTGCCCGCGGCGCCGGGCCGGTTCTCGACCACGACGGACTGCTTCAACACCGCTTCCAGCTTAGGAGCCAGCAGCCGCGCAATGATGTCGTTAGATCCGCCCGGGGCAAAACCCACGATCAAACGCACGGGCTTGTTCGGATAATCCGCGGCGTGCGCGAGCGGTGCGCACGCAATCAAGACGGCCGCGACGGTCTGCGTGACGCTTAGCGTCAGTGCTTGTTTTTTGTTCATGGTTTCCCCTTGTGATTTTTAAACAGTGCGACAGGTCAGGCCAGTTGCGCCCGTGCCTGCGCGATACGACGGCAACCTTCCTCCAGCACGGCGTCGCTGGCGGCAAATGAAATTCGGAAATGCGTGTCAACGCCATAAGCCGAGCCTTGCAGCACCGCCAGGTTCTGCGCATTCAGCAGATGCAGCACCCATTGCTCGCTGTTTTGCAGCTTGCTGCCATCGGGCAAGGTCAAGCCGTACAGGTCGGCACACTTCGGAAAGACGTAGAACGCGCCCTCGGGGCTGGCGCAATCAATACCGTCAATGGCATTCAGGGCCTGGACGATACGGTCCCGCCGCGCCTGAAAACGCTCACGGCTCTGCGTGACGAAATCCTGCGGGCCGGTCAACGCCGCCAATGCCGCCGCCTGGCTCACGGAGCTTGGATTGGATGTGCTTTGCGATTGCAGCTTGGTCATCGCCTTGATCAACGCCGCCGGCGCCCCGGCATAGCCGATTCGCCATCCGGTCATCGCATAAGCCTTGGATACGCCATTCAGCGTCAGCGTGCGATCTTTCAGGTCTGGCGCCACTTGCGCCAGCGTGTAGAACCGCCGGCCGTCATAAAGCAGATGTTCATAGATGTCGTCCGTCAGAATCCAGACGTGCGGGTGCTTGCGCAAGACCTCCGCCAAGGCCCGCAAATCGGCTTGAGTGAAATTGGCGCCACTGGGGTTGTTCGGGCCGTTCAGGATCAGCCAACGCGTCTTCGGCGTGATCGCGCGTTCAAGTTCTTCCGCCTGCAAACGGAATCCGTTTTCCGCGCGCGTGTCGACGATCACCGGTGTGCCGTTGGCCAGCAAGGTGATATCGGGGTAAGACACCCAATACGGCGCGGGCACGATCACTTCGTCGCCGGTATCGACGGTGGCCATGATGGCGTTGAAAATGATCTGCTTGGCGCCCGTGCTGACGATGATTTCGTCCAGCCCGTAATCCAGTCCGTTTTCACGCGCAAACTTGGCGCGGACGGCTTCACGCAACGCCGCCGTGCCGCCCACGTCGGTGTAGCGCGTGTGGCCGTCGTTCATGGCACGATAGGCGGCCTCTCGAATGTGTGCCGGCGTATCAAAATCCGGTTCGCCCGACGTCAGGCCGACGATGTCCCTGCCTTGTGCGCGCAGCATGCGGGCATGCTGGCCCGCCATCGAACTGGGTGAAGGCTTGATACGCTGAAGTCTTGCGGCGGTTTGCATGGTCCATCCGGAGTCTATTGAACAGTGGACACATTATGGATACGATCACTTTCCAGGCGGTAGCGACTAATCCGCATACCCCGCCATTCCAGATTGGCATGGGTTCCTGGATCTTCACGCCCCCCGCTTTCCCTCCCCATGAATCCAACCTTCAAACAACTCGAGGCGTTCTATCACAGCGCCAAGCTGGGCAGCCTGAGCGCCGCCGCGACGACGCTGCACACGACCCAGTCCGCGATATCCAAGCGAGTCAGCGACCTGGAAGCCGAATTGGGCAAGCGCCTGCTCCATCGCGGCGCCACCGGTATTGTGCTGACCCCCGACGGCGAACGCCTTTTGCCCATGGCCGAAGAGGCGCTGCGGCTGCGGTTGCGCATGGCTGAAGCGGCGGGCGGCTCGGCGCCGCTGGAAGGCAAGGTCCGCATCGGCGTCACCGAACTGACGGCGCTTAGCTGGCTGGGCCTGTTGATCAGCACCGTGGTGAAAGAGTGTCCCGGTCTGACCTTGGAGCCCAGCGTGGCGCCCGGCCTGCAGTTGATTGATCAACTACGCCAACATGAACTGGATCTGGCCATCGTGCCAGGCACGTACTGGGGCGAGGACTTTCAGCTGATGCCGGTGGGCGTCGTGGAAAACGTCTGGATGGCCAGCCCCGCGCTAGGCGTGCCGGAAGGCCCGTTGAAGCCCATGGATTTTGCGCTGTACCCGTTTCTTGAGCAATCCCACGATTCCAGCAAAAGCCTGTTCTATCGGCCCTGGCTGGAGGAACACGGATTCCGATTCAACCGCGTCTTTGCCAGCAACAGCCTGGCCGTGCTGGGGGAACTGACCATCGACGGTTTCGGCATCAGCCAGCTGTGCCCGGCGTATTTCCGGCCGGAACTGGAAGCCGGCCTGCTGAAGATCGTTCACAGCGTTCCCATGCCGCCGCCAATGATCTACAACGCGGTCTTTCACCAGGGCTCGCTCGATACGCGCGCCGAATACATCGCGCGGCGGGCCGCCGAGGTCTGCGACTTTTCGCGCCGTCGCAATGTGCCCGCCAGCGGCTTTTCCGGCCGACCATAAGGGCTTATTCACCCGCGTCATGCCGCGCATTGACAAAACCCTTGCCGGTGTCTTAGGATTTCGCCTCTTCTTCACCCCCCTTTTCATTTGAGTGCAACCGTGTCTGCCATCCGTCACTACGCCTAAACGCCGACGACTACCGCCCTGGTAATCGCGGTCTGCCTGCGCGCCCCGTGCTGCTCGACGCCTGAGTCTTGAGCGCACACCATGGGGTCCAGGCGCGGTTCCAGGAAGCACACACCCCACTCGCTTTCCTTTCCCGTCCAGACTGCGTCGTCGGCTTTTCCATCACACTGGAGAAGATCCCATGACGCAAGATTTCTGCGCTTACGCGCAATCGCTGGACCTGTTTCGCTATCCCCGCACCCCCCACCTGGAAGGCTCGCGCCTGCAAGACGGCGACGAAGGCCACGACCACGTGCCGTACCGCCAATTAGCCGGCCTGCACCTGGTCGTCGAGGAAAAACTCGACGGCGCGAACACCGGCATCAGCTTCAGCCCATCGGGCGAACTGCTGCTGCAATCGCGCGGCCACTACCTGGTGGGCGGCGGCCGCGAACGGCAATTCAGTTTCGTAAAAGCCTGGGCCGCGGCGCACACCGACTGGCTGCTTGACCGCCTGGAGGATCGCTACGTGATGTATGGCGAAACGCTATCGAAGAAACATTCGGTTTTCTACGACGCCTTGCCGCATCATTTTTTTGAGTTCGATGTCCTGGATCGTCACAGCGGCGACTTCCTGTCCACCCCGGCGCGGCGCGCCTTGCTGGCGGACGGCGCCGTGCTGTCCGTGCCCGTCCTGTATGAAGGCGTGGCGCCGCCCAGGCTTAACACGCTCAAGGCCCTGCTGCGGCCATCGCTGGCCAAGACACCAGACTGGCGCAAGGCTTTCGAAGCCACCGTGCAGCGAGAAGGCTTGGACCTGGAGCGCGCCTGGAAACAATGCGACAAATCGGACCTGTCGGAAGGCCTGTACGTCAAAGTGGAAGCCGACGGCAGGACGATCGCCCGCTACAAGTGGGTACGACGAGATTTCGTTCAAGCCATCCTGGATTCGGACAAACACCATTCCGAGCAGCCCTACGTGCCCAACCAGTTGGCGCCCGGCGTTGATCTCTACGCGCCGCGTCTCGCGGTGGACTGGGACACGCTGCGCAGCGCCGCCGGACGATAAGGAATAGATCATGCAATACGAAGCACTGCGGGCACTTACGCCTGCTCCGGGAAAGGCGCCGGATTTCAACGCCTGCCTGGCGGCATTTCCCGCGCTGGAGCTGGCCAAGACCACGCCGCAAGACCCGCGCTATCACGGCGAGGGCGATGTGTGGACGCATACGAAAATGGTGATCGAAGCGCTGCTGGCATTGCCGCAATACCAGGCGGCCGATCGGGCCGACCAGGAAATCGTATTTCTTGCCGCGCTGCTGCACGACATCGCCAAGCACAGCACGACCGTCATCGACCCGGTCACCGGTGCCATCGGCCAGCCCGGCCACTCCCGCAAGGGCGCCATCGACGCGCGGATTGCGCTGTGGGATGCGGGCGTGCCCTTTGCCGTGCGCGAGGCCGTGTGCAGGTTGATCGCGGTCCATCAGGTGCCGTTTTTCGCACTGGAAGGCTCGCGCCGCGGCAAGACGCCCGAGTTCATCGTGCGTGAACTGTCCTGGCAGGTCGACATTCCATTGCTGGCCATGCTTGCCGAAGCCGACATGCGTGGACGCATCTGCCCGGACGGGCCGCGCGTGCTGGACAACATCGCGCTGTTCTGCGAGCTGGCGCGCGACGAACGGTGCTTTGGCCAGCCGCGGGCCTTCGCCGATGTCCACACCGCGGTCAGCTATTTTCGCGGCGCCGACGTGCATCCCGATTACCCGTTGTTTCAGGAACCTGGATCGCGGGTGATTGTGATGTCGGGCCTGCCCGCATCGGGCAAGAACACCTGGGTCGCCCGGCATCATCCCGAGCTGCCGGTGATTTCGTTCGACGATGCGCGAGAGGAGCTGGGCCTGCGCCACGGCAAGAACGAAGGCATGGTGGCGCACCTGGCCATCGACCGGGCCCGCGAGCTGCTGCGGCGCAAGGCGCCCTTCGTCTGGAACGCCACCCACCTGAGCGAGCTGATGCGCAAGAAAACGCTGGATCTGCTGTATTCCTATCACGCGCAGGTCGAACTGGTCTATCTGGAGCAGCCGCGCGCCGAACTGCTGCGGCGAAACAGTCGGCGCGATACGTCCCTGTCGAACAAGACGCTGACCGGCATGCTGCATCGCTGGGACCTGCCGCTGCCGACCGAGGCGCATCGGGTGACGTATGCCGTGTAACCACCCGCCCAGGCGCCCGCCCCCCCCCCGGGGCGGTGGATTCGTCCGGAATTTCGGCGTAGAGTCATTGTTTCCCTACTGACCGGACGCGTTACGGAGACCCCATGGCCGATTACCCCAATACCCTTCTTTTGATCGACAACGAATGGCGCGAAGCGAAAGGCGGCGCGCGCATCGACGTCGTGAACCCCGCCACCGGCCAGAAGATCGGCCAGGTCGCCCACGCCAAGCGCGAAGACCTGGACCTGGCGCTGGCCGCCGCGCAGCGCGGGTTCGAGACCTGGCGCGACACCTCGGCCCATGAACGTTGCGCCGTCATGCGCCGCGCCGCCGCCCTGTTGCGCGAACGCGCCGACTCGGTGGCCCGCCTGCTGACCCAGGAACAGGGCAAGCCCCTGGCCGAAGCGCGTGGCGAAGTGCTGGCCGGCGCCGAAATCATCGACTGGTTCGCCAACGAAGCGCTGCGCGTCTATGGCCGCATTGTGCCGTCGCGCAACCCGCTGGCGCAGCAATTGGTCATCAAGGAGCCGGTCGGTCCGGTTGCCGCGTTCACGCCGTGGAACTTCCCGGTCAACCAGATCGTCCGCAAGCTGGGCGCCGCGCTGGCCACCGGTTGCTCCTTCCTGGTGAAGGCGCCCGAAGAAACCCCCGCGTCCCCCGCCGCCCTGCTCAACTGCTTTGTCGACGCCGGCATCCCCAAGGGCGTGCTGGGCCTGGTCTTCGGATCGCCCGCCGAGATTTCCAGCTACCTGATCCCGCATCCGGTGATCCGCAAGGTCACGTTCACCGGTTCGACCCCGGTCGGCAAGGAACTGGCCGCGCTGGCCGGCCTGCATATGAAGCGCGTCACGATGGAATTGGGCGGCCACGCCCCGGTGATCGTGGCCGAGGACGCCGACGTCGAACTGGCCGTCAAGGCTTCGGGCGGCGCCAAGTTCCGCAACGCGGGCCAAGTCTGCATTTCGCCCACGCGCTTCCTGGTCCACAAGAGCGTCAAGGCCGCATTCGAGAAGGCCTTCGTCGCCCACGCCGAAAAGCTCAAGCTGGGCGACGGCCTGACCGAAGGCACAACGCTTGGGCCCCTGGCCAACGACCGCCGCCTGACGGCGATGGACAAGATCGTCAAGAACGCCAGCGAAAAGGGCGCGCGCATCGCCACCGGTGGCGCACGGATCGGCGGCGCCGGCAATTTCTTTGCGCCCACCATCCTGACCGACGTCCCGCTTGACGCCGACATCTTCAATGAAGAACCGTTCGGCCCGATCGCGGCGATCCGCAGCTTCGAAACGCTGGACGAGGCCATCCGCGAAGCCAACCGCCTGCCGTTCGGCCTGTCCGCTTATGGCTTCACCAAGTCGATCAAGACGGTGCACGAGCTGTCGCGCCGCCTTGAAGTGGGCATGCTCTGGATCAACCAGCCCGCCACCCCGTCCGCCGAACTCCCGTTCGGCGGCGTGAAAGATTCGGGCTACGGCTCCGAAGGCGGCCCGGAAGCGCTGGAAGCCTATCTGGTGACGAAGGCGGTCTCCGTCGTCGGCGTCTGATACGGCCTGCGTGCCACCGGTTCGGCGCTGCGCCGGCCGGTGGTACGCGATCACCCATTCTTACCGGCCCGCAGGGCTGAGTAACGCACCATCAAGGACAAGCCCCGCATCGCGGGCCTTTCCCATTCCCTCCAGGCATTCGCCTACCTGTTCGGCCCACTGACGGCGCGCTGCCGCTGCTCACGCAAGCTGGGCGGGCCGCTTCGGCAGCCACGCTGCGCCTATTGCGCCCACGCCATAAGCACATCACTCAGAACGACATTTCGAATTCGTCGTTTGGCTGCACCCATCCCTCCCGTACTGTGATGTGTCCGTGCCGACCTTGCCGTTGTCGCAACGCGCAAGGCGCCGCTTTCGCTTCATTTTCGGAGACCTCCATGAATGACCGGCTGCACCGTACCCAGGCATCCCGCTCCGCCGCCATCAAGGCGAATCTGGACTACCCGGTGATCGATACCGATGTCCACGTGAACGACTACGCGCCCATCCTGGAGGACTACATCCAGCACTACGGCGGCGCCAAGCTGGTGGACATCCTGCGCAAGACCCAGGGGTCGCGCTTCGCCACCAAGGCCGAAGGCAAAGACTGGTACCAGCAGACGCCCGACGAAAGGCAGTACCACCGCACACTGCGTGCGCCGTGGTGGGCGCGCGTCACGCGCAACACGCTGGACCTGGCCACCGTCACCTTGCCGGAGTTGCTGTATGAACGCCTGGAAGAGCAAGGCTCGGACTACTCCATCCTGTTTCCAAACGATGTGCTGGCCCCGCTGGGCGCCGGCAATGAATTCCGCCAGCCGCTGCACCGCGCGATCAACCACTTCCACGCGGACCAATACCGCAAGTACAGCGACCGCCTGACGCCTGTCGCCGGCATCCCCATGTACAACCCTCAGGAAGCCATCGAAGAGCTCGAATTTGCAGTCAACACCTTGGGCTTGAAGGTGGCGAACATCCCCGGTGGCGTGCGCCGTCCGATCAAGGCCATCGCCGACAAGTATCCGCCCGCGCAATACCCCGACATTGCGCGCCATGCGTCGTACGTGGACTTCTTCGGTTTGGACAGCGAGTACGACTACGACCCGTTCTGGGCCAAGGCGGTGGAGCTGGGCGTGCCGCTGGCCACACACTACGGCAGCCAGGGCTGGACGGGGCGGCATTCCATCAGCAACTACATGTTCAATCACATCGGCCACTTTGCCGACGGCTCGCAGGCCTTTGCCAAAGCGCTGTTCTTCGGCGGCGTCACCCGGCGCTTTCCCGGCCTGCGCGTGGCGCTGCTGGAGGGCGGCGCGGACTGGGGCGCCCATGTGTACGCGCATCTGGTGGACCGCTGGGAAAAGCGCAACCGCAACGCCGTACAGAACTACAACCCCGCCAACGCGGACATCGACCTGCTGGCGGACCTGTTCGAACGGTATGGCGCCGAACTCCTCCAGGGGCGTCGCGTAGACAAGGCCACCCTGTTGCAGGATAGCCTTGGCGTCTCTGCCCTGCCCCACAGCCGCGATCCGCAGGGCGATGAGCTTGACGACTTCGCCGCCGCCGGCATCGAAAGCGTCGAGGACATCCGCGCGCGCTGGGTCGATAGCTTCTACTTCGGTTCCGAAGCCGATGACCGGACCGTCGGCGCCGCGTTCAACGACCGCGTGAATCCGCTGAATGTGAAGCTCAATGCCATCTGGTCATCCGATGTGGGCCACTGGGACGTTCCCGACCTGACCGAACCGCTGGCCGAAAGCTGGGACCTGGTCGAGCAAGGCGTGATCACGCAGGCGGACTTCAAAGCCCTGGTCTTCGATAACCCTCACCGCTTCTACACCCAGGCCCATCCGCAGTTCCTCAAGGGCACCCGCATCGAGAAGACACTGCAAAAGCAGGCACTCGCGGCCTGAGCCCCCCCTTTTCCGCTTTCCCGTCCGCTCCGGCGGGCGGCGGTCTGCGCGTTTCCGGCGCGGACCGGCTTCGCTCATCCCTGCTATTTCTCTCCCTCTACGGAACGACCATGTCTACCCTGCCTTACGCCCGTTTGATTTCACGCCTGTTGCTGGGCGTCGCCTTGTGCGCAGCCAGTGCCGTTGCGTCGGCCGCGCCCGATGTGATCCGGATCGGCGTGGCCACCGCCGGCGGCGGCGACCCGATCACCTGGGGCGGTTCTCCCGGCGGCGTCGCGCGCGCCAACAATTGGCTGGAAGACGCCTTCAAGGGCACGTCCACGCAGGTGCAATGGCTGTTCTTCAAGGGCGCAGGCCCCGCCGTCAACGAGGCCTTGTCGAACAAGCAGATCGACTTTGCCTACCAGGGCGACCTGCCTGCGGTGGTGGGTCGCTCCAACGGCCTGAAAACCCGCATCCTGCTTGGCAGCGGCGTGCGCAACAACCTGTACGTCTCCACGCCCAAGGACTCCACGCTCAACGGCCTGGAAGACTTGAAGAACCGCAAAGTCTCGATCTTCCGCGGCACGAACGGACACCTGGTGGCCATCAATGTGCTGGCCTCGAAGCACCTGACCGAACGCGACATCAAAGGCGTGAACCTGGACGGGGGTAGCGCGCAGGCCGCGCTGGTGTCCAACGGCGTGGACGCGGCGTTCGGCGGCTATGAATACTTCAAGCTGCGGGACCAGGGCCTGGCGCGCATCATCTACTCGACCAAGGGCCAGGATCCCTCTTTCACGCGCCAGGCAGCCTTGCTGGTCCGCGAAGACTTCGAAAAGGAAAACCCCGACGCAGTGCAACGGGTGGTCGACGTGTTCGTGCGCGCGGCACAGTGGTCATCGGACGAACAGAACCGCGACGCCCTGTTCAATATCTGGGCGCGCAGCGGGACGCCGTACGCCTCCTGGCAGGCGGAGTTCGACGGCGACACGCTGGCCGTGCGCAATTCGCCGCTGCTGGATGGATTCCTCACGGCGCGCTACCAGGCCGTGGCCGACGATGCGCTGAAGTTGAAGTTGATCCGCCGGCCGGTCAGCGTAGACGGCTGGTTCGAACCGCGCTACCTGAACGCCGCATTGCAGAAGGCCAACCTGACCGGCCGCTGGACCGCGTTCAACGCTCAGGGAGAACCGGCGACGGGCGAGCGCCAGGCCGCGGCCGCACCGGCGCGATAAGGAAAGTTCCATGGCAGAAAACACCCTGGACGCCCACGTCTCACCCTCGCCCGCCCCCGCGCTGCGCCACGCACGCCAGGGTCCGCAAGCCTGGCTGCGTCAAGCCGGCGGCAGCCTGCTGCCCTGGCTGCTGCCCGTCTCATTGCTCGCCTTATGGCAACTGGGCGCATCCCAGGGCTGGATTTCCGAGCAAGTGCTGCCGTCACCCCGCTTTGTCTGGCTGACGCTGCAGGACCTCTACACCAGCGGCGACCTCTGGTTGAACGTGCACGCCAGCCTGCAACGGGTGCTGGTCGGCTTCGCGGCAGGCAGCGTCCTGGGCCTGGCGCTGGGCGCCGCCATGGGGCTATGGCGTCCGCTGGAAGCCTATGTGCTGCCCACGTTCAACGCGCTGGTGCAGATCCCCGTGCTGGCCTGGTTGCCCTTCGTGCTCTTGCTGGTGGGCATCGGCGAACCGCTGAAATACATCCTCATCGCCAAGGCCGCGTTGGTACCGGTGACGCTTAACACGCTGCAAGGTTTCCGCCAGACGCCGGCAAGCCTGCTGGAAGTCGCCCGCGTCTATGGTTACACGCGCCGCCAGCAAGTGCTGGAAGTGGTGTTGCCGTATGCATTGCCGACGCTGTTCACCGGACTGCGGCTGGGCTTCACCAAGGCTTGGCTGTCGCTGGTCGTGGTCGAGCTGGTGGCATCCAGCGAGGGGCTGGGCTACCTGATCGTCTACGGCCGCCAACTGTTCCAGCTGGATCTGGTCATGGCCGCGGTGATCGTGGTGGGCGCCATCGGCTACGCCATCGACAAACTGCTGGATCTTGCCGAAACCCGCGTCGGGGCCGGCCAGGCCGCCACCCGCCTGGGTGCATCGAACGCCGGAGCCCGCTCATGACGGCCGCACCGAGCAGCCCAAACCGGCCACAACGCCGGCCCGCCGCATGGCGCACGTGGCTGGGCACCCGCTGGCGGGGTCTGGTGCTGCCCGCCGTGGCCATCGCGGCATGGTGGGCGCTTGCAAACCTGGGTTGGGTCTCGACGCCGCTGTTGGTGTCTCCGGCAAAAGTCCTGGACACCGCTGCCAGCCAGATCGCGTCGGGCCAGCTGTGGCGGGCGCTACGCGCAAGCCTGGCGCGTGAGCTGACGGGCTTTGCGATCGGCACCACGCTGGGCCTGGCGCTAGGCGCGCTGCTAGGCCTGTTGCCGCTGTTCAACCGGATCGTGGGCCCCAGCTTCAACACTTTCAAGCAGATATCGCTATTTGCCTGGATCCCGCTGATCTCCGTGTGGTTCGGCCTGGGCGACGTCGCCAAAGTGACGTTCCTGTCTCTGGCGGCGCTGGTGCCTGTCGTCGTCAATACCTGCGACGGCATCCGCAATACGCCGGCCTCGCTGCTGGAAGTGGCCCGCGTATTCGGCTATTCACGCTGGCAGACGCTGTGGCACGTCGTACTGCCGGCCGCGGCGCCGTCGATTTTCACCGGTGTGTATCTGGCGCTGATCTATTCCTGGCTGGCCACGATCGGCGCGGAGTATCTGCTGGTCGCGGGCCACGGCATCGGCAACACGCTGATCGAAGGCAGCGAGCATTTCCAGATGGACCTCGTGATCTTCGGCATGTTCGTGATCGGCGTGGTGGGATGGTCCATGAACGCATTGGCCCGCGCGCTGGAGCGCCGGGTGGCGCGGCACCGCTTCGGCGCCGCATGACATGACAAGGAAAGGAATGGCTGACACTTTCGGCAAGCAATTGAGTATCCGCGGCGTGGGCAAGCGCTATGCAGGCAGCGACGACGGCGCGCAGGCGTTGCAGGTCCTGCAGGACATCAACCTGGATGTGCCTGCCGGCCGCTTCGTCAGCATCGTGGGCGCCAGCGGCTGCGGCAAGTCCACCTTGCTGCGCCTGATCCTGGGGCTGGACGACGATTACTCGGGCCAGATCCTGCTGGATGGCGTCCCGGTGCAGGGCGCGGGGCTGGACCGCGGCATCGTCTTCCAGGACCACCGGCTTTTTCCCTGGCTCAACGTCGAGCGCAACATCGCGACAGGCCTGCGCAATGCGCCGCTTTCCAAGGCTGAGAAAAAAGAACTGGTGGCCGAGCATATCGCGCTGGTCGGATTGCAAGGCTTCGAAAAATCGTTCCCGCACCAGATCTCGGGCGGCATGGCGCAGCGCGTGGCCATCGCGCGAGGCCTGGTGAACCGGCCGCGCGTGCTGCTGCTTGACGAGCCGCTGGGCGCGCTGGACGCGTTGACCCGTTCGCGGCTGCAGAACGAGTTGCAACGCATCTGGGAAAAAGAACAGATCACGATGATCCTCGTCACCCATGACGTCGAAGAAGCCGTGTTCCTGGGAGACCGCGTGGTGGTGATGCAGCCGCGCCCGGGACGCATCCGCCGCATCGTGGATGTCGACCTGCCGCACCCGCGCAACCGCAGCGACCTGCGCTTCATCCGGCTGCGCGACGACGTCCTGGGCGACTTTCTCGACTCCGACGGCCGCATCGCTGACAGCGCCCCCCTGCCGCCTCCCGGCGCGCTGACGGCCACGGTGGGCACGCTGCCCGCGCTGGATCGCCTGCGCATGGCCTGGTAGTACCTCCCTCTTCTCGCATTGACCTGGAAACCCGATGAGCCATTCCTCCCGCCAAATCAAGCTGGGCGCCTTTCTGATGCAGACCGGCCACCACATCGCCGCGTGGCGCCACCCCGACGCCTTGGCCGACGCCGGCCAGAACTTCCGACACTACGTCGACCTGGCGCGCAAAGCCGAGGCCGCCAAATTCGATGCGGTCTTCTTCGCCGACTCGGTCGGCGTGCGCAACACGCACAGCGCTTCGCTCTCGCGCACCGCCCGCGCCGAGCATTTCGAGCCGCTCACGCTCCTGTCCGCGCTGGCCGCCGTCACGGAGCGCATCGGGTTGATCGCTACCGTCTCCACGACCTATAACGAGCCCTACCATGTAGCCCGCAAGTTCGCGTCGCTGGACCTGATCAGCGGCGGCCGATCCGGTTGGAACCTGGTGACATCCAGCGGCGAAGGCGAGGCGCAGAACTTCAATCTGGACACGCACGTGGCGCACCCGTTGCGCTACCAGCGCGCCGAGGAGTTCCACGACGTCGTGACGGGCTTGTGGGACACCTGGGAAGACGACGCGTTCATCCGGGACAAAGACACCGGCGAATTCTTTGATGCCGGCAAACACCACGCGCTTCATCACAAAGGCAAGCACTTCGCGGTCCGCGGCCCCTTGAACGTGGGGCGCTCGCCCCAAGGCCGCCCAGTCGTGGTGCAGGCTGGCGCGTCCGAGGCCGGCCGCGACCTGGCGGCGCGCACAGCCGAAGTCATCTTCGTGGCGCATCAAACGTTCGACCAGGCGCGCGAGTTCTACGGCGACATCCGGCATCGCGCGGCGCAACACGGCCGAGACCCCGACGGCATCAAGATCATGCCGGGCATCTTCCCCGTCGTCGGGCGCACGCAGGAAGAAGCCGAAGAGAAATTCCAGGCGCTCCAGGATCTGATCCATCCCGTCGTGGGCGTGTCGCTGCTGTCGAACATGATCGGGGGCATCGACCTGTCTTCCTACCCCGTGGATAAACCGCTCCCGCCCCTGCCCGAGACGAACGGCGGCAAGAGCCGCCAGCATTTGCTGATCGACCTGGCGCAACGCGAAAACCTGACCATCCGTGACCTTTACCTGCGCATCGCCGGCGCACGCGGCCACCAGCAAGTCGTCGGCACGCCGCAAACCATCGCCGACCAGTTGCAGCAGTGGTTCGAGGAAGGCGGCGCCGACGGTTTCAACATCATGGCGCCATGGCTCCCCGGCGGCCTGGACGATTTCATCGAACACGTGTTGCCAGAGCTGCGCCGTCGCGGCCTGTTCCGCACCGAATACCAGGGCGCCACACTGCGCGAACACCTGGGCTTGCAACGGCCGCCCAACCGCCACACGCTGGCACGCGAGCAACCACGGGCCGCATAAAGCGGCTTTGCGCGGCGGCGGGCGCCCACAAGGCAGACGCGTCCGGTGCGGACACCGCGCCCGGCTTGACAAGGCCGCCCGCCAGCCAGACCATACGCGGATCCCCTGATTCCCTTTGCGCATGGCTGATTCCCACTCCGACAACGCCGCCCTGGCCCGGGCGTCGCAAGACCTGTACGCGGCCGTCCGCCGCGATGCGCCGCTGGTGCAGTGCCTGACCAACTTCGTCTCCATGAACATCGCCGCCAACGTGCTGCTGGCGATGGGCGCATCGCCCGCCATGGTGCACGCCACGGACGAAGCGCCGGAATTCGCGCGCATCGCCGGCGCGGTGGTGATCAATATCGGCACCCTGTCCGCGCCCTGGCTGGAAAGCATGCTGCTGACCGCGGACGCCGCGCGCCAGACAGGCATCCCCTGGGTGCTGGATCCCGTCGCCCACCACGCTACTGCCTTCCGCCGCGACGCCGTGCAACGCCTGTTGGCCTTGCGCCCTGCCATCATCCGCGGCAACGCCTCGGAAATCATCGCGTTGGCGGGCGGCCAAAGCGCGGGCAAAGGCGTGGATGCGCGCGACGCCGTGGCGCAGGCCGAGCAATCCGCAACAGCCATCGCCACCAGGCATCAAACGGTCGTGGCGGTTACCGGCGAAACCGACTACGTCACGGACGGGCAACGCGCCGTGCGCATCACGGGCGGTGACGCGCTGATGCCGCGCGTCACCGCCACGGGCTGCGCGCTGACGGCGCTGGTCGGCGCTTTCGCGGCGGTGTCCAGGAACGACCCCTATACCGCCGCCGTCGCCGCGCTGTCCTGCTTCGGGATCGCGGGCCGGCGCGCCGGCGCCTTGGCCGACGGGCCGGGTTCCTTCGCCTGGCGATTCCTGGATGCGCTGGCGGCCTTGGAAACCGACAGCCTTACCCGGGAATCGCCCTTGCGCTGACGTACTTTCATCAACGCAGTTCCCCAGTGCCGGCCAGGCGCCCCCCGCCCCGTCGGCCGCCTGGGCGCCGGCATGTCACTCTCAGGTCACACACTGTCCCCAAAATCTATTTCCTTCGAACCTGGAGGAAAGACGGTGAAGCCCTACGTACGAAAACTCTTTGCGGTATCCGCCAGCCTGGTGCTTGCGGCCGGTCTGGCCGGCTGCGGCGGCGATGACGACGACGATGACAGCGGCTCGGTCACGCCCCCGCCCGAAACCAGCGTGCCGCAAGGCGCGGCAATCGACCTGGCGATTCTTGCCACCACCGACCTGCACGCCAATGTGCTGGGCTACGA
The DNA here is from genome assembly GCF_012928505.1 of Achromobacter sp. Bel. Lineage (GTDB taxonomy): Bacteria > Pseudomonadota > Gammaproteobacteria > Burkholderiales > Burkholderiaceae_B > Achromobacter. The sequence goes on along the minus strand of NZ_JABBJN010000001.1, from coordinate 102,969 downwards.
CTACTACAAGCTGGCCGAAGACAAAAGCTATGGCGTGGATCGGACGGCAACACTGATCGCCAACGCCCGCAAACAGTACGCCAACACGCTGCTGTTCGACAACGGCGACACCATCCAGGGCACCGCCTTGTCCGACTACCAGGCCCTGGTGTCGCCAGTGCAGTGCTCGGACATGATCGCCATCTACAAGCAGATGAAACTGCTGGCGTATGACGCGGGCACGATGGGAAACCACGAATTCAACTACGGCCTGCCCTTCCTGTCGCAGATCACGAACGTGGACTTCGGCCTGGCCGGAATCGGCAAGGGCACGGCCCAGACCAATCCCGCTGGCGCCAAGGAATGCGCGGCCCCGGGCTTTCCCTTCGTCTCGGCCAACGTCGTATCGGCTGCCAGCAAACAACCCATCTTCAAGCCCTGGGTGTTGCTGGAAAAGACCTTCAAGGCCACGGACGCCACGGGCAAGACGATCGAGGTGCCGTTGAAGGTGGGCGTCATCGGCTTTGCGCCGCCCCCCATCCTGCAATGGGACAAGACCAACCTGGAAGGCCACGTCGAAGTCACCGGCTGGAAGGAAACGGCGCAGCGCTTCGTGCCCGAGATGAAGGCTGCCGGCGCGGATCTGATCGTGGCGCTGGCGCACGGCGGCATCGACATGAAGACGGCCTACAGCCCATCGATGGAGAACGGCGCGGGCTATCTGAGCCAGGTCCCGGGCATCGACGCGCTGATCACCGGCCACCAGCATCTGCTGTTCCCCGACACCAGCGCCACATCCCCGTTCCGCGGCCAGCCCGGCATCGATCTGGAGAAAGGTCTGATCAACGGCGTGCCGGCAGTGCAAGCCGGCCAATGGGGCAACAACCTGGGCCAGATCACGCTGAAGCTGTCGTATGACAAGGGCTGGAAGGTGCAGAAGGACGCGACCACCGTCCAACGCGTGTCCACGCGCCTGACGGCGCAAAGCGGCGCCACGCCTGCCACCTATGTAGCCTCGGACACCGCCGTGCAGCAGTTGGTGCAGGCCGAACATGCCGCCACGATTGCCTACGTGAAAACGCCAATCGGCCAAAGCCAGTTCGACATGGCCACCTACTACGCGCTGGCGGGCGACGTGTCGGCCTTGCAGATCGTGAACATGGCGCAGATCGACTACCTGACGGACTACATCGCCAAGAACCGCCCGTCGTACGGCAACCTGCCCATCCTGTCGGCCGCCGCGCCCTTCAAGGGGGGCCGCAACGGTCCCGGCGACTTCACCTTCGTCAAGCAGGGCAATGTGGCGATCAACAACGCGGCCGACCTTTACCTGTACCCCAACACGCTGCAAGTCGTGCGGGTCACGGGCGACATCGTCCGCCTATGGCTGGAGAAAACGGCAGAACAGTTCAAGCAGATCGACCCCGCCCTGGTCGCCCCGCAAGATCTGGTCGACACCAACTTCCCCACGTTCAACTTCGACGTGCTGTACGCCGCCGGCAATGCGCTGAAGTATCAGATCGACGTCACCCAGCCCAAGGGTTCGCGCATCTCGGGGCTGACCTATCAGGGCGCGCCCCTGGATCCTGCCGCGCAGTTCCTGGTCGTCACCAACAACTACCGCGCCAGCGGCGGCGGCGACTTCCCGGGCCTGGCGGGCGGCAAGGGCGACATCGTGCTGCAAGCCCCGGACGCCAGCCGGGATGTGCTGATCAGCTACATCAAGAAGAACCCCACGCTGGACCTGGCCACCTACGGCCTGGACCGCAGCTGGCGCTTCAAGCAACTGGGCGCGTTGGCCGGCCCGGTCGTGTTCTGGTCGGTGCCCGGCACGGTGGCGATGGCTGCCGCGCACGGCGTGACGAACGTGTCGGTCTATGACGCCACGCCGGACGCGACGACCCAGTTGTCGCGCTACGCGGTGGATCTCGGCCAGTAAGCGCTGCGGCTGGCGAACAGGGGGCCCGTCCCCGGGGACGGGCCCCCTTTTACCTGGCAGACATTTAAATGACAGCTCAGGGTGCTTACAATGACAGTGTTGCGCCGCAACATTTCAGTGACTCCCCCTAGCAACCACATGTCTCACCCCTCTTCTACGCAGCACCGGCCCGCACTGGTGCTGCTTGCCCTTGCTGTCGGCAGCTTTGCCATCGGAACCACCGAGTTCGCGACGATGAGCCTGCTGCCCTATTTCTCCCAGTCGCTGGGCATCGATGCGCCCACCGCCGGCCACGTCATCAGCGCCTATGCGCTGGGCGTGGTGGTGGGCGCGCCCATTCTTGCCGTACTGGGCGCCAGAATGCCGCGCCGCCGGCTGCTCATCGCCCTGATGGGGCTGTTCGCCATCGGCAACGGCCTGAGCGCGATCGCGCCCGACTACCACTGGATGCTGATTTTCCGCTTCCTGAGCGGCCTGCCCCACGGCGCGTATTTCGGTATTGCGTCACTGGTGGCCAGTTCGCTCGTGCCCGCCAACCGGCGCACCATGGCCGTGGGCCGCGTGTTCCTGGGCTTGACGGTCGCCACCATCGTGGGCGTGCCGCTGGCCAACTGGCTGGGCCAGGTGATCGGCTGGCGCTGGAGCTTTGCCCTGGTATCGCTGCTGGCGGTGCTGACGATGGTCAGCGTGGCCATCTACGCGCCCGACACGCCCGCCGACCACAAGGCCAGCCCGCTGCGCGAACTGAGCGCGCTGGGCCGCGGCCAGGTCTGGATCACGCTGGCAATCGGCGCCGTCGGTTTCGGCGGCTTGTTCTCGGTCTACACGTATCTGGCCGACACGCTTGGTGCCGTCACGCAGGTGTCGCCGTCGGTCGTGCCGTTTGTACTCAGCGCGTTCGGCGTGGGCCTGACGGTCGGCAATATGGTGGTGCCGATCTTTGCCGACCGTGCGGTGATGCGCACCGCCGGCCTGCTGCTGCTGTGGTCGGCCGTGGTGCTGGCGCTATTCCCGCTGATGGCGCACAACGTCTGGCTGATCACGCTGAATGTGTTCCTGGTGGGCGTGGGCGGCGCGTTGGGCACCGTGTTGCAAACCCGCTTGATGGATGTCGCGGGCGATGCGCAAGGCCTGGCCGCGGCGCTGAACCATTCGGCCTTCAACACCGCCAACGCGCTGGGCCCCTTGTTCGGCGGGCTGGCGATTGCCGCCGGCTATGGCTGGACGTCGACGGGCTGGGTCGGCAGCCTGCTGGCGCTGGGCGCCATGCCTTTGTGGTTGTGGGCCGTCATGCTGGAACGCCGGCATCGGTCGGCGCGTCAGCGCAGCCTCGTCGCCAGCGCGGAATCGGCGCGCTGACGGCTTCCGGCGGGGCCGGCCTGTCAGGTCGAAGGCCGCCCTACCGGTAATACACGCAGATCCGCTTGCCGCCGATTTCGTGCACGTCGATCGGCAGTTCGTACAACGGACTCAACACCTCGGTCCGGATCAAATCCGCCGGCGCGCCCTGGTGCGCAATGCGCCCCTGCCGCATCGCCACGATGCGGTCCGCATAGCTGGAGGCGAAGTTGATGTCGTGCAGCACCAGCACCACTGTCTTGCCCAGTTCGTCGGCCGCGCGGCGCAAGGTGCCCATCATGGCGACTGCGTGCTTCATGTCCAGGCTGTTCAGCGGTTCGTCCAGCAACACATAGCGCGTGTCCTGGCACAGCACCATCGCCACGAACGCGCGCTGACGTTGCCCCCCGGACATCTCGTCCAGATAGCGGTCGGCCAAGGGTTCCAGGTCCAGGTAGGCGATGGCGCGGTCGATGTGCGCCTTGTCCTCCAGCGTCAACCGCCCCCCGGTATGCGGATAGCGGCCAAACGCGACCAGATCGTTCACGGTCAAGCGCAACGGCAAATGATTGTCCTGACGCAGGATGGACAGCCGGCGGGCCAGCTCGCGGCTATCGGCGCGGGTCACGTCCAGCCCATCCACCTTCACCTGCCCGGCCGACATCGGCAGCAAGCGGCTGATCATCGACAGCAAGGTCGATTTGCCCGCGCCGTTGGGGCCGATGATGGCGGTAACGCCATTGGCCGGCAGATCCAGATTGACGTCGTCGACCACCACGCTGTCGCCGTACCGCTTGCTCAGTTGTTGAATTTCGATCATCGGCGCCCCCTGCGCAGGATCAGGAAGAGGAACATCACGCCGCCCACGAATTCGATCACCACGCTGACCGTGGTGTTCAGACCCAGCACGCGCTCCAGCAGCGTCTGGCCACCCACCAGGAAAATCACGCTCAGGAGCGTCGCCGCAGGGATCGTGTACCGGTGCTTGTCGGAACCCATCGCCTGATAGGCCAGGTTGCTGACCAGCAGGCCGAAGAAGGTCACGGGCCCCACCAGCGCCGTCGACACGGACACCAGTACCGCGATCGCCGCCAGCGTCAGCATCAGGCTGCGCCGGTAATCGACCCCCAGGTTCACCGCGATCTCGCGGCCCAGGGCCAGCACGTCGTAGCGATGCCGCATACGCCAGATCAACAGGGTCGCCACGCACACGGCGGCCAGCGCGATGGGCAACAGCGCGACGCGCACGGAATTGAAACTGGCGAACATGCGGTCCTGCAATACCAGGAACTCGTTAGGGTCGGCCAGCCTCACCACGAAATTGGACAAGCTGCGGAACAGCAGCCCGAAGACGATGCCCACCAGCATCATCAGATGCAGGCTGCGCACCGCATCCGAAAACAACCAGCGAAACAGCAGGCAGGCAAACGCGGTCATGGCGCCGACTTCCAGCAGGAAGGCCGCCACCGGGTGGTTCGCCGCCGTCGCCGCCTGCCCGAAGCCGAACACGACCACCGCCTGTATCAGCAAGTACAGCGCATCGAAGCCCATGATCGCCGGCGTCAGGATGCGGTTGTGCGTGATGGTCTGAAACAGCACCGACGACACCGCCACGGCATACGCCACCAGCAGCATCGCGGCCAGCTTGCCGCCGCGAAACGGAATCACGAACGACCATTGGCCGTTGGCGCCCAGGGTCATGAACGCCACGACGCACACCAAGGCGGCCACGCCCAGCCACATCAGGCGCAGCGGCTGCGACGCGCGCCGGACCTGCTGGCGGGGGATGGCAAGCACGGTTTCAGCCAAGACGGTTCCTCCGTGTGCGCAACAGCCACAGGAACAGGATGCTGCCAAGCACGCCGACGACCGTGCCGATCGGGATTTCATAGGGATGGATGACCAGACGGCCGATGATGTCGCAAGCCAGAACGAACACGCCGCCCAGCGCGGCGACCCAAGGGATGGAGCGGCGCATGTTGTCGCCCAGCACCAGGCTGACGGCGTTGGGCACGATCAGGCCCAGGAACGGGATGCCGCCCGCCGTCACCACCACCACGGCCGAAATCGCGGACACGATCAACAGGCCGACGAACGTCAGGCGCGCATGGTTCAGCCCCAGGTTCGAGGCGAATTCACGGCCCATGCCGGCCACGGTATAGCGGTCGGCGGCGGCATAGGCCACGCACGCCAGCGCAAAGCCGATCCACAGCAATTCATAGCGGCCGCGCAGCACGCCCGAGAAGTCGCCCGTGGTCCACGCGTGCAGCGATTGCAACAAATCGAACCGGAACGCCACGAAGGTGGTCACCGCGTGGATCACGCCCCCCAGGATCAAGCCGATCAGCGGAACGATGAAGGGCGTGCGCAGCGGCACGCGGCGCAGCAGCGCCAGGAACAGCAAGGTGCCCGCCAGCGCAAAAGCCGTGGCCGTCAGCATCTTGCCGATCACCGGCGTGTCGGGCGCCAGCAAGGTGATGACCAGGATGCCCAGCGTCGCGGACTCGACGGTGCCTGCCGTGGTCGGTTCCACGAAGCGGTTGCGCACCAGCATCTGCATGATCAGGCCCGCCACCGCCAGCGACATGCCGGCCAGCAGCAACGCCACCGTGCGCGGCACGCGGCTGACCATCAGAAAACGCCAGGCGCGGTCGGCCTCGTCGCCTCCGCCCCATAGCGCCGCCAGAGACACCTGCCCCGCGCCCAGGCTGACGCTGGCCGCGCACAGCACCGCCAAGAGCACCAGCACGGCGGCCAGGCCGCCCCAACCGCTGATCGTCCGCCGCCAGTTCACCGGCGGCCTTTCCGCACAACAGCCATGCCGCTTACTTTCCTTGCGCCAGCGCCGCGGCAATTTCGTCCACGTTCTGTTGCATCGACGTCAGGCCGGCGCTGCCCAGCAGATACCAGTTAAAGCCGTTCAGGTACACCACGCGCTTGTTTTTCCACGCTTTGGTCGGACGCACCAGGTCATTGTCCAGCATGCGCTGGGCCGATACGCCTTCGCGGCCGATCGCGGCGTCGCGGTCAATCACGAACAACCAGTCGGGATCGGTCTGCGCGATGAATTCGAACGAGATGGCCTGGCCATGGTTGGACACGTTCAAGCCCACGACGGCAGGCTTCACGCCGAATGCGTCGTGGATCACACCAAAACGCGAACCCGGACCATAGGCGCTCATCTTGCCCCCCGTCGTCAGCACGATCAGCGCGGTACCGGCGGTAGCCGCCTGACCATGCAGCGCGGAAATGGACGCGCGCAACGCGTCCAGCTTTTCCTTGGCCTGCGGCTGCTTGCCATAAAGGGCCGCCAGGGTCTCGGTATTTCGTGTCACGCTGCCGACCAGATCCTTGGGGTCAACCGTCAGGTCGACGGTGGGAGCCAGCTTGGCCAATTCGTCGTACTTTGGCGCCGACCGTCCGGCCACGAAAATCACCTGCGGCTGAGCGGCATGGATAACCTCGTAATTCGGTTCGAACAGCGAGCCGACCTTCAAGTAGCGCGGGTCGGCGTACTGGGCCAATTGGGGCGGCCACTTGGCGACGGAAGGCACGCCCATTGCCTCGATTCCCAGCGCGTGCATCGTGTCCAGCACGGCCATGTCCATTACCACGGTCTTGGTCGGGTTGGCCGGCACGGCAGTCTGGCCGCGCGCATGCTTGACGGGTACCGTGGCCTGCGCCGCGCACACCGCCGTCGCCGCGCCCATCGCCAACGCGACGCCTGCCTGCAGCAACCAGCGGCGAGCACAGTTCGTGTTTCCTTGCATCGTCATACGCACCTCGTTGTGTTGCGGGGGACGCAAGCGCCCCCCTACTCTCAAGATCAGAACTTCACGCCCACGCCCAGCCAGTAGCGGCGGCCGTCTTCCACGAACTCGTAATCGTCGTAGGTGACCTGCTTGTCGAACAGGTTGTAGATGCCGGCATACACCGACACGGTCTTGTTCACGGCATACGATCCGCCCAGATCCACAAAGGTGTAAGACGGCGCGATGAACGAGGACGACGACGCGCTGGTGATGGGCTGGCTTTCTTTGCCGCGGTAGTTCAGGCGGGCCCACGCTTGCAGCGCATCGGACGCCTGCCAATTCACCGTGGTCGTGAACAAGTGCTTGGGCAACTGGTTCAGGGGCTGGCCCTGGTATTGACCCGACTTCTGCTCCGACTTGGTGAACGTGTAGCTGCTGGTCAGCGACCAGTCGCGGCCCAGCGGCAGCTTCAAATTGGCTTCCACGCCGCGCGACACCGCCTTGTCCACGTTCATGTAGGTGGTGGGGTTGGCGCCGAACTGGTTCGGGCCCTCGGTGCATTGCGAGGCCGGGCAGCCCACGCGGGTGATCTTGTCCTTGAAGTCGTTGTTGAACACGGTCAGGCCGGCATTGAAGCCCTCGCCGTCGTCATACAGGACGCCGATTTCCTCGGTTACCGACTTCTCGGGCGTCAGGTCCGGGTTGCCGTACATGTTGCCGCCGCGGCTGACCTGCCCCCATCCCGCCACCGTCTGGCGCAGATCCGGCGCCCGGAAGCCCGTGGACACGCCGCCCTTGAGCGTCCACCGCTCGGCCATCTGCCACACGCCGTACAGGCGCGGGCTGAAGTGCGTGCCGAAGTTCTCGTCTTCATCCATGCGCAGGCCGGCCGTGACGGCAAAGCTGTCGGTCAGGCGCCACTCGTCTTCGGCGAACAACGCCCATTGGTAGCGGTCGATCTTGCTGGGGCCGTTCGCCAGCTGGTTGCCGGTCTGGTCGTTCAGGCGCTGGCTAAGGTAGGTGCCGCCCAGTGTCAGCATGTGCGAACCCAGCGGCAGCGTCCAGCTGGTCTGCAGATTCAGGTTCTTGATCTTCATCTGCCGCGAACGGTTGTCGAACTCTTCCTGCTGCACATAGCTGTCCGACACCGCCCAGCCCCAACGGCCGGTATGCGACAAGGCCCACTTGTTGCTGCGGTAATCCGTCTCCGACGATGCCGGGCACCCTGTGCGCCCGCATGCCACCCCCGGCGGCTGCGGCGCGACCGTCTTGCCCAGCGTGTTCTCGTACTTCTGGCGCATGGTCGTGCCTTCCAGCACGATGTCGTGGTCACGGTTCGGCGTCAGCGCCAGCTTGGCCGTCACGCTGTCCGAATTGCGCTTGCGAAAGCCGTTGACGATGTTGTCTTCATCGCGTTGCGATGCCTGGCCATAGATCTGCAAGCCCAACAGGTCGGTCTTGATGGGCCCGGACAGGTAGAAGTTGCCCTGGTAGATATCGCCTGACTTGTTGCTTTCCTGGATGGTCGTGTCCAGGCGGATTTCGCCGCCCCATTCGTTGGGCACCTTGCGGGTGATGATGTTGATCACCCCGCCCATGGCGTCCGAGCCATACAGCGACGACATCGGGCCGCGCACGACTTCGATGCGCTCGATGGCGGCCAGCGGCGGCGTCCAGCCGCCTTCCACCCCCGAGGAATCCGAGTTGGTGCGGGTTTCACGCGAGCTTTGGCGCTTGCCGTCGATCAGGATCAGCGTGTACTGCGGGCCCATGCCGCGCAGGCTGATGTCCTGGCGGTCGCCCCCGCCTGTAATGATCACGCCCGGCACTTCCAACAGCGCGTCGTTCACGTCGCGGTAGAACTTCTTGTCCAGGTCTTCGCGGGTGATCACGCTGATCGACGCCGGGGCGTCCTTGATCTGCTGCTCGAACCCGCTGGCGGTCACCACGACGGTTTCCATCGTCTTCGGGGAGTCGCTCGCCTGCGCCCACGCCGCCGCTGGGCCCATGCCCACTCCTGCCGCGCATAGCGCCGCCGCCAACCGCGTGCGCGATACCCGAATATGGCCGCCCACGGCCAGATCGTTGCTGCTCATGATTCCGCTTTCTCCCGTACCGAACCCGCATCCCACCCTGTGTGTGACGCTAAGTCCGCCTCTCATTTCTTAATGAAAACTATTCTCATATTAGAATTGAGGCTGTCGGACCGGGGCAAACGCCTTTCCACAACTTTTACCTTCTTCGCACTTCTTGACACTCGACGGGACGGCCATACGCCACACTGCCGGGTGCGGGACACTTGATACGGATGCCTTTTTCTCACTCAGCGGTGGCGCACCGCATCCTGCTGATCGACGACGACGTCGAGCTTGCACAGATGTTGCGCGAATACCTCGAACCCAATCACTGCCTGCTTACGCTGGCCCATACTGGCGCCCAAGGCCTTGCCCTGCTGGCGCAAGACGGCTACGACCTGGTGCTGCTTGACCTGATGCTGCCGGACGGCAACGGGCTGGACCTGCTTAAGCACTACCGCCGGCGCTCGCGCCGCCCGGTCATCATGTTCACCGCCCACGGCGGCGAGACCGACCGCGTGCTGGGGCTGGAATTCGGCGCCGACGACTACCTGGCTAAGCCCTTCAGCCCGCGCGAACTCAAGGCCCGCATCACTGCGGTACTGCGGCGCTTCGAAGAGGTGCCGGAAGCCGCCACGCCCAGCCTGACACTGGGCGCATTGACGCTGGACCCCGCCACCGGACGAGTCCGGCTGGACGGCGAAGACATCCTGCTGACGGGCGCCGAACAACGCATCCTGGAACTGCTGATGCGCGCCCCGGGCCAAGTCATCGCCCGCGAGCAGATCGGCATGTACGCGCTGGGCCGCCGGCCCGAGCGCTACGACCGCAGCATCGACACCCACATCAGCACACTGCGCAAGAAGCTGCACCTGGATGCGACCGGCGACTCCCTGTCGATCCGCAATTTGCGCGGGCTGGGCTACGTGTTGGCAGGCGCGGCCTGATGCCCTGGCCACTGCCCACCCGGTCGCTCTTCTGGCGCGCGTTCCTGACCTTTTGGGGCGCAATGGCCATCATCCTGGTGTGCGGCATGCTGTTCACCGCGACGGTCGCCTGGTATCGCATCAACTCGCTGGACGGCCTGAATCCGGCCAGCCTCACCCACGACGCCCGGCAAGTCGCCCGCAACCATGGCATCGACGGCCTGCAACGCTGGGTCCAAGCCATGGACCAACGGTACTCGGCGCTGAAGATCTACGTGCTGGACGCCCGCGACGCCGAGATCCTGGGGCGCACCCTGCCCGCCCGCACGCACGACTGGCTGGCCGCCTACCGGGCGGCAACCGAACGAACTCCGCGCGCGGATTACCTGCAGCCCGACCCCGCCGGGGAACGCGTTTCCTGGTGGCAGCCGCAGTTGCTGCCGCTGCCCGACGGCTCCCGGTTGCTGATGCTATTCCTGCCCTTTGACTCGTCCCATTGGGAAGTGCTGGGCCTGTCGCCCGTGGCCCTGGCGCTGCTGCTGTTCGCACTGGCCGTCACGGCGCCCTTGTGCTGGGCCCTGACCCGGCACGTCACCGCGCCGTTGACGCAATTGCGGCAGGCCACGCACGCGCTGGCCGCCGGGCGTCTGGACGCCCAGACGCCGCCCAAACTTGCCGGACGCAAGGACGAGCTCGGCCTGCTGGCGCGCGACTTCAACGCCATGGCCGACCGGCTGAAAGCGTTGGTAGACACCCGCGAACAACTGCTGCACAACATCGCGCACGAGTTGCGCTCGCCCCTGGCAAGGTTGCGGCTGGCCGCCGAACTGGCGCGGCGCAAGGATGAGCGCCAGGACGTGCAGTTGGACCGCATCGAACGAGAGTGCGAGCGCCTGGACACGCTAGTCGGCAGCACGTTGCGGCTGGCCCGTCTGGGCGCCCAGCCGGAACCCAGCGACACGCTGGACCTGGCCGGCGTCGTATCCGCCGTCGTGGATGACGCCCGCTACGAAGCCGGCGAACAGCAAGTGCGCATTCTTTGGGACAGTCCGTCCTCGGTATGGATGACGGGCGATCGCGACAGTCTGGCCAGCGCCATCGAAAACGTATTGCGCAACGCCCTGCGCTTCGCGCCTGCGCACAGCGCAATCCGTGTCCGGCTGCTGATCGGCGTGCGCGAAGCCTGCCTGGAAATCGAAGACCGCGGCCCGGGCGTGCCCGCGGCTGACCTGGATTCCTTGTTTGAACCGTTCTTCCGCAGCGCCTCTGGCTCGCAGGTGCCGGGCTCCGGCGCCGGCCTGGGCCTGTCCATCGCGCAGGCCGCGATCGCCGCGCATAAAGGCCGCATATCGGCCCGCAATGTCTCTCCGCAGGGCCTGAGCGTGCGCATGGAACTGCCGCTTCTCATCTAGCGTCCTGAACGCGAAAGGCCCCGCACGCGGCGGGGGCCTGGGCAAGCTGCCCGGCAACAGCCGGGCGTCTGCGGGATCAGAAGGTGATGTTCGCCGACACCCACAAGCGGCGGCCTTCCAGCACCTGGCGGTACGAATTGCTCCAATTGGCATTGGCCGCCGGCGCGCTGGTGCCGGTCTTGGTCGGGCCGTAGTCCACGAAGTTCTTGTCGAACAGGTTGAACACCGAGGCCGACAGGGTCACGTTCTTGTTGACCACGTAAGAACCGCCCATGCTGGCGAGCCAGTACGGGTTGTAGAACACTTGTTCCTTCTCCCAGTTCATGTCGTTGAACTGCTTGGCGCGATATTCGCCGCGCACCCACGCATTGAACTGGTCGTTGATGCGCCAGTTCAGGCCCAGGTTCAACGCGTGGCGGGGTTGCGAACCGAGCGGTTGGCCTTCCTTCGCGCCCGACGTCACTTCGCTGGCCGTCAAGGTGTAGTTGCCGTTGAACGACACGCCGCCATACAGCGGAATGCGGCCGCCCAGTTCAAAGCCCTGAATCGTCGCGGTGTCGATATTCACGCGCTGTGAAAAATTCGCCACCGGGATGCCGTTGCGCTCCCACACGCCCAGGTCCAGGCAGCCCGGCGCCGGCCCACCCACGGCCAGGCAGTTCGGAATGTTCTGGCTGTCGATCTTGTCCTTGAACTTCGTATGGAAAGCGGTCAGGTTGCCCGACAGGCCCTCGCCGTCGTCAAACAACAGGCCCAGTTCGGACGAGGTGCTGCTTTCCGGCTTCAGTTGCGAATTGCCCAGCAGCGGCATGGTGCCTTGCGCACCCAAGCCAATGATCCCGTCCGTCATCAAGTTGATGTCCGGCGTCTTATAGCCCTTGCTCACGCCGCCCTTCACGGTCCACATCGGCGTGGCGTTCCACACCAGATAACCGCGCGGGCTCCACTTGCCGCCGAACTGTTCGTTGCGGTCGTAGCGCGCGCCCGCCGTCAACGCCAGGTCGTCGACGATGCGCCACTCGTCTTCCGCGAACAGTGCCCATTGGTACTGGCGCTGGTCCAGCGGCGCGGACACCAGCGTGTCCTTGAACTGCTGCTCGCGCCATTGCCCGCCCACCGTCAGGTTGTGGCGGTCGTTGAACAGCGGCATCGTCCACTTGGTGTCGAACACCCAGTTGTCGTATTCCAGATCGCGCTTTGCCCCGTCCGAAGGCCGGCGCGGTGAATTCATGGGGTTGGTGCGGCCGATGGTCTCGGTCGTGTCGTAGACCAGGCTGGTATCGGAGCTGATGGAACCGCTGTAGCGCCCCAGGTGCGTCAAGGCATAGCGCTGGCGGTTGAACTTCATTTCGGGCTCGTAGCCGCCGCCCTGGCGGTTGGGCGCGATGCTCGTGTTCAGCGTACCCAGTTCCCCATTGGCGTTGTCATACGTCTGCCAGTTGCTATCCACATCGAACAGGATGTCGTGGTTGCGGTTGGGGGTCAACGCCAGGCGCAAGCCCACGTTCTGCTGCTTGCTGTCGCCCAGGCCGGAAAAGCTGGCAAGGTCGCCCGTGTAATTGCCGCTGTTGAATTCGGCCTGGTTGACCGGGTAGTCGCCGTTCGCGCTCAAACGGCGGTACTGGCCGCCGCGCAAGGTCAGGCCCAGCTTGTCGGTCTTGATCGGGCCGCTCAGGTAGAACGCCGCACCGTAGTTGTTGCCGAAGGCGTTGTCCCCTTGCGCCGTGCCGTCCAGCGTGATCTGGCCCGTCCAATCCTGGCTGACCTTGCGCGTGATGATGTTGATCACCCCGCCCATCGCATCGGAACCGTACAAGGTGGACATGGGGCCGCGCACGACCTCGATGCGCTCGATGGCCGCCATCGGCGGAATGAAATTGGTGTCCACGTCGCCAAAACCATTGGGTCGCGCGCCGGAGCTGTTCTGATTCAGCCGCTTGCCGTCCACCAGCACCAGCGTGTAGTCGCTGGGCAAGCCGCGGATGCTGATGTTCATGCCACCGGCCTTGCCGCCCCGCTCCACGGTCACGCCCTCCACGTCCGCCACCGCGTCGGCCAGGTTGTGGAACGGTTTGGTTTCCAATTGCTCGCGGGTGATCACCGAGATGGACGCCGGCGCGTTCTTGATCTCTTGCTCGAAGCCGGCCGCTGTCACCACGACGGTATCCATCTGGGTAACACCCATGGTGTCTTCCTTCGCGCCGGCGGCGGATTGCGCATGGGCGCTGCCCACGGCGGCAATCGCCAGCACCAGCGGCAACACGCGGAAAGACGGGAAATGGTTAGGACGGGCTCCCCCGGAGCCATTGATGCTTTTCAGAGTCGACATGGGAATCAAATGAAACCGCCCCAGGCGGAGCGGCGCGCATTGCGCTGATTGAAATTTTCAATGAACGGCAATGATATGCATTCCCAATATTGTCTTCAACTTTTTGTCAGGTTTTATTCAGCAAAAAGCCAGTTTTCAGAAAATTCTGGGAAATATGAGGCATCCGCACGACAACTTCTGCTATCGCGCCGGATACATCAGGGGACGGAAGTCAGTCGGCGTCAGCCAAAATGGCAGCCGGCAAGCGAGGCAGGACGCGCATCGCATTGGCGGTGGTGGCGTGCGCCACCTGGGCGGGCGAGATGCCGCGCAACTCGGCCAGCACGCCGGCGATACGGGCCAATTCCCCCGGCCGGTTGCGACGCTGCGGGGCGTGCAGCCAGGCGGGCGGGATATCCGGCGCATCGGTCTCCAGCACCAGATGCGCCAAATCTACGTCCACCGCATGCCGCCGGATCTGCAAGGCGCGTTCGTACGTCATGGACCCGCCCAGCCCCAACGCGAAGCCCTGGTCGATGAAGGCCTGCGCCTGCTGTGCGCTGCCGTTGAAGGCGTGCGCGATCCCGCCGATGCGCCCATGCCGGCGCAGGTATTTCAAGAGGATATCCTGCGAGCGGCGCACATGCAGCAGCACTGGCAAGCGGAACTCCGCGGCCATCGCCAACTGCGCGGCATAGAAGCGTTCTTGGCGCTCGCGGGGTTCGCCCGACGATATCTCGGGCACGAAGAAATCCAGGCCGATCTCGCCAATGGCGACAAATCGAGGGTCGCCCAGCGACTGTTTGATGGTCTCGCGCAGCACGTCCAAGTCGGAATCGTCGGCGCGCTGCACGTACAGGGGATGGATGCCCAGCGCATACGCACCACCAGCAATCCGGCCGGCCAACTCCCGTACGATGGGGAAATTGGCGCGCTCGATGGCCGGGATCACGATGGATTGAACGCCAGCCTCGCAGGCATGGTCGGCCACCTGCTGGCGGTCGGCGTCAAACTCGGCGGCGTCCAGGTGGCAATGGGTGTCGATCAGCATGGGCGTGGTCTCCTTGTGGGAATTATCCACCCGTATCGACTTATCCCGATACCAGCCGGCCGTTTTCCATCAGCAATTGGCGGTCGGCGCGGGCCGCCAGTTCCGGGTCGTGCGTCACGATGGCGAACGCCGTGCCCGACTCCTGGTTCACGCGGGTCAGCAATTCGAACATCTTGTGTGCCGTGTTGCGGTCCAGGTTACCCGTGGGTTCGTCGGCCAGCACGCACACCGGCCGCGTCACCAGCGCGCGCGCCAGCGCCACACGCTGGCGTTCGCCGCCTGACAGTTGCCCCGGGAAGTGGTCTTCGCGGGCGGCAAGTCCCACCAGCGCCAGCACCTCGCGCGCGGCCTCGCGGGCCTTGTCGCGGTTTTCGCGCCGCACGATCAGCGGCATCGCCACATTGTCCAGCGCCGAAAACTCGGGCAACAGATGATGGAACTGATACACGAAGCCCAGGCTGCTGTTGCGCACCGCGCTCTTCTTGGCTTCGGACAAGCCGACCGCCAGATTTCCGTCGACCGACACCGAACCGCTGGTCGGCACATCCAACAGGCCCAGGATATGCAGCAACGTGCTCTTGCCCGAACCCGACGCGCCCACGATGGCGACCATTTCGCCGCGCGCCACGGACAGGCTGACGTTGCTGAGCACCTCGATGCGGGCCGGGCCCTCGTCGTAGACCTTGACGATGTTCTCCGCCTGCAGGGCAGGCGTCGAGGACGAGCGATTCGGGGCGTCAATCATGGCGCAGCACCTGTGCGGGTTGCAGGCGCGATGCGCGCCAGCTGGGATACAGCGTCGCCAACAGCGACAGCACCAGGGAAGTCAGGCCGATCGTGACGATATCGCCGATTTGCGGATCGGACGGCAAGGCGCTGATGAAATAGACTTCACGCGGCAGGAAATGCACGCCCAGCAGCCGTTCGATGAAGGGCACGATCACGTCAACGTTGTAAGCAATGACGATGCCACCCGCGACGCCCAGCAAGGTGCCGATGACGCCGATCAGCGCGCCCTGCACCAGGAAAATGCGGGCCACTTCGCCCGGCCCCGCGCCCAGCGTGCGCAAGATGGCGATGTCGGACTGCTTGTCCTTCACGGCCATCACCAGTGACGACAGCAGGTTGAACGCCGCCACCGCCACGATCAGCGCCAGGATCAGGAACATCATGCGCTTTTCGGTCTGCACGGCCGCGAACCAGGTGCGGTTGTTGCGCGACCAGTCGCTGGCCATCACATAAGGCGGCAGCACTTTCTTCAGTTCGCTGGCGACTTCGGGCGCCTTCTGCATGTCGGCGATGCGCAGGCGCACGCCGGCCGTGCCGCTTTCGCGGAACACGCGCGCGGCGTCTTCGTTGTCGACGAAAGCCAGCGAGGAATCGTATTCGTAGTGGCCGGAGGAGAACACGCCCACCACCGTGAACTGGCGCATGCGCGGCGCGAACCCGGCCGGGCTGATCGAACCTTGCGGCGCCATCATCAGCAGCGTATCGCCCAGTTTCACGCCCAGGCCGTCAGCCAGTTCATTGCCCAGCACCACGCCAAAGCCGCCTGGCTTCAGGTCAGTCAGTTTGCCTGACACCATCTGGCGCGGCAGGTCCGACACGTTGCCTTCGGTGGCCGGGTCGATGCCGCGCACCTGCACGCCTCGCAGCGCCTGGCCCCGCACCAGCATGCCCTGCGCAGCCACGAAGGGCGCGCCGGCCTTGACCTCGGGGTTCTGCTTGGCTGCGTCGGCAAACTGCTGCCATTGGTCCAGCACCCGCTCCGGCAAGCCCCCCGGGATGTAGAGTTCGATATGCGGCAGCACCGACAGCATGCGGTCGCGCACTTCTTTTTGAAACCCGTTCATCACGGACAGCACCACGATCAGGGCGGCGACGCCCAGCGCGATGCCCGCCATGGAACTGGCGGCGATGAAGGAGATGAAGCGATCGCGGCGCCCGCGTCGCTGGCGGATTCGGGCCAACCCGGCATAGCGGGCGCCTATCCAGAGTTCGTAGGGTATTTTCAGCACGTGCGCATTATGGCATTAACAGCCTGGAAATCGCGCCGCGGATGTGCGGTTCCACGACCAGGCGTGTCAACCTATGGCAGTCGCCGCCGCCGCTTAGTTCCCGGGCTCCGCGCGGACTACAATCCCGCCATGCTGATCGTCATTCCGGGTGCCCTGCCCGCCCTTCCCGTTGCCGCCGAACTGGCCAAGCTCCTGCCCGAACGTGCGCCCACGCTGCATAGCTGGCTGTTGGCTGGCGCCGCCCGGCCCGCCGCCTTCGACGCGCGTGCCCACGGCTGCACGGCCTTCGAATCCTGGCAACTGACCCGTGCGGGCTACACGCCCGAACCCGGCCTGCTGCAAGGCGCCGGCCTGGGACCGTTGCTGGCCGCCCGCCAGGCGCCCGCCGGCGAAGCCGTCTGGCTGGCGGAACTGGTCCACCTGGCGTTGGGGGCCGACCACGCCAACCTGCTGGACCCCGTCCAGATGGACCTCTTGCCCGCGGAAACCGCTGCGTTGCTGGACACGGCCCGCCCGCTGTTCGACGGCACCGGTTTTACCGTGGAGGCCTTGTCCCCTGAGCGGTGGCGCCTGCGGTTGCCCGACGGGCTGCGGCCGCAGACCGCGTCGCCGCTGGTGGTGGCCGGCCAGCGACTGAACGACTGGTGGCGCCAGGATACGGAAACGCGTCCGTGGCGGCGGCTGCTTAACGAAATACAGATGGCGTGGCACGAACACCCCGTCAACGATGCGCGGGCTGCTCGCGGCGTGGCGCCTGTCAACGCTTTGTGGCTGTATGGCGGCGGCACGCCCTGGCCCATCGCGCCAGCGGGCCCCGAACGCGTACTGACCGGGCTGGACGCGCCGCAACGCACGGGCGACTGGTCCGCCTGGCTGGACGCGCTTGCCGAACTGGATGCCCAGCATCTGCGGCCGCTGGCCGGCAAGAAAGGCGTGCCCGACACCGCCACGGAATTGCTGCTGCTGGGCGACGACCGCACGGTCGCCCTTACCCTGAAACCGCGCGGGGGCCTGCTTGGCTTGCTGCCCGCGCCCAAGAAAAACTGGAGCGCCTGGTGGTCACACCCCGCTTAACCATCCGTCCGGCCGACCTGGACGCCTGTCACATCCTGGAGGCCTCGGGCATCCACCCCCTGCTCGCCCGCCTGTGGGCCGCCCGCGGCGTCACCCACCCCGACCAGACCAAACTGGCCTGGCCGTCGCTGCTGCCGCCCGCCGGCCTGACGCACTCGGCGCATGCCGCCGGCGTGCTGGCCGACGCCCTGCAAGCCGGCAAGAAGCTGCTGATCGTGGCCGACTATGACTGCGACGGCGCCACCGCTTGCGCCGTCGGGCTGCGCGCCCTGTCCGCCATGGGCGCCGACGTCGACTTCCTGGTGCCCAACCGCTTCGAAACCGGCTATGGCCTGTCGCCCGCCGTGGTCGATCTGGCCGTCCGGCACCGCAGCGGCAAGCCCGACATCATCATCACGGTGGACAACGGCATCGCCAGCGTGGACGGGGTGGCGGCCGCCAACGCGGCCGGCATCGGGGTCGTCATCACCGACCACCACTTGCCGGGCGACACCCTGCCCGACGCGTTGGCCATCGTGAACCCCAACCAGCCGGGTTGCGGCTTTCCGTCCAAGAATCTGGCCGGCGTGGGCGTCATCTTCTACATGATGCTGGCGCTGCGCGCCGAGCTGCGCCGGCGCGGCGTCTATGCGGCGGACGGTGGCCCGCGCCTGGACACGCTATCCGACCTGGTCGCCCTCGGCACGGTGGCCGACGTGGTCAAGCTGGACGCCAACAACCGCCTGCTGGTCACGCAAGGCCTGCAGCGCATGCGCAGCGGCCGGCTGCAACCCGGCCTGCGCGCATTGTTCGCCGTGGCCGGCCGCGAGCCCCGCAGCGCCAACGGTTTCGACCTGGGCTTCGCGCTGGGCCCCCGCATCAACGCCGCCGGGCGCCTGGCCGACATGAGCCTGGGCATCGCCTGCCTGACCACCGATGACGAAGCCCAGGCGCTGGAAATGGCGCGCGAGCTCGACAACATCAACCGCGAACGCCGCACCATCGAAGCTGAAATGCGCGAGCAGGCGTTGGCCGCCATGGAAGAACCCAATGCCGCCTCGGGCGCCACGGTCTGCGTGTTCGACCCCGGCTGGCACCAAGGCGTAGTAGGCCTGGTGGCGTCGCGCCTGAAAGAAAAGTTCTGGCGTCCCACGCTGGCCTTCGCCCCGGCGGGCGACGACGAGATCCGCGGCTCCGGCCGTTCGATCCCTGACGTGCACCTGCGCGACGCACTGGACCTGGTGTCCAAACGCCACCCCAACCTGATCCGCAAGTTCGGCGGCCATGCGATGGCCGCGGGCCTGACCCTGGGCCGCGAGGACTTCCCGGCCTTCGCCCCCGCGTTCGACGCTGCCGTGCGCGAACTGACCGGGCGCGACACCTTCGAACCCGTCATCGAAACCGACGGGTCGCTGGAGTCCGGCTACGCCAATGCCGACGTCGCGGGCATGCTGCAGCAACAGGTCTGGGGCGCTGGCTTCGCCGCCCCGTTGTTCCTGGACGAGTTCACCGTGCGCAACCAGCGCCTGGTGGGGGAAAAACACCTGAAACTGTCGCTGGAACGCGGCCACCAGCGCTTTGACGCCATCTGGTTCGGCCACGACCAGTCGCTGCCCGAACAGATCCAGGCCGCCTACCGCCTGGAGCAGAACGTCTGGAACGGCATGGTGTCGGTGCAACTGGTCATCGAACACGCGGCATGACGCTAAACGGCGGGTGGCTCTTTCAAGCCCCCGCCGTCTGTACCGCCCCCAGGGCAGATCCGGTTATTTGTTGACCAGCCTGGCCGGCTGCGCCAGCGCCACCAGCGCGCCCACCACCAGGCAGCCCGACAGCATGTACAGCCCGGTATTGGTCGTGCCGGTCAGGTCCTTTAACCAGCCCACCAGATACGGGCTGACGAAGCCCGCCAGGTTGCCCACCGAGTTGATCAGCGCGATGCCCGCGGCGGCGGCCGTGCCGCCCAGCAACGCGGTCGGCAGGCTCCAGAACAGCGGCAACACCGTGCAGATGCCGATGTTGGCCACCGTCAGCGCCAGAATCGCCAGAACCGTATTGCCGCTCCAGACGGCCGAGAAGAACAGGCCCACCGCCCCGAACAACGCCGGCAGCGCCACATGCCAACGGCGTTCGCGCAACCGGTCGGAGTTGCGCGAAATCAAGATCATGCCGATCACGGCGAACAGGTTGGGGATCGCGGTCAACAGGCCGATCGCCAGCGGGCTTTGCACCCCCGTGCTCTTGATCAGGCTGGGCATCCAGAAGCCCACGCCATACAGCCCCATCACGAACGAAAAGTAGATCAGTGCCATGGCCCAGACGCGCGGACGGGTCAGCGCCGCGCGGATCGGCGGATCTTCCTTCTGCTGCTCTTCCGCTGCGATGTTGCGGATCAGCACAGCCTTTTCGGACGCCGTCAGCCACTTGGCCTTGTTGATGCGGTCATCCAGATAGATCAGCACCAGCACGCCGATCACCACCGACGGGATGCCTTCCAGCAGGAACAGCCACTGCCAGCCCGACAGGCCGTGGTCGCCATGGAACGTGGACATGATCCAGCCCGAGATCGGGCCGCCGATCAGGCCCGACATGGGCACGGCGGTCATGAAGAATGTCGTGATGCGCCCGCGCCGCGCCGCCGGATACCAGTAGGTCAGGTACAGGATGATGCCGGGGAAGAACCCGGCCTCGGCCGCGCCCAGCAGGAAACGCAGCGCGTAGAACATGTGCACGCTGGTCACGAACATCATGCAGGCCGAAATGATGCCCCAGGTGATCATGATCCGCGCAATCCAGATCCGTGCCCCCACCTTGTGCAGGATGATGTTGCTGGGGATCTCGAAGATGAAGTAGCCGATGAAGAATATGCCCGCGCCCAGCCCGTAGACCGTTTCGCTGAACTGAAGCTCCTGCAACATCTGCAGCTTGGCGAAGCCCACGTTCACCCGGTCCAGGTAGGCCACGACATAGCAAACCACCAATAACGGCACCAACCGCCAACCCACCTTGCGGTAGATGCGGTCCTCCTCACTCGCCGGGATCGCCGGCGTGACCCCGGGGGTCATCGTGTTTTCCATCTATGTCTCCTGTCCTCTGGCGGGATCTTCCGGCGGGTTGCCGGCTCGGCGGCACGTTCCCTGAACGGGGACGTAACAGCCGTCGAACCCAGCCTAGAGCGCGCACGGTGACAAAAAACTGAACAACTTGGCCCCGTACGCGCAAACCCCTAGAGACACATCCGTCCCCTTTCTTGCAACACACGCCCGCGCAGTTGGGCCAACCACGGTAAAATGCCAGGTTTCGCACAAAAGTCATCAGGACAGGATCATCATGGAAGCCGAACGTCAGAACCAGCTCGCAGCCCGCCTCGCCGATTACGCGGAGCGCGAACAGGCTCTACGGAGGTATCTTTGACTACGATGCCAAAGCTGAACGCCTGCAAGTCGTAAACGCCGAGCTCGAAGACCCGGCGGTCTGGAACGACCCCAAGCACGCCCAGGACCTGGGCCGTGAAAAGAAAGCGCTGGAAACCGTGGTGGAAACGCTCACGGGGCTGGGCACGGGCCTGGCGGACGCCAACGAACTGTTCGAAATGGCCAAGGCCGACGACGACGATTCCACGCTGGAATCCATCGAAGTGGACGCCGACGGCTACCAGGAAAAGCTCGAAGACCTGGAATTCCGCCGCATGTTCTCCAATCCGGCCGATCCGCTGAACTGCTTTGTGGACATCCAGGCAGGCGCGGGCGGCACGGAAGCGCAGGACTGGGCCTCGATGCTGTTGCGCCAGTACCTGAAGTACGCCGAACGCAAGGGCTTCAAGGCTGAAATCCTGGAAGAATCCGAAGGCGAAGTCGCGGGCCTGAAGTCCGCCACGATCAAGATCGAAGGCGAGTACGCGTTTGGCTACCTGCGTACCGAAACCGGCGTGCACCGCCTGGTCCGCAAGAGCCCGTTCGATTCGTCGGGCGGCCGCCACACGTCGTTCGCCAGCGTGTTCGTCTACCCCGAAGTCGATGATTCGTTCGAAGTCGATGTGAACCCCGCCGACCTGCGCGTGGACACCTACCGCGCGTCCGGCGCGGGCGGCCAGCACATCAACAAGACCGATTCCGCCGTGCGCCTGACCCACATTCCTACCGGGATCGTGGTGCAGTGCCAGAACGACCGCTCGCAGCACCGCAACCGCGCCGAAGCGATGCAGATGCTGAAGTCCAAGCTCTACGAATTGGAAATGCGCAACCGCATGGCCGAACAGCAGAAGCTGGAAGACTCCAAGACCGATGTGGGCTGGGGCCATCAGATCCGCTCCTACGTCCTGGACCAGAGCCGCATCAAGGACCTGCGCACGAACGTCGAAATCTCCAACACGCAGAAAGTGCTGGACGGCGACCTGGATCCTTTCATCCAGGCCAGCCTGAAGCAAGGCGTCTAAGTCTGTCGCGATACTTCCGCTAACCGCACTCCAGAGGTCCACGAATGTCTGACACCATCGCAATCCTGACCGGCGCATCGCGCGGCATCGGCGCCGCCATGGCGCGCGGTCTGGCCAAACCGGGCACCCGCCTGATCACGCTGGCCCGCCGCGAAGACCCTGAACTGACCGCCTACGCACGCTCGCAAGACGTGCAGCTGGAACAGTTGTCCGTGGACCTCTCGGACCTGAAAGCGGCCGAGGCCACTGCTGAACGCATCTGCGCCGCCCTGCCGCGCGACGCCCGCCGCTATCTGCTGATCAACAACGCCGGCACGGTCCACCCTGTCACCGGCACCGACGCGCTGATCGACAGCGCGGCAATCACCACGGCGTTCAACCTGAACGTCACCGCCGTCATGCTGCTGACCGCGCGCTTCCTGGCCGCCGTCGAAGACCTCGCGGCCGACCGCCGCGTGCTGAACATCTCCTCCGGCGCGGGCCGCAACCCGAACGCCGGCTGGGGCGTGTACTGCGCCACCAAGGCCGCGCTCGACATGTACTCGCGCGTAGTCAAGCAAGAACAAGGCGCCGACGGCGCGCGCATCGTCGCGCTGGCTCCCGGCATCGTCGACACCGACATGCAGGCGACCATCCGTTCCAGCGACCCGGAGAGCTTCCCGGCGCTGGCCAAATTCCAGGACTTCCACGCCACGGGCAAGCTGGCTTCGCCCGCCAATGTGGCCTCCCGCATCCTCGCCTACCTGGATCGCGAAGATTTCGGCACGACTGAAATCGACGACATCCGCAATTACGACTGATCCCCCGACCATGACCGACCACTCGACCACTCCGGCCCCCGCCCAGGATGAAAACCGCTTGATCGCCGAACGGCGCGCCAAGCTGGCCAAACTGCGCGAAACCGGGGTCGCGTACCCCAACGATTTCGTTCCGGACGCCCGCGCCGCGGCCCTGCATGACCAGTACGACGGCCAAGAGCAGGAAGCCCTGGCCGCCGCCGCCGTCACCGTCAAGGTCGCCGGCCGCATGATGCTCAAGCGCGTCATGGGCAAGGCCAGCTTCGCCACGCTGCAAGACAGCACCGGCCGCATCCAGATCTACCTGGACCGCGGCACGCTGGGCGAAGACAACTACGCCGCGTTCAAGCAATGGGACATCGGCGACATCATCGCGATCGAAGGGTCGGTCTTCAAGACGAACAAGGGCGAACTGTCGGTGCACGCTGCCACCGCCCGCCTGCTGTCGAAGTCGCTGCGCCCGCTGCCGGACAAGTTCCACGGCGTGGCCGACCAGGAACTGCGCTACCGCCAGCGCTACGTCGACCTGATCATGACGGACGCCACGCGCCGCACGTTCGAAGCGCGCAGCAAGGCCGTAGGCAGCATCCGCCAATTCATGCTGAACGCCGGCTTTCTCGAAGTGGAAACCCCCATGCTGCACCCGATCCCGGGCGGCGCGGCGGCCAAGCCCTTCGTGACGCACCACAACGCGCTGGACATGGAAATGTACCTGCGCATCGCGCCCGAGCTCTACCTGAAGCGGCTGATCGTCGGCGGCTTCGAACGCGTGTTCGAAGTCAACCGCAACTTCCGCAACGAAGGCGTCAGCCCGCGTCACAACCCTGAATTCACGATGATGGAGTTCTATGCGGCCTTCGCGGAATACCGCTGGCTCATGGATTTCACGGAAGAACTGATCCGCCAGGCCGCCATCTCGGCCACCGGCAGCGCCGTCCTCACCTACGGCGAACGCGAACTGGATCTGTCCAAGCCCTTCGACCGCCTGACGATCTGCGAAGCCATCCTCAAGTACGCGCCGGGCTACACCCAGGCGCAGCTGGATGACGCCGCCTTCGTGCGCGCCGAACTGAAGAAGCTGGGCGCGGACGCCGACGGCCCCGTGCTGTCGCGCGCCGGCCTGGGCGCGCTGCAATTGGCGCTGTTTGAAGAAACCGCCGAAGCCAAGCTCTGGAACCCGACCTACATCATCGACTACCCGGTCGAAGTGTCGCCGCTGGCGCGCGCCTCCGACACGCGCGAAGGCATCACCGAGCGTTTCGAGCTGTTCATGACGGGCCGCGAAATCGCCAACGGCTTCTCCGAGCTGAACGACCCGGAAGACCAGGCCGAACGCTTCCGCTCGCAGGTCGAAGCCAAGGACGCCGGCGACGAAGAAGCCATGTTCTACGATGCGGACTACATTCGCGCCCTGGAATACGGCATGCCTCCGACGGGCGGCTGCGGCATCGGCATCGACCGCCTGGTCATGCTGCTGACCGACAGCCCCAGCATCCGCGACGTCATCCTCTTCCCGCACCTGCGCCGTGAAGACTAAGCAGCGGACCGCATCATGATCTTCAAGATCCTGATGCTGCTGCTGGTCGTGGCGGGCCTGGTCTACTGGATCAAGCAACCCCGCCGCATCCAGCCGGCCTCGCCGTACCAGCCCGTGCGGCCCCGCCGGCCGGTTTTTATCGCCTTGTGCATCGCCGCCGCGATCTCGGTCGTCGCTTCGCTGCTGACCGCCCTGCTGTGGATGGGCGGCGTGGCGGGCGGCGTCACCGGCGGCGGTTATCACGGCGAGGCGGACTTCCTGCTTCCCGTGTCGGGCTCGCTGCTGGCGCTGGGCACTGCCTGCGCCGTCGGCGCATTCCTCAAGCGCCGCGGCTGACGGCTTCCACCGGCCACATCCCGACGCCTGACGGCAGGGTCGGCAAAGCCGCCAGCAACATCGCATCAATGAACTCGGCGGGCGCCAGCCGTCCCCCGGGCTTGTACCACTGCACCGTCAGGTTCATCGCCCCCAGCACGCAGCGTTTGATGACGCGCGCATCGCCCTTGACCAGCCTGGCGTTCACGGCATCCGACACGACCGATTGCCACATGGCCTCGTAGCGGTCGCTCAGCGCCTTCACGGCCGACTGGCTAGTTGCCGACAAGCTGCGCCATTCATACACCAGCGCATTCATCGCATCGCCGCCAGCGCCGTGCAGCATGCTCCACATGTGGACCCGGAACAGTGCCGCCAGCCGGTCGGCCGGCGCGTCGTACCGCGCCAGCGCCCGCTCTCCATCGTCGATCACTTCCTGGATGCCGTTGTTCATGACCGCCACCAGGATCTCTTCCTTGCTGCGGAAATGATGGAACAGGCTGCCCGACTGCAGGCCGACGGCGCGCGCCAATTCGCGCACCGTCGTGCGCTCGTAGCCGTGCTTGCAGAAGAGCCTGCCCGCCGCCAGCACCAGCTCGCGGCGACGTTCGGAATCCGCGCCCTCTTCTCGCGGCGCGGTGGCTTCTGTCTTTTCCATGTGCGCTCACAGCCTCTGGATGATGGTCGCCGTCGCCATGCCATGGCCGATGCACATGAGTTGCAAGCCGAACTCGCCTTCGGTTGCCTCCAGCCCGGTCAACATCTTGGCCATCAGCCCGGCGCCGGTCGCGCCCAGCGGATGTCCGTGCGCAATCGCGCCGCCCCACGGATTCACACGCGAAAGCTTGGCATCCAGTTCACGTTGCCAAGCCAGCACCACGCTGGCGAAGGCCTCATTGATCTCGATCCAGTCGATGTCCTCGAGCGCCAGGCCCGCGCGCGCCAGCGCGAGCCGAGTGGCCGGAATCACGCCGGTCAGCTGCATCACGGGATCCGATCCGACCACCACCCGCGCCAGGAATCGCGCACGTGGCCGCAAGCCGTCGGCCAGCGCGGTGTCACGGTCGGCCAGCAGGACCGCCGCCGCGCCGTCCGCCAATTGGCTGGCATTGGCGGCGGTCACGCCGCCTAGCCCCGGGGCACGCATCGCAGGCGCCATGGCCGCCATGCGGGCCGGGTCGGTCGTCTCGCGGACGCCTTCATCCCGCAGCCCAGCTCCTTGCGGACCCGGCAGCAATTCCGCATGCCTGCCGGCTTTCGCAGCCGCCCAGGCGCGCGCATGGCTTTCCCGCGCCCACTCGTCCATCGCCGCCTGCGACAGCTGCCAATGGTCGGCAATGCGCTCCGCGCTTTCGATCTGATGGATCAGCGGATAGCGCTCCAGCAACGCGGGGTTCAGCGACTCAAAGCCGCGGAACTCGCCTTGCCCCAACGTCACGTCCAGGAACATGGGCACGCGGCTCATGCTCTCCACGCCGCCCGCCACCACATACCCCATGTCGCCGGCGGCAATGGCCTGCGCACCGAAATGCACCGCCTGCTGGCTGGACCCGCACATGCGGTTCAGGGCCACGCCCGGCACGCTTTCCGGCAAGCCCGCCAGCATTGCCGCCAGGCGACCGATGTTGGCGCCCTGCTCGCCCGCCTGGCTGACGCAGCCGGCGATCAGGTCCTCGACCTTGGCGCCCGGCAGTCCAGCGCGCGCAAGC
This sequence comes from Achromobacter sp. Bel, assembly GCF_012928505.1. Taxonomy (GTDB): domain Bacteria; phylum Pseudomonadota; class Gammaproteobacteria; order Burkholderiales; family Burkholderiaceae_B; genus Achromobacter. The sequence goes on along the minus strand of NZ_JABBJN010000001.1, from coordinate 76,325 downwards.
AGCCCCTGCACCGTCTGGGCCAGCAGCGTATCCGGGCGCGTGTCGGCCCACCACCCGCCGCGGCGGCCGAAGGGCGTGCGCACTGCTTCCACGATCACGGCTTCGTTCATGCCAGCGTCTCCTCAACGTACAGCGTTTCGATTTCGTTGGCGTAGGTGCGGTAGATGCTGGCGCGCCTGACCTTCATCGTCGCCGTCACCTCGCCGTCGTCGTGGTCCAGTTCCTTGGTCAGCAGATGAAAGCGCTTGATCTGCGCCACGGGTGCCAGGCCCGCATTGGCCCGCGACACCTCCTGCTGGACCAGCTCGCGCACCTGCGCGCATTCGGCCAGGGACCGGAAATGCGTAAACGCGATGCGGCGCGATTCCGCCCACTTGCCCACGGTGTCGAATTCCAGCTGGATCAGCGCCGACACGTACTTGCGGCCATCGGCGATCACGATGCACTCTTTCACGTAGGGGCTGCCCTTGACCGCGTTCTCGATCTCGGACGGCGTCAGGTTCTTACCCCCTGCGGTGATCATGATGTCCTTCAAGCGGTCGACGATACGGACGCGGCCGTCCTGCTCGGCCACCACGTCGCCCGTGTGCAGCCAGCCGTCCCGCACGGTGTCGGCGGTCGCCTCGGCGTGCTTGTAGTAGCCCTGGAACACCATGTCGCCGCGCACCAGCAGTTCGCCGGCTTCCCCCATCTTCCAATCCACGCCCAGGATCGGTTCGCCCACCGTGCCGACTTTCACGCGGTCGGGATGCTGACCGAAGATCATGCCGGCCGACTCCGTCAGCCCATAGACCTCCAGCAACGGCACGCCCAGAGTGCGGAAGTAGCGCACCACATCCGGCGGGATCGGCGCCGCGCCCGTCATCGCCACCCGGACGCGCCGCAAGCCGATGAAGTTCTGCAAGGCGCGCAGCACCAGCCAGTACCACAGCGCATGCGTCAGGCGTTCGCGCGCGGTGTACTGCGCAGGCGACTTCTCCAGGAACGGCGCGCACGCCGCCAACGCCCGGCGGTACAGCCATTGCTGCACGCGCCCGGCTTCCTGCATCTTGATCGATATCGACGCATGCAGCTTTTCCCAGATGCGCGGCACGCCCAGGAAAATGGTGGGCGCCACCTCGCGCAGGTCTTCCTGCACCGTGCGGATGGATTCGCCGAAGTTCACTTGCGAACCCAGGTAAAGCGGCACGAAGGTCGACAGCATCTGTTCGGCCACATGGCACAGCGGCAGGTACGACAGGTGCACGCTGCGCGCATCCATCGACAGCCGGTCCGCGATGCCCGGCGCCACACCGCGCATGTTGCGATAGCTCAGCATCGCCCCTTTGGGCTTGCCCGTGGAGCCCGACGTATAGATCATCAGGCCAGTGTCGTCCAGCCCCTGCGCGTCCAGCGCCGTATTCAATGCGGCCAGCTCCGCCGCTTCCCGCCCGGTGCCGTCGGCCTCGGTCTCGGCAAACGTCGTAATGCGCGCGCGATCGGCCGGCGCATACGAGCGCAGGCCCTTGGTCTCCACGATCACGATACGCCGCAACAACGGCAGGCGGCTGGCCACCTGCAACACCTTGTCGGTCTGCTCCTGGTCCTCGCACACCACCAGTTCCACGTCCGCATGCTCCAGCACGTAGCCCATCTCTTCGGCGGGGCTGGTGGGGTATACACCCACCGCCACGCCGCCAACAGTGCCCGCGCCCAATTGCGTCAGCAACCATTCCACGCGGTTCTCGGACACGATGGCCACCCGCCCGCCCCGGCTCAAGCCCAAGGCCCGCAAGCCCAGCCCGACGCGGCAGGCGCGCTGCCAATAGTCCGCCCACGTCAGCGGCTTCCATATACCGAAGTCCTTTTGCCGGATGGCGATGGCCGATGGCTGGCGCCGCGCCTGCTCGCGCAGCATCTGGGGCAAGGTCAGTCCGGGCCACACGGCCGTATCGAGAGAAGCGATCACGCTCTTGTCCTTCATGACAGCCAGCGCTTGCGGCGCTTGTAGTGCTTGATGTCGCGAAACCCGCGGGCCTCGCCCGTGCCGCCCACGCCCAGGTAGAACTCGCGCACGTCGGGATCCGCCGCCAGCTTGTCGGCGGTGCCGTCGATCACCACTTTGCCCGTCTCCATGATGTAGCCGTAGTGCGCCACGGCCAGCGCCACGGACGCGTTCTGCTCCACCAGCAGCATCGATACGCCCTGCTCGGCGTTGATGCGGGCAATGATGGAAAAGATGCTTTCGACCAGCATGGGCGACAGGCCCAGCGACGGCTCGTCCAGCAGCATCAGCCTGGGCTGCGCGATCAGCGCACGGCCGATGGCCAGCATCTGTTGTTCGCCGCCCGACAGATAACCTGCCAGGCCGCGGCGGCGTTCGAACAGGCGCGGAAAATAGCCGTAGACCAGGTCGAAATCCACTTTCGCGCCCGGCCGGCCGGTCAACGCATAGGTCGCCGCCACCAGGTTCTCTTCCACGGTCAGGTCCTCGAACACCCGCCGCCCTTCCATCACATGAGCCAGCCCCGACCGCACCAGGTTCTGCGGCTTGGCGCCCGCCGTATCGCCGCCGTTGAACACAATCTGCCCGCGCACCAGCGCGCCGTCCTCCAGGTCCAGCAACCCGGACACCGCCTTCAGCGTCGTGGACTTGCCGGCGCCGTTGCTGCCCAAGAGCGCCACGATGCTGCCGGCGGGCACGGACAGGGACAGGCCGCGCAACACCTGCACCGCCTTGTTGTAGACGACTTCGATATTGTTGATGTCCAGCACCGCCGCAGGCGGCGCCGTCGTCATGGCTTGCGCGTCAAGTCCCTGGCTCACAGTCGCCTCACTTCAGCACGATCCAATCGGACGCGGGCACCATCTGCTTCTGCTTCACGTCGGCGCGATAGATCCGGCCCACCGGGATGGAATTGCCCTTGATCGAAATCGGCACGCCGATCAGGCCGCCCGTGTCGAAGTCCTTGATGCCGTCCAGCGCAGCCTTCATGTTGGCACTGGTCAGCTCCTTGCCGGCGTCCAACGTGCGCTTGGCGACTTCCGTGAACAGCATGGCTGCCAGGAAGCCCTGCATGTAGCCGGTGCTCTGGTACTGCGGACGCATTTCGCGGATCTTCTTGAGCATCGGCGCATCGCCTTCCGTGTCGTAGTAGTAGCGGTACGGCATCACGCCCATGAAGCCCTCGGCATCCTCGCCCATCTGCATCACGGTAGAGTTGTCCATCGTCCAGAAGGTGCCCATGTAACGGGTCTTCAACCCCATGCGCTTGCCCTGCCCCACGAATTCCGGAATCGGCGCCAGCACGTAGCCATGGAAGATCGTGAAATCGGGATCGGCTCGGCGCAGCTTGATGACCTCGGTCGACACGTCCACGCTGCCCGGCGGCGTCATGATCTCGGTGGCGACTTTCAACCCCAGCTTTTCGGCCACGGCGCGCGAGCTGGCGATCGGATCGCGGCCGAATTCCGTATCGGAATATACGAACGCGACCTTCGCGCCGGGCTGCTCTTTGGCGATATAGCGCAACAGGATGCCGAACATCTCGGTGTAGTCCGGCCCCAGCATGAACTGCGCCGGATACTTGGCGGGATCGTTCAGCTCGGTGGCAAACGATGCCCCCGTCATCAGAATATCGCCGGTGCGGTTCAACTCGGCGTTGATGGTCTTGGAGAAGCCCGTCGAATCGCCGTAGTAGAAATTCACCTTGTTCTGGCTGGTGATCTTCTTGAACGCCGCCACCGACGCATCCACCTTGTACGCCGTGTCTTCCGGCACGTAGCGCAACTTGCGCCCCTTCACGCCGCCCTGATCGTTGACGATCTTCACGTAGTCGGTGATGCCCGCATGGATGCCCTGGCCGGCAAAGGCGAACACGCCGCTCAGCGGAATCGATCCGCCCAGCACCAGATCGTCCGCCGCCTGCGCCCCAGGCGCCGCCAATGCCGCCGCCAGGCCCAACGGGGCCAACAACCTCGATAAACCGCTGCCTAACCGGATGCGCTTCATGGTGTGTCTCCTTGGGTCTTATGGGTCATGCAAACGGCCAGTCGGCGCTCAGGTCCGGAATGGCCACAGGTGGAAGAAGCGACGCACGCGCCGCCAGATTTCCGCGAGCCCATGGGGCTCGAAGATCAGAAAGCCCACGATCAGCAGGCCGAAAACGATCGTGCGCACGGGCGACACCAGCCGCAACGCGTCGCCGCCCACCGGCAGCCAGCCCACGATCAGCTTGAGCAGTTCAGGCACCATCGTCATGAATACGGCGCCCAGGATGGAACCCAGGATCGACCCCATGCCGCCCACGATGATCGCGGCCAGGAAGAAGATCGACATGATCAGCGGGAAGCTCTCGGGGGTCACCACCCGGAAGAAGTACGCCCACAGGCCGCCCGCCACGCCCGCATAGAAGGACGACAGGCCGAATGACAACAGCTTGTAGCGAAGCAGCCGGATACCCAGGACTTCCGCCGAGATATCGCGGTCGCGGATGGCGATAAAGGCCCGGCCGATGCGCGTGCGGAACAGATTCGCCGCGCCCAGCACCATCAGCACCGTCACCGGCACAATCAGCCAATAGATCTTGAACGACGTATCCAGATCCACGCCCAGCAACCGTGCGGGCGGTACCTGCAGCCCGCTGGTCCCGCCCGTGAACTGCCAGTTCGCGAAAATGAAATGGGCGATGAACGACGCCGCGATCGTGGCGATCGCCAGGTACAGCCCTTTTACCCGCAGCGAGGGAATGCCCACCAGCAAACCGCCCAGCATCGCGACCACGCCGCCACCCAGCAGGTTGACCAGTACCGGCGTGCCCAGCCGCAACTCCATGACGGCCACCGTGTAGGCGCCCAGCCCCATGAAGGCCGCCTGCCCCAGGCTCACCAGCCCGGTATAGCCCGTCAAGATGTTCAGCCCCGTCGCGCTGGCGATATTGATGGCGACCAGGCACGCCAGGTACAGCCAGTATGCGTCGGCCACGAACGGGAACAGCACCAACGACGCCGCCAGCAACGCCAGCCATACATACTGGGTGCGCGTGTCGAACAGCGCTTCGTCGGCCAGGTAGGTCTGTTTCGCAGTCGCGATGCGCATGGGTCAGAGCCTCTCGATTTCACGGGTGCCGAACAGGCCGTAGGGCCTGACCATCAACACCACGACCAGCACGATGAAAGTGGCCAGCAACTTGTACTCGCCTCCTAGATAGGCGCCCGCCCAGGCCTCCAGCAAACCGATGAAAACGCCCCCGACCAGGGCGCCCGCCACGCTGTCCAGTCCGCCCACGATCACCACCACCAGCACCGACAGGCCGAAGACGCCCATCGACGAGGAGATGCCCCCGATGGCGCCCACGATCACGCCCGACACCGCCGCCAGCGCGCCCGCCGCCACCCAGGCCAGCGAAAACACGCGGGGCACGTTGATGCCCATGGCATAGGCGGCGCCCTGGTCCGACGCCGTGGCGCGCAAGGCCACGCCGCCGCGCCAGTAGCGGAACACCACCAGCACCAGCAGAGCCAGCACCACTGCCACCCAGAATCCATAGAACACCTTGGGCGCCACGAACGCCTCGCCCACCATCACCGGCGCGCGCGGCATGAACTCCGGCAAACGCCGCTGGTCGGCGGTCCAGATCAATTCCACGGCGCCGACCAGGATGGACGCCAGCCCCACGGTCACCATGAACACCGAGATCGGGGCCTCGCCCAGCATGGGTCGTATCGTCAGCCGCTCGACCAGCGCGCCCAAGGCGCCCGACACCACCACGGCGCCGATGATCGCCAGCCAGATCGGCCATTCCATGCCCGTCGCGAACGCATAGAACACGTAGGCGCCCAGCATCAGGAATTCGCCGATGGCGATGTTCACGACCCGCGTCGCCTTGTAGACGATCACGAAGGCCAGCGCAGCCAGCGCATACAGCCCGCCGCTGCCCAGCCCGGCCAGCGTCACTTCCAGGAAGAACAGCATGTCCATCAGGCCGCCTCCCTCAAGCGGCGGCGCAGGTCGCCTACATCGCCTGCCCCCAGATAGGCCTTGATGACCTCAGGATTGGCCTGCACCTCACCCGGCGTGCCGTCCGCGATCACTTGCCCGAAGTTCAGCACTACCACGTGGTCCGACAAGTCCATGACCATGCCCATGTCGTGCTCCACCATCAACACGGTCACGCCCCATTCGGACCGGGCGTCCAGGATGAAGCGCGCCATGTCGTCCGTCTCTTCGCGGTTCATGCCCGCCACGGGTTCGTCCAGCATCAGCACCTTGGGGTTCATGGCCAGCGCACGCGCCAGTTCCACGCGTTTTTGCAGGCCATAGGACAACGCCGACACCGGCGCGTGGCGGATGTGGTCGATCTCCAGGAAGTCGATGATGCGTTCTTCGATGTCGGCCCGCAGCGCCATCTCTTCACGGCGCGCCCGGCCCAGGTAGAACAAGGCGTCCAACACGTTGGTGCGCAGGTGCGCATGGCGGCCCAGCTTGATGTTGTCCAGCACCGTCATGCCGCGAAACAGCGCGATATTCTGGAAACTGCGCGCCAGCCCCAGCTTGGCGCGTTCGGGCGCGGCCACGCGCGTGATGTCGCGCCCATCGAACCGGATCTGCCCGGCCGCCGGCTTGTAGAAACCGGAAATGGTATTGAACAGCGAAGTCTTGCCGGCGCCGTTCGGGCCGATGACCGTAGTGATGGACCCCGGCGCCACGCGAAAGCCCACGCCGGTCAACGCCTTGACCCCGCCAAAAGCCAAGGTCACCCCATCCACCTCCAGCAAGGGAGGCTGCTCGGACTGATCCACCATTTGTCTCCTCGCTTTTTTTCGCGAAGTGCTTGCCGCCTGAGGCGGACATTTTTTAAGGCGATGAATCAGGCGACCCACGAGGCAGGAGATGCAACGAACCTGTCTTTACCTACGCCAGACCAGCGCCGGAAAATCGTTCAATGCGGCAGTTCCATGCAGTGCTTTCATGCAGTACGCTAAGCGTGCTTAAAACAAAACCAAGCAAGCGCTCGGTTCAGACCATAGCATCGCGGTTTTTGGATCGACAGTTGGTACTTACCCGATATCGGAGACACGCCATGACCCAAGGACTTCCCACGTTCCAGACGCTGCTGATCGAGGCCGAAGGCGCCCTCGCCACGCTGACGCTGAACCGTCCCGATGCAATGAACGCCATTGATGTCGCCATGGCCCGCGATCTTCAACAAGCCGCCCAGTGGCTGGAAGCACGCAAGGAAATCCGCGTGGTGCGCCTGCGCGCTGAGGGCAAGCTGTTTTGCGCCGGCGGCGACATCAGCATGTTCTCGGGCGAACCCGCCCAAGTGCGTGCCACGCTTCTTGACCTCTTCACGCCGCTCAATGATTTCATCTCCCGCATCGGGCGCATGGACAAGATCTGGCTGGCGCAGGCGCATGGCGTGGCGGCCGGCGCCGGGCTGTCGCTGGTGCTGGCGTGCGACCTCGCCATCGCCGACGCAGGCACCCGTTTCATGACTGCCTACCTGAAACTGGGCGCGACGCCCGACGCAGGCATGACGTACGGGCTGACGCGCGTACTGGGTTCCCGGCGTGCATTGGACCTGCTGTTGCGCCACGACGCCTTCACCGCCAGCGATGCGCTGGCCTGGGGCATCCTCACCCGCGTCGCGCCCGCAGGTGAACTGGACACTGCGGCAAAGGCCTACGCCGAAGCGCTTGCGCACCACGCGCCGCACGGCATCGCAGGCGCAAAGGACCTGCTGCGTTCGGCCGAGCATGCCTCACTGGAAACCCAACTCGCAGAAGAGACGGCGCGCTTCCTGGATTCGGCGTCGCGCGCCGATTTCGCCGAAGGCGTGCAGGCGTTTCTCGAAAAACGCGCGCCCGATTTCAAGGGCGAATGACGGATCAGGCCGGCGGGCCGCGCCAGACCGGCGCGCTTTTCCACGAAGGCGGCCAGGCCTTCGGCGGCGTCAGGCGTCGCCGCGGCATTGCAGAACACCTCGCTGGCGATGTCGATGTCCATGGTTCAGCATTTAATCGACGAGGGACGGGTGGCGGTGTCTCCGCCCTCACCCCGGAACCGCGCGAAGCCGCGCGCTGCAGATCTGCTGGCGCTGGCACGATCACCGCTGGTGCTGCCCCCCAACCCGCACAGCCTAGGCAGACTGCTGGACCATTATCAGCAACAGGAGCGCGCAGCTTTCCGCGTCATCGCCGAAGCCAACGCGACCCGCAATTGATAGAACGGGTTCAGGCAGGCCTGGCGCACACGATCCTGTCGTATGAGGCCGTGCGGGCGGAAGCGATGCGCGGGGACGTGGTGCTACACCGCACAAAGAAGCCCCGCATGACCCGCCCGGTCTATCTTTGCCGCTCGGACGCCTTGCCGCTGTCGATGGCGGCCTCGGCCGTGGCCGGTCAGGTTAGCCGGATCATCGTCGACGGCCGGCAGCCTGCATAACCGCTGTCAGATAAGGCCGGCGCGCTTTTCCACCGCCTGCGCCCAACGCCGCGCCACCGTTGGCGAGGTGGCGCAGGTGGCCGATTCCGTCACCACGCGCACGGCGCGTTCCAGTAGCTGGATGTCGGCCTCGTGCTGGCGTGCGACGTGCGGATCTTCGAAAAAGATCACACGCTGGCATTGATGCTCCAGCACCAGCTCCGCGATCTGCGCGTCGCCGCCCAGCGGCCCACTCAGGTAGCGGTGCACCCAAGGGGTGTCTTTGGGCCAGCCGCGCGACCACGCCAGTTCGTTCAGTCGGCCGCCGGTCGTGCCCGTGGCCACACGCCGCGCAAACTGCGACAGCACGTCGAAATGCTCGCTGGCGAACGCCACCATCTCGTCTTTCAACGCATCGTGGGCAATCATCGCCAAAGTCTGGCCCGTGAAGTTGAACAGGCGCGAAGCCGACATATCCGGCGCCAACCCGGCGTGCACGCGTTCGACTTCCATCCATTCGATCGCCCCGGCCAAGGTCGAAATAAACGGCCGGCCATGCGTGATGCATTGCCGCTTCAATGCCAGCGCCTCGGGAAAAATCGAAGACGGGTCCACCGGGTCGATCAGGTAGATCGCGCCGTCGAACGGCGCCTGCCCGTCACGCCCCTCGGTCACGCGGGCCACCAGCTTCATCAAGCCGCCCTCGCGCCCGTACGGGTAGCGGATCAAGCCGCTATAGCCCTGCAGCATGCCTTCGCGGACAATCGCATCATGCGTGCGGCCGACGGTGTGCAGTTGCACGCCCAGCTCGCGTATGGTGGAGGAACACGCGCGCAGCCAGGTAAACAAGGCGGCATCGGGGCTTTCGTGGTGCAGTCGATTGGCGGCCAGGCCAAAACGCAATTGGGCAGCGGGCATCGGTAGACTCAGGCTAATAGGATCAACGAGCAGAGCCTTGATGATACCGTGGCCGTCATGACCGCGGCCAGGCCGGCGCAAATCGAAGAGAGTCCCCACGCTTCGCAGCGTGCTGCCCCCAAGGAAAAAAAACGCTCCCAGGAGGGAGCGTTTCGGTGGCGTCGGTCAGTCCGCTTCGTCGATCCAGGCCATCTGGATGGCCTCCAGGATCTTCTCGCCGCAGTGGGCGGGGTCGTCGCTGAATTCAGGCAAGGCCATGACCCATTCGCGCAGTTGCGTGAAACGCAGCGTCTTGGGGTCCACGTCCGGATGCGCGTCGACCAGCGCGGCGGCGATATCGTAGGTGTCGGTCCACTTCATCAATGGCCCTCTTTCGCGTGGTTGATGGTGTACTTGGGGATCTCGACCGTCAGGTCGGTATCCGTCACCAGCGCCTGGCACGACAAGCGCGAGGTCGGCGTCAGGCCCCAGGCCTTGTCCAGCAGGTCCTCTTCGTCATCCGTCGCGTCTTCCAGCGCGGAATAGCCCTGCTTGATCACCACGTGACAGGTCGTGCACGCACACGACAGCTCGCATGCGTGTTCGATGTCGATGTGGTTGTCCAGCAAGACACGGCAGATCGACACGCCCTTGGGCGCGTCTTCGATCACGGCGCCCTCGGGGCAGTAATCGGGATGAGGCAATACAGTCAGTTTCGGCATACGTCTAATCAGGCGATCTCATCAAGTTTGCGGCCCGCCAGCGCGGCACGGATGCTGCGGTCCATTCGCCGCGCGGCAAAGTCGTCCGTCGCGGCCGACAGCGCTTGCACTGCGTCTTTCACGGTATCCGTATCTTGCGCGGACTGCGCGGCGATGGCGGCTTGCAGGCATTCGTCGACCTGCTTGCGTTCTTCCGCGTCCAGCAGGTCGCCGTCGGCGGCCAAGGCCGCTTGCACGGATTCCACCAACTGGCGCGCGTCCACTTGCTGCTCGCGCAGCATGCGGGCGCGTGCATCCGTGTCGGCCTGCGCGACGCTGTCGGCCAGCATCTGCGCAATCTCGTCGTCGGTCAGCCCATACGACGGCTTGACCGATACGGCGGCTTCGATGCCCGTGCTCTGTTCACGCGCCGTGACGCTCAGCAAGCCATCCGCGTCCACCTGGAAGGTCACGCGGATACGTGCGGCGCCCGCCACCATCGGAGGAATCCCGCGCAGTTCGAACCGGGCCAGCGAACGCGAATCCGCCACCAGGTCGCGCTCGCCCTGCACCACGTGGATGCTCATGGCCGTCTGGCCGTCCTTGAACGTCGTGAACTCCTGGGCGCGAGCCACGGGGATGGTGCTGTTGCGCGGAATCACGCGCTCGACCAGCCCACCCATCGTTTCCAGCCCCAACGACAAGGGAATCACGTCCAGCAGCAGCCAGTCTTCGCCCGGCGCGCGATTGCCCGCCAGCAGATTGGCCTGCAACGCCGCGCCCAGCGCCACCACCTGGTCGGGATCCAGATCAATCAACGGCTCTGTGCCGAACACGCGGCCAACGGCGGCGCGCACGACGGGCATGCGCGTCGCGCCCCCCACCATCACCACGCCACGTACATCGGCCGGCTTCAGCGACGCGTCACGCAGGGCGCGGCGCGCGCAATCCAGCGTGCGTTCCACCAGCGGCTGCGCCAGCGCTTCGAACTCTGCGCGCGTCAGGACCAGGTCCACGTCGCGCCCGTCCGACAGCGCCAGCTTCAGGCTGGTAGATTCGGCATCGGACAGCGCTTCACGCGCCGCACGCGCCGCCATCAGCAGCCCTCGGCGGTCGGCCGGCGAGAACTCGCCGGCAGCCAGCTTGGCCACGGCGTGGTCCGCGATCAGCGCGTCGAAATCGTCTCCGCCCAGCGCGGTGTCGCCGCCCGTGGAAATCACTTCGAACACGCCTTGGGTCAGGCGCAGGATGGAAATATCGAAGGTGCCGCCGCCCAGGTCATAAACGGCATAGACGCCTTCTGACGCGTGATCCAGGCCGTAGGCGATCGCGGCGGCCGTGGGCTCGTTCAGCAAGCGCAACACGTTCAGGCCCGCCAGGCGGGCCGCGTCGCGCGTCGCCTGCCGCTGGGCGTCGTCGAAGTACGCCGGCACGGTGATGACCGCGCCCACCAGGTCATCGCCCAGGACGTCTTCGGCGCGCTGGCGCAGCACCGCCAGAATCTGCGCCGACACTTCAACCGGGCTCAGATCGCCCTGCGCCGTGCGAATGCGCACCATGCCGGGCGCATCCACGAACTCATACGGGGCGCGCGTGGCGCGGGCCTCTTCCAGCGAACGGCCCATGAAACGCTTCACCGACACGACGGTGTTCAAGGGGTCCTCGGCCTGCTGGCCCAGGGGCTCGCGGCCGGTGGTGACTTTGCCGCCGGGGAAATAGCGCACCGCCGATGGCAGCAAGGCATGGCCTTCTGCATCAAGCAGCACTTCCGCGACGCTGCTGCGCACCGCCGCGACCAAGGAATTGGTAGTGCCCAGATCAATCCCGACCGCCAGCTTGCGCTGGTGCGGCGCGGGCGACTCGCCGGGCTCGGATATCTGCAATAAGGCCATGATTGTATTTTTCTGCTCAGTAGGCGGCGAAATCCAGGGCCCCGCGTCACGGGCGCCCCAGCGCGGCTTGGACTATCCAGCGGGCTGCGCGTGCGCCAGCTCTTGCGCCAGCTTTTCCACGAACATCCATTCCCGGACCTTCAGCCCGGCAGCCGCGTAGTCGCGCTCGTTGTCCAGCAGGCGCGTCAGCGTGGCGCGCATCTCGATGCGCGCGGCTTCCAACTCGGTCTGCAAGGCGGCCAGGGCATCGGCGTCGTCGCGCGCATCGTCCAGCATCTCGCGCCACGTCATCTGCTGCATCAGGAAAGCCGTGTCCATGGACGTGTTGCTCTCGGTCTGCAGGTCAATGCCCGCCTGTTCGCACAGGTAGCGCGCGCGAAGCAAAGGGTCCCGCAGCACGCGGTACGCTTCGTTGGCGCGTGCGGCCCATTGCATGGCCACGCGGCGCTCCGCGGGGCTGGCCGTGGCGTAGCGGTCGGGATGCACCTGCGCGGCGACTGCACGCCACGCGCTTTCCAACGCTTGCGCGTCCAGGTCGAAGCGTGCCGACAAGCCGAACAGGCTGAAGTGGTCGTCTCCAGCCAAGACTTACACCGTGAACGACTCGCCGCAGCCGCAGGTCGCCTTCTCGTTGGGGTTGCGGAACTTGAAACCTTCGTTCAGGCCTTCGCGGGCGTAATCCAGCTCGGTGCCGTCCAGGTAAGCCAGGCTCTTCGGGTCAATGAAGACCTTCACGCCAAAGCTCTCGAACACGGCGTCTTCCGGCGCCGAGTCGTCCACGTATTCCAACTTGTAGGCCATGCCGGAGCAGCCCGTCGTCCTAACGCCGAGCCGCAAGCCGATACCCTTTCCGCGCTTCTGCAAGTAGCGCCCGATATGGGTGGCAGCCTGTTGGGTCAGGGTAACGGACATGGTCAGCCTGCCACCGCTTCGGCCGGAACCGAATGCTTTTCTTTGTAGTTCTGCACCGCGGCCTTGATCGCGTCTTCGGCCAGGATCGAACAATGGACCTTCACGGGCGGCAATGCCAGTTCTTCGGCGATCTGCGTGTTGCGGATGTTCATCGCCTGGTCCAGCGTCTTGCCCTTGACCCATTCGGTCACCAGAGAGCTCGAGGCAATGGCCGAACCGCAACCGTAGGTCTTGAAGCGCGCATCTTCGATGACGCCGGCTTCATTCACCTTGATCTGCAGCTTCATGACGTCGCCACAGGCCGGCGCGCCGACCATGCCGGTACCCACCGAGTCGTCCGACTTGTCGAACGAACCGACGTTACGCGGGTTTTCGTAGTGATCCAGGACTTTAGTGCTGTAAGACATGTTATTTCTCCACGTATTTCTTGGCGCGGGCGCTTAGTGCGCGGCCCACTGCACGGTGTTCAAGTCAATGCCTTCCTTGGCCATTTCCCAAAGCGGCGACATGTCGCGCAGCTTGCCGACGCGGCTCTTGAGCAATTCAATGGCGAAGTCCACTTCCTTTTCGGTCGTGAAGCGGCCCAGGGTGAAACGGATGGAACTGTGCGCCAACTCGTCGTTGCGGCCCAGCGCCCGCAGCACGTAGGACGGCTCCAGGCTGGCCGACGTGCAGGCCGAACCGCTGGATACGGCCAGTTCCTTGATCGCCATGATCAGGGATTCGCCTTCGACATAGTTGAAGCTGACATTCAGGTTGTGCGGCACGCGCTGGTCCATGTCGCCGTTAAGGTAGACCTCTTCGATCTGCGACAGGCCATTCCAGAGGCGGTCACGCAACATGCGGATGCGCTCGTTTTCGGTGCCCATTTCTTCGCGGGCCAGGCGAAACGCTTCGCCCATGCCGACGATCTGGTGCGTGGCCAGCGTGCCCGAGCGGAAACCGCGCTCGTGGCCGCCGCCGTGCATTTGCGCTTCGATGCGGATGCGCGGCTTGCGGCGCACATACAACGCGCCGATGCCCTTCGGGCCGTACGTCTTGTGAGCCGAGAACGACATCAGGTCGACCTTCAGCTTTTGCAGGTCGATTTCCACCTTGCCGGTTGCCTGTGCGGCGTCCACGTGGAAGATGATGCCCTTTTCACGGCAGATCTCGCCCAGCGTTTCGATATCCTGGACCACGCCGATTTCGTTGTTCACCATCATCACGGACACCAGCACGGTGTCGGGGCGCAGCGCGGCCTTGAAGGTGTCCAGGTCGATCAGGCCGTCATCCTTCACATTCAGATACGTGACGTCGAAGCCTTGGCGCTCCAGCTCGCGACAGGTATCCAGCACCGCCTTGTGTTCGGTCTTGACGGTGATGATGTGCTTGCCGCGTTCCGCGTAGAAGTTCGCGGCGCCCTTGATGGCCAGGTTGTCGGATTCGGTCGCGCCGGAGGTCCAGACGATCTCGCGCGGGTCGGCGTTGACCAGCTTGGCGACTTCTTCGCGGGCGCGTTCGACGGCTTCTTCCGAATCCCAGCCAAACGAGTGGCTGCGCGATGCCGGGTTGCCGAAATTGTCATACAGCCAAGGCACCATCTTGTCCACGACGCGGGGGTCGACGGGCGTCGTGGCCGAATAGTCAAAATAAATCGGGCGGGTGGTCATTTCTACAACTCCTGATACTGCTTATACGGTGGCATTGGCGGCGACGGTCGTGGTCGGGGCATTCGCGGCGGCATTGGTGCCCCCCACCCGATTCACACGTACCGCGCAGGCCTGCGCTTGATTGTTGGCTTCCTGCAATTGGCGCACGCGCTGCTGATCAACCAGATCTTGCAGGGACACCGAATCCAGGTAATCGACCATCTTGCGATTCAACGTGGCCCAGAGCTCGTGCGTCATGCACTTGCCCGGCTTGCCGTCGTTGCCGCTCGTACAGTCTCGCTTGCCGCCACAGCTGGTGGCGTCCAGCGGTTCGTCGACCGCGAAGATGATGTCGGCGACGGTCACGTTGCGCGCCAGGCGCGCAAGCGAGTAACCGCCACCCGGGCCGCGCACGCTGTCCACGAGCTCGTGGCGGCGCAGCTTCCCGAAGAGCTGTTCCAGATAGGAAAGCGAAATATTCTGACGCTGGCTGATGGCCGCAAGAGTGACCGGGCCGCTATGCTGCCGCATAGCCAGATCGATCATGGCAGTCACGGCGAAACGCCCTTTGGTAGTTAGCCGCATGGTGGGTTCCCTGTGAATCGGCAATGGCCGCCAGCGAATCCAGCGGTCAATACCCGAGTAATTGGGTCAAGTATAGCCTATTCCCGACTAATTTGGTATGGCTCCCGGCTAGAAAAAACCGCGCATCTGCGCGGTTTTTTCACTGCCAAGTACCCCGAGAGCCGCACAATGGGCGGCTCTACGGAAAAAACGGTCAAGCCGCCTGGTACTGTGTAGCGCGCTTACGGACCAGTTCAAGAACACCCTGACAGGCGTCTTCCAGATAATCGAGCACCTTGCCGAAACCGTCGGCGCCGCCATAGTACGGATCGGGCACGGTGGCCTCCTCGAACTCATTGGCGAAGCGCATCAGCAGCATCAATTTGTGCTGATAGGTTTTGGGGCACTGCTGCTGCATGGCGGACAGATTGTCCCAGTCCATGGCGAGAATAAGATCAAAGTCGCGGAAATCTTCCGCGGTGACCTGACGCGCCTCACAGTGCGTGATCTCGTAGCCGCGCTTACGCGCCGCAGCCTGCGCCCGGGCATCAGGCGCCTCGCCGATATGAAACGCGTGCGTGCCCGCGGAGTCGATGCGAACTACATCGCCCAAACCCGCGTCGTTCACCAAATGGCGAAACACGCCCTCTGCGCTCGGCGAGCGACAGATATTGCCCATGCAAACGAAAAGTACCTTGGTCATCATGGGAGTAAGTGTGCGGGAAAACCCGAGATAAGGCAAGCTTTTTTTGCAATTACCCGATTGGATAAAGGCAAGCAGATCCGCACACTTTATTCTTATTAATCAATGACTTGAAAAATATCCGAACGCGGGAATCGAGCTTGATTTCGCAGGATCCGAGAAGATTGTTAAGCCGCGATTGCAACGGCGCGGGTTTTACATATTTTCAGCATCCTGTCAGCATAAAAACACATTTAGATACTTTCTCTCTACACTGCCCCGTCCAGAAGCACCCGCTGCTTCAATGCCGTCAGCGCATCGCGGGCGGCGGCGGCCTGCTCGAATTCCAGGTTTCGCGCATGATCCATCATCAGCTTTTCCAGGCGCTTGAGCTCGCGCGCCAAGGCCTTTTCATCTTTCAGGAATTCCGCCGGCACCGCGGCTTCAAGCGCATCGTGCTGGACCGGCGCGACGATACCGTCGATCAGCTCGCGCACCGCCTTCTGGACCCCTCGGGCCGTAATGCCGTTGTCGATGTTGAATTGCAGCTGTTTGGCACGGCGGCGGCTGGTTTCCTCCATGGCGCGCTGCATCGAATCCGTAATACGGTCCGCATACAGGATCGCGTGCCCATTCAGGTTGCGCGCCGCGCGGCCGATCGTCTGGATCAGGCTGCGCTCAGACCGCAGGAAGCCTTCCTTGTCGGCATCCAGGATGGCCACCAGCGACACTTCCGGGATGTCCAGCCCTTCGCGCAGCAGGTTGATCCCCACCAGCACGTCGAACGTGCCCAGACGCAGGTCGCGCAGGATTTCCACGCGCTCCACGGTGTCGATGTCGGAGTGCAGATAGCGCACCTTCACGCCGTGCTCGCTCAGGAAGTCCGTCAGGTCTTCCGCCATGCGCTTGGTCAGCGTCGTGACCAGCACACGTTCGCCCACCGTCACGCGCGCCTTGATCTGGCCAAGCAGGTCGTCCACCTGGGTACGGGCCGGCAGCACTTCGACCAGCGGGTCGACCAGACCGGTCGGCCGCACGACCTGCTCCACCACGTTGTCGGCGTGCTCCTTCTCGTAGGCGGCGGGCGTGGCCGACACGAAGACGCATTGGCGCATCCGTGTCTCGAATTCCTCAAGCTTGAGCGGCCGGTTGTCCAGCGCCGACGGCAAGCGGAATCCGTACTGCACCAGCGTTTCCTTGCGCGATCGGTCACCGCGGTACATGCCGCTCAGTTGCCCGATGGTGACGTGGCTCTCGTCGATGAACATCAGCGCATCCGACGGCAGGTAGTCGATCAGCGTAGGCGGGGGATCCCCGGGCGCCGCGCCGGACAGGTGCCGGGAGTAGTTCTCGATGCCTTTACAGAAGCCCAGCTCCTGCAGCATTTCCAGGTCGAACCGGGTGCGTTGCTCCAGCCGCTGCGCCTCGACCAGGTGGCCGTCATCGACGAAACGCTTGACGCGCTCGCGCAGTTCTTCCTTGATGGTCTCGATGGCGCGCAGAACGGTGTCGCGCGGCGTCACGTAGTGCGAGCCGGGATAGACGGTGAAGCGCGGCAGTTTCTGGCGGATGCGGCCGGTCAGCGGGTCGAAAAGCTCCAGGCTTTCAATCTCGTCGTCGAACAGCGTCAGGCGCAACGCCAGTTCGGCGCTTTCCGCCGGGAAGATGTCAATGCTTTCGCCGCGCACCCGGAACACCCCGCGGGTGAATTCCGCGTCATTGCGCGTGTACTGCATGGCGACCAGGCGGGCCAGGATCTCACGACGGGAGATCTGATCTCCACTGCGCAGGATCAGCACCATCGCGTGATAGTCGCCCGGATTGCCGATACCGTAGATGCACGAGACCGTGCCCACGATGATCGTGTCGCGCCGCTCGAGCAGGCTCTTGGTGGCCGACAACCGCATTTGCTCGATGTGCTCATTGATGGACGAGTCCTTTTCAATGAACAGGTCGCGCGTCGGCACGTAGGCCTCCGGCTGGTAGTAATCGTAGTAAGAGACGAAGTACTCGACCGCGTTCTTCGGGAAGAACTCGCGCATTTCGGCGTAGAGCTGCGCGGCCAGCGTCTTGTTGGGGGCCAGCACCAGCGCGGGGCGCCCCATCCGGGCGATCACGTTGGCCATGGTGAAGGTCTTGCCCGATCCTGTCACGCCCAGCAACGTCTGGAACATGAGGCCGTCTTCAACCCCCTGCGTCAGGCCGTCGATGGCGGCAGGCTGGTCGCCCGCGGGCGGATAAGGCTGATAAAGCTGAAACGGGCTGTCCGGATACTCGACGAATCTGGGCTTGGCATCCAGCCCCGCCAGGGACGCAGCCGATGCCGGCGCCGCCGTCAGATCCGCAGCGAGATCATCGTTCAGATCTCCCGCGCTGCTCGGGTCTATTGGGCTCTTTGGCATGCTAGACTGTTCCAGGGTAAACCCCCCATTATCCACAGCACACCGTACTGCGTCCACCCATCCTCATCAGAGTCCCATGAGCAACCTTTTCGATTCCGTCGAACTCGCGCCGCGCGACCCCATTCTTGGTCTGAACGAACAATTCAACGCGGATACGCGTCCCGGTAAAGTCAACCTGGGCGTGGGCGTGTACTACGACGATCAGGGACGGATCCCCCTGCTGGGCGCCGTACGCAAAGCCGAATCCGCCCGCATCGAGGCTGCCGCCGCACGCGGTTACCTGCCGATCGAAGGCATCGCCGGCTACAACCAGGGCGCCCAGGCGCTGTTGCTGGGCAAGGAATCCCCGTTGGCCGCCGCCGGCCGCGTACTGACCACCCAGGCTCTGGGCGGCACGGGCGCGCTGAAGATCGGCGCCGACTTCCTGCGCCAGCTGCTGCCGACCTCCAAGGTCCTGATCAGCAACCCCAGCTGGGAAAACCACCGCGCCCTGTTCGAGCGCGCCGGCTTTGAAGTCGGCACCTACTCGTACTACGACGCCGCCACCCGCGGCCTGAATTTCGACGCCATGCTGGCGGACCTGAAAGCCGCGCCGGCCAAGACCGTCGTCGTGCTGCACGCGTGCTGCCATAACCCGACCGGCGTAGACCCTACCGCCGACCAGTGGAAGCAGATCGCCGCCGTCGTGAAGGAAAACAATCTGGTCCCGTTCCTCGACATCGCCTACCAGGGCTTTGGCGACGGACTGACGGAAGACGCCTCGGTCGTGCGCATGTTCGCCGACCTGGACATGACCATGTTCATCAGCTCGTCTTTCTCCAAGTCGTTCTCGCTGTATGGCGAACGCGTGGGCGCCCTGACGGTCGTGGCCGGCAGCAAGGATGAAGCCACCCGGGTGCTCAGCCAGTTGAAGCGTGTGATCCGCACCAACTACTCCAACCCGCCCACCCACGGCGGCACGGTGGTATCGACGGTGCTGAACACGCCCGAACTCTTCGCCATGTGGGAAGAAGAGCTTGCCGGCATGCGCGACCGCATCCGACTGATGCGCAAGCAACTGGTCGAGAAGATCAAGGAACACGGCGGCAAGCAGGACTTCAGCTTCGTCCTGCAGCAACGCGGCATGTTCTCGTATTCGGGCCTGACCGCCGCGCAAGTGGACCGC
Source organism: Achromobacter sp. Bel (assembly GCF_012928505.1). Taxonomy (GTDB): domain Bacteria; phylum Pseudomonadota; class Gammaproteobacteria; order Burkholderiales; family Burkholderiaceae_B; genus Achromobacter. The sequence goes on along the minus strand of NZ_JABBJN010000001.1, from coordinate 57,075 downwards.
TTGCGTGAAGAGCACGGCGTCTACGCCGTGTCCAGCGGCCGCATCTGCGTTGCCGCCCTGAACAGCGGCAACATCGACAAGGTCGCTGCCGGCATCGCCGCCGTGCTGTAACCAGCACACCAGAAGCGGGCCTTCGGGCCCAGCCGCTGAAAGACGGAGCCTTCGGGCTCCGTTTTGCGTTTACAGCCGGCGACTGGCTTGCTTTTTTGCGGTATGTCCCCCAGAATGGCGCTGTATATATGTACAGTCCGCTAACACCGGATCATCGCCATGGCCAGCAAACTCACCGATCGCCAGCAGCAAATCCTGGACCTCATCCGGCAAACCGTCATGCGCACCGGCTTCCCGCCGACGCGTGCCGAAATTGCCCAGGCCCTGGGTTTCCGTTCGCCCAACGCGGCGGAAGACCACCTCAAGGCATTGGCCCGCAAGGGCGCCATCGAGCTTACCGCCGGCGCCTCGCGGGGCATCCGCCTGAAAGACGGCGCACCCGCCTCCACGCAAGCTTCCTTGTCCATGCCCTCGCTGGCGCAGCTGCTGCTGCCGCTGGTAGGACGTGTAGCTGCCGGCAGCCCTATCCTGGCAGCAGAGCACGTTGAACGCGAAGTGGGCGTCGACCCCCACCTGTTCGCGCAAGCACCCGACTACCTCTTGAAAGTGCGCGGCATGAGCATGCGCGACGCTGGCATCCTCGAAGGGGACCTGCTGGCCGTGAAAAAGGCCTCTGAAGCCCGCAACGGCCAGATCGTCGTGGCCCGCCTGGGCGACGACGTCACCGTCAAGCGCCTTCAACGCACCAACGGGCATATCGAGCTTCTGCCCGAAAACCCGGACTTCCAGACCATCGTGGTTGAAGCTGACCAGGAATTCGCCCTGGAAGGCATCGCGGTCGGCCTGATCCGCACGCACGCGCTGCATTGAGCCAGTCCGCGACGCCTCCTCGGCGTCACGCCTGGCTCGCGTCAAACGTCAAAGCCTCCGAGCAATAAAAAACCCCGCCGCAGCGGGGTTTTTCATTGGGCGCCCTCTTTCGAAGGCGCCCTTGGGGTCGCGATCAGTGCTTGAGCACCGGATCGGTCGAACCCGGCTCAGCCGGCTTGGCCACCAGGGGCTCCTTTACCGCTTCTTCCTCGGCCAGCGGCTCGGGCAGGCGTTCCAGGGCCAATTCCAGCACCTTGTCGATCCAACGGACTGGCACGATCTCAAGGTGGTTCTTGACGTTGTCCGGGATCTCCGCCAAATCCTTGACGTTTTCTTCCGGGATCAAGACCGTCTTGATGCCGCCACGGTGCGCAGCCAGCAGCTTTTCCTTCAGGCCGCCGATCGGCAGCACTTCGCCGCGCAGCGTGATCTCGCCGGTCATGGCGACATCGGCGCGCACCGGGATGCGCGACAAGGCCGAGACCATGGCGGTCGTGATCGCGATACCCGCGGACGGACCGTCCTTGGGGGTCGCGCCTTCCGGCACGTGCACGTGCATGTCGTGCTTCTCGAACACGCTGTCGGCAAACCCCAGACGGCGGGCACGCGAGCGCACCACCGTACGAGCCGCTTCAACCGATTCCTTCATCACATCGCCGAGCGAACCCGTGCGCTGGATGACGCCCTTGCCGGGCATGTCCGCGACTTCGATCGTCAGCAGGTCGCCACCGACTTCCGTCCACGCCAGGCCGGTCACCTGACCGATCTGGTTTTCCTTTTCGGCCATGCCGAAGGTGTAGCGGCGCACGCCCAGGTAGTCGCTCAGGTTTTCACCCGTGACATTGACCGGCTTGACCTCAAGGGTCTTGCCTTCGGCTTTGGCGCGATCGGTCTGGGTCAGCAATTGCTTGATGACCTTGCGGCAGATCTTGCCCACTTCGCGTTCGAGCGCACGCACACCAGCTTCGCGGGTGTAGTAGCGCACGATGTCGCGCAGCGCGGAGTCGTCCACCGTCAGCTCGGTATCCTTCACGCCGTTGTTCTTCATCAGCTTGGGCAGCAGATGGTCGCGGCCGATATGGATCTTTTCCTCTTCCGTGTAACCAGACAGGCGGATCACTTCCATACGGTCGAGCAGCGCCGGCGGAATGTTCAGCGTATTGCTGGTGGCCACGAACATGACGTCCGACAAGTCGAAGTCGACTTCGATGTAGTGGTCCTGGAACGTGTGGTTCTGTTCCGGATCCAGCACTTCGAGCAACGCCGAAGAGGGGTCGCCACGGAAATCCATGCCCAGCTTGTCAATTTCATCAAGCAGGAACAGCGGATTGCGCACGCCGACCTTCGACATGTTCTGGACGATCTTGCCCGGCATCGAACCGATGTAGGTCCGGCGATGGCCACGGATCTCGGCCTCGTCGCGGACGCCGCCCAACGCCATGCGCACGAACTTGCGGTTCGTTGCCTTGGCGATGGATTGGCCCAGCGAGGTCTTGCCCACGCCCGGAGGTCCAACCAGGCACAGGATCGGCGCCTTCACCTTGTCCACGCGCTGTTGCACGGCAAGATATTCCAGGATGCGTTCCTTGACCTTTTCCAGACCGTAATGGTCGTTGTCCAGCACCGTCTCGGCGTTGGCGATCGAGTTGTTGATCTTGCTCTTCTTCCTCCAGGGGAGGTTGATGAGCGTATCGATGTAGTTGCGCACCACGGTGGCTTCAGCCGACATGGGCGACATGAGCTTGAGCTTCTTGAGCTCGGCATCGGCCTTCTTGCGCGCCTCTTTAGGCATGTGGGCAGCGATGATCTTCTTTTCAAGCTCTTCGATGTCCGCGCCCTCTTCGCCTTCGCCCAACTCCTTCTGAATGGCCTTGACCTGCTCATTCAGGTAGTAGTCGCGCTGGCTCTTTTCCATCTGCTTCTTCACGCGGCCGCGAATCCGCTTTTCGACCTGGAGGATGTCGATTTCGGTTTCAAGCTGAGTGAGCAGACCTTCAAGGCGCTCGGAGGTGCCGACGATCTCGAGCATCTTCTGCTTCTGCTCGAGCTTCAGCGGAAGATGCGCGGCGATCGTGTCGGCCAGGCGCCCGGCATCATCGATGCCTGCCAGCGAGGTCAGGATCTCCGGGGGGATCTTCTTGTTGAGCTTTACGTACTGTTCGAACTGGGCAACGATCGCGCGGCGCAGGGCCTCGGTTTCGGAGCCTTGCATGGCGTCCGGCTCGATCGGGGTCACCTGGCAGGTGAAATGCGAATCGGCGTCTTCGATGGTGTTGATGCGGGCACGCTGGGTGCCTTCGACCAGCACCTTGACGGTGCCGTCGGGCAACTTGAGCATCTGCAGGATGCCGGCTACGCAACCAATCTCGTAGACGTCTTCAGGGGTGGGGTCATCTTTGCCGGCGGACTTTTGGGCCACGAGCATGATGCTTTTGCCCGCTTCCATCGCAACCTCGAGCGCGCGAATGGAGCGCGGACGGCCGACGAACAGCGGGATGACCATGTGCGGGAACACCACGACGTCGCGAAGTGGAAGCAGGGGCAGGTCGATCGGGTCGGAAGGCAGGGTCTGGCTGGCAGACATAGGAGGTTCCTCGGTATGACTCGGCGTATCGGGGACAGGAGGCCGGGGTATACCCCGAGCTATCCACGTCAGTTACGTCTGTTATGGGAACAATAGCCGAAAATTCAAGATCCCGGCGGCCCGATAAACGAAAGGCAAAAAAAAATGCCCCTGAGGGTCGCCAGGAAGGAAAAAAACCCGTTACAGGAACGGGTTTTTTTGAAATATCAGGCTGCGGCGTCGCGGACTTCTCCGCGGTCCGGCTTTTCTGTTTCGCCGGCTTCGTCGGCGTAGATCAGCAGGGGCTTGCCTTCGCCTTCAATGGCGTTTTCGTCCACCACGACGCGCTTGACGTTGCCTTGGGAGGGCAACTCGTACATGGTGTCCAGCAGCGTCTGTTCGATGATCGAACGCAGGCCGCGGGCGCCCGTCTTGCGCTTGAGCGCCTTGCGGGCGATCGCCTTCAAGGCGGCAGGCCGCAGATCGAGCTCGGCGCCTTCCATCGCGAACAGCTTCTGGAATTGCTTGAGCAAGGCATTCTTGGGCTCGGTCAGGATCTGCACCAGGGCCGCTTCGTCCAGCTCGTCCAACGTAGCGACGACAGGCAGGCGGCCGACCAGCTCAGGGATCAGACCGAACTTGATCAGATCTTCGGGTTCGACTTCCGAGAACAGTTCGCCCACGCCACGTTCGGACTTGGCCCGCACGGACGCCGAGAAACCGATGCCCGATTTCTCGGTGCGGTCGCGGATGACCTTTTCCAGCCCATCGAAGGCGCCGCCGACGATGAACAGGATGTTCGTCGTGTCGACCTGGACGAAGTCCTGGTTGGGATGCTTGCGGCCGCCCTGCGGGGGCACCGAGGCAACCGTGCCTTCGATCAACTTCAGCAAGGCCTGCTGCACGCCCTCGCCCGACACGTCACGGGTGATGGACGGGTTATCGGACTTGCGGGAAATCTTGTCGATTTCGTCGATGTAGATGATGGCGCGCTGCGCCTTCTCGACTTCGTAGTTGCAGTTCTGCAGCAACTTCTGAATGATGTTTTCGACGTCTTCGCCCACGTAGCCGGCTTCAGTCAGCGTGGTGGCGTCAGCCATGACGAAGGGCACATTCAGCATGCGCGCCAGCGTCTGGGCCAGGAGCGTCTTGCCCGACCCGGTGGGGCCGATCAGCATGATGTTGCTCTTGGAGAGCTCGACTTCGTCACCCTTGATCTCGCCGTGACGAATGCGCTTGTAATGGTTGTAGACCGCCACGGCCAGCATGCGCTTGGGCGAATTCTGCCCAATCACGTACTGGTCCAGGAAGGTCTTGATCTCGGCCGGAGTAGGCAGTTCGGAACGAATAGCCGCGCGCGCGGTCGCTTGCGCTTCCTCGCGGATGATGTCATTGCACAGGTCTATGCATTCATCGCAGATGAACACCGACGGACCCGCGATCAGCTTGCGGACTTCATGCTGGCTTTTATTGCAAAACGAGCAATGCAGCACTTTTGCGTCTGCCGATCCCTTTTTTTCAGGCATATTTGTTTCGTATCTCAGGTAAAGATGCGCCAGACCGGGTAAAGGGTCCAGCGCATGCGCTTACTCAAACTTGATGGCAGCGGGTTTGGATCAACCGGGAAGTCAGCCTTCCGAGCGGGAGGTCATCACCTTGTCCACCAGTCCATACGATACCGCATCTTCGGCGGACATGAAGTTGTCACGTTCCGTGTCCAGGCCGATGCGCTCCATCGACTGGCCGGTATTGTCGGCCAGGATCCGGTTCAGGCGTTCACGCAGGTCCAGGATCTCGCGAGCCTGGATCTGGATGTCGGACGCTTGGCCCTGGGCGCCGCCCGACGGCTGATGGATCATGATCCGCGAGTTGGGCAGCGTGAAACGCTTGCCCTTCTTGCCAGCCGCCAGGAGGAACGCGCCCATGCTGGCCGCCAGGCCAGTGCACAGGGTCGATACGTCCGGCTTGATGAACTGCATGGTGTCAAAAATGGCCATTCCCGCATACACCGACCCGCCAGGCGAGTTGATGTACAGGGAAATGTCCTTGTCAGGATTCTCCGATTCCAGGAACAGCAACTGCGCCACAACCAGATTGGCCGTTGCGTCATTGACCGGACCCACCAGGAAAATGAGCCGTTCGCGGAGCAGACGCGAATAGATGTCGTAGGCGCGTTCGCCGCGCCCCGACTGCTCGATAACCATGGGAATGTAGCCCAGGCCGGTGGGGGTCACCGAAGACCCGCCATTCATTGCCGCATAGAAATCGGTGAATCTCTGCATAGTGTTACGCCATCCCCATCAACTGATCGAAAGGCACCTTTTCGTCGGTGACCTTGGCCTTTTCCAACACGTGCGCGACGACGTTGTCTTCCAGCACGATAGCCTCGATTTCAGCACGACGCTGGCGGTCAGCCAGGTAATAGCTGACAACCTGAGCGGGTTGTTCGTAGTTCTCGGCGAATTCTTCAATGCGCGCGCGAACTTGCTCGGGCTTGGCTTGCAGCTGGGCTTGCTTGACCAGTTCCGACACCAGCAGGCCCAGGCGGACACGGCGTTCGGATTCGGTCGAGAAGGCTTCAGCCGGGATCGGCACGGACTCGGCGTTCGGGATGCCGCGCTGCTTGAGCTCTTCGCGGGCAGCGGCGACACGGCCTTGCACGTCGTTGTCGACCAGGGCCTTCGGCACGTCGAACTTGCCGGCTTCGACCAGGGCGTCCATGACGCTGGACTTGGTGCGGCCAGCCGAACGGACCTTGACTTCGCGCTCGATGTTGCTGCGGATGTCTGCCTTCAGCTTTTCGATGTCGCCTTCGGCTTGGCCGAGGGACTTGGCGAATTCGCCGTTCAGTTCGGGCAGGACGCCTTCAGCCACTTCCTTGACGGTGATGGTGAACTCGGCGGTCTTGCCGGCGACTTCCACACCTTGGTAGTCGTCAGGGAACTTCAGTTCGAAAACCTTGGTTTCGCCAGCCTTCAGGCCGCGGGCGGCTTCTTCGAATTCCGGCAGCATGCGGCCTTGGCCGAGCACGAACGGGAAGTCTTCGGCCTTGCCGCCTTCGAACGGCACGCCGTCGATGGTGCCGGCGAAGTCCAGCGTGACGCGGTCGCCGTCTTGCGAGGCGCGGCCTTCACGGGCTTCGAACGTGGCGCGCTGCTTGCGCAGGACGTCCAGGGTTTGTTGGACTTCGGCGTCGGTGACGGCGGTGTCGAAGCGGGTGACGGCCAGGGACGACAGGTCCGGCACGGCGACTTCGGGGTAGACCTCGAACGTAGCGGTGAACGCCAGCGTGTCGTCGGTGACGCCTTCAGTCTTGGGTTCCAGGTTCGGGGCGCCAGCGACGCGCAGCTTGGCGCCGTCGATGGCTTGTTCGAACGCACGGCCAACTTGGCTATTGATCACGTCGTAGCGGATGCTGGGGCCATGGCTGCGCTCGAGCATGGCGAGCGGAGCTTTACCCGGGCGGAAGCCGGGGACCTTGGCGGTGCGAGCCACGCGCTTCAATTGCGCCTGGACTTCCTTTTCGACGTCGGCCACCGAGACGGCCAGATCAACACGGCGCTCCAGGCCGGAGAGGGTTTCAACCACAGGCTGCATTAAAAGACCTATTTTCCGAGAGATGAGATTACGGGCGGATAAACGCGGCATTTTACCGGAAACTTCCGGATCCCTGACGCAAAGGGGCGCGAGCCCCGGATTTGCCCGGATGCTCGCGCCCCGTTTTCCGCCCGAAAAGGGAGGGGAAACGCCTTTTCGGCGTCTTTATTTGGCCTTGGCGATGCGATCTTCGATGTGCTGAGCGCGCTTGGCCGAGGACGGGTGCGAGCTCATCATATCGCTCTTGCCGCCATCCAGCTCTGCCAGCTTCTGAAATGCCGTCACCAGACCACGGGTATTGAGCTTCTTGGCCTGCAGCTGGTCGAACGAATAGTCATCCGCGGCGCTTTCCTGCGATTGCGAGAATTGCGCGTTGATGAACTTCTCGGTCAGGTCGCCCAGCTGCGAGGAATTCAGGGCTGCGACCGTCGCACCGCCGGCCGCGCCGGCGGCGTCGCGCGCGGCCGATACGGTGTAGGCCGTCTGCATGGCCTTCTTGCTGTGGCCGAGCGCCACGTGGCCGATTTCGTGGCCGACCACGCCCAGCACTTCGTCGTCGGTCATCATGTCCATCAGGCCGCTATAAACGCGGATGCAGCCGTTGGCCATCGCCCAGGCATTGACGTCCTTGGTGATGTAGACCTTGTAATTGGCCTTTTGGCCATTGACCGTACCGCCCAGCGACTTGGCGATCTTCTGCAGGCGGGCGTCGTACTTGCTGCCCGGCGCGGCGATTTTTTCCTGCGAATCGCTTTGCGCGCAAGCCTTGTCGGACAAGGTCTTGATTTCAGCGTCGCTCAGGGTGGCAGCTTGCACGACCTTGCTGCCGGCGCCCACCAGGCCGCCGATATCGAGGGCATGCGACGCAGAATAAGGGGCAAGCGCAACGGTCAACGCGGCAACGGTGTAGCGGATCTTCATGGGAACAAACTCCTCTTGACTGGCTCTATGCGAGTGAGGCGGCAATTCTATCCATGCCAAAAGCGCTCAAAGCGTTTCGCCACAGAGTTTCGCAAATGGCAGTTTCGCTTACATAAAAGCCCAGCAGACCGCGCGCAGGCGTGCTATTGCGCAGCGTTCCCCAACATGAACGCGCCACAAAAAACTCATGCCAGTCCAGTCCGGGCATTGATAGAATTGCCGCCGCACTTTTCATCGCCCCATTACAAACGGCTCGCACCCAACATGCATAACACCCCCCCTCCCCGCCTAGGCCTGCTGCCCAGCCTGATCTTCAGTTCGCGCTGGCTGCAACTGCCCCTGTACTTGGGCCTGATCGTCGCGCAAGGCGTCTACGTCATGCTCTTCTTGAAAGAGCTGTGGCACCTGGTGACGCACGCCAGCAGCTTTGGCGAAATGGAGATCATGCTGCTGGTGCTGGGCCTGATCGACGTGGTGATGATTTCGAACCTGCTGGTCATGGTGATCGTGGGCGGCTACGAGACCTTCGTGTCCCGCCTGCGTCTGCAGAACCATCCGGACCAGCCTGAATGGCTGAGCCACGTCAACGCCAGCGTGCTCAAGGTCAAACTGGCGATGGCCATCATCGGCATCTCGTCGATCCATTTGCTGCGCACCTTCATCGAAGCCGGCACGATCGGCACGCCCAACGCGCGCTTCACCGAAGCAGGCGTCATGTGGCAGACGATCATCCACGCCTTGTTCATCCTCTCGGCGCTGGGGATCGCGTTGGTGGACAAGCTGTCGACGACCAGCCCGCAAAAGCACTAAAACAAGGCAAAACGCCCCCAAGCCTCGCACGCGCTGCGTGCTTGCTGCCTCCAAGGAAGCACTTTTGCCTTGGGACAGCCCGGCGAAAAAAAAGCCCCCATGCGTTGCGCATGGGGGCTTTTTTATGGGCCGAACACCGGGATCCCGCCCCGGAGCGCTACCCGGAAAACATCAGGCCGCGACCTTGATGTTCTTGGCGCTTGGCCCCTTGGGACCGGTGCCGACCTCGAACGTGACGCGCTGGTTTTCCTGCAGCGACTTATACCCTTCGCTGCGGATTTCGGAGTAATGGGCGAAAAGGTCTTTGCTGCCGTCGTCGGGCATGATGAAGCCATAACCCTTTTCGGCGTTGAACCACTTAACGATGCCGGTTGCCATGGAGTGTCCTTGAACCTAGAAAGTGCGATTGCTCGCGGGGCGCCAGATCATCAAGGATGGGAGAGGAAGCAACCGCAGCACCACTGACGGCGACAAGTTAACGCAGACCGCGTCGCTTGAAAATCTCGCTGAACTCAGTGTATTGGTGAACCCCGAAAAACGTCAAATATGCGAATGGTGGAAGCCGCAAGCCGGCATGCGCAATTGCCGGACACGGCCTACCGTCAACGCATCGCGCCAGAGAATATTTTCACCTTGGCATGAACTGATACATGCCGATACCGCGCGCTTCGCCTGGCCTGGCCGGCCTTATCCGCCCTGCCGGACGCCTTAGCCCGAGAAGCCGCCAGCGTCGAGGAACTCCTGCTCGGCCTGAGTGGTCTGGCGGCCCAACGCCGCGTTGCGGTGCGGGAACCTTCCGAAGCGCTTGATGATGTCGCGGTGCAGAACGGCCCAACGCAGGGAATCCGCGTCCAGGGGCTCCATCAGCGCGACGCCGCGATTCTGCGTCACCAGGCTTTCCGCATGTTCGAACGGGAGATAGAAAAATTGGCGCAGCTGCGGATCAACGGCAAGGTCTTGACCGGAAGCAATCGCGCGTTCGGCGAAGTATTGGGCCAAGGGATCAGTGGCGAACATGTGCGCCGTTCCCCGGAAGGCGTTTCGCGGGAACTGGTCCAGCAGGATCATCAGCGCCAGGGCGCCGTCTGCGTCTTCCAGCCAGTCATCGAGTTCGCGCGCAGCGGCGGCCCAGTGCGCGGCTTCGAAACGCCGGCGGAACTCGGCGTCGAATGCTTCGTTCTTGCTGAACCACTGCTGCGGCCCCGCATCCATCCAGAACGCGACCACGTCTTGCGCCTGCACGGCGAGAGGTTTCGGGGAGGGGGAAGTCATAGCGAGGATCCTGGGGGCATTGAGAAGCGGCAGCGCACATCTGCGGCCAGCACCAGAGGATACCGCGCAAAAACAAAAAAAGCCCCCGAAGGGGCTTTTTTGAAAACTCAGACCTTTACAGGACCTGAATCTTCGTGGCTTGCGGGCCCTTGGGGCCATTGGCCGTCACAAAGCTGACGCGCTGGTTCTCTTCCAGAGACTTGAAGCCAGAACCCTGGATTTCGGAGAAGTGAGCGAACAGATCCTTACCACCCGCTTCCGGGGTGATGAAGCCATAGCCTTTTTCCGAATTGAACCACTTAACGACGCCGGTTTCCATACTGTATTTCCTAGAGATAATGGGCAAATGCCCGGAGGTCACGAATCAATCAAGGAGGGGACAGTAGAACAATAACGCTGAGCCGGAAAAGGCACGGCACTGAACGAAAATCGCAACGCTTGTGATCGTGTGCCGACACTATCGTTATGTTCCCCTCACAAGTCAACATAATCCTAAAAAATACGTGCCAATAATGCAACAAAGAGAAACTGCGTTGAAAATTTGCACGTTTTCATAGGCAAAACTTGTCCCTGCATAGGTGTAAACACCCATACATCATAAAAAAACAATCAAGGCTTATATAAATGCCGTCTAAACCCGTACACCCTTCATACGCCGTTCAGATAGGCACTTTGGTTTGCCGCCAGGCTTACTCGTCGATAGGTAAACCCAACAAATCGAGTGCCGCGCCAAAAGCATCGGAACCCGAGCAAAGGAAAACCGCCACGTCGCCGGGATTCATATTTTCCAGGACTTGGTCGATTTGTTCTTGCGCATTATCAACATTGTCGACATTTGAAGCGTGTATATCCGCCCCAGCCTCGACTTTTTCGATGGGGACGATGTCCGCGATCGCATTGAGATCGGTTACGCCCACCACGACATAGACGCTGATGGACTCGCCATCAATCGTCGTGAGCAGCTCGACGCCGCCCGTCACGTCGGCAAGGTGCCGACTTACTATTTCCATGTTCAATCTTCCTTGATCAGCGGGCGGGGCCCGCTTGGACGCACGCACCGTGCAGGTGCAATCTCACGCCCAGGCGCGACTATAACAGCCTTATGCTAATGCTTCTTGACATTCGGTCCCAGGGACTTCCTGGCGGCGCCGGACGTGGCGGCGACGCTACGGCAACGCACCCCGGCATCGGCCAGGACGCGGATCAGCGGCTTCTGGGCGTCCAGGAAGGCGGCCTTCTCGTCGCCAGCCAGCTTGCAGATGAACATCTGGGCCAGCAGCTGGGTGCGGCGGGCCTTGCGGTTGCCGGCCTCTTCGGCAAGCCATTCGCCGATCCAGGCGGCGGCCGCTTCGGCGTCGCCCTGTTGCTTGACGTGGCCCAGCAAGTCGTAGACCGTCACGCCGGCGATGCGGTCGTCTTCGCCGCGCGAAAGAAAGAGCTTGGCAGCCTGGCCCGAGTAGCCGGGGATCAGCGCGAGGCAATCGCGTTCAGCGGGTTTCTTCATAGCGTTCTGTGTGTTTCGTTGTCGAGAACCCTGGACTGTAACCCGGCCTTGCGCCCTGTCGCATCGGCGCCACGGAACTCTGCTATTGTCGGCTTACCCATTTTCTACACGGTGAACATCATGCAACGCGATTTCGATCTGGTCGTCACGATTCTGGGCGCCCTGCGCGACGCGCCTGGCCCCAACCTGAGCACGCACGACATCAAGAACGCCGCCCTGGCCCCGCACCCCGAAGAGCAAGGCCTGCAGACCATTGCGCATCATCTGGACCTGTTGTCGGACGCCGGCCTGGTCAAGCAGGTCAGCGAGACGGCCGCCAGCGCCGCCGCGACGCGCTGGCGCATCACGTGGAAGGGCTACGATGCCCTGGAGCAGGACGAGGACGACGAAGAAGACGCCGAAGACTTCGACGCCGAAGAATAAGGCGATAGCGCCTGGCGCTCAGCGGCGCTGCAAGATGCGCCGCGTGAGCAGCGATGCGGCGGTGCCGATCACCAGGCTGAACATGAAGGCGGCGATCGACAGCATTGCCGACAGGTCGCTGAAGCCGCCATGGCGCGACAGCAGGAAAACCGCCACGAAGACCGCGACGGCCAACGCGACCACCCCGATCAGCACGTGTTTGACCGAGCGCAGGCGGCCACACAGCGAGCCGCCGATCAGCGCGGCCGCCACCATCGCGGCCATGGACCAGAACAAATATTCGTACTGCATGCGAACGTTCTCCCCCGAAGGCATGAAGGCGTCCGCATTATAGGCGCGGGATCAGCCCTGGGCGGCGACCGCCACCACGCTGATCTCGACCAGCGCGCCGTAGTGCAGTTCACGCGTGGGCACGATGGCCCGCGCGGGGCGGTGGGCACCGAATACCCGTTCGTAGACCCGGTTCACCTCATCCCACAGCGCGACGTCCGGGATATACACCGTGACGCTGGCGACCGTGGCCAGCGACGCGCCAGCGGCCGCCAGGATGGCCTTCACGCTCCGTAAGGCCTCTTCGGTCTGGGCGGAGGCCCCCACAGCCAGCTGCGGCTTGGCGCCGGCCTGCGCGGGCGCCAGAAAGCCCAGTTGGCCGGATACGAAGACAAAACCGTTTGCCCGCACCGCCTGCGAGTAATGTCCGGCGGGCGGCGTGGCGTCCGGGGTGTTGATCAATTCCATGGTCGATTCCTGTGGATGTGGGGAAGACGGCAGAGGCCTACCAGCCGCGGAAGCGTTCCCAGCGGGCCACCACGCCAGGCTCGCCCAGACGCACGACTTGATAGGCGTCGTGCTGCGCGCACGTGGCGCACGCGTGGTTCGGCATGATGCGCAGCTTCGTCCCCAGGGGCAGATCGGGCAGCCGGGCGTCGCTTCCGGCGCGCAGCGTGATAATGCCCTGCTCCTGGTTGGTTTCGGCCAACAACAGATCGGGATAGACCTCGCCGTCGATGTCGCAAACCAGGCCGTAAAGCTGATCCACCGGTTGCTTGGCAGTACCCCGGTCGCGCGACATGGCCATCCAACCCGCATCGACGAGGATCCAGCCCTTGTCGGCCTGATGGCCGATCACGGTCGTCAGCACGGTGGCCGCGATATCGTCGACCGTGCACACGCCCAACCCCGCCATCACCAGGTCGAAGAACACGTAGACGCCTGCGCGCACTTCCGTCACGCCGTCGAGGTGGCGGGCAAAGTGCGCGGTGGGGGTGGAACCGACGCTGACGACCGGGCACGGCAGCCCCGCCTGACGGATCGCTTCAGCGCAGCTGACTGCGGCCCAGCGCTCTTGTTCGGCCATGTCGGCAATCGCCTCGGCGCTGCGGCAGCCATAGGACTCGCCGGCATGGGTCATGACGCCTCGCAGGCAGCCCGCGGCATGCAGCACGCGCGCGATGGACAGCAGATGCCCGTGGTCGCCCGGCTGCACGCCGGCGCGGTGCCCGTCGCAATCGATCTCGATCAGCGTAGGCACGGGGCCGCCCGTGGCCGTGGCGCGGGCGGCGACGGCCTGGGCGGCCTCGACGCTATCCACCACCACGGTCAGGTCCACGCCTTTCTCACGCAGGGCCAGTACGCGGTCGAGCTTCGAGGGCGACACGCCGACGGCATAGAGCAGATCGGTGACGCCGGCCGCGGCGAATTGCTCGGCCTCTTGCAGTGTGGAAACGGCAGCCGGCCCCTGGGGGCTGGCCATCACGCGCCGTGCCACGTCGATCGATTTAGGCGTCTTAAGATGCGGCCGCAATTGCACCCCGTGGCCGGCCATCAGCGCATTCAGGCGCTGGATATTGCGCATCATGCGGGTTTCGTCCAGAAGCAAGCAAGGGGTGTCCAGGGAATCCAGGGACGTCGGCGGACGGAGGATAGTCATCGGGGTGGGTCTCGGCAGGTCGGATCGGATGGACGCCAGGCAGGCCTGGGTCAGGTAGCAGGCAGTATGGCGCGCCGCGGTCCATGCGTGTTTAATACAGGCTTAATTTTCAATTAATGTGAATCTGAATGATCACCACTGACGACCTGCGTTTTTTCATGAGCCTGGCGGCCACGCCATCGCTGGCGCAGGCCGCGCGCGCCCTGGACGTGACGCCCCCTGCCGTCACGCAGCGGCTGAACGCGCTGGAAAAGCGCCTGGGCGTCAGGCTGGTCAACCGGTCCGGACGCGGCACCGCGCTGACCGACGAGGGCCGGCTGCTGGCCTTGCGGGCCGGGCAGATCTGCGGCGAATTGGGCGATCTGGCCGATGAACTGGCAGGTCGGCGCGGCGTCGTGGCCGGCCATCTGCGCGTGGTGGCGCCCCTGGGTTTCGGCCAGCGTTACGTGGCCGGGCTGGTGGCCGGTTTCCGGAAAAGCAGCGGGGACATCACCGCCAGCCTGACCCTGTCCGACGGTCCGCCGCGACTGGCCACCGATAACTGGGATGTGATGGTGCATATCGGCGAACTGCGCGATTCCACGCTGGTTGCTTACCCGCTGGCGCCCAACCGCCGCGTCCTGTGCGCGTCGCCCGCCTATCTGGCGCGGCACGGCGCACCCGCCAAGCCTGAAGACCTGCGCGAGCATGACTGCATCGCCTTGCGCGAAAACGACGAGGACGTGACCTTGTGGCGCTTCAAGCGCGGCCGCGGGCCGGCGGTCGGCGTACGGATCGCCCCCGTGCTGTCCAGCAATACTGGGGCGGCCGCTGTGGCGTGGGCGCTGGCCGGGCACGGCATCATCGCGCGGTCGGAATGGGATGTGGCCGAACACGTGAAAGCCCGGTCGCTGGTGCCGCTGCTGGCCGGGTGGAACCTGCCCGACGCCAATGTCGTGGCGCTGGTGAAATCGCGCCAGGATTTGTCCGCTCGCACCTCGGGGTTCCTGGCCCATCTGCGCGCGGCGTTCGCCACCACGCCCTGGCGCGAAAAGGGCTGAATCGCCCTGCTCAGTCCAGCATCGCTTCCGCTTCGATCTCGACCAGCCACTCGGGCAGGGACAGCCCGCTGACGATGACCCACGACGAGGGCGGAGGGTCCACCGGAAAGCGGTCGCGCAAGGCTTGCGCGATCACTTCCTGGTCTTCACGGGCCGTCTCGCAGATGTAGATGCGCAGCATGATCACCTGCGCCAGCGTGCCGCCCGCCGCGGCCAGCACGCGCTGGACATTGTCCAGCGCGGCCTCGGTCTGCTCTTGCAAGCCCGGCCCGACCGTGCGTTCGTCGATATCGACGCCGACCTGACCCGACAGCAACATCCTGCGCTGCCCGGTCACGATGACGGCCTGGCTGAATCCGTATTGGACGGAGTTGAAAACAGTGTCGGGATTGACGACGGTTCTAGACATGAGGTGCTCCTGTGGACGGCGCGCCCCGCAGCGCGCCGGAACCGCCATTCTATCGACCTGCGCGATCAGGACGCGACGCGTCCCGCCGCGCCGGCCCGCGCGCCCGCCAAGGCCACCAGCAGCACGATCGCGCCTGCAGCGACCGCCGTCCAGAATCCCGCCCGCACACCGTAATGGTCGACCACCCAGCCCGCCATCGCCGCGCCCGCGGCCACGCCCGCGCCCAGCCCCGTCACCAGCCACGTCAGCCCTTCGGTCAGGCGCTGGCCGGGCACGCTGCTTTCGACCAGCGCCATGGCGATGATCATGGTGGGCGCAAACGACAACCCGGCCAGCAGCACGCCCAGCGAGAGCGTGACCAGGTCATTCACCAGCAACAGCGGCAAGGTCGTGAAGGCTGTGACCGCCGCGGCGATGGACAGCATCCGGGCAAGCGGCATCTGGAATTTCAGCACGCCGAAAAGCAGCCCCGCCACACACGAGCCCAAGGCATAGGCAGACAGGATCAGGCTGGCGCCGGCCGGCACGCCTTGCGCGCGGGCGAACGCAACGCTGAGCACATCGATCGTGCCGACGATCACGCCCATGGCCGACATCATGGCCACCAGCGACCGCATGGGGGGCATGCGCAGGACCGAGGCCTCGCGCCCTGCCGGCCTGATTTGCACGGCGGGCGCCGTGGCCCGCTGCAGGACGAATGCCGTCACGCCCACAGCCAGCAGCAACGCCGCGACCAACGGGGCCGCCTGGGGAAACAGCGCCACGCTCAGGCCCACTGCAATCGGCGGCCCTACGATGAAGCTGAGTTCGTCGGCGACGGATTCCAACGCGTAAGCCGTGCGCAGCTGGGGTTGGTCGCGATAGATTTCCGTCCACCGCGCACGGATCATGGCGGGCATGCTGGGCAAAGCGCCTGCCAACGCGGCGAAGACGAACAGCGCCCAATCCGGCGCGTTCCATTGCACGCACGCCGCCAGGCCGATCAGCGCCAGCACGCATATGCCCGCCGCCACCGGCAGCACCCGCTCCTGTCCATGCTGGTCGACCAGGCGAGAAATGCGCGGCGCGAGCAAGGCCGTGGCCAGCGCGAACGTCGCGGCAACGGCGCCCGCCAGCCCGTACGCGCCGCGCACTTCGGACAGCATCGTGATGATGCCGATGCCGATCATCGGCAAGGGCAGGCGCGCGATCGCGCCAGCCAACACGAAACCCGTGGCGCCAGGCGCCTTGAACAACTCACGATACGGATTGGACACCGACAACCTTTTGAACCTGGTAGACGGCGAGATCGTATTCACATACATTGCGTATGTCAATTAACATACGCGCCGTATGTCACTGGAGAACCGCATGTCGCGTTCGCGCGCCGAGATGATCGAAGCCACCCGGGCCAAATTGCTGGCGACTGCCCGCCAAGCCTTTCAACGCGCGGGATACGCCGCCACGTCCATGGACGACCTGACCGCTTCCGCGGGGCTGACGCGAGGGGCTTTGTATCACCATTTTGGTGACAAGAAAGGCTTGTTGGCGGCCGTCGTCGAACAAATCGACGATGAGGTCGATCAGCGCCTGAATGCCGTTTCGGCGCAAGCCGCCGCACCCTGGGACGCGTTCCGTGGACGCTGCCAGGCCTACTTGCGCATGGCGACCGAGCCCGAGATCCGCCGCATCGTGCTGCAGGACGCGCGGGCGGTGCTGGGTCCGA
This sequence comes from Achromobacter sp. Bel, assembly GCF_012928505.1. Classification (GTDB taxonomy): domain Bacteria; phylum Pseudomonadota; class Gammaproteobacteria; order Burkholderiales; family Burkholderiaceae_B; genus Achromobacter. The sequence goes on along the minus strand of NZ_JABBJN010000001.1, from coordinate 39,980 downwards.
CGTCCGACGCCGCGCAACAACAATGCGTCGCGTCACTTGCCGGGCTGCTGCAGGACCTGATGACGGCGCGCATCGTCGACAACGCCGACCCGCAGGCCCTTGCGCGGCTGGTCAACGGCAGCCTGACCGACAGCGCATTCTGGATCGCCGACGCCCCCGATGACGCGCCCCGCCTCGAGCATGCCTTGCAGGCATTGGATCTGTTGCTGCGCGGCCTGTTGCGACGATAAGACCCCGCTGATCGCAGGCCTTCAGTTGCGCATGTTGGGCCGCGCACGTATTATCCAAGCATAATCTTGCTTAAATAATGATGGAGACCGTTGTGGCCGTCAGTACAACCCCTGATTCGAGCGCTTCCTGGGCCGACCTGCTGCATGGCGCCAACGCCCTGCGCTCGATCGCCCTGGCAGGCGGCGTGGCGCTGCATGCCATCAACGTCTATATCGTCACCACCATCCTGCCCAGCGTCATCCAGGATATCGGCGGCCTGGAATACTACGCCTGGAACACGACGCTGTTCGTCGTGACCTCCATCATCGGGTCGGCCTTGTCGGCCAAACTGATCGAAACCGTCGGACCGCGCGCCGCCTACCTGCTGGCCGTGGCCATTTTCACCACCGGCGCGGTCGCCTGTGCGCTGGCGCCGACCATGCCCGTGCTGCTGGCCGGCCGCAGCATCCAGGGCCTGGGCGGCGGCATTCTCTTTGCCTTGAGCTACGCGCTGATCCGCTTAGTGTTCGACGCGCCCCTCTGGTCGCGCGCGATGGCGCTGGTCTCGGGCATGTGGGGCGTGGCCACGTTGTGCGGACCGGCGATCGGCGGCGTCTTCGCCCAGACCGGCCACTGGCGGCTGGCGTTCTGGGCACTGCTGCCCGTTGCCGCGGCGCTGGCCTTGATCGTGGCGATCAAGGTCGGCGGCCGGTCTTCGGTGCCCCCTGCCCCGCCTTCGTCTTTGCCCGTGGGCACACTCGCGCTGCTGGTGGCCTCGGTGCTGGCCGTCACGCTTGCCAGCCTGTCGACGGATCTGGGCTGGAATCTGGCCGGCATCGCCGGGGGGCTGGCCCTTGCAACGCTGATCGCCCGGGTGGACTCGCGCGCCAAGCGGCGCCTGCTGCCGACAGGCGCCTATTCCTTGCGCGCACCGCTGGGCGCGCTGTATGCCGTGATGTGCCTGGTGGTCGCCGCCATCACGACCGAGATCTTCGTGCCGTATTTCCTTCAAGTCATCCACGGCCTTTCGCCGCTGACTGCAGGCTATATGACGGCGGCGATGGCGGCGGGCTGGACGCTTGCCGCCATGCCCAGTTCCACGCGCACGGGCACCGCCGCCGATCGCCTGGTGCGCACCAGCCCCGTCGTGATTCTGGCGTCGTTGATCGCTCTGGCCCTCATGACACCGCAGACGGGGATGCTGTCGTCCCTGGGGGGACTGGCGGCCTACATCGTGGCGCTGGCGGGCGTGGGTTTCGGCATCGGGCTGGCGTGGCCCCATCTGCTGACCCGGATATTCAACGCCGCGCCCAAAGGCGAAGAAACGTTGACATCGTCCTCGATCACCACCGTGCAGCTCTACGCGTCGGCGGTGACCGCGGCGTTGGCGGGCGTCGTCACCAATAGCGCGGGCTTGGCGGATCCTGGCGGCGTCGAGGGCGCGCAGCACGCGGCCCGGTGGCTGTTCGCCGCCTTCGCCGTCGCGCCCGCGTTGGCGGTGCTGCTGCTTGCCCGGGTCACGCGCAGCGCGGACGGCAAGCCCTGAAGCTACCGGGTATCGGCGAATCTTGGAACATAAGGACTGAAATCCACCAAACGCGGTATGGAACGCCGCACGGGTCTTTGCTACGCTGACGGCACCTGAACAGGGTGACGTCCATGAGCAACAAGATCCGACTGCTTTGCGTTCAACCATCCTCGCTTTCGGCGCGCTTCGCCTTCGTGGCGATCGCCTTGCGATGGTCGATGGGGGCCACGCCACGGCCCACGCGCCTGATGATTGGGCCGCACGAACTGGAGCCGGTCGGCACGGAATCCGCGTTCTGGCAATTTGCGCTGCGCCATGCCCTGCTGGGCCAGTCGTTTCTGGTCACCCGCGGCAGCCACTGGGACGTGGCCGCCTCCGTGGAGGGCGACGAAATCCGGGCATTCGGCCGCAAATTCAACCTTAGCCAATGCTTGTATTGAGGCCTCGCTACACACCGAATTCGCGCTTGCGGTGGAAGGCGGCCAACTCCTCGGCCGTCCAGCGCTGCCTCGCTTCTTCCTGACAGCACGTGCGAAAAACCAGCGCGCCGACTTCCAGGAAACGCCTGACATCCGCGTCCGACAGTTTGGCCTGCACCTGCAGCAGGCAGTCCGCGTAGGCCGAGAGTATGCCGTCCCAGCCGTCGAGCTTGCCCGGCGCAACGGGCTGCGAGATCATGCGCACCATCATTTCACTGTGGTCCATACGATTGTCCCCCTCGGATACCACGCCGGCGCCCAACATCCGGCGGCCGGTCGCGCAATGCTTGCAGCAAGTGCCGTACCCGAGCCCGCGGCGCCATGCCCGCCCGACCGTGGCCGCCGCCGCGGTAAAGGCGCCGCCTTAAATGAAAAAAATACCGCCGGCAAACCCCTACCGGCGAGCCGGCGCGTCCGGCGCCCTTCCCTTAAGCAACGCCTCCGGATTCGTCTGGAGGTAATCCGATAGTTCCCGCAACGATCTGGCCGCCCTGGCCAGTTCGCGCAAGGCGGTATCGGTGTTCTGGGGCAGCACGGAATCCGGCGCCAGCAGCCCGCCAACCGCCGCCAGCGACCGGTTGGCTTGCCGCAGCAAGGCCTGTGCCTCGGGTGCCAACTGCGTGTCCATCCGCCTGACCAGGCTCGATGCCGCGCGCAACGCCCCGCTAAGCTCGGTTCCGATCGCGTCGAACGGCACGCGGTCGAGCTTGGTGAGGATGCTGTTGATCTGCTGCTGCAACTGATCCAGGTTATTCGGCGCGGTCGGGATGAAAGGTTCGTCTTCCATCTTGAACTCCACGGGCTTGGAGTTCGGGAGTTCGACCATCGCCACATACAACTGGCCTGTCAGCAAGTTGCCGATACGCAACTGCGCGCGCGTGCCGCGCTTGACCATCGCCGCCAACACTTTCCCGCTGGGATGCTCCAGGTCGCCTCCGGCGTAATCCTGGATCTCGCTTAACGTCTGCCCGCCCAGACGCTCGGGATAGAGCGTGGCGGAGACCACCGCGTAGAACTGCCGGGCGCTCCTGTCGAAATCCAGGTTGATCGCTTCGACCTGGCCGATCGTCACGCCGTAGGCATCGATGGGTGCGCCGACCGCCAGGCCACGCACCGACTGGTCAAAGCGCATACGGATGCGTAGCGGCACGCCATCGGGTTGCGCACGGGCCGCCTCCTCGTTGGGATAGATGACAAACGACGCGTCCCCCGCCGCTGCCTGATGGCTGTGTTGTTCCTGCGTGTCGAACGCCACTCCGCCGACAATTACGGACAGCAGGGATTGCGACCGCATCCGCAGGCCGCGCGCATCGACGCTGAAGTCCACGCCGCTGGCGTTCCAGAAGCGCGTGCCCGCGTTGACATAGGCATCGTTGGGGGCATCGACGAACACCTGCACATCGACGCCTTGTCCGCCCTTGGACAACCGGTACCCCACCACCTGCCCCACCGCGATGCGGCGGTAGTAGACGGGCGACCCGATGTCCAGCGATCCGAGGTCCTGTGCATGCAGCGTGAAGCGCTTGCCCGCGCGGTCCTGAGACACCTCGGGTGGCACTTCCAACCCGGTGAATTCGTACTGGCTCTTCGGCCGCGGCGCGTCCTTGCCGCGGTGTCCCGACGGGTCCAGGCCAATATAGGAACCGGACAGCAATGTGCTCAAGCCGGACACCCCGCTTAGCGTCAGGCGCGGCCTGACGACCCAGAACACCGTGCCCTCCTGCAGCAGGCCGATGGCGTCCTTTTCGAGGCGGACCGTCACGTCCACCCCCGAACGATCCGGATTCAGGGCCAGGCGCTCCACAAGGCCGACGGCGAGTTCCTTGTAGCGCACCTGCGTCTTGCCGGCCTCCAGCCCCTCGGCGGTCTGGAAATGGATGATGGCCGTGGGTCCCGCGTTCAGCCAGACCTGCACCACCAGCAGCAGTCCGCCCAGCGCCGCGACGATGGGCACGAGCCAGATCCAGGAGAGTCGCCGCCGCCCGCGCGGCACGGGCGATGGCGGTTGACCAGCGGCAGAACCAGACTCAGCCATAGAGGACATCCCCTTTGTGAACACGTCCGGACGCGAGGGCGGATTCCTCCGCTAGAGTCGCGCCGTGCTCCACCCAACGCAAGAGGGGGGATTCCCGGTGACTGCGCCCCGGCAGCGTGAGCACCCCCTCGCATTAGCGGGTAGCATGGCCGTCCCCTTTGGAGGAAGTCAACGTGAATATCACCATCCGCCCCGCCACCCCCTCGGATGCGGCCCAAATCTACGCTTTCATCACCGAATTGGCCGTCTACGAACGCGCCGCGCACGAGGTGATCGCCAGCGCCGACGACGTCGCCCGCACCTTGTTCGCCCCGCAGGCTCCGGCCAAGGCCCTGATGTGCCTGGCTGACGGCAAAGCCATCGGCTATGCCGTCTATTTCTACAGCTATTCGACCTGGCTGGGCAAGAACGGAATCTATCTGGAAGACTTGTACGTCACGCCCGACCATCGCGGCATCGGCGCCGGGCGCGACCTGTTGCGCCACCTGGCGCAGGAAGCCGTCGCCAACGACTGCGGGCGGCTGGAATGGAGCGTGCTGGACTGGAACAAGCCGGCAATCGATTTCTACCGGTCCATCGGTGCGTTGCCGATGGATGAGTGGGTGCGCTACCGTCTGACCGACGATGCGCTGCGCGGCTTTGCCGAAGGCCGCCGCGCCGCCTAGAACTCGGGCAGATCGAACAGGGTGTGCAGCGTGGAGCTGGGCACCGGAACGGACGCCAGATGCTCGCGCCCATCGTCGTCGACAAGCACCCGCACCGGCCGCAATGCCACGCTGGTGCCTTCGACGCTGAAGGCCGTTTCAACATCCCCGCCGTCCTTGATGACTTCGATGACCTCGGATGCCGCCGCCGTCACGGGTTCCGTGACCCAGCCGGGCACGCCGCGCTCGGCCTGGCCCCAGCGCACATAGGCGATATGCCCGCTGACGGGTTCTTTTCGAACGGCGACGATCACATGCAAAGACATCCAGGCCTCCCTAAAGTGTGGCCTGGATCGTATAACACGTTGACGTAGGCTGGATGACAGTCCGCGTCACGGCTCGATGTCGATGGGGGCAAAGGATTTCACCAGGTCGTCCAGCTGCTTGAGCTGGGTCAGGAAAGGTTCCAGTTTGTCCAGCGGCAAGGCGCTGGGGCCGTCGCACTTGGCGTTCTTGGGATCGGGATGCGCTTCCAGGAACAGGCCGGCCAGGCCGACTGCCATGCCAGCGCGCGCCAGTTCGGCGACCTGCTCGCGGCGGCCACCCGAAGCGGCGTCCAGCGCCGAGCGCTGCTGCAAGGCATGCGTCACGTCGAAAATCAGCGGGCGGTTGCCCGTCACTTTTTTCATCACGCCGAAGCCCAGCATATCGACGACCAGATTGTCGTAACCGAAGCTGGTGCCGCGGTCGCACAGGATCAGCTTGTCGTTGCCGGCCTCGGTGAACTTCTCGACGATGTTCAGCATCTGGGTCGGGCTCAGGAACTGGGGCTTCTTGATGTTGACCACGCGCTGCGTTTGCGCCAACGCCACCACCAGATCCGTCTGCCGCGCCAAGAAGGCGGGCAGTTGCAGGATGTCGGCCACTTCGGCCACCGGCGCGGCCTGCCAGGGTTCATGCACGTCGGTGATGACCGGCACGCCGAATTCTTTCTTGACCGCCTCGAAGATCTTCATGCCCTCTTCCAGCCCCGGGCCGCGGTAAGAGTGGATGGACGAACGGTTGGCCTTGTCGAAGGACGCTTTGAACACGTACGGAATACCCAGCTTGCGGGTCACGCGCTGGTACTCCTCGCAGGCGCGCAGCGCCAGATCCAGCGATTCCAGCACATTGATGCCCCCGAACAGCACAAAGGGACGATCGTTGGCGCAGGGGATCGACGGGGAAATAACGACTTCTGGGGCGGTCATGGTGAAGGAATCCTGTAGAGATAAAGCAGGTGACAGTGCGTAATGTACAACTTGCCCGCCAGTTACCCACCTTCCGGCACGCATTCCCCTGCTGTCAGCGGCTGCCAACAAACCGCCAAGCGTAGGGATCTCCGACTTACGGCACCCTGAGCAACGGGCGTTATCGCTGGACGCCGTGGTATTCACTGGCCACAATGACCCGTCGCGGACCGGCCATCGCGCTGTCCGGCATTTGAATCAAAGGTGGGCTCATGGGGTTTTTGGATTTCTTCTTCCGGCGCAAGCCCTCGCCGGACCAGTTCGCCAAGCTGTTCGTCGCCGCGGCGCGGCGCGAAGGCTTCGCGAACGCGCTGACCTACAAGGCCGATGAATTCCGGTTGCTGCTGGGCGAAGGCTCGTACTTCAATCTGCACAATGCCTATCATGCCTATTGCAACACTCGCGGCGCTGAACAGAAGCGTGCGCTACAGGGCTTCGTATCGGCGCTATCCAGCAGCACGCAGGGCACGCCGCAACAGGCTTGCGTCGCCCGGCCGATGCTCAGGCCCGTGATCCGCGGCCGCAGCGCGCTGGAAGACGTGCGCCTGCACCACGTCCGCACCGAAGGCAACGATTCGGCGTTCCATCCTGCCTTCCGCCCCTTTGGCGACGATTGCGTCGTGCTGCTGGCGCTGGACCATCCCGACGCCATCTCCACGCTGACCAATGGCCCCGAGGCCGCATGGGCGTTGACGTTCGAGCAGGCGCTGGCAGTCGCCGTCGACAATCTGCGGGATGCGCCCGACCACTTTTCCGAATTGGCGCCCGGCGTCTTCCGCGGCGGCTGGGCAGACGGCTACGACATCAGCCGCGCCCTGCTTGCCGACATGCTTGAGCGTGTCCCAGTGCGCGGCCGTCCCGTGTTCATGATGCCCACCCGCGACGTGCTGCTTGTCACCGGGGACAACGACGATGACGGACTGACCGCCATGGTGGAATTGGGCCTTCAGGCGTTGCAGCACGGGCGGGTGGTCAGCGCGCACATGTACCACTATGAAGACCGCGAACCCGTGCGCTACCGGCCCGCCAGCCCGGCTTTGGCGCACCGTCTGGCGCATCTGGCGCGCCTGCTGGACAAGTCGGAATACGACGCCCAGAAAGAAGCGTTGGACCATATCCATGAAGAACAGGGCATGGATATCTTCGTGGCCCACTACAACCTGTTCACGCAAGACGACGATCCCGCCACGTCGTTCTCGCTGGCGTCATGGACGCGAGGCGTGGACACGTCCCTGCCCAAAGTCGACCGCCTGGCGCTGGTGCGCCCGGACGCCGAAGACGAGATCGGCGAAGTCCGGGTGGTGTCCTGGGAACAGGCGGCGCATCTGCTGGAACCCTTGCTGGCCAAGGAAACCGGCTACCCCGTCCGGTACCGCACGCGAGGTTTCCCGGCCGACGCCCAGCTGGCGCAGCTGGACGAGCTGCCTTAGCGAATTCCGGGCTAGCCCCTTTCCGCTGCCGGATCGCTGACCAGGCGATAGGCGATGGCGCCGATGATGGCGCCAGCGATCGGCGCGACCCAGAACAGCCACAGCTGTTCGATCGCCCATCCGCCCACGAACAGCGCCGGACCGGTCGAACGCGCCGGATTCACCGACGTGTTCGTGACCGGGATGCTGATCAGGTGGATCAGCGTCAGCGCCAAGCCGATGGGAATCGCGGCAAAACCGGCCGGCGCGCGCTTGGACGTGGCGCCAAGGATCACGAACAGGAAGCCCGCCGTCATCACCACTTCCGTCACCAGGGCGGACACCAGCGAATACTTGCCCGGCGAATACGCGCCGTAGCCGTTGGCCGCGAAGTGGCTGCCCTTGAGATCGAAGCCCAGCTTGCCGCTGGCGATGCACGCCAGCACAGCCGCCGCCACGATTGCGCCCAAGACCTGCGCAATCACGTAGGGCAGGATCTCCTTGGCGGGGAAGCGGCCGCCCGCCACCAGGCCGACGGTGACCGCCGGGTTGAAATGCCCGCCCGAAATATGGCCCACCGCGAATGCCATGGTCAGGACCGTCAGGCCGAACGCCAGCGCAACGCCCGCGAAACCGATACCCAGCTCCGGGAATCCGGCGGCCAGCACCGCGGCGCCGCACCCACCCAGCACCAGCCAGAACGTGCCGAAAAACTCCGCGCCGCAACGCTTTGAAAGCGAATACATGTCAACTCTCCGAATAGAAAGGTCCACGGTATCGCGCGGCGGCGATCATGACTTTAAAGAACTGAAAATCTTGACAGTTCTTGTCCGGACAGACTGGGCGCCGGCGCATTGCTGACGGTAAGGCGCGAACCGGGATCCAGGGATCGTGTAAACGGGCTAGTCCGAAAGGTCCGGCCTTTTCGCGCTATCCTGATACGGCCCCTTGGAACTCCCCCCCCGATATGGACGCCACCCCCCTCTTGCTCTATATCGTCGCCGTCAGCGCGGTGATGATCACGCCCGGCCCGTCGATGCTGCTGGCCTTGAACAACGGCGCTTGCCACGGCATGCGGGTGGCCCGGTGCGGCATCGCGGGCGCGGCCCTGTCGGACCTGATCCTGATCGGCGCGGTGGGTTGCGGGCTGGGCGCGTTGTTGCAAGCGTCCGAGCAATGGTTCTCGATCGTGAAATGGGGCGGCGCGGCCTACCTGCTTTATCTGGCTTGGGCCATCTGGCGGTCACCGGCAGAAGCCTTGCGCGTGGATGCGGCGCAGCCGCTCGCAAGCGGCCGCTCGGCATTTTTCAGGGCGCTGTTCGTGGGATTGTCCAACCCCAAGGGGGTGTTGTTCTTTTCGGCGTTCCTGCCGCAATTCATCCAGCCTGCCGCGCCTGTCGCCCAGCAATACCTGGTGCTGGCATTGACCAGCGCCGCCATCGACTGCGTGATGATGAGTCTTTACGCGTTCGGCGGACGCCACGCCATGCGCACGTTTTCCGCGCGGGTAATGACGTGGATCAACCGGGGCTGCGCGGGCATGCTGGCCGCCTTGGCGGTGGGCCTGACGCTATACCGGCGCAGCGACCTGCGCTGATTCCGCCCAGGCGGATCAGCCGTGCATCGGCGTGCACAACTCCACAAGCGTGCCGTCGGGACAACGCAGGTACGACACGACCTGGCCCCACGGCTTCGCCGTCGGCGCACTGAGTTCAGTGGCGCCCAGCGAGATCGCCTGGGCATGCGCGGCGGCGACATCCTCGGTCACGAACGCCACTTCCATGCCCAGCGGTTTGGGGGACGACGAGGCTTCGACGTGCCCGGTGCTGAAGTTCATGCTGCCCAATTCGTGCGCGGCAAACGACAGCGTGGTGTCGCCCGTGTCGAGTTCGCCGTAAGTCTGGGATTCATGCAGGAACCGGCGCGGAAATCCGAAGGCGCGTTCGAAGAACGTCAGCGATGCCGCAACGTCCGGCACATAGATGATGGTGTATCCGAATTTCATGATCAGCCTTGCAGTGGGAAAAAACGGGCCCCAGGGCCACGCGTGGCGGTGGGTACTCAAGCACATTGAACCAAATTACTGGATAACTATCCAGCACTCCACATCAACGGCCATCAGACCGTCAAATTATCTTTGACACCATGTCAACTGCGGACGGCATTGTCAAAGAAACGCACGAGGGCAAGAATCGCCGGATAAGCGCGATGGCGTCCGGGCCCCTCCCTGGCGAACAAACGCGCAACTTCTGGAGACAAGCCCATGACTGCGCACGCCCCCCGTCTGCCGCGCCGCCAGTGGTTGAAACAAAGCGCTTGGAGCCTGGCCGCGCTTAGCCTGCCCCCTTTCGCTTTCGCTCAAGACGCCTGGCCGGCCAAGCCCATCAAAATCGTGGTGCCCTACAACGCCGGCGGCGCCACCGACATCGTGGCCCGTCTCGTGGCTGAACGGCTGTCCGCCGCCGTCGGACAACCGGTACTGGTCGAGAACCGCGGCGGCGCGTCCGGCATCTTGGGCACGGACGCCGTCGCCAAAGCGGCGCCGGACGGCTACGCCCTGACCGTGTCACTGAGTTCATCGTTGCTGTTGAACCAGTTCCTGTACAAGAACCTGCCCTACGACACGGGCCGCGACCTGGTACTGGTCTCGCAGATCGCCATGGCGCCCGTGACCCTTGTCGTCCACCCCAGCGTGCCGGCACGCAACGGCGCGGCGCTGCTCGACTACGTGCGCCGCAACCCGGGCAAGCTGGCATACGGCTCCTGGGGCGTCGGCTCGTACGCGCATCTGGGCGGCGCCTATCTCAGCGAAACGCAAAAGGGCGACATGACGCACATCGCCTACAAGGGCGAATCGCCAATGCTGCAAGACCTGATCGGCGGACGGATCCAGATGGCGTTCGCGAGTGCCCTGGGCGCGAAACCCTACGTCGACAACGGCAGGCTGGCGCTGATCGGCGTCACCGGCGAACAGCGCATGCAAGTACTGCCCGACTCCCCAACCCTGGCCGAGCAAGGGCTGACGGACGACGCCTACCGCGTGGTCGGGTGGGTGGCGATGGCCGCGCCCATCCAGACGCCCAAGCCCGTCGTGGCGCGCTTGGCCGGCCTGATGCAGGCCATGACGCGCACACCCGACATGCAAGAGCGCCTGAGCGCGATGGGCTTCATCGCGCTGGGCAACACGCCCGAGGCTTTCCTTGCGAACTACCAGGGCGAGTACGCCGTGTGGCAGGAACTGGTGCGCAAATCGGGTGCGCAACTGGACTGAATCAGCCTTTGAGCTGACGCGGGTCCAGACTCCACAAGGCATGGTCGCTGGTCGACACGCCCACCGCGCCGTGTTTCATCGCGATGCCGATATCCGTCTGGTTGCACACGAATCCCGACGCCACGATGGGGGGCAGCGCCTTCAGGTCCTGTTCCGCCATGTGCGTCAGCATCGGCGCCGGCATCAACTGGACCAGATTGGGGTCGCTTTGCTCCAGCGCCTTGACGCTGCGCGGCCAGGTGGAACGGTCGGTCACGAACACCTTCTGCATCGTGACCATGCCCGCCCGGTTGGCGCGCTGGATGGTGGCCACCCGCGTGGACACCAGGCTGGCCACGCCGATATCGGCCAGGTATTCCACCCCGCCCTTGTCTTGCGAGAGGCCTTCGCAGCTGTCTATGTTGACGATCGCGAACTTGCCCGCCCGGTTCAGCGCCGCGATCACCGGCGCCAGCTTGCGCAGCTCGACGTTGGCGACGATACCGATTTCGGCCACGCTGCCCACGAAGGTATTGATCTGCTCAAGCCCATACATCGTCGCAATGACGGGATGACGCGCCAGACATGCCCCGAATGACCTATCCATGGTTATCGATTTTCCTGACCGTAAGAACGCTGATCGCTTAATCCCAACTTGCCGGGGTTGAGGATGTTCTGCGGATCCAGCGTGCGCTTGATCGTGCGCAGCACGTCGAACGCGCCGCCCAACGATTCCTGCATGTACGGCGCGCGCAACAGGCCCACCCCGTGATGGTGGCTGAGCGCGGCATTATATTTAATCAGCACGGCGTTGGCCGCATCCCAGGCGGCGCGATACCACTGGGCTCGCCGTTCCACTTCGACTTCGCCACGCAACGAAAAATACAGGCAAGCGCCGTCAACATAGGCATGCGATTGGTGCGCCGAGCCGGCCAGCGTACCGGGCACCGCGTTGACCGCCGCCACCACCTCCGCATAGATGGCCGGCAGGTCGCTCCAGCGGCCCGCCATTTCCAGCGTGTCGGCCACGAACCCCGGGCTGCGCTTGAAGCCTTCAGCGCTCTTGCCGGTCAGGTAGCGGGTGTCCAGCCAGCGTTCGAAAACCGCGTCGCCATCCAGTTTTTCTCCCCGTTCCTCGCATACGCCCTGGCTGATCTCCATGACGGCGTCAACAATCTGGCGCGCGCCTTCATCCGCCACCAGCAGCACGTTCAAGTCGGGCCGGTTGAACTGCACGCCGCTTTCCAGTTCGTCATAGAGCCGCAGCGCGGCCGGGTTGGCGCCGCGCTGCATGATTTCGCGGCACACATCCAGGCCGATGGCGAACGTCTTGAAGCCATAGGCGATGGCGCGGCCGTAATCCGGTAAGCGGTGCAGCTTCAGACGCAGGCGCACGATCACGCCCAGCGTGCCCTCCGACCCGATGAAGACCTGCTGCAGGTCGGCGCCCACCGCCGCGCGCGAATACCCGCCCACGGTGACCAGGCTGCCGTCGGCCAGCACCACGTCCATGCCGAAGACCATGTCTTCGATCTTGCCATAGCGCGTGGACAACTGGCCCGCGCCGCGGCACGCCGCCCAGCCGCCCACCGTGCTGATGCCGAACGACGACGGCCAATGGCCCATCGTCAGGCCATGCTCTTTTTGGATCGTTTCCTCGAACACATCGCCGAACATGCCCGCTTCGACCTCGACGATCTGGCTTTCACGATCCACGCCGATCAACTTGTTCAACTGGCAGACGTCCAGCACGATGCCGCCGCGCACGGGCAAGGCGGCGCCGGTAACGTTGCTGCGGCCCGCCGACACGGTGACCGGAATCGCGTCCGCGTGGGCGATGCGCATCACCGCTTGAACCTGCTCTACTGTGGACACCTTGACAATCACCGCCTGGGGCGTGGCGGGCTTGCCGCCCGTCTCCGACACCATCGACCCGGCCCACCAGTCACGCGTCCAGGCCACGACGTTGGCGGTATCGGTCAGGACATCGTCGGCCACATGGCGCAACGCGTCGATTCGCGCCTCCGGCACGCGTACCGGATCGCGCTGCATCCCGGGCTCAGAGCCGGTCTTGCTCAGTGCCGCCGCATAGGCGGGCGGGGTGTGCGCGCCGACAACGTAGTTGCCGCGGTTGTAACCGCGCTTGATGGCTTCTTTGCTGATCATTCCTTGTCTCCCATGAGTACGGATTTTTCGTGCTTGACGGCAGCCAGGTAGTCATTGACCTGCTGCGTAATGCATTCGGGCGCCACGCCCAGTTCGGTTTGCAAGATCTGCCCCACGCGCGCCGCGGCCAACGCCGATGCGTCGCGCGCCATCAGGCGGGCGCGCATCCTGCGCGACAGCACGTCCTCGACGGTCGCGGCCAGCTCGTGGCGCACGGCGTACAGGACTTCGGCCTCGGTATAGGGCAGGCCCTGGACGATGGGCGCCTGCAGTTCCGGCGCGGCTTGCATCAGGTCGCTGACAAAGCGCGCCTCGGTGCCATAGCGTTCGCCCAGATGCGCCGACATGCCGCCCGAAGCCACAATGGCCTGCGCGTCATAGCCGGCCGCGCCCAGCAGGTAGGCCTTCTTCGTCTGGCAAGGGTTGCGCTGGCCAATGACCTGTTGCGCGGCGTCGATCGTTTGCTCGGCCATGTGCCGCGACGTGGTCAGCTTGCCGCCCACGATCGTGACCAGGCCGTCCGCCGCCACTCGGATTTCGTGGTTGCGCTTGATCTCCAGCGTCTTGCCGCCCGGCGGCCCGACCAGCGGACGGCAGCCCGCAATGCTGCCCACGACATCCTCGGGCTGCAGGTCAGTCTTCAACGCGGAGCGCGCCCCTTCCAACAGGAAGTCCAGCTCGCGGCGCGTGCAATAGACGTCGTCCAGATCGCCTTCATAGTCTTCGTCTGTCGTGCCCAGATAGGACACGTTGCCCCAGCGCGTGATCGTGGCGCGGCGGCTGCGGCCGGGCACCGGAATGGTGACCGTGCAATCGTTGCGCACCTTCAGCCAGGGCACCGCCACGTGTACGCCCTTGGCGGGGCGCACGTGCAACGCGGACGCATCGCCCCTTTTCGCGCCGCTCCAATCGCGCAGCCAGACGCCAGTCGCCATGATGACCACACCGGCGCGCGCGCGGATCTCTTGCTGGCCCGCCTGGACGATCACACCGTCCACCTTGCCCTGCGCGTTGCGCGTCACCTCGATTGCCTTGGCGTGATTGATGACGGTCGCGCCATGGAAGGCCGCAGTACGCGCGACGGCAAGCGTCAGACGCGCGTCGTCCACGCGTGCATCGAAGTACAGGAATCCGCCCAACAACCCCTCTTCCTTGAAGGTCGGGCAATGCGACAGCACTTCCGCGGCAGTCAATTTCTGATGCAGGATGCCCTCGCGCCACCCCCCTGCCATGTCGTATGTCCACAGCAGGCTTTCAAAGGCCTTGGCCAGGCGCTTGTCGAACACCCCGTCCCGCTCCAGGATCGGAAACAGGAACGGCAGACGCTGCACCAGATGCCGCGCGTTGCGCCGCAGGCGCTGGCGTTCGTGCAGGGAATGCCGCACCAGGCCCAGGTTGCCCTGTTCGATGTAGCGCAACCCGCCGTGCACCATCTTCGAGGACTTGGAAGACGTACCCGACGCGAAATCATCCTTCTCGATCACCGCCACGCGATAGCCGCGCAGGCTGGCGTCCAACGCCGCATACGCGCCCGTAATGCCGCCGCCCACGATCAGCATGTCGTACTGCTCACTGCCCAACCTGTCCAATTGCTCTTGCCGCATCAGACGTAATGGCTCGGTGTTCGTCATATCGGCCCGGTCCTTCCTGGGCTTTCTGGATAGCCAACCGATCATTTGTGCAACGCCTCCTCATTTTCCTGCTTGAACTGCCTGACGTGGCCCAATTCGGAACCCACCCGTGCGTGCCACAATGCCCGGCGTCGCGTGCGCTCCTGCGCGTCGATGGTGGGTTCGAATACCGCATCGGTCGCGATGGTCTGGCATGCATCGCGCAGCGAGGGCCACAACAGCCCCGAAGAACCCGCCAGATACGCAATGCCGCGCAGGCTGGCCCGGTCGGACTCCTGCATGCGGCGGATGGGGATGCCGATCAGATCCGCCTGGATCTGCAACAAGGGATCGCTGCACGATAAGCCGCCACCGACCACGAGTTCCGACACGCGCACGCCCGACACGGCTTCATCCGCCTCGATGCAACTGGCCACGGAATGCGCGATGCCTTCCAGAATGGCGTAGGCGAC
Source organism: Achromobacter sp. Bel (assembly GCF_012928505.1). Taxonomy (GTDB): domain Bacteria; phylum Pseudomonadota; class Gammaproteobacteria; order Burkholderiales; family Burkholderiaceae_B; genus Achromobacter. Next base: position 24,887 of record NZ_JABBJN010000001.1, on the reverse strand, counting down.
CTCGGCCTGCGTGGTCGCCATGGACACGCCGGTGAGCGACGCGCGTGCCCCCGCCTCCATCCGGGGCACGCGCAGCCCCGTCAGGGCCGGCACGAACGTCACCCCTTGCGACGAGTTCACCGTGGCGGCCAGCGCACTGATCTCGCGCGCGTCCGCGAACCACTTCAGCTTTTCGCAGACCCAGTTCAAGGCCGAGCCGGTCGTCGCTACAAACGTCTCGACTGCGAAATGCGACACCCCATGCTGGCGTCGGGCGGTCATTGTCAACGCCCCCTCGGACAGGCCGGAATTCACGGGCGGCTCGGGCCCGATGATCAGATCCACAAAGCTTCCGGTGCCGTGTACGCACATCCCCTGTCCGCGTTCCAGGCAGCCCAGGCCGATGGCGCCGGCATGCTGGTCGCCCGCCGATGCCAGGATCGGCACCTCGATGCCCAGCACGTCGGACCGCGTCCGCCCAAAATCGTCCGCGTCCTGGCGCAACGCGGGCAAAAGCTCGAACGGAAAGTCCAGCGCCTGCGTCCATTCCAGGTAATAGCGGTGGTCCGCCAGCACATAGGCTCCGGCCGACGTGGCGTTGGTCGGCGTCGTGACGACCTCCCGCCGTTGCGAGAAATGCCACAACAGCCAGCTGTCCACCGTGCCGAACGCCAGGCGCCTTTCGCGCCAGGCTTGCGCCACATGCGGCGTGTCACGCAGATGGCGCGCCGCCCACAGATAGAGCGATCGCACGCCCACCGGACGGCCCACGCGGTCCCGCAAGCGGGCATCCCATTCAGGCGCCAACTGGTCCAGCTCGTCCACAAAACGCGTGTCCTGCCAGACCATGGCCGGCACCAGCGCGGCCCCCGTCTGCGTGTCCCACAAGACGGCAGTCGCACGCTGCGTCGCCAACGCCAGCGCGACAATGCACTGCCCTGCCCGTTCTGCCTGGGCAATGGTGGCCCGGCAGACGCTGATCGTCTTTTCCAGAATCTCGTTGGCGTCCTGCTCGACCACGCCGGGCCGGGGCGTCTCGACGTGCAGCGTCAGGTACTCCAGGCAGGACACATGGCCGTCGGCGGACACGGTGGCCGCCCGCGTGCCGGACGTGCCTTCGTCAATCGCCAGAATTACATCGTTGTTTGTCATCGCGAGGCTTTCCCAATGGCGGGGTCCAACGTGGCCAGCGCGTCATCGTCCTTGAACTGCGGCGCGCCGGTTTCCGTGTCGGGGTTGATGGTGGTGCGGGTGGGATCCCACTTGATCACAAAGCAGATGATGCTGGCGATCAAGGGCACCACGGACAGGATCAGGAAGGTCTTCTCCAGGCCGTAGTTCTCCCGGAAGATCGGGAACACCAGCAAACCGATCGCCGCGCCGGTGGAACCCAGCGCGCCGATGATGCCGTTGGCGCCGGCGCGCAGTTCGCTACGGAACGACAGCGACGACAGGCTCTTGCCGTTGGCCCCCGGGCCGCCCGAGTGGAACAGGATGAAGAGCGACGGCAACGCGACCGCCAGCCACAACGGCATCTGGCCGTGGAACGTGCCCAGGACGAGCAAGATCACAAACACCATCGCGAAGCCGAACGCCGACGCGCGCCGCAGCCCCAGCTTGCGCCCGATGTAGGGCGACAGGAAGCCGCCGAAGATCCCGAAGACGTTAAAGACCAGCGCGCCGATCGTCGCGTAGATGAAGTCCTTGCCGAACAGCGCCGCGCTGATCAGCGGCAGGTACCAGCCCACGGCAAAGTACTGGATCGACTGGCCGATCTGCACCGTGGCCGCCAGGATCGTGCGCGGCAAGTACACCCCGCGGAAGATCAGCAGCACATTGGCCAACCCGCGCTTGGCCTGATTGACGACCGCCACCCGCTCCGCCAGCGGCGCGGCGGCAAAGGCCTGCCCGTAGATCCGCGTCATGGCCTGCGCGGCCTGCTCGACGCGTTCCTTGCGCGCCAGCCAGATCGGGCTTTCGACCATGTAACTCAGCTGCAGCACCAGGATGATCAGGGCAAAGATGGCGGTGGCCCCGACGGAATAGCGCCAGATCGAATCGCCCACATCCCACGAAAAGAACAGCATCGCCAGCAGCAGGTTCGTGCACACGGCCGTGTACCACATGCCCTGCCAGGTGTTCAGGCGGCTCTTGAATTTGACGGGGGTGAACTCGGCCAGCACCGCCATGGCGATGGCGAAGTCGATGCCGTACGCCGCGCCCACAAAGAAGCGGCCGACCAGGATGACTTCGAAATTGGGCGCAAACATCACCAGCGCGGCACCGATGACCGCCAGGAACTTGGCGATGATCAAGGGGCGGATACGCCCCCAGCGATCGGCCATCCAACCGCCGATGGGGTTGAAGGCAATGGCCACCCAAGAGGCGAACGAGGTCATCAACGCGACCTGGCCCGCCTTCAGTCCCAGGTCTCGAGTCATCGGGCCCAGGCCCGCGCTTAATGCCGAGTTTGCAAACGCATCCAGGAACAGCCCGCCCAGCGCCAGCCACCAGATCAGGCCAGCCCGGCCGGCGATGCCGGGGCGTGAATCGATAAAAGCGATGACATCGTCGATGCCACGTATTTTCACGGTCGATGATTGCACAGTCGTCTCCTCTTGGAATTATTTCTGTAAGAGGTCGACGCAATCTGCACGCGATAAAAGACCACCTTACAGATGGTCTTTTATCTAAATCTGTGCGGTGACTTTATGGGCTGCGCGATAGGGTGTCAAGCGGGATGCGCATCAGGACAAACCCTGTCTCCCATTGTTTTTTCGCCTGCGAGAAAAAGTATCCAAAGTACTGGGAAAGTATAAGGAAAACTCGGTTTTTATAATTTTTATCGTTATTTTTCAATGACTTGCATTAATCCTGCAAGCTGGCAAACTACGCCAGATCCAAAAAAAGATCCCTGCCGCAGGCGCCGTATTCACGCGCCGCGCACGTGCACATCCGCCCCCACCCAAATCCGCCAAGAGGCGATCACACAACCCTGCTTCAAAGGAACTCCCATGCGCTTAATCACCGATCAGGAACTCGGCAATATGTCGACTGAAAATAAACGCCGCCGCCATCAGGAACTGGACAAGAAACTGTCGGTTGCGGCCGATCGAGGTTGGGCCTGCGTACCGCGCATCGAAGCCAGCCGCGCAAAAGTGCATGCGGCAATCTTGATGGACGTGCAATTAGGCCGCGACGTGGAACCCAGGACGGAAAAGCGTCGCGACCGCGTCAAGACCAAGAACTGATCAATTCCGCGCCACCTGCCGGGCATGCTGATGACGGACGATGAGCGCGACTTCATGTCGCTGAACGGATTTCCGAACCGCCCGGCACCGGAGGCGGAAGGCGGATAATCGGGAAAGGGTCTGGGCGAGATGGATTCCAGACCCGGTAGTACAGAAAAAGGCCTCTTGGCAAGCATGCCAAGAGGCCTTTTTTGCGTGCGCGGATTACCGTGCGCCGTTTTGCTGTTGACCCGTCTTCATGTAGTACTTGGCGCGCGCAAGGTCACTGAGATCTCCTAGTCGCACTGATGAACTTCGCCAGAAAGACGACTGAATCGGAACCAATGACAATATCCGGTGGCGCCCCGCCCCAGGTGCGATGCGATGCGGGGCGCAGCCGAATTCGCTCAGGCGCCCATCAGAATGCCCAGGCGGCTATTCCAGGTATCGCCATACCCTTTACCGGCGACGGGAACATGGATCAACGGTCTTTTGAGGTCGTTGGTGGAAAAGGCGAAATGGACGTTCTTGAAGGCGAGCCCGCCATTGCCTGAAACCTCGGTCCATTTCAACTGCCATTGCCTGATGTATGAAAAGTCGAGGACCTCGCCGGGATCCTTCGCGCCCGACACCATGCAGAGTTTTCGAGTTTGGGGATCAAACGCAATGACAAACTTCTTGTCCTTGTCGCTGAGGATCAGCTCGCTGTCCACGCTGGTTTCAGGGAAGGACGTACCGAGGCGCTGGTTGTGTTCGCGAAACTTCGCCAACAACGCGTTGTGCCGTTTCTTTTGGCGGTGGATTACCCAGGCAATCAGGGCAGCAAGAGTGAGGACGATGGAGATTAAATCAAACATGACGCTGTTTTTCCGATGGCCTATGGAAGCGGTATCGGCATTAACGGCAGCCAGAGCGGAAACTTGAGCGCGGCGCCGGGGCAATTCAGGCTTTTGCATGCGCGCTGCATACTCGATCACCGCGTATCCCGGCCGAATACCCTCCAGGGCCGGACATTGACGAACGTCGGGCGGTTGCCTAAACGTCAGTCTCTTTGGGCGGAAATGCACTGATTGTGCAGAGAACGCGATTATTGGAACGGCCGTTGCAAGACGCCGCAACAATTAACGTGGCCGTCAGCTAGCCCGGCGTAGCCTGATTCGACGGCACCGCGAGTAGCCGGGTACTGGAAAACAACGAGGAGACAAGCATGAGCACATTCGATCCGGATGGGCGCCGGCGCTTCCTGCGCCAAGCCTGTACCGTGGGCGCGGCCGGCACGCTGGCCGGCCATGCCCTGGTCAGCCTGGCCGCCCCTGCCACCGTCACGCTGCCTTTCGCGAACGGCGAGCGCGACCTGATCGCCTACCCGCAAAAGCGCCCCCTGATCCGCCAGACTTCGCGGCCGCCGCAACTGGAAACGCCCTTCGAAGTATTCAACGACAGCGTCATCACGCCCAACGATGCGTTCTTCGTGCGCTACCACCTGGGCAACATCCCCACCGCCATCGACCCCGCCACCTACCGGCTACGCGTGGGCGGGCTGGTCAACACGCCACTTGAGCTGTCGCTGAATGACCTGAAGCAGCAGTTCGGCGCGCCCGTCGAACTGGTGGCCGTCACCCAATGCTCGGGCAACAGCCGGGGCTTTTTTGAACCGCGTGTGGGCGGGGGCCAACTGGGCAATGGCGCGATGGGCAACGCCCGCTGGGTGGGCATTCCGCTCAAGCGCATCCTGGAAAAGGCTGGCATCCAGGCCGGCGCCCGTCAAATCACCTTCGAGGGGCTGGACCGACCCGTGCTGCCGGGCACCCCGGAATTCGTCAAGGCGCTGGACGCGGCCCACGCCCTGGACGGCGAAGTCATGCTGGCCTACGCCATGAACGGCGCCGACCTGCCCATGCTAAATGGCTATCCCGTGCGGCTGGTGGTGCCCGGTTATTACGGCACCTACTGGGTCAAGCACCTGGCCGACATCAAGGTGCTGAACACCGAGTTCGACGGCTTCTGGATGCAGAAGGCCTACCGCATCCCTGACAACGACTGCGCCTGCACGCCGAAGGGTAAAGCGCCAGAAAAAACTCGCCCCATCGGCCGCTACAACGTACGCAGCTTCATCACCAACCTCGCCGACGGCGCCCGCGTGGCCAAAGGCCAACGCGTGCCGGTGCGTGGCATTGCCTTCGACGGCGGCCGCGGCATTCGCGACGTGCAGTTCTCGGCCGACGACGGCAAGACCTGGCGCGCCGCCTCGCTGGGCGAGGACCTGGGCCGCTATTCCTTCCGCGAGTGGCACGCCGACTTCACCCCTGAGCAGGCCGGCGCCTATGTCCTGAAGGTACGCGCCACCAATACGGCGGGCGAAACCCAACCCTTAGATCCGCTGTGGAACCCGCCTGGGTACATGCGCAACGTGGTCGAAACCGTGCGCGTCGACGCTACGTAAGGAGCCCCCATGACCCGCCCCGCCCGTCGTCATCCCCACGCCAGCCTGGCCAGGCTGGCCATCGCCCTGGCCGCTATGTCTGCCTGCGCATCCGCCGCCGCCCTGGACATCCAGCTCCCCCCTGAAACCGCAACGCTGCACCCTGGCACCGGTGCCGGTGCCCAAAGCGCGGCCCTATGCCTGATGTGCCACTCGGTCGATTACCTGTCGTCGCAGCCGCCGATGCCATTGGGTTTCTGGAATGCCGAAGTCAAAAAGATGGTCGGCACCTACGGCGCCCCCATTCCGGCCGAACAAGTGCCGCTGATCGTGCAGTACCTGAACCAGGCCTATCCCCCGCCCCAGCCCGCCGGGTCTCCCAAGCCCTGAGGCCTTGTCTCCCACGGGCCGCGCTTGCAGACCTCGGCGCGCCATGTGTCCCCACGCGTGCGAAAAGGGGCCAGTGTCCCCTTTTGGCCCGAATCCCGGTGTGGATTTGACGTGGCAAAGTGGGCGAGTTAATGGGGAATGCAACGCCGGGGCAAAAGAAAACCCCCGGCGCATTCGAGCGCTCGGGGGTTGTATGACATTGTCGGCGTACGGCCAAACAACGTCAGGCAATAGGTGGTGCGAAGGAGGGGACTCGAACCCCTACACCTGTTACGGCGTCAGGACCTAAACCTGGTGCGTCTACCAATTTCGCCACCTTCGCTAAAGGTCAAGCCCGCTATTGTAGCTTGCTTGTTAAAATCTTGCGTCATGAATCCGCGCCTCGATGCTTTACACCCCTACCCGTTCGAAAAACTGCGGGCGTTGCTGGCTTCCGCCAGCACGCAGCCGGACGGCCTGACGCCCATCAATCTTTCGATCGGCGAGCCCAAGCACGCCGCGCCGGAACGGGTGGCGCAGGCGATCCGCGACCACATGGACGGGTTGTCCGTGTACCCCTCCACCAAGGGCGACCCGGCGCTGCGCCAGGCGATTTCGGGCTGGCTGGCCCGCCGCTACAGCATCCCCGCCCCCGACGCGGACACGCAGGTGCTGCCGGCGCTGGGCTCTCGCGAGGCGCTGTTCGCGTTCACGCAGACGGTGATCGACCCGTCGGCCGGTTCGGTGGTCATCTGCCCCAACCCGTTCTATCAGATCTACGAAGGCGCCACGCTGCTGGCGGGCGCCACGCCCTACTTCGTCAACGCCGATCCATTGCGTAATTTTTCCAGCGACTGGAACCAGGTGCCCGACGCGGTCTGGAAGAGGACGCGGCTGGTCTTCGTGTGTTCGCCGGGCAACCCCGCCGGCAACGTCATGGCGCTGGACGACTGGGAAACGCTGTTCAAGCTGTCCGACCGCCATGGCTTTGTCATCGCGTCGGACGAGTGCTATTCCGAGATCTATCTGGATGAAGGCAACCCGCCCCTGGGCGGCTTGCAGGCGGCGCGCCGCCTGGGCCGGGACGACTACCGCAACCTGGTGGCGTTCTCCAGCCTGTCCAAGCGGTCCAACGTGCCCGGCCTGCGGTCGGGTTTCGTGGCCGGCGACGCGGCGCTGATCGGCCGTTTCCTGCTGTATCGCACGTATCATGGCAGTGCGATGAGCCCGCTGGTCTCCGCGGCCAGCGTCGCGGCCTGGTCGGACGAGGCGCACGTGAAGGACAACCGGCGCCTGTACCGCGAAAAGTTCGACGCGGTCGTGCCGATTCTTGAAAACGTGCTGGACGTGTCGCGCCCGCAGGCATCTTTCTACCTGTGGGCGGCCACGCCGGGGTCGGATACGGCCTTTGTGCGTGACCTTTACGGCCGCACCGGTGTTACCGTTCTGCCGGGCAGTTTCCTGGCGCGGGAAGCGCATGGCGTGAATCCCGGCCACGGCCGCATCCGTATTGCGTTGGTGGCGCCTTTGGCTGACTGCGTGCAGGCAGCCGAACGCATCGCCCATTTTGTACATACTTCTGTTTGATCAACCTTTAAAAGCTGAGCCGCTATGACTCTCGACCTGCAGACCACCATCGAAAAAGCCTGGGACGACCGGGCGAACCTGACGCCCGCCGACGCCAGCGCCGAAGTGCGCGAAGCGGTGGAACACACCATCGACGGCCTGGATCTGGGCCGCTTGCGCGTGGCCGAGAAAATCAATGACGACTGGGTGGTCCACCAGTGGATCAAGAAGGCCGTGCTGCTGTCGTTCCGCCTGAGCGAGAACGCCATCATGGGCCAGGCCCCGCTGCAGTTCTACGACAAGGTGCCGCTCAAGTTCTCGGAATACGGCGACAACGCCTTCAAGCAAGGTGGCTACCGCGTGGTGCCGCCCGCTGTCGCCCGCCGCGGCGCCTTCATCGGCCGCAACGTGGTGCTGATGCCCTCCTACGTGAACATCGGCGCCTACGTCGACGAAGGCACGATGGTCGACACCTGGGCCACCGTCGGTTCGTGCGCCCAGATCGGCAAGAACGTCCACCTGTCCGGCGGCGTCGGCATCGGCGGCGTGCTGGAACCGCTGCAAGCCAACCCCACCATCATTGAAGACAACTGCTTCATCGGCGCCCGTTCGGAAGTCGTGGAAGGCGTGGTCGTGGAAGAGAACTCGGTGCTGGCCATGGGCGTGTTCCTGTCGCAAAGCACCAAGATCTTCGATCGCGCCACCGGCAAGATCACCTACGGCCGCGTGCCGTCCGGTTCGGTCGTGGTTCCGGGTTCGCTACCGTCGGCCGACGGCTCGCACAGCCTGGCTTGCGCCGTCATCGTCAAGCGTGTCGACGCGCAAACGCGCGCCAAGACCAGCATCAATGATCTGCTGAGGGCGTAATGAGCAGCACGACCGCACGGCCGCCCGAAGGGCGTGCACCCTCCCAAGCCTCCAGCGCCGTACTGGATCTGGTCAAGGACCTGATCGCCCGCCCGTCGGTCACGCCGGCGGACGAAGACTGCCAGGCGGCGCTTGCCGCCCGGCTGGAGCGCATCGGCTTCACGTGCGAGACCATCGCGCAGGGCGGTGTCACCAACCTGTGGGCCCGGCGCGGCAGCGCCGCGCCGCTGACCGTGTTCGCCGGTCACACGGACGTGGTGCCGCCGGGCCCGCGCGAAAAGTGGGAGAGCGATCCGTTCGTGCCCACTGAGCGCGACGGCTGGCTGTACGGCCGCGGGGCGGCCGACATGAAGAGCTCGATCGCCGCCTTCGTAGTGGCGGCCGAGGAATTCGTGGCGGCCCACCCGCAACACGACGGTTCGATCGCGCTGCTGATCACGTCGGACGAAGAAGGCCCGTCGATCGACGGCACCGCCATCGTCTGCGACGCGCTGAAAGCGCGCGGCGAACAGCTGGACTACTGCATCGTCGGTGAGCCGACCTCGGGCGACGTGCTGGGTGACACCTGCAAGAACGGCCGCCGCGGTTCGTTGTCGGGCAAGCTGACGGTCAAGGGCATCCAGGGCCACGTGGCCTACCCGCACCTGGCGCGCAACCCGGTGCATCAACTGGCGCCGGCGCTGGCCGATATCGTGGGCATCGAATGGGACCAGGGCAATGAGTACTTCCCGCCCACGACGTTCCAGGTGTCGAACCTGAACTCGGGCACCGGTGCGACGAACGTGGTGCCCGGCGAAGCCGTGGCGCTGTTCAATTTCCGTTTCTCGACGGCCAGCACGCCGGAAAGCCTGAAAGCCCGCGTGCATGCGGTGCTGGACAAGCACGGCCTGGAATACGACCTGGACTGGGAACTGGGCGGCGAGCCTTTCCTGACCCCGCGCGGTTCGTTGACCGATGCGCTGGTGCAGGCGATTCACGCTGAAACCGGCGTCACCGCCGAACTGTCCACCACCGGCGGCACGTCCGACGGCCGCTTCATCGCCAAGATCTGCCCGCAGGTGATCGAATTCGGTCCGGGCAACGCCACGATCCACAAGGTCAACGAGCGTGTCGAAGTGGCCTCGCTGGATCCGCTTAAGAATATCTACCGGCGCACGCTGGAAAATCTTCTGCTGAAAAAGTGAAACCGCCCCACGGGCCATCCGCTTGGACGGACCGTGGGGAAACGAAACTGCCCCCTCCGAGGGGGCGCTTTCCCCTTGGGGCCGCCCGTGGGGAAAAAAGGCCTGACTATGTATCAATCCGCCCGCCAAGAATTGCTGACCCTGCGCGACCTCATCCGTTACGGGGTGTCGCGGCTGAACGGCGCCCAAGTGGCGCTGGGACACGGCAGCGACAACGCCTGGGACGAGGCGGTCTACCTGACGCTGCACGCCCTGCACTTGCCGCTGGACACGCTGGAGCCGTTCCTGGACGCCCGCGTGGTCCGCGAAGAGCGTGACCGCGTGCTGGACCTGCTGGAACGCCGCGTGACCGAGCGCGTGCCCGCCGCGTACCTCACCAACGAGGCCTGGCTGCGCGGCCATCGCTTCTATGTGGACAAGCGCGTCATCGTGCCGCGCTCACCCATCGCGGAACTGCTGGACCAGGGCTTGTCGCCCTGGGTGCAGGATGCGACGGCGGTAGAAAACGTGCTGGACATGTGCACCGGGTCGGGCTGCCTGGCCATCCTGTCGGCCCTGGCCTTCCCCTACGCCCATGTGGACGCGGTGGACGTGTCGGCGGATGCGCTGGATGTCGCGCGCCGCAACGTCGACGACTACGGTTTGCAAGACCGTCTGGACCTGCACGAAAGCAATCTGTTCGACAGTCTGCCGGCATGCCAGTACGACGTCATCGTCTGCAATCCGCCTTACGTGAACAGCGGCTCCATGGATGTACTGCCCCAGGAGTACCTCCATGAACCGCAACTGGCCCTGGCCGGTGGCGAAGACGGCATGGACCTGGTGCGCCGCATTCTGGCGGCGGCTCCCCAATACCTCACGCAAGACGGCGTGATCGTGCTTGAGATCGGCCACGAACGCGACTTCTTCGAAGCCGCCTTCCCGCAGCTGTCTCCCGTATGGCTGGATACGGAAGAGGCGTCGGACCAGCTCCTGCTGCTTACCCGAGAGCAACTTACCCTGTGATACGCGCTACTGGATTGACCCTGCGCCGCGGCACGAAAGTGCTGCTGGACGGCGCTGAATTCGTTGTTCATCCGGGCGAACGCGTCGGCATCGTGGGCAAGAACGGCGCGGGCAAATCCTCGTTGTTCGCCCTGCTGACCGGCGCCCTGGACCTGGACGCCGGCACCGTGAACCTGCCCGTCGGCTGGCGCATCGCCAGCGTCAAGCAGGAACTGGACGCCGACGACCGCCCGGCCCGTGAATTCGTCATCGACGGCGACACGCACCTGCGAGAATTGCAGGCGCGCCGCGCCACGCTGACCGACGACCAGGGCACGCAGATCGCGGAAGTGGAAGCGGCGCTGGTGGAAGCCGGCGCCTGGAGCGCGGCCTCGCGCGCCGAACAGCTGCTGGCGGGCCTGGGCTTCAAACCCAACGAATGGATGCTGCCGGTAGAGAGCTTTTCCGGGGGCTGGCGCATGCGCCTGGCCCTGGCAAGCGCGTTGATGGCCCCGTCTGAACTGCTGCTGCTGGACGAACCCACCAACCACCTGGATCTGGATGCGATGCTGTGGCTGGAGAAATGGCTGGGCGCCTATCCGGGCACCGTCATGCTGATCTCCCACGACACCGAATTCCTGGATGCGGTGGCCAAGTCGATCCTGCACTTCGATCACGCCAAGTTGGTGCGCTACCGAGGCGGCTATGGCGATTTCCTGACGCAACGCGCCGAGCGCCTGCGCCAGACCAACATCGCCTACGAACGCCAGACGCGCGAGACGGCCCGTCTGCAAGGCTTCATCGACCGCTTCAAGGCCAAGGCATCCAAAGCCAAGCAGGCGCAAAGCCGCGTCAAGGCGCTGGCCCGCATGCAGGTGCTGGCGCCCTTGCATGCCGAAGCCGGCATCGACATCCGCATCCCGTCGCCAGATCAGGTCCCCGACCCTTTGCTGACGCTGGAACACCTGTCCGCCGGCTACACGGATGCGGCGGGCAACGCCGTGCCCATCCTGCGCGACGTCACCTTGATGGTGCGCGCCGGCAGCCGCGTCGGTGTCCTGGGCGCCAATGGCGCGGGCAAGAGCACGCTGATCAAGACGCTGGCGGAAGAGATTCCCGTGCAGGCGGGTGAACGCCGCGCCTCGCGCGGTCTGGCCATCGGCTATTTTCATCAGCACCAGCTGGACATGCTGGACGTGGACAGCACGCCGATCGCGCACCTGGCGCGGCTGGCGCCTGATACCCGCGAGCAGGAGCTGCGCAACTATCTGGGCGGTTTCGGGTTTTCGGGCGATACCGTCACCAGCAAGGTCGGCCCCATGTCGGGCGGCGAAAAAGCGCGTCTGGCATTGTCGCTGATCGTCTGGCAGAAACCCAACCTGCTGTTGCTGGACGAACCCAGCAACCACTTGGACGTGGAAACGCGCGAAGCCCTGGCCGCCGCGCTGGCCGACTTCGGCGGCAGCATGCTGCTGGTCTCGCACGACCGCCACCTGTTGCGCACCACAGTAGACAGCTTCTGGATCGTGGCGGACGGCGCGGTGCGCGAGTTCGACGGTGACCTTGAAGACTACCGAGACTGGCTGGCCGCCCGCAATGCCGGCGAACGCGCAGAAGCCGCACGCGAGAACGCCGAAGGCAGCGAACCCGTCGTGGACCGCAAGGCGCAACGCCGGGCCGAAGCCGAACAACGGCAACGCCTGTCCGCCCTGCGCAAACCGCTGGAATCCAAGCTGGCCAAGGTCGAATCCGAAATGGAGAAGCTACGGACCAAGCTGCACGCGCTGGACGCCGTCATCGCCGATCCGGACTTGTATTCGGATGCGCGCCGCGCGGAACGCCAGAAGGTCATGGCCGAACACGGCGAGCACGGCAAGCGCATCGACGAGCTTGAAGAGCAATGGCTTGAGATCCAGGGTTCCCTGGAAGAAATCGACCAAAGCGAAGCCTAGGACGTTGCTTGGGCGGTGGGCCTGCCCCGCCGCCTGGCCGTCCATCCTTATCTGGTAATAATAAGCATTATCATTTATACTTCGTCGCGAAATTGACTTTATCTGGCGCCGGACGCCAGCGACATGTCTACGCTTTCGGACGTATTCCTTCGCCATTACCGCGAACTGCTTGGCTTTCTTTCGATGCGCACCGGCTCACGCGACGTGGCGCAGGATTGCGCGCAGGACACCTGGATCAAGCTTGCGGAATTCAACGACCGCACCCGCCCCGACAATGACCGGGCGTACGTGTTCCGGGTGGCCGCCAACATCGCGACGGACTGGCACCGCCGCCGCACCCGCGAACTGTCGGCCACCGCCGACTACGCCGCCGCGCTGCCCGTCGCCCATGCCGCCGATACCTTCGACGTGGCATCCGCCCATCAGACCCTGCGCCGCCTGGAATCCGCCCTGCTCGCCCAACCCCGCCGCAGCCTGGACGTCTTCGTGCTGCACCGTCACGAAGGCCTGACCTACCGCGACATCGCCAAGCGCTTCGCGATCTCCATCAGCGCCGTGGAAAAACACATGATGCGCATCTTGCTGGCCTGCGACCTGGCGCTGGCCGACTGATGGCCACGCGCGCCCGCCCGCTCGACCCCGTGCAAGAAGCTTCACGTTGGGTGATCCGGCAAAGCGGCGAGCGCCTGGACGACGAATCACATGCCGCGTTCGAGGCCTGGTATCGGGCGGATACACGGCATGCCGCGGCCTACGACCGCCTGTCGCGCCTGTGGCGCCGCATGGGCGAGATCGACCGCGGCAAGCTCGCGAAGCGCCCGACCCGCAAGCTGCGCGTCACCGCCATGCTGGCGCTGCTGACGGCCGCGTTCGCCGGTTGGTTCGGGTCCACCGCGCCCCAGTCGCAAGCCGACTACACCGCCGATGTCGGCGTGCGCCGCATTATGCTGCCGGACGGCTCCGCGGTCGTGCTGGATGCGCACAGTGCGTTGGCGCTGGACTATGGCGACGGCCGCCGCCAGGTTCGCTTGCTGCAGGGCCGCGCCCAGTTCGAGCCCGCACCGCGGCAACCTGGCATGGCGCCGTTCTCTGTCATCACCCGCGACGCCTTCGCCACGGCGCTGGGCACGCGCTTCACCGTAGATCTGCTGCACGGCGGCACGCGGGTGGCGGTGCAAGCGCACCAGGTCGCCGTGCGCTGCCTGCCGTGCACCGATGAACAAGGCCTGACTTTGTCTACCGGCGAAGCGGCGGAGGTGTCCGCGGCAGGCGTCAAACGCGACGCCGAGGCCGGCACGGCGCAGCCGGGCTGGACCCGTGGCCTGCTGAGCTTCGACGACGTGCCGCTGCCAGCCGCAGCGGACGCGCTGGCGCGCTACAGCGCCAAGCACATCCTGGTTTTGGGCGACGCAGCCAAGACCCAACGCGTATCGGGCACCGCCCTGGTCGCCGATCCGCTGCGGGCGCTGGAACTGCTGCTGGCGCAGACGCCGGTCCGCGTGACCGAACTGCCGGGCCTGCTGATCTTGCGCTGACGGCGTCAAGACGCTTGCCAATCGGTAAATGAGAATCGATATAAATTATTCATCGAAAAATCGATGAGGGGTTTGGGCGGTGCCGACGTCCTACGGCTGACATTACTGCTTAGGACTTACGCATGTCTTCCCGCCTTTCCACGCGCCGCCCTCCCGTCGCCGCCGTCGCCCTCTGCGCAGCGTTGGCGCTGGCCCACCCGGCACAGGCCCAGACTCGCGCCGCCCCTGTCGCCTTCGACATCCCGGCCCAGCCGCTGGGCCCCGCCTTGCTTGCCCTGGGCCAGCAGGCGAATCTGGAAGTGTCGTTCGTGCCCGCTGCCGTCGCCGGCAAATCTGCGCCCGCGCTGCGGGGCACCTTGTCGCCGCTGGATGCGCTGGACCAGTTGCTGCGCGGCTCCGGCCTGGCATTGCGCGGCGACGGCCCCGGCCGCTACATCATCTTTGTCGACAAGACGAACCAGTTTTCCGCATTGCGGCTGGAAGCGGTGAAGGTGTATGGCGAACACAGCGACGAACGGGTCTACAGCCGGGAAGAAATCGCGACAAAGCCGACCGGCAATCAAGACCTGACGTCGCTGGTGGCCACTCATCCTGCCGTGCGCACGAATACCCCGGCCAACGGATCGACGAACCGCGGCTCAATGAATGTCGAGGACATCTCCTTCCACGGCGCGAGCCCATACCAGAACCTGTTCCAGATCGACGGCATGGACGCGACGAACCGCGTCGACCCTGCCAGCAAGAACCTGAATCTGCAGATCGCCAACATCCCCAGCAACGCGCAGTCCTATTTCGTCGACACCAATCTGCTGGGCGAGGTCCGCGTGATGGACAGCTTCGTGCCCGTTGAATATGGACGCTTCACAGGTGGCGTGGTGGACGCGCGGCTGCGCCGGCCGTCCGGTGAAAACCACCTGCAACTCGACTATCGTTGGAACACGTCGAAGATGACCCAGCAGAAGATCGCCGAAGGCGACGAAACGGGATGGGGCCAGGGCAAGCCGGGGTTTTCTCCGGAGTGGAAGAAGCGCTTTTACACCGCCATCGGCGACATCGCCATCAATGACAAGACGGGCGCGGTGCTGAGCATGTCGCGACGCGAATCCAGCATCCGGCGCTGGAACATGGGCGTGGACGGCGACCAGCCCACGCAAGGCGAAGACAACTACGACGATCGCATCGACAACTTCCTGGGCAAGTTCACGGTACGGGCCACGGCGGACACCATCTCCGACCTGACGCTGAAGTACAGCGACCGCCGCGAAACCCTGTCCAGCGACACCTTCCGCGACACCCAATGGGACAACACCCATGCGGCGCGCGGCGTGGGCTGGAACCTGGACCACGCCTTCCTGGGCGGCCGGGCATCCGTGCAGGCAGGCTGGGACAACGCGCTCAGCAACCGCTCGTCCGACGCAACGTCGCTGGTCACGCACAAATTCCCGTCGATCCCGCAATACGTGACGGGCGGCTTTGGAAAAGAGCAGAAGGAACAGGACACCTGGACGCTGAAAGGCCGGGTCGACCTGGATCCAATACGTACCGGCCCCTTTACGCATACGCCCTACGCGGGGGTGGACCTGCAGCGCGTCGGCGTGAATTTCGAACGATTCAGCGATGCGTACTCGTACATCGCCGTGCACGCCGCGGACGGCTCCGAACGCCATACCAGCAAGGTACACAACCTGCGCGGAACCGTCGAGACGAAGTACAACACCGCTTCCCTCTATGCCTCGGACCGGGTGGAACTAGGACGCGTGGCCTTGACCGGCGCGCTGCGCTACGACCGCGAGACCTTCCTGGGCAACAGCAACCTGTCGCCGCGCACGCGCCTGGACTGGGACGCGTTCGGCAACGGCAATACCGTGATCAGCGGCGGGTGGGCGCGCTACTACGGCTCGGACGTGCTGAACATCGCGCTGGAGGAACGGATCAACACCCTCAGGCGCCAGGTATTGGACCGCTACGGCAATCCGGTGGCGGACGGGTCCAAACCTTACTACGTCTCCTACGAAGGCTTGCGCACCCCGTACGACGATGAATGGGCGCTGTCGGTCAGGCAGCGGATGGGCACTGTGGAAGGGCTGGCGGCCTACGTCCACCGCAATGGGCGCGATCAGGTCAGCAAAGCCGGCGACAACGTCCAGGGCTACCGCTATCTCAACAACGGCAAGTCCACTACGGATACGATCAGTCTGTCGTTGCGGACGCTGGAACCCTGGCATCTGATGGAGACCCGCTGGACCGCGCGCGCCGACTGGAGCTATCAGAAACGCAAGGTCAACGCGGACCTGGTCGAGGGCTATGAGGGCGGCGCGCGCGACCCGGACGAATACATTCTTTACGACGGCGAACGCATGCGCGCGATCGACCTTCCGCCTACGTCGTTCCATCAGCCCCAGAAGGCCTCGCTTTCCTTGACGGGCATGTGGCCCCGCGCCGGGCTGACCTGGGACAACAGCATCCAGTGGCGCAGTTCGCGCATGACGTCTGTCTATGTCGGGTACGGTCCACGCCCTGAATCGCTGCAAAGCTACCGCAGCGCCCGGCTCGCCTCGTACTGGACGTGGGACACCCGCCTGATCTGGGAGCCTGCCTTCGCTCGCAACGTCGCCTTCACACTGGACGTCCTGAACGTGTTGAACAAGACGCCGGCCATCACCGCCAGCAACCCCAATCTGACGACCAACCGAAACACCTATCAGGTCGGCCGCGAGATCTGGGTGCAAGCCAGCTACCGCTTCTGATGCACCGCGCCCTCTTACGCCGCACCCTCGCCGGGGCGGCGGCAGCCCTCGCCCTGGCGGCAGGCACTCCCCTCCGGGCGGAGCCAGCCGCGACGGCCCCGGCCCTTGCATGCCGCGATGGCGCCGCTTGGGACATGGCTTGCCTGCGGGCGCGCTATGCCGGCCCCCCAAGCCTGTGGCCGGCCCCTGCCATCGATCCCGGCATCACGTGGACCGAGTGGGCCAGGGTGCCGCCCGTGGACGCGCCGCCGTCGTCCTGGATGGCGGCGAATGCCGGCCGCGCCGAGTTGGCGAGCGATATCCGGAAGCCCGAGATCGTGGCGCTGGGGCAGATGCTGTTCTTCGATGGGCACTTGTCGCGCAAGGGGCAGGTGTCTTGCGCGTCCTGTCATATGCCGCAGCGGGCCTTTACCGACGGCCGTCCACTGGCGGTCGGGGAAGACCGGCTGATGGGCAGGCGGCGGTCGCCCTCCTTGCTGGCGGCCCCCTTCGCGCCACGCCTGTTCTGGGACGGGCGCGCCGGCACGCTGAAAGCGCAGGTGTTGGGTCCGGTGCAAGACAGCCGGGAGATGAATCACGACCTGGGCAGCGCCATCGCACGCCTGCAAGGCCTGCCACCCTACCCCGCGCAATTCTTGAAGGCGTTCGGCCCGGCGATGAGAGACGTGGCTTCGGCTTCCGGGTCAGCGTCGACTTCAGGTCGGGACGCCGTCGACAGCGACCGGTTGGCCCGTGCGCTGGCCGCCTATGTCGCCACGCTTCGTCCGCAAACCTCGCGCTTCGACGCGTTTCTCAATGGGGAGCGCAATGCCTTGAACGACACGGAACTGCGGGGCATGCATTTGTTCCGCACCCAGGCCCGCTGCATGAACTGCCATAGCGGCGCGCTACTGACGGACCACCAGTTCCACAACATCGGCCTGTCGTTCTATGGCCGGCGCAATCAGGATCTTGGCCGTTTCGAAATCACCCGAGACCCCGCCGACCTTGGCAAATTCCGTACGCCCAGCCTGCGCAATGTCTCGCAGGCCGGCCCGTGGATGCACAACGGCCTGTTCGCGGACCTGAAGGGGTTGCTACGGATGTACAACGCAGGCATGGGCCGGGAGGCCGCGCCCGCTGATCCGCCAGATCCTTATGCGCCGCGCAAGTCCGAACACATCCGTCCACTGGATCTCAGCGCGGACGACATCGACGCCTTGCTGGCGTTCATGAAGGTCTTGTAGGGGAAAGGGAAGGCGGCGCCCCTGGGGCGCCGCCAGCCTGGCATTACGAGTACGGACGCTCGCGCAGGCGGGTATGGTGGTCGACCACGGTGTCGATCACTTCGCGCAGGATGGTTTCCGCCAGAGCGGGCGGCACGCCCGCTTCTTCGGCCAGCCGGCGGATGCGTTCCACCTGTTGGGATTCCCGTACGGGATCCACGAGGTCCATGCCGTGGTTGGTCTTCAGTTCGCCGATCATGTCCGTGCAACGGAACCGCACGCCCAGCAGCAACATGATCTGTTGGTCGATTTCATCGACCTCGGCGCGCAGCGACGCCAACTCGGCTTTCGGAGAATCGTTGTTGGCCATGTTTAACCTTGAACAATATCAAGTTTGGCGATGCCCAGCGCCAAGGTCTTGGCGCCGACGTCACGGAACTGGATTTCTGCCTGCGCGTCCTGTCCTGCGCCGCTCAAGCCAATGATCGTGCCATCGCCAAACCGCGCATGATGCACGCCCTGACCCACACGATACTGCTTGTCGCCCACCGTGACACCGCTTGCGATGCCGCGCGGTTGACGCGGCGCAATAGTGTTGGTGGCCTTGCGTCCGAACGCGTCGCCGCGGTTGCCCCCGCCCCAGCCGGCGCCCGTGCTGCTGACCGGCGCCAGGCCGGCCTTGGGAGACAGCCATTTCAGGTGCTCTTCCGGAATTTCGTCCAGGAAGCGCGAACGCATGGCGTAGCGCGTCTGGCCATGCAGCATCCGGCTTTGGGCCAGGCTGATGTACAGGCGCTGCCGCGCGCGGGTGATCGCCACGTACATCAGGCGGCGCTCTTCTTCCAGCCCGGACTGTTCCAGGATGCTGTTCTCGTGGGGGAACAAGCCTTCTTCCAGGCCGGTGATAAACACGGCGTCGAATTCCAGGCCCTTGGCGGCGTGAACCGTCATCAGCTGGACGGCGTCCTGGCCTTGCTGGGCCTGGTTGTCACCGGCTTCCAGCGCCGCGTGCGACAGGAATCCCGCCAGCGGCGTCAGGCCGTCCGAGGCCACGATAGGCGCGTCGACCACGCCCGGCATCAGCGTGGACGAGGTGGCCTGTTCAGGCACCACGCCAGCAGGCATGCCGTCATAGTTCTCTTCGGAAGCGAACACGGCCGCGGCCGTGATCAATTCGTTCAAGTTCTCAAGGCGCTCGGCGCCTTCGCGCTCGGCCTTGTAATGGGCGTTCAGGCCGCTGGCTTCGAGCATGTGCTCGACCATTTCCGGCAGCGGCAGATCGCGCGTTTCTTCGATCAGGCGATGGATCAGCTGCGCGAACTGGGCCAGGTTGGACCCGCCCTTGCCGCCCACCAACGCCACCGCCGCGTAAAGGCTGGTGTCGTGTGCGCGGGCCGCGTCAGCCAGTTGCTCCAGCGTACGCGCACCGATGCCGCGCGTCGGGAAGTTGACGACACGCATCCACGACGTGTCGTCGTTGGGGTTGGCCATCAGCCGCAGGTACGCCAGCGCGTGCTTGATTTCCTGGCGCTCGAAAAAGCGCAGGCCGCCGTAGACCTTGTAGGGAATGCCGGCCGAGAAAATGGCGTGTTCCAGCACGCGCGATTGCGCGTTGCTGCGATACAGCACGGCGATCTCGCGGCGCAGGCTGCCGTCATGGATCAGCGAACGGATTTCGTCCACGATCCATTGGGCTTCCATGCCGTCCGAGGGCTGTTCGATGACGCGCACCGGCTCGCCTTCACCCTGGTCGGTCCACAGGTTCTTGCCCAGCCGGCCGCTGTTATGGCCGATCAGCGCATTGGCGGAATCCAGGATGTGGCCAAACGAACGGTAGTTCTGTTCCAGCCGGATCACGGTGCCATGCGCGTAATCACGCTCGAAGTCGGACATGTTGCCGACGTTCGCGCCCCGGAAGGCGTAAATGGACTGATCGTCGTCGCCCACGGCGAAAATGGCCGCGCCACCGCCAGCCAGCAAACGCAGCCACTTGTACTGCAGCGTGTTGGTGTCCTGGAACTCGTCGACCAGGATGTGGCGGAAACGGCGCTGATAGTGCTCGCGCACCGGTGCGTTGCGCGACAGCAGTTCATAGGCGCGAAGCAGCAGCTCGGCGAAGTCGACCACGCCTTCGCGCTGGCACTGGGCTTCGTAAAGCTGGTAGATCTCGATCAGGCGGCGGCGATGGGCGTCATAAGCTTCGACGTCCTGCGGGCGCAGGCCCTCTTCCTTGGCGCCGTTGATGAAACGTTGCACGTCGCGCGGCGGGTACTTTTCGTCGTCGACGCCGTTCGCCTTCATCAGGCGCTTGATGGCAGCCAGTTGATCGGTGACGTCCAGGATCTGGAAGCTTTGCGGCAAGCCGGCATCGCGATGATGCGCGCGCAGCATGCGATTGCACAGGCCGTGGAACGTGCCGATCCAGAGGCCGCGCGTATCAATCGGCAGAATCGCCGACATGCGCGCCAGCATCTCGCGGGCGGCCTTATTGGTGAACGTGACCGCCAGAAGCCCAAAAGGCGAAGCCTGGCCGGTTTGAATCAGCCAGGCCATGCGGGTAGTGAGTACCCGGGTCTTCCCGCTGCCCGCCCCGGCCAAGACCAGGGCGTGCTGCGGTTCTAACGTTACTGCGGCGCGTTGTTCAGGGTTGAGCTTCTCTAGCATCATGCCGCGTAGCGGCGCAGATGTTGAGCAAATTGCTCGAGCCCGGCGATGCCGCTTTGCTGGGCGCGCTGGCACCAGGCCTGCAGGTCATGGAGGAGCTGTTCGCTGCTGGCGCTGGAGCTTTCCCAGATGCGGCCGAGTTCGCGGCGCATCTGCACCAGGGTCGACAGCGACTTGTTCTGGGCGATGGCCTTGTCCACGGCGGCAAGCTGTTCAGGCTGGAGGATGTCCTCGTTGCGGTGGATGGCGCGGCGCACTTGATGCAGCTTGGTGTAGCCGCATTCAGCGTTGCCTTCCTGGCGCGAGGCCTTCAGTTTGCTCAGTTCTTCGCGAGCGGCGCTCTTGATCACGTCCGCGTAGCGGGCCATGACTTCGTAGCGGTGCGTGATCACGCCTTGCAGCGTACGCAGGTCGATGCCCGTGCGGGTGTCGTCCAGCTTCAGCTTGGGCGCAACCTTCTTGATCTTGGCCAGGCCGAAGAACTTCAGGATGTTGATGTAGCACCAGCCGATGTCGAATTCGTACCACTTGGCCGAGAACTTGGCCGACGTGCCATGGGCGTGGTGGTTGTTGTGCAGCTCTTCGCCGCCAATCACGATGCCCCACGGGAACACGTTGGTGCTGGTGTCCGGGCTGTTGTAGTTGCGATAGCCCCAATAGTGGCCGATACCGTTGACGACGCCGGCCGCCCAGAAGGGAATCCAGGCCATCTGCACCGCCCACACCGTCACGCCCATCGCGCCGAACAGGGCGACGTCGATGGCCAGCATGGACAGCACGCCCCACAGGCTGTGCTTGCTGTAGACGTTGCGTTCGAGCCAGTCGTCAGGCGTGCCGTGGCCGAACTTGGCCATGGTTTCCTTGTTGTTCGATTCTTCGCGATACAGTTCCGCGCCGCGGAACAGCACCTTCCAGATGCCGAACAGCATGGGCGAGTGAGGATCGCCTTCCTTTTCGCACTTGGCGTGATGCTTGCGGTGAATGGCGACCCATTCCTTGGTGACCATGCCGGTCGTCATCCAGAGCCAGAAACGGAAGAAGTGCATCACAGCCGGATGCAGATCCAGACCGCGGTGCGCTTGGCTGCGATGGAGAAAAACCGTGACCGCAACAATCGTGATGTGCGTCACGACAAGGGTGAATACGACGACCTGCCACCAAGTCGCTTGGGTCAGACCGCCGGCAATGAAGGAGAGGATGTAATCCATAAAGCTGTTATGAGCCTCGCTTGAGAAGTGCCTGAAGTTTAGCTTACCTTTGTCTTCTTATGACAAGGGAGTTTCAAAATAGTTTTTGAGCGAAATCAAGGACTAAGCCCCGGTTTTGGCGCACAAAACCCCACTCTCGCGGCCCTTTCGGGCAGATCGCGAGGCCGAGCCTTGCGGACATCCGGCGCCTGGGCCGGCTACCCCATGAAGGTGGGGGGTATTCGCAATGGCACCAGGTTTTGGCTACATTTCGCTACTAAAGTTCCTGTCAGCAAGGGATTTCCGTCTTGTGGACGCCACGTTCGCGGCGCAGACTTGCCGCCTTTCCCGCTGACCAAACTGTCTCTTTTGCCCCACTGATGTTGCCGAAAACAATACGACCCTATTTATTTTCAGCCCTGTCGGCGCTGGGAATCGCGCTGTGCGCGCCTGTCTTGGCGCAGACGATGAAGTCCGGCGACGTCGTCGTGTTGGCCTCGTACTACGAAATCCGGGGGTCGGATTGCCTGGCGCTCCGGGCGCCGCGTGTGCAAATCACCCAGAACCCCACCCTGGGCAAGGCCAGCATCATGCAGACGCGGGGCCAGTCCAGCGATTCGGGTCGTTGCGCCTATCGCCCGGTAGCCGTTTCGCAAGTGGTCTACCAGGCGGACCGCCCCGGGTCCGACACCCTGGCCTGGGAAGTGAAATACCAGAACAAGACATTGGGCACCCGCCGGTTCAGCGCGACGGTCGGCGTCACGCCGGCTCCCTGAGCCGGCGCGGGCCGAACGCGCGTCAGGCCGGCTTGTCTTCCTTGGCCGGTTCGGCCCCGGGGACAGATTCAGCCACCGGATCCGCCACGGGCCCGGCTTCGGGCTTGGCCTCGGCCTGGTCGCCTGCAGGCACCACCGCATCGGCCGCCACATCTGCCGCCACATCCGCATCTGCGGCCGCATCCACTCCCGAATCGTCGGCATCCAGCTCGGCGCCGGCAACCGCCGCCTCGGTGGTTTCCGCCGATGCGCCGGCTGCGCCCTTCTTTTTGCGCTCGAATACTGCGGCAAAGAAGCCGTCGGTGCCGTGCACGTCAGGGCGCAACTGGACGTAGGGGCCTTCCAACTTCAGGGTTTCGCAGCGCGCGGCCAGGATCTCGGCGGCGTCCACGCGTTCGAAATCGGGGTGGCCAGCCAGGAAACGCTCGGCCTGCACTTCGTTTTCTTCCGCCAACAGGCTGCACGTGGCGTACACCAGGCGGCCGCCGGGCGCCACGCAACGCGCGGCGCTGTTCAGGATGCGTTCCTGCAACCGGCCCAATTCGGCCAGCGCCTCGGGGTGCTGGCGCCACTTCAGGTCGGGATTGCGGCGCAAGGTGCCGATGCCGCTGCAAGGCGCGTCGACCAGCACGCGCTGTGCCTTGCCGGCCAGGCGTTTCACGCGGGCGTCGTTCTCGCTATCGATCACGACGGGCACCACGTTCGACAGGCCGCTGCGTGCAAAGCGCGGCTTGGCGCGCGCCAGGCGCGCCGCCGACACGTCGAAGGCGTACAAACGGCCGGTGGAGCGCATCAATGCGCCCAGCAGCAACGTCTTGCCACCGGCGCCGGCGCAGAAGTCGATGATCATTTCGCCGCGGCGCGGCGCGACCA
The DNA here is from genome assembly GCF_012928505.1 of Achromobacter sp. Bel. Taxonomy (GTDB): domain Bacteria; phylum Pseudomonadota; class Gammaproteobacteria; order Burkholderiales; family Burkholderiaceae_B; genus Achromobacter. Next base: position 1,347 of record NZ_JABBJN010000001.1, on the reverse strand, counting down.
GCAGGGCCAGCAACTGGCTGCCTTCGTCCTGCACTTCGATGCTGCCGTTTTCAAATTGCGGCCAGCGGTTGATAGCCGGGCGGCCTTCCATACGAATGCCCCACGGCGAAAACGGCATGGCCACGGGTTCGTAGCGACCGGCGCTTTGCTGCAGTTCGGTCAGCATGGCATCGCGCTCGGCCTTCAGCGGGTTGACGCGCAAATCCAGGCTGGCCTGGCGGTTCAGCGCTTCGACCAGGGTTTCCGGGCTGTCCATCTGGCTCAGGCGTTCGTCCAGCCAGTCCGGGATGCTGCCGCGCACCGCGCGGGGCAAGGTGGCCAGGTCGATCTGCGACACGCGCTTGAGCCATTCGGCTTCGGCGGCGTCCATGCCGTCTTCCAGCGCTTCGGCGCCCAGCGTGGCGTTCAGGCCCAGGATAGCCAGGCGGCGCGAGGCGGGGCCCACGCCGCTTTCACCGAACTGGCGGTAACGGCGCAGATGGCGCAGCACATCGTAGACGGCTTCGGCGACCTCGGAACGGTCGCGCGCCCCCAGGTTCGGATGATGGCGCAGCCAATGCGACAGCGCGGAATCGGCCGGATAGGTCCATTGCAGGATTTCGCCCAGCACGCGCTGCACCTGATCGATGCGGATGGCCGCGTACGACTGGCGCGGACGGTTGAATTGCGGCTTTTGCGAAGCGGGCTCACGATTGCCGTGCGACGAATCATCGCCGCGCGGGCCGTCATAGGAGGGACGACCTTGGCCCTGGCCTTGGTGTTCACGACGTTCCGAACCATAGGACGTGCGTTCGCCGCCACGGCTGTCGCCGCGCGGGCCGTTGCCGTACGACGGACGCGAATCCGGACGGCCCTGCCCCTGGCCTTGGTACTCCCGGCGTTCCGAACCGTAGGAGGCGCGTTCGCCGCCACGGCTGTCGCCGCGCGGACCGTTGCCGTACGACGGACGCGAATCCGGACGGCCCTGCCCCTGGCCTTGGTATTCCCGGCGTTCCGAACCGTAGGAGGCGCGTTCGCCGCCACGGCTGTCGCCGCGCGGACCGTTGCCGTATGACGGACGCGAATCCGGGCGACCCTGGCCCTGGCCTTCACGGCGGTCCGAACCATAGGAACCCCGGTCGCCGCCACGGCTGTCGCCGCGCGGACCGTTGCCGTACGACGGACGCGAATCCGGGCGACCCTGGCCCTGGCCTTCACGGCGGTCCGAACCATAGGAACCCCGGTCACCACCACGGCTGTCGCCGCGCGGACCGTTGCCGTACGACGGACGCGAATCCGGACGGCCCTGGCCCTGGCCTTCACGGCGGTCCGAACCATAGGAACCCCGGTCGCCGCCACGGCTGTCGC